>NZ_JADYVJ010000049.1:0-2020 GCF_020193715.1 Bradyrhizobium sp. IC4060 | reverse complement strand
GCGCAACGCAGATCGCCACCGGCTGGTCCGGCCTGACCCCGAGCCCGATCAGATGATGCGCCAGGCGGTTGGCCCGCGCATTCAGCTCGCGATAGCTTAGCCGCTCCTCCTCATGGACCACCGCCACCGCGTCCGGCGCACGGCGAACCTGTGCCTCGAACAGCTCGTGGATGCACACGTCCGACGGATAGGCCGATGCCGTCCGGTTCAGCTCCTCCAGCAGATACGCGCGCTCGGCGGATGACAGGATGTCCAGCTCGCGCACCGGCGTGCTCGGCGCATGCTCCAGCGCCTCCGACAGCTGCTCGAGCGCCCGCTGCATGTAGCCGCAGATCCGATCCGCAGAGATAGGCTCCGCCACCTGCGCCGTCAGCCCGAGCGCCTCGCCAAAATCCTCCACCGACAAGGTCAGCGGATAATTGGTGCGCTCCTCCCCGCCCAGCCATTCCACGCCCACCAGACTGTCACCGCTTGCACTGGCGACCGCCGCGGTGTTGTGGCGGTAGTTCAACAGCGCGCTGAACAGCGGCGCCGGCGCCGCAATGGCGCTGCAGCGCTGCGCCAGCGCCAGCGAGGCATGCTCGTGCGCCAACAGCTCGACCAGCCGGGCATGCGTGGTTCGCACGCTCGCCTCGACCGCGGTCCCATCAAGATCAAGCCGCAGCGGCAGCGTGTTGATGAACAGCCCCATCGCGCGGTCGCCACCCGCACCCCCATGCATGCGGCCGAACAGCACCGTGCCGAACACCACCTGCTCGCGCCCGCTGCTGCGCGCCACCACCTGACCCCAGGCCAGATGGCACAGGCTCGCCAGGCTCACCCCCAGCCGTCGCGCCTGGCTGCGCAGCCGCGCGTTCAGCTGCTGCGGCAGCATCCGCTGCGCCTCTCGAACCCCGCTGCCGTCGCCGCGCACCTCGCGCAAGCCGAACGGCGTGCTCGGCTCGTCGATGTCTGCCAGCCACCCCCGGAAGAACGCTTCATCCGCCTTGGCATCAGCGCCCAGGCGCGCCTGCGCCACCAGGTTGCGGAACGGCTGTGGCTCGGTCAGCTCATGCGCGCGTCCCTCCAGCACAGCGCGGACCTCGGCACGCATCACCTCCAGTGTGGTGTGATCCCCGATCAGATGATGCTGCAGCTCCAACAGCAGCCAGCGCCCATGGCCGGGCTCGCGCGCAATCACAAACCGCAACAAGGGCGCTCGGCCAAGATCGATGCGGTGCTGGCGCGGATCAAACCGATTCTTAAGCTGCGCGGCGCCAGGACCAGCAGACCCGTCCAGCTCGACCTCGCTCACCTCCAGCGGTGCGTGGCGCCACACCACCTGCGCCGGGCGCGACAGCCCCTCCCAGACGAACGAGGTGCGCAGAATGTCGTGCCGGTCCACCACCCGCTGGACCGCAGCAAGATAGCGGTCCAACACGCCACGGTCGGCAAACGCCATCTGCGATACCAGCAGGTACGGATCGCCCTTTGTCGCCAACAGATGATGGAACAGGATGCCGTCCTGCAGCGGCGACAAGCCATAAATGTCCTGGATGTTGCCGACCCCGCCGGGCACTGTGGCGATGATCCGGTCGATCTCGCCCTGCGCCAGCTCAATGAGCGGCAACATCTCTGGCGTGATCGCCGTACTCTGTTCGGTGATCCGATTGGCCGGGACCGCCACCTCCTGATGACTGCCCAGGCTTGCGGCCTGATCGGCCAGCACCGGCCTGGCGAACAGCGTGCGCACCTCAACCCCCAGCGACCGCCGCCGCAAACGCTCGATCAGTTGCACCGCCAGCAGCGAGTGCCCGCCGAGCGCAAAGAAGTGATCGTGGCGTCCGACCCGCTCAACACCCAGAAGCTCGGCCCAGATCTGTGCCAGCGTGATCTCGATCTCGCCTTGCGGCAGCTCATAGGCGCGATGCGCATACGCCTCATCGTCCGGCGCAGCCAGCGCCTTGCGGTCCAGCTTGCCATTCACCGTCAGCGGCAGCGCCGCCAGCCGCACGAACGCCGATGGCACCATGTAGTCCGG
>NZ_JADYVJ010000048.1:0-2156 GCF_020193715.1 Bradyrhizobium sp. IC4060 | reverse complement strand
CACCATCGGCATTATGATCTCGGTTGAAGGTTGTTTCCGCCGGTGACGGGCCGGAGGGAGGCGGAGCCGACCGGAGGGCCGTCACCGGCGGTCGGCGGCTTGATGAGGCCGCTCTTGCGCTTGGCGCGGAGCCGATAGCTGTCGCCGCGGATCGTCAGCACTTGGCTGTGGTGGAGGAGCCGGTCGAGGATCGCGGTGGCGACCACGGGATCGGCGAACACGGTGCCCCATTCGGCAACGCTGCGGTTCGAGGTAATCAGCATGGCACCGGTTTCGTAGCGCCGGCTGACCAGCTGGAAGAACAGGTGCGCCGCATCAGGTTCGAGCGGCAGATAGCCGAGCTCGTCGACGATCAGCAGCTTTGGCTTCGACAGGGCGAGTAGCTTCTCGTCCAGGCGTCTCTCGCCGTGCGACTTGGCAAGACCCGCGACCAGCGTCGTCGCGGTTGTGAACTGCACCGTGTAACCGGCCAGGATCGCCTCTCGCCCGAGCGCGATCGACAGGTGCGCCTTACCGACGCCCGGCGGACCGAGCAGCAGCACGTTCTCGCCGTTGGCGATCCAACGTGACGCGGCCAGGTCGCGGATCTGCTTCGGATCGATCGACGGCTGCGCCTCGAAGTCGAAGCCCGCGAGCTCCTTCACGGCCGGGAAGTGTGCAAGTTTTAGTGCCATCTCGATGCGGCGATGATCCTTGCGCGCAATCTCGCGCTCGCACAGCAGGATCAGTGTCTCACGCGCCGACAGGTTCGCGCGCGCCGCCTCGTCGAGCAGGCTGTCGAGCTGATCGCGGATCCCGGAGAGCTGCAGTCGCGCCAGCATGGCATCGAGCGGATCGGCTGTTGCTTCCATTATGTTCTTTGCCCGCGCCATCAGAAGCTTCCTCCGACCACGGCTTCGTATTCGGCAAGAGGGCGTAACAACGACGGCGGTGGAGACGGCGCCAGCACCGCCGCGATCTCCGCCCGGCGGACCGCGCCATCGCAACCAGCAACACCGTCGAGATGAGCGGAGTCGACGATCCGCAGCCGGCGTCCCTCCGATTGCTTGTGGAGCGCAACCTGGTGCAATCCATGGCGGATCCGCACTTCGCCGGCCGCGATCGTCACCGCCACGCGCTCGCCAATAAGGCGCCACGGCACCGAGTAGCTGTTCGTGTCGATCTCGACGGCGCAATCATTGCCGACGACGCGGGTCAGTTCACGCAACGATCCGAACGACGGCTGCCCGCCGAGCGGCTTCAACCGGTGTGCCTCGTCACGCGCAAAGCGAACGATCGGCGCCTCGCCGGTCGTGCCGTGGATACGAACGTTCGCAACCTCATGCTCCCACCTGTCGAGATGCGCCTCGAATGCTTCCCAGCTTGGGAAGGAATGGCCGGCGATTGCGTTCTTCTTCACGTAGCCGACGCCGTTCTCGGTCTTGCCTTTCGTGCGCGCCCGATATGGTGCGCAGGCGCGAGGACGGAAGCCCCAATGTTTTGCGAAGGCGATCAGCTTGTCATTGAACTGAACCGATCGGCTCACCGCGTCGTGGCGCACCACGAGCGCCCGTGGATTGTCCATCAGCACTTCCTCCGGCACACCGCCGAGGGTCGTGAATGTGCTCTCGAGCCCGGCAAACCAATGCTCCTGCCTCTCGGCCCGGAACGCACGCACATGGAGCCGTCGCGAATGCCCGAGCGTTGCCACGAACACGAATGCCTTGACTTTTGCCCCTCCGATCTCGACCAGGCGCTCCCCGAAGTCGATCTGCAGCTGCCGGCCCGGCGGCGTCTCAAACCGCGTCGTCGCCAGCGCCTCCGCCTTCAGCACCTGGCGATAGGGCTGCACGGCGCGTTGCAGCGTCCGCCGGCTGATCGTCACGCCTTTCTCGGCCAACAGGTCCTGGCGCACCACGTCGGCATTGCCGCGATGCCGAATGAGCCTCTCGCGCAGCCAACCCTCAAGGCCGTCGAGACGCTTGGGCCGCTCAGGCGACTTGAACGGCTTCACCCCGCCCGCCGCCACGTAGTCCTTTACCGTGTGATGGCTGCAGCCCAGCTGCCGCGCAATCCGCTTCACACCCCACCCGCACGCCCTCAGGCGCAACATCTCCGCCACGTCATCCGGCGTCTTCATCACCTGCCCCCGTGGATCACTCCACGTCGAGCCTTCA
>NZ_JADYVJ010000047.1:0-2465 GCF_020193715.1 Bradyrhizobium sp. IC4060 | reverse complement strand
CGGGCGCATGGGTCAGGGATGCGAACAGCATGTGCTCGTCCGTGAGCGATCGCGTGCTGGTCCGGAAAAATTCCAGCACGTCGCGGGAACGCTCGATAGGGTGAACGATCGGGCCGCCGGTGATGATCGGCCCTACCGTATGGAGGTCGTATTCAAGACTGGTGGCAATCCCGAAGTTTCCGCCGCCGCCGCGCACGGCCCAAAATAGATCGGGCTGCTCTTGCTTGCTGGCCCGCACAACCTTGCCGTCGGCGGTGACGAGTTCGACAGCCCGCAGATTATCCAACGCGAGGCCGTACTTGCCCATCAGCCAGCCCAGCCCTCCGCCGAGCGTCAGGCCCGCGATGCCGGTGGTCGAGACCACGCCGCCGGTCACCGCGAGTCCGTGAAGCTGCGTTTCTCGATTGAGCTCGCCCCAGGTGACCCCGCCCTGCGCCCAAACGGTCTTGCCGATCGCGTCGACCCGGACCCCCTTCATGGGTGAGAGGTCGATCATGATCCCGCCATCGATGGTTGCGCGCCCGGCCACATTGTGGCCGCCGCCGCGAACCGCGATCTCGAGGCCGAGCTTGGTCGCAAGTGCCACGGCATCCACGACATCGGCCGCACTGCGACATCTGGCAATCAATGCTGGCCGTTTGTCGACCAGCCCATTGTGAACCTTGCGCGCCTCGTCGTAGCCCTCGTCCGCTGGTTTGAGCAGTTCTCCTCCGAAGGAGGCATTAAGCTCGGCGGCAGCGCTGGCAACAGATGCGATGGACATGGCGTGGGCTCCTCAGCTTGACCCCGCCATATCCTCGATCGCGGGCTGTCTCAGAGCAAATCCGAAGAATTCAGGTGACGATGAACTGATTTCACCTACACTCGCCGCATGCACAAGCTGCCGCCCCTGATCGAGCTCCGCGCTTTTGAGGCTGCCGCGCGTCATCTGAGCTTCAAGAAAGCCGCGGCAGAACTCGGCGTCACGCCGACCGCGATCAGCCACCAGATCGGATTGCTTGAGCAGTATTGCGGCCGCGCCCTATTCCGGCGCAGACCACGCCCTCTTTCCTTGACCGATGCCGGCGCCCAGCTGTTTCCTGCCATTCGCGGCGGGCTCGAGGCGTTTGCCGCTGCCATTGCGTCCCTCAAGCAGGAAGGTGACGAGCAGCCGCTCCGGGTTACGACGACCAACGCCTTCGCCAGCCGCTGGCTCGTGCCCCGCCTGCCCCTGTGGCGGAAGTTGCATCCTGACGTGCCGCTGGAGGTGATAGGCACTGACACGGTGCTCGATCTGCAGGCCGGAGACAGCGACGTTGCCATTCGCTACGCGACAAGCCGCGTACCACCGACAGACGGGATCGTCGATGAACTATTCAGTGATACGTTCTTGCCGGTCTGCAGCCCGGATTTGCTTTCAACGGGCCGCCTGAAGAGACCAATCGACCTTGCAAACCATGTTCTGATCCACTCCTATTGGTCGCCGACCGATCGCGAGCCGCCCACATGGCAGAGATGGCTTACCGCGGCTCAGCGCAGGTGGCGGGAAGTGCCCCAATTCAAGGATATGCAACACTTGAGTTTCCGCGAGGAACTGCACGCCATCGAGGCGGTGATCGCCGGGCAGGGAGTCGGGATTTTCAGTGATGTGCTCGTGGCCCACGAACTCGCTGTCGGTATGCTCGTGAAACCGTTCAAGTTGAGCTTGTCTGGCTATAGCTTCTATGTGGTCACCAGGCCAAGCAATCCGCGCGCAAGGACCATCCGAGCCTTCTCGGAGTGGTTGCGGTCGAGTACTTAATCCGCTCTTCTTGTTGTCTTCGAAATGTCCGCTCGGGGTCACAAGCGGCGGTCGTGGCAAGCGCAGCCTTGCGCCCGGTTTATAGCCAGGAGCCGACAGCCAACTGCGAGGGCCGGCCTCAGGCCGCCCACCCGTAAATTTCCCAAGTGTCGGTCATTTGCGCTCGCTGGTTAACTGGTGCGGATCGAGCGCCGCATCATGAAAACACCAAAGCCAAAGCAGTGGGCCGACCAAGAGGTCCGACGATTGATCACACTGGCCCGACAGGGAGTTGGCGCGTCAAAGATAGCCGCCGAACTCGGCCGCCACGCCGGATCGGTGAGGCGCATGGCGCGAACGTTGAGACTGCTGTTGAAGAAGTAGTCCCCGAGCGATCTTGAGCGCGCGGCTGACCTACAGCCCCAACGCCTCGGCCCCTCCCGCTGCGGCCGTTGCGACTCGCGAAAAATGCAGAACTCAGATCGTTTGCAGCAATATCATCCCGACGATGGTCACAAAGAAACCGATTGCCGTCACTGCGGCGAAGCACCGTTCTACGCTATCCATGAACGCAACCCCTGCTAAAAAGATCAGTTCAGCTTTTTCGTAATGTAAGTGCGATTGCAACTGCCAACTTGCTCGTACTCGCGCGACGAGTTTGAGAGTCCCTCCGGCCAGAACAGAAAATAACCGAAACGCTCATACC
>NZ_JADYVJ010000046.1:0-2476 GCF_020193715.1 Bradyrhizobium sp. IC4060 | reverse complement strand
GTAAGCGTCGTTCTCAGGCCACGGCTTTGAGGTCGTGACGGCAATAAGCCCACGGAAGCAGCTCATCGATGTTGCTGTTTGGATGGCCGTTGACGATCCTGGTGAAGGCATCGGTCAGATAGGCAAGCGGATCGACGTCATTCAGCTTACAGGTTTCGATCAGAGAGGCGATAATGGCCCAGTGCTCGGCGCCGCCGTCGGAGCCTGCGAACAGCGCGTTCTTCCGGTTGAGCGTAATCGGGCGGATTGATCGCTCGACCGCGTTGTTGTCGAGCTCGATGCGGCCATCATCGATGAAGCGCGTCAGCCCCTCCCAGCGTGAGAGCGCATAACGAATGGCATCGGCCAGCTTGCCCTTTTGGCTGATCAACGCGAGCTTTGCGCGGAGCCACCGTTCGAAGGCTTCCGCCAACGGCCGGCTCTTCTGCCGCCGGACGAGGCAGCGCTCCTCGGCGCTGCGGCCGCGGATGTCCTTCTCGATCGCGTAGAACTCGGCTATGTGCTGAAGCGCCTCGCTTGCGATGGGCGCGGGACCGGGTGTGGCAAGTTCGTAGAAGTTACGCCGCATATGCGACCAGCAGAATGCAAGCTGAACCTCGCCACGCTCGGCGAGCTTGCCATAGCCGGCATAGCCATCGACCTGCAGGATCCCCTTGAAGCCTGCCAGATGGGCGATCGGCCGATCGGCTTTGCGGTCGGGGGCATAGACATAGGCGACGCCCGGCGGATCAGCGCCGCCCCATGGCCGGTCGTCCGCCGCGTAGGCCCAGAGCTGACCGGTCTTGGTGCGCCCGCGGCCGGGATCGAGCACTGGCATCGTCGTTTCATCGGCGAACAGCTTTGGCCGTTGCCTGAGCTTGCCAAGGAGGCGCTCATGCAACGGACGCAGGTGGAAGGCTGCCTGGCCCACCCAGTCCGCCAACGTCGAACGATCGAACTCAATGCCGTGGCGGGCGTAAATCTGCGCCTGCCGGTAGAGCGGCAGGTGATCGGCATATTTGGAGACCAGCACCTGGGCGACGGTGGCCTCGGTCGGCAATCCGCCCTCGATCAGCCGGGCGGGGGCCGGCGCCTGCATAACGCCATCCTCGCAAGCCCGGCAGGCGTATTTGGGACGCCGGGTCACGAGGATCCGGAACTGCGCTGGGACCAGGTCCAGCCGCTCGCTTCTGTCCTCGCCGATCCGGTGCAACTCGCCTTGGCAGCAGGGACAGGTCTTGTCCTCGATGTCGACGACGACCTCGATCCGTGGCAGGTGCGTCGGCAAGGCGCCACGGTTGCCGCGGCGCTTGCGAGCCCGCGCCTCACGGCCTTCAGATGTGCTTACGTCCTGCGCCGTCTCGCCGTATGCTGCGACCTGCTCGACGTCTTCCAGACCCAGCAGCATCTGATCTTCGGGCAGCGTCTCCGCCCGCCGGCCAAACCGGTGTCGCTGCAATTCCTTGATGATCTGACGCAGCCGTTCGCTCTCGCACCGCTCGGCAAGCAGCATCGCTTTCAGCGTCTCGGGATCGTCAGGCAGGGCCTCGCTCACACCCAATTCAGAGCATATTCGTCACCATCTGGCGACGCGTCCGACGCTCCTGATTCACTTCGCCGCAGTGCCGCCAACAACTATCCTGCTTGCGTTGGCGCCGGCGTCTCCCGCGCTTCATGCACAAGCCGCCAGTCGAGCCCCTCCAGGAGCGCCGACAATTGCGCCGCCGACAGACGCATCACCCCGTCTTCGATCTTCGGCCAGCGGAAGATTCCATCCTCCAGCCTCTTGGCGAACAGACACAAACCCGTTCCGTCCCAGAACACCAGCTTGATCCGGTCCGCCCGCTTGGCGCGGAACACATAGACAGCTCCCGAGAATGGGTCAGCCCCCATGCTCTCGCGCACCAGGGTCGCAAGCCCCTCCATTCCTTTGCGGAAGTCTACCGGTTTGGTCGCCACCATCACCCGGACCGCACCCGACGGACCAATCACCGGCTCGCCTTCAGCGCCTGGACGATCGACGCAATCATCGTTGGGTCAGCTCCACGACCGGCCCGGATCGTGATGCCGTCGACTTCGATCTCGATGATCCCGCTATCTGCCTTGCGCACCGCTCTGCGCTCCCGGTGAGCGGTCGGCACCGGCACCACGGCGTCCACCACCGCCGGCACAAACTGCACTTCGTCCGCTTCGGAATGACCGCCTACGGCTTCTCGCAACTGACGTCGCCAGCCAAACAGCTGCTGCGGCGACAATCCATGCCGTCGAGCCACGGAACACACCGAGTCGCCACTCGCAACGATCTCCGCGACGATCCGCGCCTTGTCCTCGTCGCTCCACTTCCGCCGACGGCCGGCTCCGGTGAAGACCTCAAGCCGTCGCACCGGCTCCGTGATAGCACTATGCACAGTGTCCATTCTAAGCCTAACGGTCCGAACAAACCGCAGACTCGCAGATCACCCCGTCATCCGGAAGGTGGCCGCTGAACAGCGCTTAC
>NZ_JADYVJ010000045.1:0-2594 GCF_020193715.1 Bradyrhizobium sp. IC4060 | reverse complement strand
AGATTGGCAGCGCCAGAGCAGGTGGTCCAAGGGGCCGCCGTTCGAGCGCCAGCGAAAGTCGATGAGCTGCCCGCAAACGAACCTCGAAATTGCGATCGAGCGGCAGGTCGACAGCAACCGATGAGGCGCCCGATGGAAGTTCGCGTGAGCCACAGGCGATGCTTCGCTCCCCCAGTGCCACGATGGCATGCCATCCATCCGGCGTAACGAAGCTCCCTGCCCGCTAGCTTGGTGAAATCCAGATCGTACGGTTGGGACGCCGTTGAGCCGACAGCCGCGCGCACGGACAGCACGGTCGATAGCACTTCAGGCGCTCAGAAAATGGCTTGTTGTTCGAACGTTTCTTGCGGATCAGCTGCAAAAAGACAGCCCCCACTGCTGTCGGACGTGGTGGCCATCGCGCCGGATCATTCGCTGGCGGCCAGGGCCATATAGTCCCTTTGGTACCCGCAACTGCGGCGCAGCCACTCCCAAGCTATGCCCGCAGCTTCTGCTTTCTTGGTGTCAGGCTAGGCTTCCTCTCATCTCCAATCTGCACCGGGCATCGTACTACTCTCCCCGTATGTTTTTAACGCCTGCAAGGAATTGCAGCCCGAGAAATGCGACTACTTCTGGCTGCAGATACAAATATTCGCTCTTTATGCAGTTCCGCGATGGGATGATCTAGTTTTGCGATCGGACATCAACAGAAGTGACGCCCTTTCCAACGCATTCATTCCTCGCTCTCCGGCCGACCGCGCTGCAGGAGATGCCGAAAGCCCTGACGCGCCGCCCACTTGGCGCGAGCCAGATGACTTTCAAAAGTACGGCGGGCGCGATCCGGATCAAGGGTGGAATCGATACCAAGCACAATGCGCGCAACTTCACGCCAATCAGCGTTATCGGCCTCGGCATCCAGGAGACGCATATAGGTGACGGCATGTTGCTCGTCATACGGCGTGAGCTGGGACGCGTTAGGCGCGGAATCTGCGACCTTGGGATGGGGCGGCACTGCCTGAAAGTCCTACCAGATTGAGAAGCATCGATTGTAGCGAGGGAGCCGTATTCAGAGCCTCTTTAGAGAACCGATCGTCGCGGCCTCCAGGAACATCCTTGCCAGAGTCGATTGATGGTAGCGCCTGTTCCCGTCGTTCCCTTCGATTTCGCTCGCTCAGACCGCCGCCAGAATGCATTTGATAGCGGTCCGTTACGCAGAGCGCGATCAGCAGAACTGCCGTCCTGCGTGCGGCGCCGTCGGCCCGAATCAAAAGGTCGACATCGGATGTGTCTCGTCATAGCTCGTCAGCATTGGCTCGCCCGTCGCGACATAGCGGCGTCTGGATCCGGTACCGGCTCTTCACTTAGCTTACGCGCGGACTCTGCTCATCTGTATTCGAGGCGAACCTACCGCAATAGGATGGTTATAGCCAGTGGTTTGATGGCCGTCAGAATGGCTGCTTTAGCGCATGAAAGCTCGTGCGCTTGTCGCCTGGAATGTGCGCCGCATCCGCGTAGATCGCGGTATTTCGCAAGAGGGGTTGGCCTACGATGCACGGGTTGACCGCTCCTTTTTGGGCGGTATCGAGCAGCAATCGCAGAACCCGACAATCGATATTCTCGAACGCATCGCAAAAACGCTTGATGTACATTTGTCTGAATTCTTTCTTCAACCACCCAAAGGTGCGGCGCAGCCAAAGCCCTTGCGTAAGGGTCGCAAGCCGGTGCGTTCACGTCGAAAAACCAAATAGTACTCTTCGATGACGGGGTCTATGCTGCTGCCCAAGCGGCAAACATCAATGTCGCAATTGCCGCAAACAGCGGCAGGGCACATTTCGTCGTTTTCAGCGAAGGTGAAAGCGATCTTTCTTACTAGAATTGGTAGCGGAAGTCGCTGCGTGCTTGCTGTAGACTTAGCCATCGAGATCGGTGACCGGTTCGCGGCTAAGGTGCCGCAATTGGTGACCGCGATCAGCAACGGTCGTGCCAGATGACTACAATCCAGAGGGCTCTTAAAAAACGGGACGAATCCCGCCATTCGTTAATACCGATCTAAGAACGGAGCTGCAGATGCCAAATCCGATAGGTACTCCATTCATCCGGCCAGCACACAAGATATCGCGACGGTGCGTCGCGGAACCGGTGCGGTCGCACCTGGAGGCGCCAAGCGAGCTTGGCTGACAATCCCCATGGCAATGACGCCGTTTGCGCTTGGCTGCGCTGCGGCGGCGAACGTTCGGCACAGTGCTCGTTGCGCACTTCGTGAGCCCAAGGAAAGTGGAGCAGCTTTAATCAGAAGCGGCACCATAGCGCCGTGCTGCTTGAAGCTAGCGGACAACTCATGGGCGGGCATACTAAGCGAGCCGTTTCGGCTCGTCTATCCCAGCCGAAAACGGGGATGGTCTGGGGCACCAAACACGTAGGCAGTTGGTCCGCTCGTGCTCTGCAGCGAACCGATTTCATGAAATGGTGCGGTGATTTCCAAACGATGTGACCTTGCCCCCGGGGCTTAATCCAGTTTGAAGTTCGTTCTGGCCCACGACGAGGACCAGAGCATGAAGCGTAGCCGCTTTACGGAAGAGCAGATTATCGGGATCTTGAAGGAGCACGAGGCCGGG
>NZ_JADYVJ010000044.1:0-2840 GCF_020193715.1 Bradyrhizobium sp. IC4060 | reverse complement strand
CCTTTGTGGACGGCGACCGGCTGTACCGCACCGGCGATCTGGCGCGCTATCTGCCGGACGGCAATCTGGAGTTTTTGGGCCGCAACGACGACCAGGTGAAGATCCGCGGCTTCCGGATCGAGCCGGGCGAGATCGCGGCGCGGCTTTGCGAGCACCCGCTCGTGGGAGAGGCGGTGGTGGTGGCGCACGAGGGCCCCGGCGGCGAGCAGCGTCTTGTCGCCTATGTGGTGTGCGCGCCGGAAGCAGCTTCGAACGGGCTGGAGGGAAGCGAGCTTGCCGGCGCCTTGCGCGCACACATAAGTGCGCACCTGCCGGACTACATGGTGCCATCGGCGTTCGTGCGGCTGGCGGCGCTGCCGCTGACGCTGAATGGCAAGCTGGACCGCAAGGCGCTGGCTGCGCCGGACGATGAGGCGTATGCGCATCGCGCCTATGAGCCGCCGCAAGGCGAGATCGAGATCACGCTGGCACAGATCTGGGCCGAGCTTCTGGGTGTTGAGCGGGTCGGACGCCACGATCACTTCTTTGCGCTCGGCGGGCACTCGCTATTGGCGGTGCAGCTGTTGAGCCGGGTCTCGCAGGCCATTGGCTTCACACTGCCGCTGACCACGCTGTTTGCCAAACCGGTGCTGGCCGATCTGGCCGCGAGTATCATGGATGAGTTGAGCCGCTCCGGCGCGCAAGACCTGCCAGCCATTGCGCCGGTGTCGCGTGAAGCGCCGCTTGTGCTGTCGTTTGCGCAGCAGCGGCTGTGGTTTTTGGCGCAGCTGGATCAGAGCAGCACGAACTATCACATTCCACTCGGGTGGCGGCTCAAGGGTGGGCTCGACCGCAGCGCCTGGCAGCGTAGCCTGGACCGTGTGTTGGCGCGCCATGAGGCGCTGCGCAGCGTGTTTGTCGCGCCGGAGGGCAAGCCCGGGGTGGAGCTGCTGCCGGGGGATGCGGGGCTGCCGGTTGTGGAGCACGATCTGCGGGACAGGCCGGATGCGGACGAGGCGCTATTGGGTCTGTGCAGGGAAGAGGCGCGCACGCCGTTCGATCTGGCGCGTGGCCCGCTGATCCGCGGCCGGCTGATCCGGATCTCGGATGAGGAGCACGTCTTGCTGCTGACGCAGCATCACATTGTCTCGGATGGTTGGTCGCTGGGCGTGCTGGCGCGTGAACTTAGTCAGCTGTACCGGGCGTTCGTGGCCGGAGAAGGCGATCCGCTGCCGCCGCTTGCAATCCAGTATCCGGACTATGCCGCCTGGCAACGGCAGTGGCTGTCGGGCGAGCGGCTGCAGAGCCGGGCGCAGTATTGGCGCAGCAATCTGTCCGGCGCGCCGGCCCGTCTGGCGCTGCCGACGGACCGGCCGCGGCCGGCGCAGCAGTCGTTTGCGGGGGCGATGGTCCCCATCGTCATTGATGCGGAGCTGACGCGGGAGCTGAAGCGGCTGGGCCTGCAGCAAGGCACGACGTTGTTCATGACGGTGCTGGCGGGGTGGGCGGCGGTGCTGTCGCGTCTGTCGGGACAGGACGATCTTGTGATTGGCGTGCCGAGCGCCAATCGCGGGCACCGCGAGATCGAAGAGCTGATCGGCTTCTTCGTCAACACGCTGCCGCTCCGGCTGGACCTGTCGGGCGAGCCGAGCGTGTCGGAGCTGTTGGAGCGGACGCGGCGCACGGTGCTGGCTGCGCAGGAGTATCAGGACCTGCCGTTTGAGCAGGTGGTGGAGATCGTGCAGCCGCCCCGGGCTCTTGATCACACGCCGTTGTTCCAGGTGATGCTGGCCTGGCAGAACAACGCCGCTGGGACGTTCGACCTTCCTGGGCTGATGGTGGAGGCGGCGGCAGACGGCTTCGATCAGGTCAAGTTCGATCTGGAGCTGAGCCTTGGCGAGCAGGGTGAGGTGATCGCTGGGACGCTGGGTTATGCCACGGCGCTGTTCGATCGCGCGACCATCGAGCGGCAGCGGGATTATCTGCTGGCGCTGCTGCGGGCGATGGTTGCCGATGCGCAGCAAGCGGTCGGGCGGATTGAGCTGCTGCCAGCCGACGAGCGCGCGTATCTGCTGGAGGAGCTGAACCGGACGGCGGTGACGTATCCTGAGCAGCAGTGCATCCATGAGCTGTTTGAGGCACAGGTTCGCCGTGCGCCGGACGCCGTGGCGGTGGTCCATGAGGAGGAGCGGCTAAGCTATCGCGAGCTGAATGCGCGGGCCAACCGCCTGGCGCATCATCTGATCGGGCTCGGGGTCAGGCCGGACCAGCCGGTGGCGATCTGCGTTGCGCGCAGCGTGGCGATGGTGGTCGGGCTTTTGGCGATCCTCAAGGCGGGGGGCGCCTACCTGCCGCTGGATCCGGCCTATCCGCCGGCGCGGCTGCGGCAGGTTCTCGACGATGCGGCGCCGCGAGTGCTGCTGGCCGATGCAGCGGGGCGATCGGCGCTGGGCGCCGATGCGCTGGCCGATGTGAGCGTGGTGGATCTGGAGACGGCCATGCCGGCGTTGGCAAACCTGCCGGCGTCGGATCCGGACCCGCGTGCGCTTGGCCTCACCTCGCGCCATCTCGCCTATGTGATCTACACCTCCGGATCCACAGGCACCCCCAAGGGGGTCATGGTCGAGCATCGCGGCTTGGTCAACCTCAGCTTGGCTCAGATCGGGCTTTTTGGCGTTTGTTGTAACAGCCGCGTGGTGCAGTTCGCCTCCTTCGGTTTTGATGCAAGCGCCTCGGAGCTTGTTATGGCGTTTGGTTCGGGAGCGGCATTGCATTTGCCTGCGGATGAGCTCCGTCAAGCGAGTAACAAGCTATCGGATTATCTGCGAAGCGAAGCCATCACGCACGCGACGCTGCCTCCA
>NZ_JADYVJ010000043.1:0-3278 GCF_020193715.1 Bradyrhizobium sp. IC4060 | reverse complement strand
TCATGGATGATCTGTTGCGGGAGTTTCTGACGGAGACCAGCGAGAGCCTGGACACCGTGGACAATCAGCTGGTGAAGTTCGAGCAGGAGCCGAACAACGCCAAGATCCTGGATAACATCTTCCGCCTGGTCCACACCATCAAGGGCACCTGCGGCTTCCTCGGCCTGCCACGGCTGGAAGCGCTGGCGCATGCCGGCGAGACCCTGATGGGCAAATTCCGTGACGGCATGCCTGTGACCGCCGAGGCGGTGACGGTGATCCTGTCCTCGATCGACCGCATCAAGGAGATTTTGGCTGGCTTGGAGGCGACCGAGGCCGAGCCTGAGGGGAACGACCGCGATCTCATCGACAAGCTGGAAGCAATGGTCGAGCAGGGCATGGCGGCCATGTCAGGCTCGGCGGAGCCGATGCCGACAGCCGGCACTGCTGCTCCCGTTGCCGATGCGCCGCCGCTGGTGCCGGAAGCGCCCGCCGCTGCAGCCGCCCCCGCCAAGGAGATGACCATGGGCACGCTGGTCGATCAGACCCTGGAGCGCCCGCTGCGTCCGGGCGAGGTCTCGCTCGACGAGCTCGAGCGCGCCTTCCGCGAGACCGCGATCGAAGCGCCGGTGCCCGCGCCCGTGGCCAAGGCTGAGGTTAAGGCCGAGCCGGCTGCTGAAGCCGCAAAGCCCGCCAAGGAAAAGGCCGCGCCGAAGAAGTCGATGGCCGACGAGATGGCGGGCGAGGGCGACCGCATCGCCAACCAGTCGATCCGCGTCAACGTGGATACGCTGGAGCACCTGATGACCATGGTCTCCGAGCTGGTCCTGACCCGCAACCAGCTCTTGGAGATCTCCCGCCGCAACGAGGACACCGAGTTCAAGGTGCCGCTGCAGCGCCTCTCCAACGTCACCGCCGAGCTGCAGGAAGGCGTCATGAAGACGCGCATGCAGCCGATCGGCAATGCCTGGCAGAAGCTGCCCCGCATCGTCCGCGACCTCTCATCCGAACTCGGCAAGCAGATCGAGCTCGAGATGCACGGCGCCGACACCGAGCTCGACCGCCAGGTGCTCGATCTGATCAAGGACCCGCTCACCCACATGGTGCGCAACTCCGCCGATCATGGCCTCGAGACCCCCGCCGAGCGCCTCGCCAGCGGCAAGGGCGAGCAGGGCACCATTCGCCTGTCCGCCTATCACGAGGGCGGCCACATCATCATCTGCATCGCCGACAACGGCCGCGGCCTCAACACCGAGAAGATCAAGGCCAAGGCGCTCTCGTCCGGTCTCGTCACCGAGGCCGAGCTCGAGAAGATGAGCGAAGCCCAGATCCACAAGTTCATCTTCGCGCCGGGCTTCTCCACTGCCGCTGCCATCACCTCGGTCTCGGGCCGCGGCGTCGGCATGGACGTGGTCCGCACCAATATCGACCAGATCGGCGGCACCATCGACATCAAGAGCGTGGCCGGCGAAGGAAGCTCCGTCACCATCAAGATCCCGCTGACGCTCGCCATCGTCTCGGCGCTGATCGTCGAAGCCGCCGGCGACCGCTTTGCGATCCCGCAGCTCTCGGTGGTGGAATTGGTCCGTGCCCGCGCCAACTCCGAGCACCGCATCGAGCGCATCAAGGACACCGCGGTGCTCAGGTTGCGCAACAAGCTGCTGCCGCTGATCCATCTGAAGAAGCTCCTGAAGATCGACGACGGCGCGGCCTCCGATCCCGAGAACGGCTTCATCGTGGTGACGCAAGTCGGCAGCCAGACCTTTGGCATCGTCGTCGATGGCGTGTTCCACACCGAAGAAATCGTGGTCAAGCCGATGTCGACAAAACTGCGTCACATCGACATGTTCTCCGGCAACACCATTCTGGGTGATGGCGCGGTCATCATGATCATCGATCCCAACGGCATCGCCAAGGCGCTCGGCGCCGCCGGCTCCTCGGCCCATGGCATGGGTGACGAAGCGGCCGGCCATCACATCGGAAGTGGCGAGCAGACCACCTCGCTCTTGGTGTTCCGCGCCGGCTCGTCGCAGCCCAAGGCGGTTCCGCTCGGCCTCGTCACGCGCCTGGAAGAGCTGCCCGCCGACAAGATCGAGTTCTCGAACGGCCGCTACATGGTGCAGTACCGCGAGCAGCTGATGCCGCTGGTGGCCATGGAAGGCGTCACCATTGCTTCCCAGGGCGCCCAGCCGATCCTGGTGTTCGCCGACGACGGCCGCTCCATGGGCCTCGTCGTCGACGAGATCATCGACATCGTCGAGGAACGCCTCAACATCGAGGTCGGCGGCTCCTCCTCCGGCGTTCTCGGCTCGGCCGTGATCAAGGGCCAGGCCACCGAGGTGATCGACGTCGGCCACTTCCTGCCGATGGCGTTCGCCGACTGGTTCACCCGCAAGGAGATGAAGCCGTCGCTGCATTCGCAGTCGGTGCTGCTGGTCGACGACTCGGCCTTCTTCCGCAACATGCTGGCGCCGGTGCTGAAGGCCGCCGGCTACCGCGTCCGCACCGCGCCGACCGCGCAGGAGGGCCTCGCGGCACTGCGCGCCCAAAGCTTCGACGTGATCCTGACCGACATCGAGATGCCCGACATGAACGGGTTCGAGTTCGCGGAAGTCGTCCGCTCCGACAACAACCTCGCTGCGACGCCGATCATCGGCCTCTCGGCGCTGGTGTCGCCGGCGGCGATCGAACGCGGCCGTCAGGCCGGCTTCCACGATTACGTCGCCAAGTTCGACCGTCCCGGCCTGATCGCGGCGCTGAAGGAGCAGACCGCGGGTGCCGCCGGCGCCTCCGAGCTGAGCCGGGCGGCCGCGGCTTAAACCTTGAGCGGCATGGACCAGGAGACCCTGAAATGAGCAAGAAGACCCAGTCCAGCGAAGGCGCCATGGTCGAGTACGTCACCGCGATGATCGGTGGCCAGCTGTTCGGCCTGCCGATCTCCCGCGTCCAGGACGTGTTCATGCCCGAGCGCGTCACCCGCGTGCCGCTGGCCTCGCGTGAGATCGCAGGCGTTTTGAACCTGCGCGGCCGCATCGTCACCGTGGTCGACATGCGCTCGCGCCTCGGCCTGCCCAAGGACGAGGACGGCAAGACCGCGATGGCGGTCGGCGTCGACCTGCGCGGCGAATCCTATGGCCTCCTGATCGACCAGATCGGCGAGGTGCTGCGCCTGCCCGAGGACGGTAAGGAAGAAAACCCCGTCAACCTCGACCCCCGCATGGCCAAGCTCGCCGGCGGCGTCCACCGCCTCGACGGACAGCTCATGGTCGTCCTCGACGTCGACCGCGTCCTCGAGCTCG
>NZ_JADYVJ010000042.1:0-4797 GCF_020193715.1 Bradyrhizobium sp. IC4060 | reverse complement strand
AGATTGGCAGCGCCAGAGCAGGTGGTCCAAGGGGCCGCCGTTCGAGCGCCAGCGAAAGTCGATGAGCTGCCCGCAAACGAACCTCGAAATTGCGATCGAGCGGCAGGTCGACAGCAACCGATGAGGCACCCGATGGAAGTTTGCGTGAGCCACAGGCGATGCTTCGCTCCCCCAGTGCCACGATGGCATGCCATCCATCCGGCGTAACGAAGCTCCCTGCCCGCTGGCTTGGTGAAATCCAGATCGTACGGTTGGGACGCCGTTGAGCCGACAGCCGCGCGCACGGACAGCACGGTCGATAGCACTTCAGGCGCTCAGAAACTGGCTTGTTGTTCGAACGTTTCTTGCGGATCAGCTGCAAAAGACAGCCCCCACTGCTGTCGGACGAGGTCCGCCATCGCGACGGATCATTCGCTGGCGGTTAGGGCCATATAGTCCCTTTGGTACCCGCAATTGCGGCGCAGCCACTCCCAAGCTATGTCCGCAGCTTCTGCGTTCCTGGCCAGGATAGGCTTCTTTTGATTTCCAGTCTGCACCCGGCATCGTACTACTCTCCCGGTATGTTTTTAACGCATGCAAGGAATTGCAGCCCGAGAAATGCGACTATTTCTGGCTGTGCAGATACAAGCATTCGCTCTTTATGCGGTTCCGCGATGGGACAATCGAGTCTTGTGATCGGACATCAACAGAAGTGACTTTTTCAAACGCATTCATTCCTCACTCTTCGGCCAACCGCGCTGCAGGAGATGCCGAAAGCCCTGACGCGCCGCCCACTTGGCGCGAGCCAGATGACTTTCAAAAGTACGGCGGGCGCGATCCGGATCAAGGGGATCAATACCAAGCACAATGCGCGCAACTTCCCGCCAATCAGCGTTGTCGGCCTCGGCATCGAGGAGACGCATATAGGTGACGGCATGTTGCTCGTCATACGGCGTGAGCTGGGGCGCGTTAGGCGCGGAATCTGCGACCTTGGGATCGGGCGGCACTGCCTGAAAGTCCTACCAGATTGAGAAGCATCGATTGAAGCGAGGTAGCCGTACTCAGCGTCTCTTCGTAGAGAACCGATTGTCGCGGTCTCCAGAAACATTTCTTGCCAAAGACAATTCGTGGCTGGCAGCGCCTGTTCCCGTCGTTCCCTTCGATTTCGCTCGCTCAGACTGCCGCCAGAATGCATTTGATCGCAGTTCGTTACGCAGAGCGCGGTCAGCAGAACTGCCGTCCTGCGTGCGGCGCCGTCGGCCCGAATCAGGAGGTCGACATCGGATGTGTCTCGTCATAGCTCGTCAGCATTGGCTCGCCCGTCGCGACATAGCGGCGTCTGGATCCAGTACCAGCTCTTTCACTGAGCTTACGCGCGGACTCTGCTCATCTGTATTCTAGGCGAACCTACCGCAATAGGCCGGTTATAGCCAGTGGTTTGATGGGCCGTCAGAATGGCTGCTTTAGCGCATGAAAGCTCGTGCGCTTGTCGCCTGGAATGTGCGCCGGATCCGCGTAGATCGCGGTATTTCGCAAGAGGGGTTGGCGTATGATGCACGGGTGGACCGCTCCTATTTGGGCGGTATCGAGCAGCAATCGGAGAACCCGACAATCGATATTCTCGAACGCATCGCAAAAACGCTTGATGTTCATTTGTCTGAATTCTTTCTTCAACCACCCAAAGGTGCGGCGCAGCCAAAGACCTTGCGTAAGGGTCGCAAGCCGGCGCGTTCACGTCGAAAAACGAAATAGTACTCCTCGACGACGGGTTTATGCTTGCTGCCCAAGGCAGACATCAATGTCGCAATTGCCGCAAACGGCGGCAGGGCACATTTCCTCGTCTCCAGCGAAGGTGAAAGCGATCTTTCTTACTAGAATTGGTAGCGGAAGTCGCTTCGTGCTTGCTGTAGACTTAGCCATCGAGATCGATGACCGGTTTGCGGCTAAGGTGCCGTATTCGGTGACCGCGATTAGCAACAATCGTGCCAGATGACTACAATCGAGAGGGCCCTTAGAAAAGGAACGAATACCGCCGTTCGCGATCTAAGAACGGAGCTGCAGATGCCAAGTCCGACAGGTACTCCAATTATCCCACTAGCACTCACAAAATATCACGACCTCGCGTCGCGGAACCGGTGCGGTCGCGCCTGGAGGCGCCAAGCGAGCTTGGCTCACAATCCCGATGGCAATGACGCCGTTTGCGCTTGGCTTCGCTGCGGCGGCGAACCTTCCGCGTAGTGCTCGTTGCGCACTTCAAGATCAAGGAAAGTGCTGCAACTTTAATCAGAAGCGGCACTATAGCGCCGTGCTGCTTGAAGCGGACAACTCATAGGCGGGCACACTGAGCGAGGCGTTCCGGCTTGTCTATTCGAGCCGAAAACGGGGATGGTCTCGGGCACCAAACGCGTAGGCGATTGGGTCCGCTCGTGCTCTGCAGCGAGCCGATTTCATGAAAAGGGTGCGGTGATTTCCAAACGGCGAAGCCGCAAACTCATGGGCATGTGGTCATGAAGGTTGTCGAATTTCCTTCCGGACGCCGCAAGAGCTCGACCGTCTTTGTTGGCAAGAATCGTTTTGGCAACTGGGTCGTCCGCGAACAGAATGGTCATTTTGGCGGCCTGTTCGCGAGCCGCGCGCAAGCGCTCAAATACGCACTCTGTGAGAATGGCCAACATCCAGAAGCTATCCTGGAGGTATCTCGCGAGATCGAACTTGTTTTTACCACAGTCAGCACGAAGCGTGGTCCTAATAAATCGGCGCAATGACGAACGTAGCGAAAACAGACCGCCATGCTCTTATGTAAGCATGCAAAGTGGCTGTTGGACTATCACGAGCAGCGAAAACGTGGACGTCGGTCTTGCGCCAAGAGGACGGGAACAAAATCGGATCTTCCGCCGACGCTATCGGCACGCAGATTTACCCATGTCATATCCTCGCAAGGAATTCTGAACATCTTTCTGCAAGGCCGCCAGTTGGGGGATCTTCGACCTTTAAGTGACAGCTGTCGATATCGGCCCATTGATTGAATCTTAACAAGTCGTCCGTTAACAAGCTGGGTTGAGGGCGACTGGGGTTGCGAAGGCGGGCCAAAGAGCGATCAGGATGAAGCGCAAGAGCTTCCTGAGCCAGGCGAGGATGCGGCGGAAGTTGTGGCCCACGGCTGAGAGGACGACGTTGGCGGCGTCTCCTGGGCGGCCCTTGAGGTAGCAACGGCCGAGGTGACCTTCGGCCTTCAGGTGTCCGATGATGGGCTCGATGGCGGAGCGGCGGCGTAGCTCGCTCTTGATGATACCGAAGACGCCGCGCTTCTGGCCGGAGATGAAGACGCGACGGGGATTTTGCGCATCGTGGCCGCGGTATCCCTTGTCGACATAGGCGCGCTCGATCGCACAGCCGGTGAGTGTCTCGGTGCGGTCGATGGCGTCCCGCAAGGTGTGTCCGTCGTACGGGTTATCGGGCAGCGCCCTGGCGTGCAGCACGAACAGGCCCCAGGAGCCCGGCGTTGTTGGTGACGTGGAGGCCTTCACCCCGAACTCGTAAGGCGCGCTGGCCTTGCCCTTGCCGATGCACTCCACCTCCGGAGCATGGAAGGAATATAGCTTCCAGCCGCGCTGGCGCTGCTGCTGCGAGCGGATCTGCGTGGCCCGTCCAAGCGGGAGGGCGAACGCGTTCTCGAGCGCTTCCTGCCCTTCGATCTTGCGGCGGATGTCGCGGATGATCCGGTCCAGCCGGCTGCGCAGGAGGCGCAACTGCCGCTGATGCCGCTTGAATTGCTTGGCATGGGCGTAGCGCCCCGCCATCATTGCCGCGGTCTTGGCCATGCGAAGATAGGACTGGCGCAGCTTGACCCCGTGTTTCCTCGCTAGGCGGTTGAGCCCCTTGGTCGCCGCGTGCAGCAGCTTGGCATCTGTCTGGAAGGTGATGGCCTTCGGCTGCACCGTGGTATCGACCGTGACCCGCTTGAGCTCCTGGCTGCGTAACGCGCCGGCCTCGTGCGCCACCCGCAAGCTCTCGGCCAGCAGCAGTTCCAGCTTGTCGCCGAGCCGCTTGCGCCAGTGGCTCAGGTCCGAGCGCTCGTGCGGGAACGCGTGCTGGAAGAACTCTTCGCCGGTGAAGTACTGGAAATACGGGTCGTGGACCCAGCGCTCGCACCCCCCCTCATCGGACAGGCCGTAAATGTGCTTGAGCAACAGCAGCCCGATCATGAAGCGGGTCGCGATGCCCGGCCGACCGTTCTCGCTATAGAGCGGCGCGATCTCGCCGTCGATCCAGTCCCAATCGACCTTACCGGCGAGCTGAACCAGCTCGTGCTTCATATTGATGATCTGGTCCGCCTGGCCCGGAACAGATCGCCCGATCCCGTCGTCCTGTGCTTCTTCGGTCGCATCACCACCTCCGATGCGCCGACGGAATCATGACTGGCGATTCGACGGAATCTTGAAAATGAAATTGCAAGGTTCCGATGCCCGAAGCATCAAAACCCTGCAATCGCAAAACAGTCCACAACGACAAATGCGATTCTAGCTCAATCGCTTAGCCGCTCTCCACGGACGACTAACAATCATGATGCCGAAAAGCACTGCTGACACAGTGCGTTCTTTTGCGTAACGTTATCGGCCGAAAATGTCTTGATGGCTATCGAGAAAGCCGGCGAACACCTCCACGATGAACTCAGCGTCGGCGCCCATCGATGTCGAGATCGATGCGGCAGCACCATACGGCAGGACGATGCCGTTCTCCGCAAAGAAGCGTACGAGCTCCTTCATTCGACCTGCTCCGGCAGGCGTGAGATAGGCCTCGCGGTAGTCATTCGGGGTT
>NZ_JADYVJ010000041.1:0-5531 GCF_020193715.1 Bradyrhizobium sp. IC4060 | reverse complement strand
GGACGGCTGCGGCATGAAATGTTAAACGAGACGCTGTTTACCTCGCTGGCCCAGGCCCGCGTCGTGCTCGGATGCTGGCGCGCCGATTACAACGATGCACGCCCACACTCGCGGCTCGGATGGAAGATCCCGTCCGAGTTCGCAGTCACCTGCCAACCGCGCCGGGATCTGGCGCTGCGCTATGCCGAGGGCTCCGGGCCAGCTCCCGTCGCTACCACCACCCAACCGGGCAAATCCAACAGCCGGAGCGAACTCAGGATTGGATAAAACTTTGGGGGCAAGGTCACGGCCCTTGGCCTCAATGGAGGGATACGGTTCGTCAGCGTCGACGTTCTGCAGAAAGAGCCCAATTTGAAGTTTCTTAGCTGAACAGATGCTCGTTTCGTGAGCTCCTGTTAGGAGTTGCGGCCCGGCGGAGTCCGATCGGCATCTCCAGGTCATCTTGACTGCCTCGAAACGGCGGGCTGACTCGATCACCCCGTCAGAGTTGTTCTGCGTAGATTGTCTGAGATCTCGCCGGATGCGGCGGAGCAGTCTCTGACACCGCTCTTTCGCATTGAAGACACAGCATCACGTTCAGAATTGTCTGCATCACTGGCCTCTCGTTTCGCCGCGCACCATGTCGAAACGATCCCACGGAAGTAATGCCTGGCGCGATTCCCGAGACCCGCGTCGATTTTGTCAGCGTGTGAGCGGTGACGCTGATCATCGATGGGAAATCCCTCAGAGCGGCTTCTTTGTAGCGCTGAGATAGTACTGGGCCCCGAAGGGCAGAGTACCCAGTAGCCAATCCACTTTGGTCAGAAATCTGCCAGCGGGCGGGACTGAAATGATGGTTCGCGTATAGACATCAGTAAAGCCGGCGGCAGCGAAAATGCGACGCAACTTCCCGGGCCGCAACAGGACGGCATCCTTATCAATTTCGCATGTTCTAACGAAGTACTGCATCAGCGGATTGTAGGGATTGTTCTCAAAGACGAGCATTAGACCTCCTGGTGCGGTCACGCGATGCGCCTCAGCAACGAAGCTCGACCATTGGAGCGGCGGAACGTGGTGCATCACGCCCATCGTGAACACCATTGAAAACGTCCCATTTCCGTACGGGAGTCGGCTCCCGTCGTAGGTCGAGTAGCGCACAAAAGAGTGTCGCCTCGCCGCCAACTTGACGCTTTGGGCCGACACCTCCACGCCGTGGAGCTCTTGGAACCTGGCTTTGAGTCCGGGATGATATGCGCCGATTCCACAGCCCAGATCCAGCACACGCAGGCTGGCAATATCGGTGAAATGTCGCTGGGCCAGGCGCAGGATATGTTCGCACTTAATGTCGACGTAAAACGCATGCCCCCGCCCAGTGAAGGCGATCGCCTGATTGATGGTTTCCACGTACGAATCGGCCCAGCCATCGAAATCTTCCGCAACCTTCTCCTGCGTCGTCTGTCTAGGCGTCGAAATCTCTTCGTTCATCGTGTACCGATCCTTTCGGAATGGCTCGAGCTCCACATCGTTTCCCGCTCAAGTCTCGATAGATCAAATGGGGCACGATGAAGATAGCTGGAACCTTTGTCTTCTGAAATCCCAAATGGACGAGTGTAACGCTCACGCGAGGAGAATTGCCCTGATCAGCAGACAGACCTAGCTAGCTTGAACCCAGGAAAAGCAATGTGCTTCCTTGAAGTAGTTATCTCTAGCTAGGCTACCTCGAGGACGTAGAGGGGCCGTTCCAACCGGAGCCTTATAGCTGACCTGAGCCCCACAATCTCCTCCAAGAACTAGTAGAGGACATCACTTTAATGCAGCGAGGCCGAACTTTGGACCATTCAGAACTAGAGTTTTTCGCCGTGATCACGTTGGCGGGCTGGATGCGCCAACGTTGTTTTGCAGCAAAATCGGCGGTCGATTGCCGATCGCGCCATGGGGCCGCTCTTCATTGTAGTATCTGCGCCAAGTCTCCACTTTTTGTTGGGCGTCCGCAAGGGACAGGAACCAGTGAGCGTTGAGGCATTCGGCCCGGAAGCGGCTGTTGAAGGCCTCGATGAACGCGTTATCCGGCATGATGTAGCCGGTGTCCCGTGTTTCCAGACTCGATCTAGCCCATTAGCGTAGACCGATCCGGGCCTCGGGGCACCGGGAGCACGCAACTGCGGGCAGGCCGTCGCACTGACATGAACTGCGAGTTCGAGGTCGTTATCTGGCCGCCCCTGCGACTAGCCCGGATGCGCTGCGAGCGCGGATCCGTAATTGTCGTGTTGCCCGCAGCTCCCTTTCGCACTGACCATGGAGGGAGAGATGCGCATCATTGGCATGGACATCCATCGCGTGGCGGCCGAGGCCGTGGCGCTGCTCGAGGGACATCTAACGAAGCTCGGCCGCATTCCCATGACTCGTGACAGCTTGGAGGCTTTCGCCAGGAAGGAACTCACCCATGATGATCACGTGGTCGTCGAGGCGACTGGCAATGCCGCGGCCGTTGTCGAAGTTCTGGCGCCGTATGTCGACCGTGTTGTCATCGCCAACCCGAAGCAGGTGCGGTTGATCGCGCACGCAAAGATCAAGACGGATGCGATTGATGCCGCCGTGCTCGCGAAGTTGTACGCCACCGGATTTCTTCCGGAGGTCTGGGTACCCGATCAGCGCACTATGGCCCTGCGACGGCAAGTTGCGCGCCGTACGCAGCTCGTGCGTCAGCGGGTACGCTTGAAGAACCTCATTCAGTCGATCCTTCACGCCCACCTCATTCCGCCCTGTCCACACCTCAACCTTGTAGGGATCAGCGGTCGCAGGTGGATCGCCGCCCAGATGGTACCTGCCGACGAGCGTGCCGCAATCGAGCGGCACCTGGCGCAGATCGACCTGATCCAGGGTTCGTTGAAGGAGGTCGAGGCGGAAATCGCGCGTGAAGCGATGTCCGATCCGATCATTCGGCGGCTGATGACGCTCCCGGGTGTGGATATGACGGTGGCTTCGGGCGTGGCCGCGGCCGTCGGCGACATTCGGCGCTTTGCCGATCCGACCAGGCTGGTGAGCTATCTGGGGCTAAACCCGAGCGTAAGGCAGTCTGGCGAGGGCTCCGCCTACCATGGCAGGATCGCCAAGCAGGGCCGCGGCCAAGCTCGCGGAATGCTCGTCGAAGCAGCATGGGCTGTAGCCCGTTCGCCGGGACCGCTGCGTGCATTCTTCCAGCGCGTGGCTTCACGACGCGGCAAGCACATCGCGGCAGTCGCGACGGCGCGGAAGCTGGCGATGATCATCTGGCATATGCTGACCAAGAGCACTGACTGCATCTGGACCAGACCGGCCCTGCTGGCGCGCAAGTTCCGGAGCATCGAACTGCGCGCTGGATTACCCACCAGCCATGCCAAGCGTGGATCGGCCTATGATTACAACATCCCCACGAAGAGGGCTGAGGAACGAGCACGCGTGGAATCCGCCGAGAAGGAGTACACGAGGTTCACGTCACGGTGGCGGGCAAAGCTACGATCCCGACACAGCAAGGCTTTCGCGACATAGGGCTTGCGACATAGGGCTTGTCTACAACATCCGTGTCGGTCGGTTTGCCGGGCCGCGAGAAGTCCAGCGTGACGCCGCGCTGGTAGGCCCACAGGTCAAGATCACGCGACACAAACTCGCTGCCTTGATCGACGCGGATCGTTGCCGGGAACCCCACTTCCTTGCAGGCCCTTTCCAACACCTCCACGACCTCGGTGCCGCGGAAGGTGAATCGCGGCGCCAGCGCCGGCGAGAAGCGGGAGAAGGTATCGATGATCGTAAGGACGCGAAGCTTGTGTCCGCTCGCCAACTGATCATGGACGAAGTCCGTCGCCCAGGTCTCGTTCGATCCCGTCGCCGGCCTGCGATCATCGCGCAGCTTGGCCTTGACCCGGCGCTTCGGCGTTTTGTTGCGTAATTGCAGGCCCAATTCGCGATAGATCCGTCTTGTTCTGGCCATGGCGCCAGCCTTCACGACGCAGCAGCACGTGAACGCGACGATAACCGTAGCGGATGCGAACACGGCAGATCTCCTTGATCTTCTGTTCGAGGGCAGCCTGGCCGGAGCCACGGCACTTGTAGTGGTAGGTCGAGCGGTCAAATTCGAGAGCGTCACAGGCCCTGCGGATCGAGACCTGCCATTCGCTGCGGACCGCGTCGACCAGCATGCGCTTCCGACCAGGCTTCATAGCTTTCGGCGGATCACGTCCTGCAGCATCTCCTTGTCGAGCGACAGGTCCGCGACCAGCTTCTTCAGCTTGCCGTTCTCCTCCTCGAGCTGCTTCAGCCGACGCATCTCGGTCGGCAGCAGCCCGTCATACTTCTTCTTCCAATTGAAATAGGTAGCCTGGCTGATCCCGGCCTCGCGGCAGATCTCCGCCCCTGCAACCCCGTAACGGCCTTGCTTCAGCATGAACGCCTTCTCGGGGGCCGAAACTTTGGGCCCTCATCGATCTTCGCTCCTCCCAGCCGAGGGGATTCGGCAGCGAGAAGTCTAGCGAAAAACGGTCCTTTTGCCGGCCTCAGATCACCGAGCTGATAGGGTCTACCAATTCTTGGAGGAGATTGCGAGGCTCGGGTCAACTAGAAGCTCCTGGGGTTGATATCCATTGGAGGGCCTCCTCGACGAGGCTGGCAGGAAGGCGCCTATGTTAAGGGATAATCACTGTGCCAATGGACGGGCGTTGTTAGTCTTGTTGGATCGGACTTTGATAGCTCTGTCCGCCGGAACTACAATAATCCTTTTCGCTTGGCTATTATACTACAGCAGCTACAGTCTTGATCTCAGAGACGAGGGGTTTTGGCTCAACTTCATCGCGAACCCATTCACCTACACAATCAATGTTCCGCCGACCTTGTTCGGCTTTCTCTATCACTGGCCATATCAGTGGGCTGGTGGCGACATCGCAGGCCTTCGCAGGGCGAACGTCACGATCACCATGGCGCTTGGCTGGATTCTGAGCTTTCTTGTGATCCGACGCCTCTGGACAGTAGCCTGGCCGCATGCAGCGGTGCTGTCGGCAGGCATCGCCAGCCTAGCATTAGCCGCTTTTCCGACCTTGATGCTGCTCACCCCCAACTATTACACACTGAACATTCAATCGGTCTTGATGGTAATGATTGGCTTGCTTCTAGCTGATCGGCCAGGGCGCATGCGCGAGGTCTTGGTATCGATACTGGTGGGCGTTGGGGGCTGGTGCTGCTTCATGGCCAGACCGGCCAGCGCTGCGGCCATTGCCCTCGTTGTCATGCTCTATGTCGTCATTTTGAGCCGAAAGTCGCTGCTGCCCATGCTTGGCGCCGCGCTGGTCGCTTTCGCTCTACTGATTTCCACCTCCTACTTGATCGACGGCGGCATCACCGCGTTCTTGACACGTATGGTAAACGGTGTTGAGGGGATAACCCTGCTGGGCGCCGGGTACAAGGTGTCTCGCATTTTTGAGATCTACTGGCTCACCACCAGTCGCTGGCAACTCGCTATCGCTCTGTTAATGGCGTCGGCCCTTCTACTCAGCATTTCTATGGGATCTACGCACAGGTTGCTC
>NZ_JADYVJ010000040.1:0-7246 GCF_020193715.1 Bradyrhizobium sp. IC4060 | reverse complement strand
ATCTCCATCAGGGCCAGCGGCCATGGCATCGGTCGCACTAACAGGCCGTATACATGAACGCACCCGACCGATATCCAAAATGCTGTAAAAACCTCTTGCACCCGCGGGGCCGTCTATACATGAAGCTCTCGATGAAGGCATTCTGCATGGGCTTGCCTGGCGCGATGTAGTGCCAGGCGACGCGGCTCTGATCGGCCCATGTCAGGATGGCGTTGCTGGTGAGTTCGGTGCCGTTGTCGCTGACCACCGTCTTGGGCTTGCCGCGCTCCATCACCAGCCGGTCCAGCTCCCGCGCCACTCGGGTGCCGGAGAGTGAAGTATCGGCCACCAGCGCCAGGCACTCGCGGGTGCAATCATCGACAACGGTGAGGATACGGAAGCGGCGGCCGTCGGTGAGTTGATCCGACACGAAGTCGAGCGACCAGCGGTCGTTCGGCGCCATCGCCACCGTCATCGGCGCCCGGGTCCCGATCGCCCGCTTGCGGCCGCCACGGCGGCGCACCGCGAGCCTCTCCCCCTCCCGCTTGAGCAGCACATGCAGGCGCCGATAGCCGAAACGACGACGTTCCTGGGCGATTGCCCGCATGCGCTGGCGAAAGCCGGCTTCGTCCGCCCGGGTCGTTTGGTATCCCATGGTCATGCGGCAGCAGCCCATGGCTTTACACGCCCGCCGTTCGCTCATCCCGAACGCGCCTCGGAGATGAGCGACAGCTTTCCGCTTGGCTGCGGGCGTCACCATTTCTTTCCCACGAGATCCTTCAAGGCGGGGTTGTCCAGCATGGCGTCGCCCAAAAGGCGCTTCAGCCGTGTGTTCTCGTCCTCCAGGGTCTTCAGCCGCTTGGCCTCCGACACCTCCATTCCACCGAACTTCGCCTTCCATTTGTAGATGCTGGCGTCGCTGACGCCATGCTTGCGGCACAGATCGGCAACCGACATGCCGGCCTCATGCTCCTTCAAAATCCCGATGATCTGCTCTTCCGAAAAGCGGCTGCGGCTTCATGCTCTTGTCCTTGTTGTGGGCCAGAACGAACTTCAAACTGGATTGAGCCCGTGGGGCAAGGTCAAAGTTCGGCCAGCACCAGCCGCTGAACCGGCAGGACGAACGCTATGCCAAGGAAGGCGTGCCGATCAGCCTGTCGACCCTTGCCGACCGGGTTGGTGGCTGCACAGTTGCGCTGACGCCCTTGTTCCGGCGGCTCGAGGCCCATGTGCTGAGTGCCGAGCGATTGCACGGGGATGATACGACGGTAGCCAAAGGCAAGACCCACACCGGTGGCATCTGGGTCTATGTGCGCGACGACAAGCCTTTTGGCGGGCAGGCCCGGCCGGGGGCAGTATTTTATTACTCGCGCGATCGCGCCGGCGAGCATCCGCAGGCCCATCTGGCCGGCGACAGCGGCATCTTCCAGGCTGATGCCTACGGCGGCTATGGCAAGCTCTACGACCCGAGCCGCAACGCAGGCCCGATCCTGGAAGCGGCGTGCCGAGTAGGCGGGGATGTTGCCATCCCCGCCCCTCACAGACCCGGACGAGCGGATTACCCGCATCCGGTTCTTCACGCGCAAGCTTCGCTCACGGTACGGCATATTGGTGGACGATCTTGGCTGTCGGCAGCGGGTGTCGCGCGAGCATGGCCCGGAAGCGCGACCACGGCAGATTGCTGTGGCGGCCACGCCGTGCGAGCCATTTCTTCCATATCCGCATGAGCTGGTGGTGATACCATCTGATCCGTCGGCCGTTGCCGGAGATGCCGTAGTAGGTGCAGTGCCCCCGGATCACCCGCGACAAGTGGGCGTGCTGTTCCCGGAATGGACGATGCAGGTTGAGCCGACACCATTCCATCACGGATGCGAGCGCACGAGCGTAAGGGTCTTTTGCCGTTATCTGCCGGACGACATTCTTACCCCTCCTCGATTGACCCCACACGTGGGTAAAGCCAAGGAAGTTAAATGTGGTCCCCGTCGCGGGATGGTGCCCACCCGGGCGTTTGAACCGGAAGTCTACGAAGCGGGTCTTGGTCGGATGAAGTTGAAGCCCATACCGACCGAGCCGCTTACCCAACACATCCAGCAATCGCTTGCCGGACAGGTGGTCCTCGAAGGCGATCACCACGTCATCAGCGTATCGCACCAGTTGGCACCGCCCCTTGAGCCGCGGTCGCCCCACCCCCTCGAACCATTCATCCAGCACATGGTGCAGGTAGATGTTCGCAAGCAGTGGCGAGATCACGCCGCCCTGGGGCGTTCCACCAGTCGAGCGGCGTAGGATGCCCTTTTCGAGCACCCCCGCCTTCAGCCATTTGTCAATCATCCTCCGGACGATGCCGTCCGTGACCCGTTGATCGAGGAATCGGCGGAGGTGCGCATGGTCGATGGTGTCGAAGTATTTTGAGATATCGACATCCACCACCCACCGCAGCCCTTGCTCCATGAACCCTGTACGCAAGGCGCGCAGGGCATCGTGGGCCGATCGTCCCGGTCGGAAGCCGTACGAGCACGGCAAGAAGTCCGTCTCGTAAATCGGCTCCAGCAGCAGGAGAATCGCTCGCTGCGCCACCTTATCCTCCAGTGTCGGAATGCCCAGTGGCCGTTCGGTGCCATCCGCCTTGGGGATGTAGTGCCGTCGCACCGGCGGCGCGATGTAACGGCCGGATTTGATGCGCGCCAGGAGATCATCAAGGTTGAGCTCCAAGCTCGCCTCATAGTCCGTTGCCATCATGCCGTCGACGCCGGGCGCGCCATCCTTGCGCGTCAGACGATAAGCCTCGAGCATCCATTCACGGTCGATCAGGTGATGCAACGAGGTCAGCACCCGCTCGGGATGTTGCCTCGCCAGATCAGCTATCCATTGTCGTTTCGTGGACAGGTTTGCGGGACTCAGCGTTCCCTCCCGTGTTTCTCGTCAATGGGTCTTAACGCGTGGCGGCTCCCTTCCCTCGAGCGGGTCCCGGTGAGCCCAGTTCCCCGCCTTCCTCGGTACTACGAAGCCGCTACGACTTCCTGCCGTGCATATCCGTCGACTTATGTCTTCGCTTCGGGATTCCACATGCCTTGGTGTTTTCGTGTTCGCGTACGCGCTCCCGATGCTCGCCAAGTCGGTCGTTGGGCCTGGAGCTTTGTTGAGGCCGGTGCTCCGTACCGGCTTTCCACGTGGGCACGAACGGGATCTCTCAGGTTTCCTGGTGACCCGTCCCGTACCTTTGCCCTGCTCTGAGACCCCGGCCGAACCGGTGAACCTGACCATAGCGGCTTTCCCGATGCTGCCCCCGGACCCAACACGGCGAAGGCTTCAGCAATCACATGATTTCGAGGCTGCCACAGGGCTTAAGTACCCGCTGTCTACGCTTCACGAGCGACGTTGCCGTCACCCATGCAAGACTCGCTTCCGGCTGGCGGGCTCCGCCTTTGCCGGGAGGGCGTCGAACCCTCTGGGTCACGTTGAAAGGTTTCAGATCACATTCTTCCTCCTTTCCAGGACTTGTCCTGACGCAAGTTGGGTCCATGCCCGACGACCGTTCTTCGTGATGACCGATTTGGCGGAGAATGCGCGCCGCAAGGCGCAAGGCAAAAACCAGCGGTGATCTCGCCACTGGCGCTGGAAGCAGTCCGCCGGATCGATGCCCTGTTCGAGATCGAGCGCGGCATCAACGGCGAAACGCCCGAGCGGCGCCGGGCCGTGCGCCAGGAGCGCAGCCTCCCGATGGTCGCTGATCTGAGGGGCTGGATGCGCGAACAACACGCCAAGCTCTCACGGCGCAACGATGTTGCCAAGGCGATGGACTATATGCTCAAGCGCTGGGACGCCTTTACCCGCTTCCTGGACGATGGCCGCATCTGCCTGTCGAACAACGCCGCCGAAAGAGCTCTGCGCGGTATCGCCATCGGGCGAAAGTCTTGGCTGTTCTGTGGCTCCGACCGCGGCGGCGACCGTGCCGCGATGATGTACAGCCTGATCGTCACAGCCAAAATGAACGACGTGGATCCACAAGCCTGGCTCTCAGACGTCCTGGCGCGCATCGCTGTACATCCGGTCCAACGGCTCGACGAACTCCTGCCCTGGAATTGGCGCGACCAGAACAACCAAGCCAATCAGGCTGCCTGAGTGACCACTCCGCGGTCCTCACCGGATGCTTACGCCCCTGAGAGGGGTCCCTGGCGAAATGAAGCTCCATGCGTCGATAAGCGACGTCAGCTCAGCCTCACTTAGGATGCGCGGCGGCGGAATCGCCGTGGACGCGGGTAAGCTTTGCGCTCCAAGACTCGGTCTGGGGGTCGTAGACGACCAGGTACTCGTAAAATCGGCGGAGCACGCCGTGACGGACCGCGCGGCTGTCGGCGGCGGCACCGAACGACAGGACGAAGTCCAGCGCCATCGTCCGGGTGGCGGGCGCACCCAGCTGAGATCGCTTGACGTAGCGAACGAAAGCCCGCAGCGTGCCGGCTTGCTTGTTGAAGGCGTAGCCGAGGGAGCGGCGCAGCTCGATGTAGCGCTCGACCTTGTCGTCGAGGAGTACGCATCCGGCGAAGGCCCCGGCTGGGCCTTGGTGGAAGGCTGATCGAGCTTATGCGGCGTGGGCGACGCTTTGGGGCTGCCAATTCCAAGGCAGCAGTTCGTCAATGCGCTTGGCAGGGCGATCCGGTAGGCGCGCCAACACGTCGGCAAGCCAAGCCTGTGGATCGATGTCGTTGAGCTTGGCGGTGGCGATGAGGGTGTAGATCGCCGCCGCACGTCGGCCGCCCTCATCGGAGCCGGCGAAGGTCCAGTTTCTTCTGGCGACGGCGACAGCCCGTAGCTCGCGCTCGGCGGCATTGTTAAAGGGCATGATGTTTTCAGCGCTCAAACCCGGTGGAGAGGACTGGTCGTTCAGATTAGTCTGTCGAAGCCGGGATAGGGGCGCTGGAGCACGAAACGGTGGCAGGCCGCCATGACCGTGGGCTGTGAGCTCGCTTTGTTACTTGGCCGCCCCCTACGACTTGCCCGGCTGCGCTGCGAGCGCGGATCCGTAGATGTCGTGCAAGCCACTGGCTCCTGAGACAAAGGAGAACCAAGCATGCAATCGTCGGCATGGACATCCACCGATCGTTCGCCCAGGTGGCGATCCTGGAGGACGGAACAATAATCCGACAGCTCCGCGTAGATCTCGTCCACGATCGGCTTGTCGCCTTTGCCAAGACACTCAGCCTCGAGGATGAGGTGGTCATCGAGGTGACGGGCAACAGCGCGGCGGTCGAACGTATTCTGCGCCCGCACGTTAAGCGCGTCGCCGTCGCCAATCCGAGGCTCGTTCGGGTGATCGCCTATGCGCGAGTCAAAACGGACAAGGTCGATGCTGGGACGCTGGCAAAGTTGCATGCCGCCGGCTTCTTGCCGGAGGTCTGGGTTGCTGACGAGGACACCTACAGCCGCCGGCGCCAGATGGCCGAGCGCGCTGGCGTCTTGGCGCAGATCATCCGGATTAAAGGACGCATGAAGGCTATCCTGCATGCCAACCTCATCCCGCCCTACAAAGGCTATCTCTTCGGCAAGCGCGGACAGCATTGGCTTGACAGTCTGCCTCTTCGGAGGAGTGTGCAATGCTCCGGCGTCTGACGCGGAACGAAGCAACTGTCGGACATCGACAAAGTCGTACCCAGTCCGCGAGCGTCGATACGTCGAGGTCGATGCCTTCACGCTGGTAGACGTCGCTCTGACGATGAAGCGGCAGGTGCAGGCCGTACTTGGCAAACAGAACATGGGCCACTGCACGCCCGCGCGCAATCGGGTGCGAGGGGGCCGGCGGTTGGGTGATCGCTTCGCAGGCCCGGCAGACGAGCTTCTCGCGCACGTGCTGGATCACCTTCCACCGGCGCGGAACGAGCTCCAGCGTCTCGGTGACGTCCTCGCCGATCTTGCGCAATCGGCTGTCGCCACAGCATGGGCAGGTCGCAGCCACCGGATAGACAATGCGCTCCCGCGGCAAATGCTCCGGCAGCGGCCGGCGCGCCGCTTGCGGCGCTCGAACGATGGCACCGCAATCTTCTCGGCCGCCATCTGCGCCGCGGTCTCGGCTTGAGCCGCGTTCTCCCCCAGGTCGGCGAGCTGCAGCTCGAGCTGGTCCAGCAATGCGCCTCGCTCGGAGGACTGTCCGAACTGCTCGTGCCGGAGCTTCTTGATCGTGAGCTTGAGCTTCTCGATCAGCAATGTCCCCGCCTGGGCCTCGGCTTCTGCGGCCAACCGGGCCGCTCGCTCGGCGCGCAGCATCGCCTGCGTGGTCACATCGTCGGGAAGAGAATCATCGACGCCCATCGCCGACCAGAGAACCACAAGAACCATTCGCTGTCCGAACCGCTGATCGTGCCACCGATTCAAATCCCAGCGATCAGCCGGCTGCTTGCGGCCGCCACGTCTGTTGCGGCAGCCGCCAGTCGATGCCCTCCAGCAGGTACCCAAGCTGGGCTGGGGTGATGGTCACCACGCCATCAGCCGATGAGCACACACACACACACGCACACACACGGGCCACAGGAAGCGGCCGCGCTCCAGCCGCTTGGCATAGAGCGACATGCCCAGCCCATCGTGCCAAAGGATCTTGATCAGCTTGCCGCTCTTGCCACGGAATACGTAGAGGTCGCCGCCGTGCGGGTCGCGCCTAAAGACTTCCTGCACCAGCAAAGCCAGCGAGTTCTTGCCGCGACGCATATCGGTGTGGCCGGTCGCAATCCACACCCGCACGACCGACGCAATGGGGATCACCGCGGCCGTCCATCTGCCAGTGCCGCCACCGCGGCCTTCAGCGTCGCCGTGTCGACCGTGCCCCTGTCCGCATCCGAGCCCCGGTTGCAAACTCGATCTCGATCACGCCGCCGCCAGCCGGTCCGACCGGACGTCGCCCCGATTCCGCGACCACCACCGCCGGCACGAAGCCAGGTTGATCGGCGGCATCCTTCGGCTCCGGCTGAAACGAGCGTCGCCATCGCAGCAGAGTGACCGCGAAACGCCATACCGCCGCGCCGTTGCCGCGACCTGGCGCGGCGCCTGCAAACTCTCCAGGACGATCTTGAGCTTTTCATCCTCGGACCAGCGCCGCCGTCGGCCGGTCTCCACCACTTCAAGCCGTTCGACTTGGGCACTGCGCCTATCGTAAGCGTCGTTCTCAGGCCACGGCTTTGAGGTCGTGACGGCAATAAGCCCACGGAAGCAGCTCATCGATGTTGCTGTTTGGATGGCCGTTGACGATCCTGGTGAAGGCATCGGTCAGATAGGCAAG
>NZ_JADYVJ010000003.1:885000-888199 GCF_020193715.1 Bradyrhizobium sp. IC4060 | reverse complement strand
CTAGCGGGGGAGGCGGGCGTCTGGCCGGGGGGGCCGACAGCGCTTGGGACGGCGCGCCCCCCAGGGTGGCGGAGTGCGGAGGAGGGCCCCCGAGGGAGGCCGCCAGGGAGGGCTCCAAGGCGCCCTCCGGAGCCCGCCGGCGGGCAAACTTTTTTTCAGATTTTTTGCCGGGCGGGCTCGTTCGATGTGCCCGGCGGCTTTCTAAATGGCTGGAATCGTGGGTGTTTTCTCGCTGATCCGCTGTGCGACGATTTGTTGACGATTGGCGTTGACAGGCCGGAAGGTGGGGCCTATAACCCCAACCACTGAGCGCGGCGCCGCCGGGTCACTGACCAAGGCGAGCGAACGCGCCACTGATGCTCCTCACCTTGTTGAGTGACACAACAGCCGACACCAGTCGGTTGGAGTTCATCCATCGTCGGTAAGGGTGTCGGAACCCTTCCTCTCAGGAAGGTTGAGGCCTCCATGGTCTCGGGCTGTTTGACAAGTGAAGATGAAGAAAGAGAAACGTGGACGGCGGAGTCCTTGCGGGTCTCGCTTCCGAGAAGCTTCGGCTTTTCTGATCGAGACCGGACGAAAGACTTCGGCGGTACACGTTTTAAAGGAAACACCATCGTTGCCAGCGATGTGAATCGCGGGCAGCACATCGACTTCGGTCGATAATGGTGGGACCTCGTCAAACGTTGTGATCAGCCGGTTCAAAGTTCAAGTCCAACTTGAGAGTTTGATCCTGGCTCAGAGCGAACGCTGGCGGCAGGCTTAACACATGCAAGTCGAGCGGGCGTAGCAATACGTCAGCGGCAGACGGGTGAGTAACGCGTGGGAACGTACCTTTTGGTTCGGAACAACACAGGGAAACTTGTGCTAATACCGGATAAGCCCTTACGGGGAAAGATTTATCGCCGAAAGATCGGCCCGCGTCTGATTAGCTAGTTGGTGAGGTAATGGCTCACCAAGGCGACGATCAGTAGCTGGTCTGAGAGGATGATCAGCCACATTGGGACTGAGACACGGCCCAAACTCCTACGGGAGGCAGCAGTGGGGAATATTGGACAATGGGGGCAACCCTGATCCAGCCATGCCGCGTGAGTGATGAAGGCCCTAGGGTTGTAAAGCTCTTTTGTGCGGGAAGATAATGACGGTACCGCAAGAATAAGCCCCGGCTAACTTCGTGCCAGCAGCCGCGGTAATACGAAGGGGGCTAGCGTTGCTCGGAATCACTGGGCGTAAAGGGTGCGTAGGCGGGTCTTTAAGTCAGGGGTGAAATCCTGGAGCTCAACTCCAGAACTGCCTTTGATACTGAAGATCTTGAGTCCGGGAGAGGTGAGTGGAACTGCGAGTGTAGAGGTGAAATTCGTAGATATTCGCAAGAACACCAGTGGCGAAGGCGGCTCACTGGCCCGGTACTGACGCTGAGGCACGAAAGCGTGGGGAGCAAACAGGATTAGATACCCTGGTAGTCCACGCCGTAAACGATGAATGCCAGCCGTTAGTGGGTTTACTCACTAGTGGCGCAGCTAACGCTTTAAGCATTCCGCCTGGGGAGTACGGTCGCAAGATTAAAACTCAAAGGAATTGACGGGGGCCCGCACAAGCGGTGGAGCATGTGGTTTAATTCGACGCAACGCGCAGAACCTTACCAGCCCTTGACATGTCCAGGACCGGTCGCAGAGATGTGACCCTCTCTTCGGAGCCTGGAGCACAGGTGCTGCATGGCTGTCGTCAGCTCGTGTCGTGAGATGTTGGGTTAAGTCCCGCAACGAGCGCAACCCCCGTCCTTAGTTGCTACCATTTAGTTGAGCACTCTAAGGAGACTGCCGGTGATAAGCCGCGAGGAAGGTGGGGATGACGTCAAGTCCTCATGGCCCTTACGGGCTGGGCTACACACGTGCTACAATGGCGGTGACAATGGGATGCTAAGGGGCGACCCTTCGCAAATCTCAAAAAGCCGTCTCAGTTCGGATTGGGCTCTGCAACTCGAGCCCATGAAGTTGGAATCGCTAGTAATCGTGGATCAGCACGCCACGGTGAATACGTTCCCGGGCCTTGTACACACCGCCCGTCACACCATGGGAGTTGGTTTTACCTGAAGACGGTGCGCTAACCCGCAAGGGAGGCAGCCGGCCACGGTAGGGTCAGCGACTGGGGTGAAGTCGTAACAAGGTAGCCGTAGGGGAACCTGCGGCTGGATCACCTCCTTTCTAAGGATGATCCTTCAGCGAGCTCACGCTCACTATCGGATCGTTTTAGAAACATCAGTGGCCAACAGATCGCCAGATCGTTGAGCTGCATTGGCGGGATTTCGCCGTCTTCGTTTCTCTTTCTTCGCGGACGAACACGCGCTGGGCCTGCATCAAGCAGGATCCCACGGTCCCTGACGGGATATGCGTTAGGGGCTTGTAGCTCAGTTGGTTAGAGCGCGCGCTTGATAAGCGTGAGGTCGGAAGTTCAAGTCTTCCCAGGCCCACCACTTTCATCGAGTGAGCATTCGTCTTCTGGTTACGGGGCCATAGCTCAGCTGGGAGAGCGCGTGCTTTGCAAGCATGAGGTCGTCGGTTCGATCCCGTCTGGCTCCACCAGATGGTTTGATCACCGAGATCTTGCACCGTCGTCCGCGAAACATCACTTCGCATCCTGCTAGTCTGGATAGACAGCAAGATGCGTGTTTTCTGACATCGTAAAGAGGAGATCGATCCGAGTTGGGTCGCGCAGCAGATTGTTGCGCGAACCTTCATTATCTCCGGATCATTTTCGGCGCTCGCTTTCAGCCGTGAGGTTGAATGCGAGTTGTAAAATGATCCTTTTAGCGAAGCTTGACCGCCTCGCTATCGGAACGATCTTACGAAGCAAGCTGGTCTTTCTAGTCAATGTCCGGCTGCACGTAGCATTCATCGAGGGTGCGCGCCGTAAGGCAATCGTGCAGACAACATTCTGCCGAGTGTGTGGACATTGATAATGAGAGCAATCAAGTGCCTTAAGGGTGTTCGGTGGATGCCTTGGCGCTGAGAGGCGATGAAGGACGTGCTACGCTGCGATAAGCCGTGGGGAGCTGCGAAGAAGCTTTGATCCGCGGATTTCCGAATGGGGAAACCCACCTTCGATAGCCGGAACTCCAAGACCTTGTGTTTTGGTGTTCGACCAGAAATGATCGGGACCATGACCCTAGAGGTTTTGGATTTCCGGTTATCAAGAGAAGGTA
>NZ_JADYVJ010000003.1:0-880000 GCF_020193715.1 Bradyrhizobium sp. IC4060 | reverse complement strand
GCAATTGCGCTTGCGGCAAGGCCCAGTCCGCCTGCCTTCAGAAATTTACGACGTTCCATGCGTTTCCCTCCTGCGGTGTCGTGTCCTCGACGAGGGATCGCGGTCTTGACGCCGCTTCATCTTTCGCCGGTGGCCGACGTTTCTTGGTGTCCGAAATTCAATGTTCCCGGATCGCAGGCAGCATGACCAAAGGGGAACAGCAAATCAAGCTCGCTTTGGTTGTGCGCCTGCCAAGCCGATCAATGCTGCGGCGCGAACGCGGCTTCCATGGCCTTGCGCGCCTTCACCGTTTCGTTGCCCGGGTCGAATTCGACATCGCTCCAGCGTACCAACGTGCCATGGGCGACGTCGTGCTTAAGCTTGAGGCGATGTGCGAGCCCGATCGGCAGGGCCCCAGCCCTGAGGCTCGCGGCCGCCGGTATCAGCTTGCCCCATACCGTGTAGCCGCCTTCGCCGTCGAGCATCTCCCCGGCACGCAAGTTACGTTTGGCCACGGCGGCGACGTCGCCGCGAAAGCCGTAAGGCTGCCCGGTGGGCTCGCCCCGCAGCGCGGCCGACAGCACCGAGATGTTCAGCTCGAGCCCGATCAGATGGTAGGGCTTGTACATCGCGGCATAGCGTCCGCTCCCATCGGTCTTGAGGCCGTATTGCCTGAAGCAATCGGCGGCATAGTCGTTGGGCGCCTCCAGTACCACATAGACGCCCCAGCGCAGGTCGCGAAACACCGGCCGGCCGTCGCGCTCGAGCGAGGAGACGACTTCGACGACACCGGATCGCTCCAGCACACCGCCGCGCGAGCGCGGCCGCATGATGTGCGGCAGATCATCGACGCCGCACGGCGGAAACGCCAAGCCGTCCGCGGGCACGTCGAGGCCGCAGGCATTGGCGATCGCGGCCATCTCGATCGCCGATTTGGTGCCGTCAAGGAACGAGTTGAACATCTGCGGATTCATGCCGGCCGACTGCGCTTCGCCCGCGGTCAGGCCGTAATGCTGCCAGACACCGTCGGGCGTCACGTCGTGATAGGCCGGCAGGTACTTCGTGCCCTTGCCGGCGGCAATGACGTGAAATCCAGTGGCGCGGGCCCAATCGACCATCTCCGCCGTCAGCGCCGGCTGGTCGCCATAGGCGAGCGAATAGACCACGCCGGCTTTGCGCGCTTCGTCGGCGAGCAGCGGGCCCGCCAGCACGTCGGCTTCGACATTGACCATCACGATATGCTTGCCCGCCGCGATCGCGGCGCGCGCGTGGGCAATGCCGACGGCGGGATTGCCGGTCGCCTCTACCACCACGTCCATGGCGCCGCCGGCAATGGCGCGCGCGCCGTCATCGGTGAACACGGTCGCGGCGATGCGTTCGGCATCCCAGCCGACGGTCCGGCAGGCCTCGCGGGCCCGGTCGCGGTCGATGTCGACGATGATGGGCACCTCCAGCCCCGGCGTGTGCGGCACCTGTGCGAGGAACATCGAGCCGAACTTGCCGGCGCCGATCAGCGCGACACGGATGGGCTTGCCGGCGGATGCGCGGGCTTGCAGGAGGCGGAAGAGGTTCATGGGGGGTCCGAGATCGCTATGGCTGTCAGGTGACACTGTCAAACTTCGTCATTCCGGGGCGCGCGAAGCGCGAGCCCGGAATCCATTTCTCCACAAGCACTGCGGCCCGATGGATTCCGGGCTCGACGCTCCGCGTCGCCCCGGAATGACAGGTTACTCCGCCGCCTGCCGTGGTGCCCGCGCCAACCGCAGCAGCGCATCGTCGTCCACCGTCTTGATCGGCGTGAAATCGCGATGGGCGATGTAATCCGGTCGTGTCGGTGTGCGGATATGGTTCGAGACCGCATTCAGCGTCAGGTACACGATCTTGCGCGGATAGGGCGTGATGTTGCCGCTGGAGCCGTGCACGAGATTGCCGTGGAACATCAGCATGCCGCCGGGCTTGCCGGTGGGCGCGACGATGCCGCCCTGCTTGACGAGGCGCGTGACCGTATGCTCGTCCAGCGTCCATAGCGGATAAGAGGTGGTGGCAAGATCGTGCGAAGCCTCGAGATCGCCGGCGTTCTGGCTGCGCGGCACCAGCATCAGGGGGCCGTTGATCGGCATCACCTCGTCGAGGAAGATCGCGATGTTCATCGCCCGCGGCTCCGGCATGCCGTCATCGCGCTTCCAGGTGCCGTAATCCTGGTGCCATTGCCAGACGTCGCCGGTGAAGGCCGATTTCGCGTTGATCTTGAACTGGTGCATGTAGACGGGCTCCCCGAACACCTGCTCGACCGGTTCGATCATGCGCGGATGCGCGCCGAGGATCGCGAACGCCTCGTTGTAGAGATGCGCGGCAAAGGCCGTGCGCGGCGCTCCGCTCTTCTCGCGCCAGACCTCCGGCCGGTTGGCCTCATAGATGGCGACCGCCTCGCGCGCGAGCAGGTCGACCTCCTCTTGGGCGAACAGCTCGGGCAGGAACAGCCAGCCCTCGCGGTGGAAGAACTCCAATTGCTCCTGAGACAGTTTCATGGGCCGTCCTCCTGTTTGCTTTGTTTTGTCATTCCGGGGCACGCGAAGCGTGAGCCCGGAATCCATTCCTCCGCAGTCTCTGCCGCCCGATGGATTCCGGGCTCGACGCTCCCGGGCCGCGCTTCGAGAGGTCCCGTCGCATCGCCCCGGAATGACGGTGGCAATCGCTACGCCGCCGCCTCTTCCGTCGCCCGCAATCTCTCCTCGGTCATCCGTCCCGCCGTCTGCGCGTGCGCGAGCGCGGCGCGTTCGGCCGCTTTCGCGTTGCCGCTGAAAATGTGCGCGGCAATATCGGCATGCTCCGCCCAGGCGCTGGCGCGATAATCGAGCTCGGAGAGCACCGTCGCCATCGAGCGACGCATGTGCGGCCATTGCGGCGCCATGGTCTCCTCGATCACGGGATTGCCGGCGAGCTGATAGATCGCGCGGTGAAAATCGACATCGAGGGTGATGAGCTCGGATAGCGTGGTGTCGCGGTCGCTGCAGCGCCCGGCGGCGAGCGCTGCCTCCAGTCGCGCGCGTCCCGCTGCGTCGCTGGCCGCGCGCTGAGCGGCCAGCCCGGCCGCCAGCGCGTCGATGGCGCCGCGCACCTCGTAGAGCTGACGGATGCGCGCGGGATCGAGCTGAGTCACTTCAAAGCCACGGCGGCCGCTCTCGGCGACCAGGCCCTGCCGATGCAACAGATGCAGCGCATGCGACACCGGCTGGCGCGACACGCCGAGCCGATCGGCGAGCTCGTTCTGCCGGATGCGCTGGCCGGGCCGAAGCGTTCGGTCGGAGATCGCCTCCAGGATCCGCGCATAGACTTGGTCGATCAGGTTCGGGAGCGGGTCGAGAGGGATCACACCGGCAGCTCCAGAAGAACGAAGGAATACGGAATTCCGTATTCGAACTTACGCTCGGCAAGGTGGAGCGTCAAGCCGTATCTCGGGCGATCCCAAGGGCTTCACGTCACCCGGGTAAGCTGTTGAATTTCCTGAGTCCGTCTACTGTGCATGGGGTTGTTTTCGCGACAACGGGTCCGGATCTGACCCATCCAGCACCTCCACCTCCATCGTGGCGATGTCGTCCGCATCGGCCACCGCCTCGATCGCCCCGATCCGCTCGCCCACGAACGTCACGCGCAGGGCAATGCGCAGCTGTCCGCCGAGGATGACGGCAGCACCCAACTCACCATCGACCAGCGCCGTGCGCGCCGTCCGGGCGCGGCCCTTGTAGAGCTGCGCGACAGCCTCGGCGCCGCGCACCTCCGCCAGCGAGCCGAGCCGCACCGCCGCCTGATCGGCGCGGAATACCACGTCGGGATCCAGCACCGCGAGCAGCCCTTCGAAATTGCTCTCGCGCGAGGCTTTAAGAAATGCATCGACGATCCTTCGCTGCTGCGTCAGATCCGTCTCGGGCACCGGTGCGCCCTGCACGCGCCGCCGGGCGCGGCTCGCCAGCTGCCGCGAGGCATCGACCGAACGGCCGACGATCGGCGCGATCTCCTCGAACGGAACGGCGAACATGTCGTGCAGCACGAAGGCGAGCCGCTCCGCGGGCTGCAGCGTTTCCAGCACGACCAGCAGTGCCGCGCCGACGGAATCGGCCATCTCCGCCTCTCGCTCGCTTGTATCGTCGACCGGCTCGGGTACGTGCGGACCCATCGGATCCTCGCGACGCGACTTCCGGGCGCGCAGCATGTCGAGGCAGATGCGCGCCACGACCGTGGTCAGCCAGCCGCGCAAATTCGCGATGTCGGACAGGTCGTAGCGGCTGACCCGCAGCCAAGCCTCCTGCACGGCATCGTCGACCTCGGCGCGCGAGCCCAGCATTCGGTAGGCGACCGCACGCAAATGATCCCTGCTCGCCTCGAACTGCTCGGTCAGAAAATTTTCTTCGGTCATCGGTCACATTCCCTCGTCGCGATCCGTCATGCCCATGACGAAGCCAATCCGGCCGATGTGACCGGAACCCTCTAAATTCGACAGATGGAGACGCAACATGATGCACGCCCGCATGAATCATCCCGTCATGGTCCTGCCGGAGGCCATGAATGTCCTTCAGTCCCTCGGCAACCTGACAAAGCAGGGTCTGCCGGAAAGGCTCCTCGAACTGGTGCACCTGCGCGCCAGCCAGATCAATGGTTGCAGCGTCTGCGTCGATATGCACCCGAAGGTCGCCCGCAGACTGGGTGAGACCGACGAGCGCTTGTTCGCCGTATCCGCTTGGCGCGAGGCGCCCTATTTCACGGACCCCGAGCGCGCCGCGCTGGCCCTGACCGAAGCCGTCACGCGCCTCGCCGATCGCGAGGATCCGGTGCCCGATGCGATCTGGAACGAAGCCGCCAAGCACTTCGACGAGCGCGAGCTCGCCACCCTGATCCTCGCGATCGCGACGATCAACGTGTGGAACCGCCTGAATGCGGCGATCAAAATGCCCGTCGGCGTGTGGAAGGTGTGAGCTACTTCGCCAGGAATCTGCTCACCACCTCGCCGAACTCGAGCGGCGCCTGCTCGAACATCCAGTGGCCGGCGTTCGCGATCACCGCCGTCTCGGCGCCCGCGATGTGCGCGGCCAGCACGCGCCACATCACCGACAGGCTGCCGGTGGTGGCGCCGCCGCCGATCAGCAGCGTCGGCGTCCTGATCGCCTGCGCATCGCTGAGGGTGTAGGGCCGGCGCTGCTCGTTGATCTGGCCAAGGAAGGTGAGCGCGTTGTCGCGGAGTTGTTGCTTGGCCGCAGCCGGCACGCGCCGCCAGGAACCGTCGCCCTCGATGCCTTCGTAGAAATTCCGCACCGCGCCCTCGAGGTCGCCGCCGCGGATCATCTCGACCGATCGCGCCGTGCGGGCCGCCAGCGACGGATGCGCGGGCGTGCCTTCGGGCACAGGCAGGGATGGGTCGAGATCGCCGCCGGGCTCGGCCAGCACCAGCTTGTGCAACAGATCAGGCCGCGCCTGCGCCACGCGAAAGGCGATGTGTCCGCCGCGCGAATGGCCCATCAGGTCGACGGGGCCGGGCCTGACCTGCGCGATGAAGGCAATCGTATCGGCGACGTGCTGCGCCATCTTGTAGTCGTCGCCGACGGCGTCCCAATGCTCGGGAAAGAAGTGCCGCAGGCTGACCGCGATCACGCGATGGGATTTCGACAGCGGACCGAGCACGGAATACCAGGTGCGGAAGTCGCCGAGTGTGCCGTGCACGCAGACCAGTGGCGGGCCCTCACCGACCTCGAGATAGGCCATGTCGTAACCATTGACGCGGAAGCTTTGCATGGTCAGCTCGCCAGAAAATCCAAAACCACTTCGGAGAATTTCTGCGGCGCCTGCTCGAACATCGGATGCGTCGCGTTCGGGATGATCGCCGTCTTGGAATAGGGCACATGCGTGGCCAGCGCATGCAGCACTTTCGGCAAGAGGCCCTTGGTCCGCGCGCCCAGGATGAACAGCGTCGGCATCTTGATCGCCTCCGCATCCGCCTTCGAGAACGGCGGGCGGCTGTCGCGGACCTGGCCGATCAGCGTAAAGGCATTGTCGCGCAGGTTCTGCTTCACCATCGCGGGCAATCGCGGCCAAGTGCCTGGGCCTTCCAGCGTGTCAACGAAGACGGCGAGCCCGCCGTCGACATCGCCGGCCGCGATCTTCTCGGCCGAGGCCGTGAAGCGCGCCAGCAGCGGCGAGGGGCCGCCGACGTAGTCCGGATCAAGGCTCGCATCGAGCTCGCCCCCGGGCTCGGCCAGGATCAGCCGGCGTAAGAGATCGGGCCGCTGCTGCGCCACGCGGAAGCAGATATGCCCGCCGCGGGAATGGCCCATCAAATCGACCGGTCCCACATCGAGCTTGTCGATGAAGGCGATGACGTCCTCGACATGCTGGGCGATCGAATAGGTGTCACCGACGCCGTCCCAGCGCTCCGGGAAGAAGTGCCGCAGGCTGACGGCGATCACCCGGTGCCGCTGCGTCAGCGGCCCCAGCACGCAGCCCCAGACGCGAAAATCGTTCAGCGATCCATGCACGCAGACCAGAGGCGGACGGCCCCTGTCTTCGCCCACGTCGAGATAGGGCATGTCGTAACCGTTGACGTGGAGGCTCTGCATGATGGGCTCGGGAGAGGATTGGACCGCCTGTGCAAGATTCCCGGAAACCGGGTGGATCGCAACTATTTCCAAGCCTAGATTTGGCACGACATCAAAGTGGGGGCCTGCAACGGAAGCAAGCCAGGAACCTAGACATGACCGACCAGCATTTTGCCCTGTTCGACACAAGGATCGGCCTGTGCGCCATCGCCTGGGGCCCGCGGGGCATCAACGGCACGCAATTGCCGATGGGCGGCGAGCAGAAGATCCGCACCCGCATCAGCCAGCGTCATGCCGACGCCGTTGAGGCCGAGCCGACCGCCGAGGTGCAACAGGCGATCGATCGCATGACGAAACTGCTCGCCGGCGAGCCGGACGATCTCATCGACATTCCGCTCGACCTCGACGGCGTGCCCGAGTTCAACCGCAGCGTCTACGACATCGCCCGGGCGATTCCGCCGGGTAAGACCATCACCTATGGCGACATCGCAAAACAGCTCGGCGGCGTCCAGCTGTCTCGCGACGTCGGCCAGGCGCTCGGCCGCAACCCGTGCCCGATCGTCGTGCCCTGCCATCGCGTGCTCGCCGCGGGCAACAAGCCCGGCGGCTTCTCGGCGAATGGCGGCGTGGTCACGAAGCTGAAGATGCTGGAGATCGAAGGCGCGCTGGTGAACCACACGCCGAGCTTGTTCGATTGAGGATGCTTGCGCTGACCTCGTAGGGTGGGCAAAGCGAAGCGTGCCCACCATATCGTCGTAACCTGGACAGGTGGTGGGCACGGCGCTTCGCGCCTTTGCCCACCCTACGAGACCTCAACTAGATCTTCGCCGCCGTCTTCCTCCAGTACCGATCGCGCAAATGCCGCTTCACCAGCTTGCCGGTCGGCGTGCGCGGCAGCTCGGCTTCGAAATCGATCGAGCGCGGGCATTTGATGGCGGAGAGGCGGCTCTTGCAATAAGCGATCAAATCGGCTTCGAGCGCCTTGCCGGTGCGGCTCATGTCGTGCGGCTGCACCACCGCCTTGACCTCTTCGCCCATCTCCTCGTTCGGCACGCCGAACACCGCGACGTCGGCGACCTCAGGGTGCGTGATCAGCACGTCCTCGGTCTCCTGCGGATAGATGTTCACCCCGCCGGAGATGATCATGTAGGACTTGCGGTCGGTGAGATAGAGGAAGCCGTCCTTGTCGAGATAGCCGACATCGCCGAGCGTCGACCATCCCTTGGCGTTGTAGGCCTTCTTCGTCTTCTCGGGGTCGTTGTGATAGGTGAAGGCGGGCGCGTCGGCGAAATAGACCGTGCCGATCTCACCGACCGGCTGCTCCTCGTCGTTCTCGTCGAGAATCTTGATCTTGCCGACCACGGCGCGGCCGACGCTGCCGCGATGCTCCAGCCATTGCTGCGAGTTGCAGACGGTGACGCCATTGCCTTCAGACCCGGCGTAATACTCGATCAGGATCGGCCCCCACCATTCGATCATCTTCGCCTTGACGTCGACCGGGCAGGGCGCGGCGGCGTGGATCGCGCCCTTCAGGGTGGAGACGTCGTACCTCGTGCGCACCTCGTCCGGCAGCTTCAGCATGCGCACGAACATGGTCGGCACCAGCTGCGATTGTGTCACCTTGTACTTCTCGACCAGCTTCAGGAACTCTTCAGCGTCGAAATGCTCCATGATGATGGAGGTACCGCCGAGCACGATCGCCATCATGTTGAAGCGCAGGGGTGCCGCATGATAGAGCGGCGCCGGCGACAGATAGGTGCTCTCCGCATTCATGCCGCACATGTCGGCGCAGAGCACGCGGAGGAAGGCGTTCGGCACGTCGATCCTGTTGCCTTCGAAAGCCTTCTTGATTCCCTTAGGGCGCCCGGTGGTGCCCGACGAATACAGCATGTCGTAGCCGGCGACCTCGTCGGCGATCGGCGTCGTCGGCTGCGCGGCGGCTTCCTTGTCGTAGGAGCGGAAGCCGGGCAGCGGCTCGTCCATCATGTAGAAGATCGGCTCACCGGGCGCGCCCTTGATCAGGCCCTTGATCTGGTCGGCGCATTTCGGCGTCGTGATCACGACCTTGGCGCCGCAATCGGCGATGATGTAATCGATCTCGTCCTGCTTCAGGTAGCGGCTGATCGCGGTGTAATAGAGCCCGCTGCGCTGTGCCGCCCAGCACAGCTCCATGAAGGCGAGGCGGTTCTCCATCAACAGCGCAATGTGGTCGCCGGCCTTGAGGCCAAGCGAGCGGAACAGATGCGCGCCCTGGTTCGAGAGCTCGTCGAGCTCGCGATAGGTGATCGCCTTGCCGGTCCCGGCCATCTGGTAGGCGATCTTGTCGGGCGTCGTCTTGGCGTGGATACAGGGGTGGGTCATGGCGTTTCCTCAAAACGTGAAATGGCGAGTAGCGAGTGGCGAATAGGGAAGAAGGGCAAACCGCTCTTCGCCTACTCACCATTCGCTACTCGCCACTCGCTACTCGCTTTTGTTCTTCTTACAGCCGCTCCACGATCGTCACATTGGCCATGCCGCCGCCTTCGCACATGGTCTGCAGGCCATAGCGCTTGCCGCGCTGGTGCAGCGCGTGGACCAGCGTCGTCATCAGCTTGGTGCCGGAGCCGCCGAGCGGATGGCCGAGCGCGATGGCGCCGCCGTTGACGTTGAGACGCTCCGGGTCGGCGCCGGTGGTCTTCAGCCAGGCGGTCGGAACCGAGGCGAAGGCCTCGTTGACCTCGAACAGGTCGATGTCGCCGATCTTCATGCCGGCCTTCTCCAGCGCGCGCTTGGTGGCGTGCAGGGGAGCATCGAGCATGATTACGGGATCGCCGCCCGTCATGGTCATGTGATGGATGCGGGCGAGCGGCTTGACGCCGAGCTGCTTCAGGCCCTTCTCGTTCACCACCATGACGCCGGAGGCGCCGTCGCAGATCTGGCTGGCGCTGGCCGCGGTCAGCTTGCCGTTCTCGGCGATCAGCTTGACCCCCTTGATGCCGTCGAGCGTGACGTCGAAGCGGATGCCTTCGTCGATGTGGTGGGTGTCCTTGCTGCCGTCGGCGCGGGTGATGTCGAGCGGCACGATCTCCTTCTTGAAGTGACCTGCTTGCGTCGCCGCGATCGCGCGCTGATGGCTGTCGTAGGAATATTGATCGAGCTCATCCTTGGAGAGGCCGTACTTCTCGGCCATCATCTCCGCGCCGGTGAACTGGCTGAACACGATGTTCGGATATTTCCTCTCGATGCCCGGGCTCTTGTAATTGCCGAAGCCGTTCTTGGCCGGAAGCTGCGATGACAGGCCCATCGGCACCCGCGTCATCGACTCCACCCCGGCCGCGATCACGACGTCCATCGCACCCGACATCACCGCCTGCGCGGCGAAGTGCAGCGCTTGCTGCGAGGAGCCGCACTGACGATCAATCGAGGTGCCTGGCACACTCTCCGGAAGCTTCGAGGCCATGATCGCGTTGCGCGCGACATTGTTGGACTGTTCGCCGACCTGCATCACGCAGCCCATGATCACGTCCTCGACCTGGGCCGGATCGACCTTGGTGCGGTCGACCAGCTCGTCCAGCACCTTCGCGGCGAGATCGGCCGGATGCCAGCCGGCGAGGCGGCCCCCCTTGCGCCCGCCGGCGGTGCGCGCAGCGGCGACGATGTAAGCCTCGGCCATGTCGGTCTCTCCCTGAATTCTTTATTGGGTGGGTTGTCGGGCGGATTTAAGGGTCGGACCATCGTTTAGTCAATCGATCAATTAACTCTTGTGATGAGGCGCTGCTTGCGCTTATCTGCGCCCCGCTTCCAGCGGCCAAACAGGGATCTCCGTGGCGACCAGCGTACCGAACAGGCTCCCCAGCGGGAAAAATTCCACGGCAGAGAAATTGCTGGTGGCCGCTAGCGAGCTGATGATCGAACGCTCCTCGATCGAGATCTCGCTGTCCGATATTGCGCAGAAGTCGGGCGCCAACGCCGCACTGGTCAAATATCACTTCGGCAACAAGGACGGCCTGTTGCTGGCGCTGCTCGCGCGGGATGCCGCGACCGAGATGTCCAATCTCGAATATCTGCTGGCGCAGCAGATCACGTCGACGGCAAAGCTGAAGCTGCATATCGGCGGCATCATCCGCGCCTATCACCGGTTCCCCTACATGAACCGGCTGATCCACTATCTGTTGCACGAAACCAGCGCGAGCTCTGCCGACGAAGTCTCGAAATTCTTCGTTGCGCCGCTCTTGGACTTCCACCGCCGCTTGCTGGCTGAAGGCGTCAGCCGCGGCGAATTCCGCCCGACCGATCCGGTGCTGTTCTACACCAGCCTGATCGGCGCCTGCGATCACCTGTTCTTCGGCCGGCACGCGATGTCCCGCGCGACCGGCGTCGGCCCGGTCACCGACGATGTCTGCCGGCAATACATCAAACACATGGAAACGCTGATCTGCGGCGGCATCCTCACGCAAGCCGAGGAAGCCGCTGCGGCCGGATAGTCCGGCCAACACTTCACAAGTCTAGAGAAGAAACGCTCAAGGAAAGGTACACGCGATGCAGTTGAAAGACGTAGCCGTTCTCATCACCGGCGGTGGTTCGGGCCTCGGTGCCGCGACCGCCCGCGCCATGGCGGCCAAGGGCGCCAAGATCGGCGTGATCGATCAGAGCAAGGAAAACGCCGAGAAGGTGGCCGCCGAAGTGAAGGGCGTCGCACTGCACGCCGACGTCACCAGCGAGGAGCAGATCAAGGCAGCGATCGCCAAGGCGGAAGCCGCACACGGCGTCGCCCGCGTGCTGATGAACTGCGCCGGCATCGGCGGCTCGCAGCGCATCGTCGGCCGCGACGGTGTCTATCCGCTCGAAAAGTTCGCACGCATCATCAACGTCAACCTGATCGGCACGTTCAACTGTCTGCGTCTGTTCGCCGAGCGTCTCGTCACGATCGAGCCCGTCGGCGAAGAGCGCGGCGTGATCATCAACACCGCCTCGGTTGCCGCCTACGAAGGCCAGATCGGCCAGATCGCCTATTCGGCCTCGAAGGGTGGCGTCGTCGGCCTCACGCTGCCGGCCGCGCGCGATCTCGCCAGCCAGAAGATCCGCGTCAACACCATTGCGCCCGGCCTGTTCTTCACGCCGCTGCTGATGGGCCTGAACGAAGAGGCCCGCAAGAGCCTGGGCGCCCAGGTACCGCATCCCTCGCGTCTCGGCGATGCCAACGAATACGGCATGCTCGCGGTGCACATCGTCGAGAACCCGATGCTGAACGGCGAGACCATCCGCCTCGACGGTGCGATCCGCATGGCGCCGCGATAGGCGGTTCGTTCTTCCTTCTCCCCTTGTGGGAGAAGGTGGCATAGGCGGCCTTAGGCCGCCGTTCTTAAGAACGCCGAAGCGAAGCTTCGGCTACGGGGCCGGATGAGGGGTTGTCTCCACAATCTCATTTGTGGAGGCAGACCCCTCACACAAGCGATTGTGCGGCTAGCGATTTACATGCCCTCTCCCGCAAGGGGAGAGGGCGCAGCAATCGGCGCCGCGACTCGCGGCAAGTGCGAGGCCCCATGTCCCAACCGCTGCTGATTGAGCATGACGATGGCGTCGACCGGGTGACGCTCAATCGGCCCGAGCACCTCAACGCGCTCGATCCCGCGCTGATCGATGCGCTCAACGATTATTTCCAGGGCCTGCAACGCAATCGCGACACCCGCGTCGTCGTGCTCAAGGGCGCCGGCAGGAATTTCTGCGCCGGCCTCGATCTCAAAGCTGCGATGGCGCGCCGGGCCGGGCAGCAGGAGCCGCCGGGCATCACGGAGTCGCTGGATTCGCAGCGGCGCATCGCCGACATCGTGATGCTGATGCGGCGCTGTCCGCAGCCGATCCTGGCGCTGGTGCAGGGCGCGGCGGCCGGCGGCGGCTTTGCGCTGGCGCTGGCCTCCGACATCCGTGTCGCCACGAGATCGGCGCGGATGAATTGCGCTTTCATCAAGCTCGGGCTCGGCGGCTGCGACATCGGCACCAGCTATTTTCTGCCGCGCCTCGTCGGCGTCTCCGTCGCATCCGAGCTGATCCTCACCGGGCGCTTCATCGGAGCGGAGCGCGCGCTCGCGGTCGGCCTCGTCTCGGAGGTCGTGGACGAGGACAAGCTCGATGACGCGGCCGCGCCTTATATCGAGGCGATGATGACGGCCTCGCCCGTGGGCCTGCGGCTATCCAAGGAATGCCTCAACATGAGCGTCGATGCCGGCTCGCTGGAAGCTGTGATCGCGATGGAGGATCGCAACCAGGTCCTGTGCAGCCGCTCGGAAGAGTTTTCGGAAGGCATCAGGGCCTTCCTTGAGAAGCGAAAGCCTGTCTATATCAGGCGCTGAACGATGAAGATCCGCAAAGGACAGTAATTCCGGGAGACGCAAAATGAGTGGAAGCGCGGCGGCAGTGATGACGAAGCCCGCCTTTCGCAAGGTCCAGTGGCTCGCGCGCGACATCGACGTCGAGCGTCGCGGCGACGGCACGGTGGTGCTGAAGTCGCGCATTCCGCTGCAGCCTTATGAGAAGCACATCCCGGCGTCGCTGGCGAAATGGGCGAAGGAAGCGCCCGAACGCATCTGGCTGGCACAGCGCGGCGGTCCGAACCGCGAATGGCGCAAGGTGTCCTATGGCGAAGCCAAGCGCATCGTGGACGCGCTGACGCAAGGCCTGCTCAATCTCGAGCTCAAGGGCCGGCCCGTCACGATCCTCTCCGGCAATTCGATCGAGCATGCGCTGATGACGCAGGCCGCGATGCAGGCGCGCGTTCCGGCAGCGCCGGTATCGCCGGCCTACTCGTTGATGAGCCACGATCACGTCAAGCTCAAGTACCTGTTCGACCTGATCAAGCCGGCCGTACTGATGGTGCAGGACGGACCGATCTTCGAGAAGGCGCTGAAGGCGCTCGACCTCAGCGGCGTCACCGTGGTTCACGTCGCGCGGCCCTGCGAGGGCATCAAGAGCGTCAGCTTTGCCGAGCTCGCAGCAACGCCTGTCACGGCCGATGTCGAGGCCTCGATCGCGAAGATCACGCCGCAGACCATCGGCAAGCTGCTGTTCACATCAGGCTCGACCGGCATGCCCAAAGCCGTCATCAACACGCAGGAGATGATGTGCGCCAATGCAGCGATGATGATGCAAGTACGGCCGCGCGATCCGAACGGACCGATCTCGACCATGCTGGACTGGATGCCCTGGAACCACACCATGGGCGGCAATGCCGCGTTCCACCCGATCCTGGTCGACGGCGGCACGCTCTATATCGACGACGGCCGCCCGATGCCCGGGCAGTTCGAGGAGACGCTGCGCAATCTGCGCGAGATCTCGCCGACCTATTATGCCAACGTGCCGGCCGGCTATGCCGCGCTCGCAGCCGCCATGGAGAAGGACGACGCGCTTTGCCGCTCGTTCTTCAAGAACCTCTCGATCATGGCCTATGGCGGCGCGCGGCTGCCCGACGATCTCTACGAGCGCATGCAAGCGCTGGCGGTAAAGACCACCGGCGAGCGCATCGTGTTCTATACCGGCTGGGGCTCGACCGAGACCGCGCCGACCTCGACCGGCACCTATTGGGACACCGAGCGCGTCGGCCTGATCGGCCTGCCGTTCCCCGGCGTCGAGTTGAAGATGGTGCCGTGCGGCTCGAAATACGAATTGCGCCTGCGCGGCGTCAACGTCACGCCCGGCTATTTCGGCCAGCCGGAGCTGACCAAGAAGATGTTCGACGAGGAAGGATTCTACTGCATCGGCGATGCCGGCATCTTCGTCGACGATGCCGATCCGGTGCAAGGCATCATCTTTGCCGGCCGCGTGGTCGAAGACTTCAAGCTCACCACGGGCACATTCGTACATGTCGGCTCGCTGCGGACCGATGCGATCGCGGCCGCAACGCCAGTCGTGCACGACGCGCTGGTCGCGGGGCAGGACCGTCCCTTCATCGGCCTCTTGGCCTGGCCGAACCTGCACGCCTGCCGCCAGCTGGTCGGCAATCCCGATCTCAGCTTTGCCGATGCGGTGAAGCATCCCGAGGTGATCGCTTGCTTCAGGCGCGGCCTGGAAGCCCACAACCGTGAATGCGAAGGGGCCAGCAGCCGTATCATCGCGCGCGCGATGCTGATGGTCGAGCCGCCTTCGATCGACGGCAACGAGCTCACCGACAAGGGCTACATCAACCAGCGCGCCGGCCTGGAACGCCGCGCCGCGCTGGTGGAGCGGCTCTATGCGGACAAGCCGGATGAAGATGTGATCGTGCTGAAATGAAGACGACACTCGCTCCATTCGTCATTCCGGGGCGCGCGCAGCGCGAGCCCGGAATCCATCGGGCCGCATATGCGTGGCGAAATGGATTCCGGGTTCGCCGCTGCGCGGCGCCCCGGAATGACGGCAATAAATGACAACGAATAAGAGGTAAGCCCGCCATGAACTTCGACTTCTCCGACGATCAAAAACAGCTCCGCGACCAGGCGCGCAAGTTCCTCGCCGAGAAATGCTCGCCCAAGGCGGTGCGTGTCGTGCTCGACGGCAAGGCGCCTTACGACAAGGAGCTGTGGAAAGGCCTCGCCGAGATGGGCTTCCTCGGCGTCGCGATTCCCGAGGAGTTCGGCGGCGCCGGCGCCGGTCATCTCGAGCTGTGCGTAATCGCGGAAGAAATGGGCCGGGCCAACGCGCCGGTGCCGTTTTCCTCGACCGTGTACCTCGCCGCCGAAGCGCTGCTGATCGCCGGCAGTGACGCGCAGAAGAAGAAATGGCTGCCGGCGATTGCTTCCGGCGAGGCCATCGGCACGCTGGCGCTGTTCGAGGGCAAGGGCAACCCGTCGCCGAAGAACGTCAAGCTGACGGCTGCGAACGGCGTGCTCAACGGCGTCAAGAAGCCGGTCGCCGACGGTGCGATTGCCGATTTTGCGGTGGTCGCCGCGCGCACGGGATCGAGTGGGCGCGACAATGACATCTCGCTGTTCCTGGTCGATCTCAAGGCCGGCGGCGTCGATGTGAAGAGCCTCACCAACCTCGATCCGACCCGCGGACAGGCCGAGATCACCTTCAAGGACGCCAAAGCCGAGCCGCTCGGAGCTGCGGGCGACGGCTGGAGCATCCTCACCCAGGTGCTCGACCGCGCCGCGGTGCTGTGCGCGTTCGAGCAGGTCGGCGGCGCCGATCGCGCGCTGGAGATGGGCCGCGACTACGCGCTGGACCGCATCGCCTTCGGCCGGCAGATCGGCTCATTCCAGGCGGTCAAGCACATGCTCGCCGACATGTACGTCTCGGCGACGCTGGCGCGCTCCAACAGCTATTACGGCGCCTGGGCGCTCTCGACCAATGCGGCCGAACTGCCGGAAGCCGCTGCCGCCGCGCGCATCAGCGCGACGCAAGCGTTCCAGCACTGCGCCAAGAACAACATCCAGGTCCATGGCGGCATGGGCTTCACCTGGGAATTCGACTGCCACATGTACTATCGCCGCGCCAACGCGATGGCGCTCGGGCTCGGCAGCCTCACTTATTGGGAAGATCAGCTGATCGATCGGATGCGGAAGAAGAACGCAGCGTAACGACAGGTGCGTAGGGTGGGTTAGCCGAAGGCGTAACCCACCATCGACCGGCAGTGCTCGACAAAATTGGTGGATTACGCCTCCGGCTAATCCACCCTACGGACAAACAGAGAAGCAAGATGAACTTCGACGACACCCCGCAGGAAGCCGAATTCCGCGCCACCGCCCGCGCCTGGATCAACGCCAACGCACCCAAGCAATACGAGGAGGAGCTGCGCAAATCCTCGCTCGGCCGCACCGTGCTCAAGAACGCCAACATTCTCGAAGTGGCAAAAGCCTGGCAGAAGAAAAAGGCCGACGCCGGCTGGGCCTGCCTGCACTGGCCGAAGGAATATGGCGGGCGTGGCGCCTCGCCGATCGAGCGCGTGATCTGGCAGCAGGAGGAGGGGCCGTTCGGCCAGCTGTCCCGCATGTTCATCATCGGTCACGGCATGTGCGGGCCGACCATGATGGCGTTCGCGCGCGAGGAGCATAAGCGCACCTATCTGCCGCCGCTCGCCTCCGGCGAGAAGGTCTGGTGCCAGCTGTTCTCCGAGCCCGCCGGCGGCTCGGACGTCGCGGGCCTGCGCACGCGCGCCGAGAAGGACGGCGACGACTGGATCATCAACGGCCAGAAGATCTGGACCTCGGGTGCACATTATTCAGACTACGGCATCCTGCTCACGCGCACTGATCCGACCGTGCCCAAGCACAAGGGCCTCACCATGTTCTTCCTGGACATGAGGAGCCCCGGCGTCGAGGTGCGGCCGATCAAGCAGGCGAGCGGTGCCTCGGATTTCAACGAGGTCTATTTCACCAATGTCCGCATCCCCGACCATCAGCGCCTCGGCGAGGTGGGTGACGGCTGGAACGTCTCGCTGACCACGCTGATGAACGAGCGCAGTGCGATCGGCGCGGCCGTCTCGACCGGTTTCCCCGAATTGTTCGAGTACTGCTCCAGCTTGATGCTCGACGACGGCCCGGCGATCGAGGATCGCGCGGTGCGATCCAAGCTGGCGAACTGGGCGGTGAAGGCAAGCGGGCTGAAATACACCAGCATGCGCGCGATCTCGGCGCTGTCGAGGGGCGAACGCCCGGGACCGGAGAACTCCATCGGCAAGCTGGTGGCGGGCTCCATGATCCAGGACGTTGCGACCTATGCGCTCGATCTGCAGGGCGCGTCCGGAATCGTCAGCGGCGAGGATGGCGAACTGGCGGGCCGTTTCCAGGCCATGCTGCTGCGTGCGCCGGGTACGCGCGTCGAGGGCGGCACCGACGAGATCATGCGCAACATCATCGCCGAGCGGGTGCTGGGCCTGCCCGGCGACATCCGCGTCGACAAGGACGTGCCGTTCAACAAGATCCCGACGAAGGGAAGAGGGTAGAGGTCCGCCATGAATTTCGACGACACCCCGCAGGAAGCCGCATTCCGCGAGACCGCGCGCAAATGGATCGAGGCCAATGCGCCGAAGGAATTGCAGGCCGAGCTGTCAAAGTCCTCGCTCGGCCGCATCCGCCTTGCCAATCGCGACATCGTCGATGTCGGCAAGGCCTGGCAGAAGAAGAAGTTCGAGGGCAATTGGGCCTGCCTGCACTGGCCGAAGGAGTATGGCGGCCGCGGCGCGACGCCGATCGAGAAGGTGATCTGGCAGCAGGAGGAGGGCGTCTACGGCAAGCTGACGCAGCCGTTCCAGATCGGCGAGGGCATGTGCGGCCCGACCGTAATGGCGTTCGGCAGCGAGGAGGCCAAGCGGCGGTACTTGCCGAAGCTCGCATCGGGCGAGGAGATCTGGTGCCAGCTGTTCTCCGAGCCGTCTGCCGGCTCCGACGTCGCAGGGCTTCGCACCCGCGCCGAGAAGAAGGGCGACAATTGGGTCGTCAACGGCCAGAAGATCTGGACCTCGGGCGCGCATTATTCCGACTATGGTCTTTTGATCGCGCGCACCGATCCGAACGTGCCCAAGCACAAGGGCCTCACCATGTTCTTCCTGGACATGAAGAGTCCCGGCGTCGAGGTGCGGCCGATCAAGCAGGCCAACGGCATGCAGGAGTTCAACGAGGTCTATTTCACCGATGTGGTGATCCCCGACAGCCAGCGGCTGGGCGCCGTCGGCGACGGCTGGAACGTCTCGCTGACCACGCTGATGAACGAGCGCATGTCGATCGGCGCGCGGCTCGCGACCGGCGTGCCCGAGATGTTCGAGTTCTGCTCGAACCTGATGCTGGAGGATGGCCTCGCCATCGACGATCCCGCCGTGCGCTCGAAGCTCGCGAGCTGGGCGGCGAAGTCGAACGGCCTGAAATACACCAGCTACCGCACGATCTCGGCGCTGTCGAAGGGCGAGCGACCGGGCCCGGAGAATTCGATCGGCAAGCTGGTCTCGGGCATGATGCTGCAGGACATCGCGACTTACGCCATGGACCTGCAGGGCGCGGCCGGTGTTCTCACCGGCAACGACGAGGAAACAGCGCAGGGTCAATTCCAGCAGATGCTGCTGTCCTCGCCCTCGATGCGCATCGCCGGCGGCACCGATGAGATCCTGCGCAACATCATCGCCGAGCGCGTGCTCGGCCTGCCGGGCGACATCCGCGTCGACAAGGACGTGCCGTACAACAAGATCCCGACCAAAGGGCGGTGATCGCGCGCCGCCCGGGTGGGCAAAGGCGCAAAGCGCCGTGCCCACCCTTGCGTGTTGCTCACTCCACCCCGATCGTCGTCAGATCCTGGAACCAGTGCTGCGCCTGCACGAACTGCTTGATCTTCGGTGACAGCGCGTGCGGGTTGGTGTCGTGGACGACCCACACCAGCGTGGCATCGTCCACGATCAGCGCATGCGCCTGCGCCAGCAATTGGTCCTGCTTGGTGCTGTCGAAAGTCTGCTTGGCCTCGTCGATCAGCGCGTCGACCTTCGGGTTCTTGTAGCCGCCCCAATTGACGCCAACCGGCGCGATCTGGCCGGAATGGAAGAAGCGGACGATGGCGTAGAGCGGATCCGAGGTGACATAGGCGATGTTGTTGGAGGTGATGCCGGCGTTCATCTCGTCGGCGGCGCCCTTGCGCCAGTGCGTATAGAGCGTCTCCAGCTCGACCACCTTGAAGTCGATCTCGATGCCGATCTCCTTGAAGCTCTGCTGCAGGAATTCGTTCATCGGCAACGACAGCATCTGGCCGGTGCCGCCTTGCGCGATGATGAAGGTGGTCTTCAGCGGCTTTGCTTTGGAATAGCCCGCTTCCTCCACCAGCTTCTTGGCGGCGGCGAGATCATATTTCAGCTCGAAGCTGGGCTTGCCGAACCACGGGCTCGACGGGTCGACCTGGCCCTTGGCGGGCTTGGCGAGGCCGTTCATCAGCCCGACGACTTCGTCGCGGTTGATCGCAAGATTCAGCGCCTTGCGCAGGCGGATGTCGGTCCAGGGCGAGCCCGGCAGCACGCTGAGGTGATAATTCCACACATGCGGCGTGACGTTGTCGACCAGCTTCATGCCCGCCGCCTTCAGCTGCGGCACGGCATCCGGGGCCGGCGTCTCGATCAGGTCGACCTGGCCGGCGAGCAGCGCATTGGTGCGCGTCAGCGCTTCCGGCATCGGCACCAGCACGATCTTGTCGGCCTTGGGAATGCGCTTCTTGTTCCAGTAGTCCGGATTTTTGACTAGCTCGGCGAGCTCGCGCGGCACCAGCTTCGTCAGCTTGAACGGGCCGGTTCCGGAGGGCTGGCTGGCGAACTTGTCCCAGTCCTTGCCGAGCTTTTCATATTGCGCCGGGCTCGAGACCAGGAACCACAGCATCTGATAGGGGAAGAAGGAATCCACCGTCTTGGTGATGATCTCCACCGTGAAGTCGTCGATCTTGGCGTAGCTGGCGACGGAGGGGAGGCGGGTCTTCACCTGCGCGCTCTGCCGCTTGTCGAATTGCGGCGCCTTGTCGTTGAGCACCTTGTCGAGATTCCAGATTACCGCATCGGCGTTGAAATCGCTGCCGTCGTGAAACTTCACGCCCCTGCGCAGGGTGAAGTGCCACTTCGTCTTGTCGGCGTCGTCCACCTTCCATTCGGTGGCGAGGCCCGGCACCAGCTTGCCGGGGCGGTCGGCGACATCCATCTCCCAGGCCACCAGCGGATCGTAGATCGTGTAGGCCGTGAACTGATAGGCGCCGGCGCCACGATCGGGCTGGCCAGTGGTGAGTGGAATATCCGCCATCGAGATGCCGTAACGCACCACCGTTTCGGCGTGCGCCGTGATTGCGGACACCGCCAATGCAAGCACGGCGAGACAGGTCGATAGACGAATACGCATGGCCCAAAGCTCCAGGGGGATCTGGGACCAAACCTGCAATCTTGATGCCAGAATAGGCAGGGGGCCGATTTCGCCCGTGCGTCATCACAAGGACTTGTCGTCGCAGGGGCAATTCGCAGAAAAAGTTTTCCCTTGGCATAGCCATTGCATACGATTGCATCAAAATTAATCATCGGAAGCCGGAAAGGGACTGAGGCGATGTTTATCAAGAACAACAACACACGGGCGGCGCTGATCGCGCTGTTGGCGCTTGGCAGCGCAGCTGCATGGCCGCGGGTGGCGGCTGCCGAAACTGTGCTGCGCATCGGCATGACTGCTGCCGATATTCCGCGCACGCTCGGCCAGCCCGATCAGGGTTTTGAGGGCAACCGCTTTACCGGCCTCACCATGTACGATGCGCTGACCAGCTGGGACCTGTCCTCTGCCGACAAGGCGAGCGTGGTGATCCCCGGCCTTGCCATCGAGTGGAAGGTCGACGATGCCGACAAGACCAAATGGGTCTTCAAGCTGCGCCCCGGCGTCACCTTCCATGACGGCTCGCCGTTCAACGCCGACGCGGTGGTGTGGAACGTCGAGAAGGTGCTGAAGCAGGATGCGCCGCAATTCGACGCCAGCCAGGTCGGCGTCACGGCCTCGCGCATGCCGACGCTGGCCTCCGCGAAGAAGATCGACGACATGACCGTCGAACTCACCACCAAGGAGCCCGACAGCTTCCTGCCGATCAACCTCACCAATCTGTTCATGGCAAGCCCGGCGAAGTGGCAGTCCTTCTACGACAAAGCCGAAGGCGCCGACGCCAAGGCGAAGTCGCAAGCCGCATGGACCGCCTTCGCCAGGAGCGCCTCGGGCACCGGCCCGTGGAAGATGGCGAGCTTTACGCCGCGCGAGCGGCTCGAGCTGGTCAAGAACCCGGACTATTGGAACAAGGCGCGCGTGCCCAAGGTCGACAAGATGGTGCTGCTGCCGATGCCGGAAGCCAACGCGCGCACCGCGGCACTGCTGTCCGGCCAGGTCGATTGGGTCGAGGCGCCGGCACCGGACGCGCTGCCCGAGCTGAAGCAGCGCGGCTTCAAGCTCTACTCCAACGAGCAGCCGCACGTCTGGCCGTGGCAGTTCTCCCGCGTCGAGGGCTCGCCCTGGAACGACATCCGGGTGCGCAAGGCCGCGAACCTCTGCGTCGACCGCGAAGGCCTCAGGGACGGTCTGCTCGCGGGGCTGATGGTGCCGGCGTCCGGCACCTTCGAGCCCGGCCATCCCTGGCGCGGCAATCCCACCTTCCAGATCAAGTACGACAAGGCGGCTGCGCAAAAGTTGATGCAGGAGGCCGGCTACGGTCCCAACAAGAAACTGACCGTGAAGACGCAGACGTCCGCGTCCGGCTCGGGCCAGATGCAGCCCTTGCCGATGAACGAGTATCTCCAGCAGGCGCTGGCCGAATGCTATTTCGACGTCCAGCTCGACGTCATCGAATGGAATACGCTGTTCACCAACTGGCGCCGCGGCGCCAAGGATCCCAGCGCCAACGGCTCGCACGCGACCAACGTCACCTACGCGGCGATGGACCCGTTCTTCGCGCTGGTGCGCTTCCTGCAGTCGGGCATGGCGCCGCCGGTCTCGAACAATTGGGGCTTCATCAACAACCCCAAATTCGACGAGCTGGTGAAGAAGGCGCGCCAGACCTTCGATCCCGCCGCGCGCGACGCCGCACTCGCTGAATTGCACGCAGCCTCCGTCGATGACGCCGCCTTCCTCTACGTCGCCCACGACGTCGGCCCGCGCGCCATGAGCCCGAAGGTGACAGGCGTCGTGCAACCGAAGAGCTGGTTCATCGACTTCTCGCCGGTGTCGATCGCGCAGTAGTTCGCGCCACACGCACAGTGCACCCTCTCCCCTTGCGGGAGAGGGTGGCTTCGCGGATAGCGAAGCCGGGTGAGGGGTCTCTCTCCGCGAGTGATCCTTCCTCCAATTTGATAATGCTGTAACCGCGGACCGAACCCCTCATCCGGCGCTTGCGCGCCACCTTCTCCCGCAAGGGGAGAAGGAAGAAAGAAGACCAGTGCTCGCCTATACCGCCAGACGCATTGTCTACGTCGTCCCGATCGTCATCAGCGTGGCGCTGGTGTGCTTCCTGCTCGTGCACATCACGCCGGGCGATCCGCTGGTCGCCGTGCTGCCGGCCGATGCGTCGCAGGAGCTCGCCGCGCAGCTGCGCGCCGCCTATGGCTTCGACCGGCCGCTGCCGGTGCAGTTCGGCCTGTGGCTGCTGCGTGCCCTTCATGGCGATCTCGGCAATTCCATCGCGACGGGGCGTCCGGTGCTGGCCGAGGTCATGCGCGCGGTCGGCAACACCGTCACGCTCGCGATTGCCGCCGCCATCATCGGCTTCACCATGGGCGTCCTGCTTGGCCTGATCGCCGGCTATTTCCGCGAGACCTGGATCGACAAGGTCGCGACCTCCTTTGCCATCGCCGGCGTCTCGGTGCCGCATTACTGGCTCGGCATGCTGCTCGTCATCATTTTCTCGGTCCAGCTGAACTGGCTGCCGGCGGTCGGCGCCGGCCCCAGCGGCTCCAACTCCTGGGCCTGGGATTGGGCGCACCTCAAATATCTCGTGCTGCCCGCGATCACGACGTCGGTGATCCCGATGGGCATCGTCACCCGCACGGTCCGCGCGCTCACTGGCGACATTCTCTCGCAGGACTTCGTCGAGGCTTTGCGTGCAAAGGGCCTGCGCGAAACCGGCGTGTTCCGCCACGTCATCAAGAATGCCGCGCCCACCGCGCTCGCGGTGATGGGGCTTCAGCTCGGCTACATGCTCGGCGGCTCGATCCTGATCGAGACCGTGTTCTCCTGGCCTGGCTCGGGCTTCCTGCTCAACTCGGCGATCTTCCAGCGTGACCTGCCGCTGCTGCAGGGCACGATCCTGATCCTGGCGCTGTTCTTCGTCTTCCTCAATCTCCTGGTCGACATCGCCCAAGCCGCGATCGACCCGCGCATCAAGCGGGGCTAGCCGATGAGCGAGCTTCCGTTGTCCGCCACCGCCAGCGATGCCGCGCTGCAGGCCGCGCCCGCCACCAAGGCGCGCGGTTATTGGGCGACCGTCGGCCGCCGCATCATGCGCGACAAGGTCAGCATGGCCTGCGCTCTGGTGCTGCTGCTGATCTTCCTGTCCGCGATCCTCGCGCCGTGGCTCGGTCTCGAAGACCCCTACAAGGGTTCGATGATCCGCCGCCTCCGCCACATCGGCACCACAGGCTATCCGCTCGGCACCGACGAGCTCGGCCGCGACATGCTGGCCCGGCTGATCTATGGCGGGCGCCTGTCGCTGGTCATCGGCATCCTGCCCGTGATCCTGGCCTTCTGCATCGGTACCTCGCTCGGCATCATTGCCGGCTATGTCGGCGGCAAGCTCAACACCGCGATCATGCGCACGGTGGACGTGTTCTACGCCTTCCCGTCGGTGCTGCTGGCGATCGCGATCTCCGGCGCGCTCGGCGCCGGCATCCTCAACTCCATCGTGGCGCTGACCATCGTGTTCGTGCCGCAGATCACCCGCGTCGCCGAGAGCGTCACCACGGGCGTACGCAACATGGACTTCGTCGAGGCCGCACGTGCCTCCGGCGCGGGCGCCTTCACCATCATGCGCGTCCACATCCTCGGCAACGTGCTGGGCGCGATCTTCGTCTATGCCACCAGTCTGATCTCGGTCTCGATGATCCTGGCGGCCGGTCTGTCCTTCCTCGGCCTCGGCACCAAGCCGCCGGAGCCGGAATGGGGCCTGATGCTGAACACGCTGCGCACCGCGATCTACGTTAATCCCTGGGTCGCAGCCTTGCCGGGCGCGATGATCTTCGCGGTCTCGATCTGCTTCAATCTGCTCTCGGACGGCCTGCGTAGCGCCATGGACATCAGGAACTAGGCCATGAGCGAAACCAACACCTCCGTCGAAATGCTGGAGCCGGTCGAGGACCGCGGTGGGCTCGCGCAGCCGCTGCTGCAGGTCAACGGCCTGACCAAGCATTTTCCGGTGCGCGGCGGCCTGTTCGCCGCCAAGCGCACCGTGCGTGCCGTCGACAATGTCTCCTTCTCCGTCGCCAAGGGCGAGACGGTCGGCATCGTCGGCGAGTCCGGCTGCGGCAAGTCCACGACCGCGCGGCTGCTGATGCACCTGATGCCGCGCGATGACGGCGACATCATCTATGACGGCATGACCGTCGGCCAGTCGCTAAGCTTGCGCGAGCTGCGCCGCGGCATGCAGATGGTGTTCCAGGATTCCTACGCCTCGCTCAACCCGCGCCTGACGATCGAGGAATCCGTCGCCTTCGGTCCAAAGGTCCATGGCATGGCTGATGGCGCGGCGCGCAACCTGGCGCGAGAGCTGCTCGGCAAGGTCGGCCTGCGCCCGGAAAACTTCGCCAACCGCTATCCGCACGAGATCTCCGGCGGCCAGCGCCAGCGCGTCAACATCGCCCGTGCGCTGGCGCTGTCGCCGCGGCTGGTGATCCTGGACGAAGCCGTCTCGGCGCTCGACAAATCGGTCGAGGCGCAGGTGCTCAACCTGCTCGCCGATCTCAAGCGCGAATTCGGCCTCACCTATCTCTTCATCAGTCACGACCTCAATGTCGTCCGCTACATCTCGGACCGCGTGCTGGTGATGTATCTCGGCGAGGTCGTCGAGCTCGGCCCGGTCGACCAGGTCTGGGACAGCCCGGCGCATCCCTATACCCGCGCGCTGCTCGCCGCGATGCCGTCCTCCGATCCTGATCGCCGCACCGAAACGCCGCCGATCACGGGCGACCCACCCAATCCGATCGATCCGCCCTCCGGCTGCCGTTTCCACACCCGCTGCCCGTTTGCGGAGCCGCTCTGCGCAAATGCGACACCAAAGCTCACCGCGCTGGATAATATGGGCCACGAGGCCGCGTGCTACATGGCGATACCGGGTTCAGGCCACAGCCGCGCCCCCAGGGGAGAAACCGCATGACGAGACCGACACCGAAAGAGATCAAGCCGATCGCGCATATCGCCGGCGTCCCCGTGGACGACGAGATCGCAACCCGCATCTCCAATGCCATCGGCCCCGCCTTCGAAGGCTTCGCCGCGATCGCCGGCACGCTGCCGTTCGATCTGGAGCCCGCAACTTACGTGCTCGCGCAGACGCAGAAGGTGTCCAAATGAGCCGTGAGCCCGCTCTGATGACGCTCACCGAGGTCGCGCGCGCGATCGCGATGAAGCAGGTGTCCTCGCACGAGGCGACGCGTGCGCTGCTGCAGCGCATCGCGCAGTGGCAGCCGCATCTCAACGCCTTCATGTCGATCGAGGCAGAAGCGGCATTGAAAGCGGCGGATGCCGCCGATGCCGAGCTGGCCAAGGGCAATGTCCGCGGTCCCCTGCATGGCGTACCGCTTGCGCACAAGGACATGTACTACGATGCCGGCCACGTCTCGACCTGCGGCTCGCTGATCCGCCGCGACTTCGTGCCGAACGTCACGTCCACCGCCTTGCAGCGGCTCAAGGACGCCGGCCAGGTCCGGCTCGGCACGCTGCATCTCGCCGAGTTCGCCTATGGCCCGACCGGGCACAACGCTCATTACGGTCCGGTGCGCAATCCCTGGAACGTCGCCCATATCACCGGCGGCTCCTCATCCGGCTCCGGCTCGGCGGTGGCCGCGCGCCTGACCTATGCGGCGCTTGGCTCCGACACCGGCGGCTCGATCCGCATGCCCGCGCATTTCTGTGGCGTCACGGGACTCAAGACCACGGTGGGCCGCGTCAGCCGCGCCGGCGCAATGCCGCTGTCGCAATCGCTCGACACCGTCGGCCCGCTGGCCCGCACCGCCGAGGATTGCGCGCTCTTGCTGGCGCTGATGGCCGGGCCCGATCCCGCCGATTCGACCTGCAGCCACGAGCCGCTCGCGGACTACGTCGCAGCCACCAAGGCTTCGCTGAGGGGTCTCAAGATCGGCGTGCCCGCCTCATTCTATGTCGACGATCTCGACAGCGAGGTCGCGCGCGTGCTGGACGAGACCATCGCGGTGCTCAAGCGCGAGGGCGCCGACATCGTCAAGGTCGAGCTGCCGGACCAGCGGCAATTGTCCTCGGCCAGCCAGCTCGTGCTCGCCGCGGAAGCTGCCGCCTTCCACAAGCGCTGGATGATCGAGCGTCCGCAGGACTATGGCCCGCAGGTCTTGATGCGGCTTCAGAACGGCCTCGCCGTTCCCGCCATCACCTATCTCGAAGCGATGCGTTGGCGCGGGTCGGCGCTCGCGGCCCACAATGCCGCGACGGCAGGCGTCGATGCGGTGATCGCGCCGGCGTCCCCGGTGCCGGCGCCGACGATCGAGGAGAGCGACGTCGGCGGCGGCCCGAACGCGCCGGCGCTGTTGCAGCGGCTGACGCTGTTCACCCGCCCGGTGAATTTCCTGGGCTTGCCGTCACTGACCATTCCTTCGGGCTTCACCACGACCGGCCTGCCGGTCGGCATGCAGCTGATCGGCCGCTCCTTCGACGAAGCCACCCTGCTGACCATTGGCGCCGCGTACCAGCGCGTCACCGACTATCACGACCGATTGCCGAAGCTGCCGTCATGACAAACCTCGTCGAGATCTCAGGCCTCAACATCCGCTTCACCGGCGAGCGCACGGTCTATGCCGTGAACGATCTCAGTCTCTCGCTGGGGAACAGCGAGGTGCTGGGCCTGCTCGGCGAATCCGGTTCGGGCAAGAGCGTGACCTTGCGTGCCTTGATGCGGCTGCTGCCGAAGAAGCGCACGCAGATTTCGGGCACGGTCAACGTCATGGGACAGGACGTGCTGGCCATGAACGACGAGCAGCTGTCGTCGTTCCGCGGCCAGACCGTCTCGATGATCTTCCAGGAGCCGGCGCTTGCGCTCGATCCGGTCTACACGATCGGCGCGCAGATCGCCGAAAGCGTGGTGCGCCACGAAGGCAAGAGCTTTGCAGAAGGGCGCGCACGGGCGCTGGAGATGCTCGAGGTCGTGCGCATTCCCTCGGCCAAGCGCCGGCTGGATGCCTATCCGCACGAAATGTCCGGCGGCATGCGCCAGCGCGCGATGATCGCGCTTGCGCTGGCCTGCCGGCCGAAAATCCTGCTCGCGGACGAGCCGACCACGGCGCTCGATGCGACCGTGCAGATCCAGATCCTGCTGCTGCTGCGCGAGCTGCAGCGCGAGTTCGGCATGTCCGTCATCTTCGTCACCCACGACATCGGCGTCGCCATCGAGATCTGCGATCGCGTCGCGGTGATGTATGCCGGTCAGATCGTGGAGCAGGGGACCTTGCGCGACATCGTCCGCTCGCCGGTGCATCCCTATGCCAAGGGCCTGCTCGCCTCCACCATCCACGGCGCCAAGCGCGGGCAGCGGCTGGAGACCATCCCCGGCACGCCGCCGTCGCTGGCCGAGAAGCCGCACAATTGCTCCTTCGCTCCCCGCTGCAAACTCGCCGAGCCGCGCTGCCTGGAGCAATTGCCCGGGAATGTCGCGGTCGGGCCGGGTCGGGCGGCCAGATGCGTCCTGGCGGAGCCGGCCACCGTGCTGTCATAGGTTGGATGAATTGAGCCGGGCTGAGCGAGCCTCCAGCATTCACACCCCATTCATTCCGGTTCCCGTTCCATGGCGCCGTTCACGGAGAGGAACCTCACGGATGTACATTTCCAACGAAGGCCTGCTCGTCATCCTGTTCGTCGGTCTCGTCGCTGGTTGGCTCGCCGGCAAGATCGTGCGGGGCGCCGGGTTCGGCCTTATCGGCGACATCGTGATCGGCATCTGCGGTGCGCTGGTGGCGAGCCTGCTGTTTCCAAAGCTCGGCATCCGCCTCGGCACCGGCTTGATCTCCCAGATTGTCTATTCTGCCATCGGAGCGGTCATCCTGCTGCTGGTGGTACGCCTGGTGCGCGGCGGGGGCCGGCTCTAGCCTCTGCATTCGGCTGAGCGGAACTTGAGCCGCGCTTTTCGCGGAAGCGGCTGAAAGCCTGCAAGAAAAAGCCGCAAGCCTGTGGAATTCCGGACTTGCGCGGAAGGCTATCGGGGGTAGATGTGGCCCATGAGGCCTCGGATTAAATTCGATCGCGTCGGACGGCCGGAAAACAGATGTTAATCCAAGGCGAGTACTCCTTGAATCGCCTTTGAAATCAGGGCTTTGCCCGTTAGCCGAAAGAGATCAGACTGATGGCAGCCATCCCTGGCGTCCGCCGTTCGGAGCTCGGTGACGCCTTGCGCGCTTGTCGCACGGCCTTCATCGGCGTCGGCCTGATGAGCTGCATGATCAACCTGCTCTATCTGACCGGGTCGATCTTCATGCTGGAGGTCTATGACCGGGTGCTGCCGAGCCGCAGCATCCCGACCTTGGTCGGCCTCATCATCCTCGCCAGCTTCCTCTACATGGCGCAGGGCGTGCTGGACATGATCCGCAACCGCATCCTGGGGCGGATCGGCACCGCGCTCGACGAGGCCCTCAATAAGCGCGTGTTCGACACCATCGTGCGCCTGCCGCTGCTGGTCGGCAGCCGCAACGAGGGCCTGCAGCCGCTGCGCGATCTCGACAATGTCCGCTCGTTCCTCGGCGGCATGGGCCCGAGCGCGTTCTTCGACCTGCCTTGGCTGCCGCTCTATCTCGCCATCTGCTTCGCCTTCCATGTCCTGATCGGCGTCACCGCGCTGGTCGGCGCCATCATCCTGGTCGGGCTGACGCTGGTGACCGAGTTCATGTCCCGCCAACCGGCGAAGGAGGCGATGGGCCTCGCCGCCCAGCGCAACGATCTCGCCCAGGCCAGCCGCCGCAACGCCGAAGTGATGGTGTCGATGGGGATGGCCGGCCGGATGAACCAGCGCTGGAGCGAGGCCAACGAAAAATACCTCGCCGGCAATCAGCGGGCGAGCGACGTCGCCGGTGGTCTCGGCGCGGTCGCAAAGGTGCTGCGGATGATGCTGCAATCGGCCGTGCTCGCGGTCGGCGCCTATCTCGTCATCCACCAGGAGGCCACCGCCGGCATCATCATCGCCGGCTCGATCCTGTCCGCCCGCGCGCTCGCGCCGGTCGATCTCGCCATCGCGCATTGGAAATCCTTCGTCGCGGCGCGCCAGAGCTGGCAGCGTCTGACGCGCCTCTTGGAGCAGATGCCGGCGCAGGCGATGCCAACCCAGCTGCAGGCGCCGACCAGCCGGCTCTCGGTCGAGGGCGTCGCCATGGTGCCGCCCGGCGATCAGCGTCTCGTGGTGCAGGATGTCACCTTCGCGCTCGCCGCCGGCAACGGCCTCGGCGTGATCGGCCCGAGCGGTTCCGGCAAGTCGTCGCTGATCCGCGCGCTGGTCGGGGTCTGGCAGCCGGTGCGCGGCAAGGTGCGGCTCGACGGCGCGGCGCTCGATCAATGGACGAGCGACGCGCTCGGCCGCCATATCGGCTATCTGCCGCAGGACGTCGAATTGTTCGGCGGCACCATCGCGCAGAACATCAGCCGGTTCGATCCCGAGGCCACCTCCGAGGCGATCATCGCCGCGGCCAAGGAGGCCGGCGTGCACGAGATGATCATCAAGATGCGCGAGGGCTACAACACCCAAGTCGGCGAGCAGGGCGCCGCGCTTTCCGCAGGCCAGGCCCAGCGCGTGGCGCTGGCGCGCGCGCTCTACGGCAACCCCTTCCTGATCGTGCTCGACGAGCCCAATTCCAATCTCGACACCGAAGGCGACGAGGCGCTGACCCGCGCCGTCCGCTCGGCGCGCGAGCGCGGTGCCATCGTCGTCGTGGTGGCGCACCGCCCGATCGGCGTCGAGGCGGTCGACCAGATCCTGGTGCTGCGCGACGGTCGCATGCAGGCCTTTGGACCGAAGGAGCAGGTGCTCGCCCAGGTGCTGCAGCCGCGCGTGACGCCGCCGGCGCCGATCAAGATCGTCAGCGAAGGCGGAGTGGCCAAACCATGAGCACGAAGCCATGAGCACGTTGGCCATCGGCGGCACCAAGGCGGCCGCGAAGACCGTCCGCGACTCCATCAGGTTCCACCTGATGCTCGGTCTTGTGATCGTGGTGGTCCTGGTCGTCGGCCTCGGTGGCTGGGCCTCGACCGTCCTGATCTCGGGCGCGCTGATCGCGCCGGGCCAGATCGTGGTCGAATCCAACGTCAAGAAGGTGCAGCATCCGACCGGCGGCGTGGTCGGCGAGGTGCGCGCCCGCGACGGCGACCTGGTCAAGTCCGGCGACATCGTGGTGCGGCTCGACGACACCGTCACCAAGGCCAATCTTGCCATCGTCACCAAGAACCTCGATGCGGCGCAGGTGCGTGCGGCGCGATTGCAGGCCGAGCAGCGTGGCCTCGACCGAATCGAGTTCCCGCAAAGCCTCATCGAGCGGGAGGGCGATCCCGACGTCAAGGCGCTGCTTGCGGCCGAGACCAAGCTGTTCGAGGTCCGCGTCAACGGCCGCACTGGACAGAAGGCGCAGCTGCGCGAGCGCATCACGCAGCTCAACGAGGAGATTGCCGGTCTCAGCGCCCAGGAAAAGGCCAAGGACCAGGAGATCGCGCTGGTGCTGAACGAGCTCACCGGCGTGCGCGAGCTCTACGAGAAGCGTCTGGTGCAGATCTCGCGCCTAACCCAGCTCGAGCGCGACTCGGCCCGCCTCAACGGCGAGCGCGCGCAGTACATCGCCGCGCGCGCCCAGGCCAAGGGCAAGATCACCGAGACCGAGCTCCAGATCATCCAGATCGACAAGGACGTGGTCAGCGAGGTCTCCAAGGACCTGCGCGAAACCAACGACAAGATCGGCGAGCTGATCGAGCGCAAGGTCGCGGCCGAAGACCAGCTCCGCCGCGTCGACATCCGCGCGCCGCAGGATGGCATGGTGCTGCAATCGACGGTGCACACGATCGGCGGCGTCGTCACCGCCGGCGATACCTTGATGCTGATCGTGCCGCAGACCGACGATCTCCAGGTCGAGGCCAAGGTCAATCCGGTCGACATCGACAAGCTCCAGATCGGCCAGAAGACGCTGCTGCGCCTGTCCGCGTTCAACCAGCGCACCACGCCCGAGCTCAACGGTGTCGTCAGCCGCGTCTCGCCCGACGTCACCACCGACCAGCGCACCGGCCAAGGCTACTACACCATCCGCGTCTCGATGCCGCCGGAAGAGATCGCCAGGCTCGGCGACGTCAAGATGATCCCCGGCATGCCGGTGGAAGCCTTCGTCCAGACCGGCGACCGCACCATGCTGTCCTATCTGATGAAGCCGTTTCACGACCAGCTGATGCGCGCCTTCCGCGAGAAGTGACGCGCGACAGCGCGTCGTGGTCTCGTAGGGTGGGTTAGGCGAAGCCGTAACCCACCGCTTCTCTAACCGAGGATGCGGAAGTGGTGGGTTACGCTGCGCTAACCCACCCTACAACACCGCCTTCTTTGCTATAGTTCGACTCAGGCCCAATCACCCGGCGGTCGAACCATGCAATCTCCACCCTCCATCCCCACCGCATCCTTCTCCGACGCGTCCCTCGCCGTTGCCCGCCTCGAGGAAATCTACGAGCGCAACACGAAATTCCTGCGCGACCGGTTCGAAGCCTATGTCGGCGGCGAGGCGATCACGACGCGGGTTCGCGCCTACTATCCCTTCGTTCGTATCACCACCGCGACGCATGCGCGGCTGGATTCGCGCCTTGCTTACGGCTTCGTCGCCGGACCCGGCGTGCATGAAACCAGCGTGACGCGGCCGGATCTGTTCCGCAGCTATTTCACCGAGCAGATCGGCCTCTTGATCCAGAACCACGGCGTGCCCGTCGAGATCGGCGAGTCCGCCGAGCCGATCCCGATCCACTTCGCCTATCGGCGCGACATCAATATCGAAGCCGCGATCACCACCAGCGAGAATTCGCCCGTGACACGCTCGCTGCGCGATGCGTTCGACGTGCCCGTTCTCGCGACCATGGACGATTCGATCGCCGACGGCACTTTCGAGCTCCAGCCGGGCGCGCCGGAGCCGCTGTCCCTGTTCCGCGCCGCCCGCGTCGATTACTCGTTGCGCCGGCTTTATCACTACACCGGCACCGATCCCGAATATTTCCAGAACTTCGTGATCTTCACCAACTACCAGTTCTATGTCGATGCCTTCGCGCAAGCGTGCCAGCAGCGGCTGCAGTCCGGCGAAGCCGGGCTCGAAGCTTTCGTCGCGCCCGGCAACGTGATCACGAACAGCGGCGGCGCGATCAGCGGCACCGCGCCGGCTCGCGCACCGCAGATGCCGGCCTTCCATCTGGTCGCACCTGGCTATCGCGGCATCACGTTGATCAACATCGGCACCGGTCCGTCCAATGCACGCAACGTCACCGACCACGTCGCGGTGCTGCGGCCGCATGCCTGGCTGATGCTCGGCCATTGCGCCGGCCTGCGCAACACGCAGCGGCTCGGCGATTACGTGCTCGCGCACGGCTATGTGCGCGAGGATCACGTGCTCGATCGCGAGCTGCCGCTGTGGGTGCCGATCCCGGCGCTGGCCGAGATGCAGGTCGCGCTCGAGGAGGCGGTCGAGGACGTCACCGGGCTTGAAGGCTTCGAGCTCAAGCGCCTGATGCGCACCGGCACGGTCGCGAGCGTCGACAACCGCAATTGGGAAATTTCCGGGCCTGAGGTGATCCGCCGGCTGTCGCAATCGCGCGCGGTCGCGCTCGACATGGAATCGGCCGCCATCGCCGCCAATGGCTACCGCTTCCGCGTTCCCTACGGCACGCTGCTGTGTGTCTCCGACAAGCCGCTGCATGGCGAGATCAAGCTCGCGGGCATGGCCAGCGAATTCTACCGCCGCCGCGTCGGCCAGCACCTCGAGATCGGCCTGAAGGCGCTGGAGCGGCTCAAGCAGCAGGAATCGGAACGGCTGCATTCGCGCAAGCTCCGCAGCTTTGCCGAAGTGGCGTTCCAGTAGGGCCGAAGCCGCACTTTGCTGCTGACAAGCGCAGCGATTTTCAGCATTGTCCGACGCGGGGCTCGACCGGGACGACTTGATGCCGCTCATGCGCCACAAGATCATTGGCCATGATCTGGAACGGCTGGCCTTTCGCTTCACCATGTTGAACGACGGCGAGGTCGTGCAGTGCCAGATCAGCGACGCCGCGATGGACGAGCTCGCGGGCATGCAGGGCACCGAAAGCAGCGCACGTCAGGCGCAATTCCTGTCGCTGCGCGAGACCATCGAGCGGATCGCGTCGGATCTCTACGACGAGGCACCGCGATTCCCGGGCTATGTGGTGCGGATTTTCATGCGGCATTTAGGACGGTAGCTGTCGCTCCTCTTTCTCACCCCTCCAGCTTCCTCAGCAGCAACCGCAGCGCCGCCGCTGCGAACATCTGCATGTTGCCGAACCGGTCATTGCTCCCCGTCTCCAGCGTCATCACCCCTGACGCGGGCCCTGCAACCGCCATGCAGCTATGGCCCGCCGAATCGCCGTAGCGGTTGCCGGTGGGGCCGGCGGCGCCGGTCTCGGACAGGCCCCAGTCGCTGTCGAAGCGCGTTCGCATCTGCTCGGCCAGCAATTGCGCGTAGGGCTCTGACGAGGACCGAAAGCCCTTCATTCCTTCGTCCGAAATATCCATCAGCACGCGCCTGGCATCGCGCGTATAGACCACCGCGCCGCCGAGGAAATAGGCGGATGCGCCGGGCACCGCGAGCAGGCTGGCCGCGATCAGGCCGCCGGCGGAGGATTCGGCAACCGCAATGGTCTGTTTGCGCGCGATCAGTTTGGCGGCGACCTGTTCCGCAATGCCGACGAGCTCTTTCATGTCGTAACCCCTCATTCCTTCGCAACCGAGCTCAGCCTTCCTAGCATATGACAGGACGCTTGGCCGAGTTGCGGGCGGCGGGCAGGCCTGCTTGAATGGCGGGGACAAGAAGAGACATGCGAGGAAACGTGAGAAGGGAGACGTGATGGCGTCCCTGATCGCCGGCGGCATCGACTGCGACGTGCATCCGGCCGTGCCGCATCTGACCAGCCTGCTGCCGTACCTGAACGATTATTGGCGCGATCAGGTCACGACGCGCGGCATGGTCGACCTTGTCTCGCAATCCTATCCGCAGAACTCGCCGATCACCGCGCGGCCGGACTGGCGCCCCGAGACCGGCAAGCCCGGCGAGAGTCTGGAGGCCATGCAGCGTCACGTGCTCGATCCCTTCCAGCTCAAGCATGCGATCTGCAATCCGCTCTACGGCGTTCAGATGGTGTTTTCGGAAGACATGCAGGCGGCCTTCTGCCGCGCGCTGAACGATTGGCTGGCGAAGGAATGGCTCGATCGCGACCCGCGGCTGCGCGGCTCGATCGTGATCCCCACGCAAAGCGTCGAGAAAGCGGTTGCCGAGATCGAGCGCTGTGCACCGGACAAGCGCTTCGTGCAGGTGCTGATGCTGGTGATGGGCGATACGCCGCTCGGCAAGCGCGCGCTGTGGCCGATCTACGAGGCCGCGGAACGTCTGGAACTCCCGGTCGGCATCCACGCCGGGTCCGCCTATCACAATCCGCCGACCGCCGTGGGTTGGGGGTCCTATCACATCGAGGATTATGTCGGGCAGGCCCAGGCGTTCCAGACCCAGCTCACCAGCCTGATCGTGGAGGGCGTATTCGCCAAATATCCGCGGCTGAAAATGGTGATGCTGGAGTCCGGCGTGTCCTGGATCGCGCCCTATCTGTGGCGCCTGCACAAGTTCTGGCGCGGGGTACGGATGGAGACGCCGTGGGTCGATCGCGCGCCGCTGGAGATTGTGCGCAGCAACATCCGTTTCTCGTTACAGCCATTTGATGCGCCGCCGGAACCTCAGACATTAATTCGCCTGTTTGATCATATGCAGTCCGACGAATTGGTCCTATTCTCCACGGACTATCCGCACTGGCAGTTCGACGGCCAGGACGCGCTGCCCGAAGGTCTGTCCCCCGATCTCGTGCGCAAGATCATGATCGACAATCCGCATGCAACCTATCCCCGCCTGAAATGAGCCCGCTGCCAAAGGAGGCAAGGCGATGAATATCCAGTTCCGCGAGAACCAAGAAGCCGCTTCCCCACTGAACGTCAAAACCGCAATCGCGGACTGCGACATCCATCCGGCGCGTACGACCCACACCGAGCTCTACCCCTACCTCGCCAAACGCTGGCAGCATCACCTCGAAGTCTACGGCGTCCATGCCTATCAGGGCATGATGGAAGGCCCGCCCTATCCAAAGGCCCAGCCCAACGCCTCGCGCCGCGATGCCTATCCGCCGGAAGGCGGCCCGCAGGGCTCTTCACTCGCCTTCATGCAGAAGCAATTGCTCGATCCCAACAACGTGCAGCTGGGCGTGCTCAACCCGCTCAACACCGGGCAGGGCATCCGCAATCACGAACTCTCGGCCGCTCTGTGCTCGGCCATCAACGATTGGCAGATCGACAAATGGACAAGCAAGGACAAGCGGTTGAAGGCCTCGATCGTGGTCGGCAATGAGGACGGGCTTTCGGCCGCCGCCGAGATCCGCGAGCGCGCCGGCGACAAGAACTTCGTCCAGGTGCTGCTGCTCAGCCGCAATGTCGAGCCGCTCGGCCAGCGCCGATATTGGCCGATCTATCAGGCGGCGGAAGAGGCTGGCCTTCCCGTCGGCGTCCACGCCTTCGGCTTCGGCGGCAATCCGATCACACCCTCAGGCTGGCCATCCTATTACATCGAGGAGATGGTCGGGCATTCGCAGTGCCAGCAATCGGCGCTTGCGAGCCTGGTTTTGGAGGGCGTGTTCGAGCGCTTCCCGAAATTGAAGATGGTGATGATCGAGGCCGGCTTCGGCTGGGCGCCGTCACTGGCGTGGCGGCTGGACAAGGCCTGGCAGCGGCTCAGGAGCGAGGTGCCGCATGTAAAACGGCCGCCGTCGGAATATATCCGCGAGCAGGTGTGGTGGACGACGCAGCCGATGGAAGATCCTGAAAGGCGCGAGGATCTGTTCGATGTCATCAAATGGATCGGCTGGGATCGTCTCTTGTTCGCCACCGATTATCCGCATTGGGACTATGACGAGCCGTCGCGCGTGCTGCCGGCGGGAGTCAGCGAGGACAATCGCGAGGCGTTCTATCTCGGCAACGCAAAGAAGCTGTACGGGATAACCGCATGATCCGAAAAAGTGTGAAGCGGTTTTTCGGTCAGATCATGCGGAAAACATAGCATGGCGCGGCATGTGATTGCCGCGGTCGACGAGCTTCCGCCCGGCACGCGAAAATTCCTGGAGATCGACGGGCGGCCGATCGCAGTCTTCAACATCAAGGGCGAATATTTCGGCCTGATGAACCGCTGCCCGCATCAGGGTGCGGCGCTGTGCGAGGGTCCGCTGATCGGTCTCGCACAGTCGAGCAATCCCGGCGAGATCGAATACACCAAGTTAGGTGAAATCATCCGCTGCCCCTGGCACGGCTGGGAGTTCGATATCCGCACCGGCCAATCCTATTGCGACCCCCGCCGTTTCCGCGTGAAGGCCTATCCCGCCCATGTCGAGCCGGGCGCCAGCGTGGTGAAGGGGCCCTATGTCGCCGAGACCATCCCGGTGAAAGTCGAGAGCGACTACGTGGTGGTCGAGCTGTAGGTCTCCGCTGTCATTCCGGGGCGGTCCGCAGGACCGAACCCGGAATCCATCGGGCAACAGATCCTGTGAGAAATGGATTCCGGGCTCGCGCTACGCGCGCCCCGGAATGACAACCGAGGGAAGCCGCTGCATTTTCACGCCTTATTCTGCGCCGCCGCGAGCACCCATTGCCGGAACGCAGCCAGCTTCGGCGCCTCCCGACGGCCGTCCGGCGCGACCAGGTAGAAGCCGGCGTCCGCCGGCAGCGCGATCTTGAAGGGGACCACGAGCCGGCCTTTGGCGATGTCGTCCTGCACGTAGGAGGTCCGTCCCATGGCGACGCCGATGCCGTCGATGGCGGCCTGGATGGTCATGAAGATCATGTCGAAGGTGATGCCGGGGTGCCTTGCGATATCGGCCGGCAGGCCCGCCGCGGTCAGCCACAGCCGCCAGTCGTCGCTGTTGGTGCTCGACGTGTGCAGCAGCGGATGGTTGCGCAGATCCTCGGGGCGGCGCAGCGGCTTGTCGCCGCGCAGCAGCGACGGGCTGCACACCGGAAACAGCTCGTCCGCCATCAGCCAGTCGGCGCGCAGGCCGGGCCATTGGCCGCGACCATAGCGGATCGCGGCATCGACATTGTCGCGCTGGAAGTCGACGAGGCTGGTCGAGGTGGTGATGCGCACATCGATGCCGGGGTGCTGCTCCTGGAAATCGGTCAGCCGCGGCAGCAGCCATTTGGCGGCGAGCGAGGCCAGCGTCGACACTGTCAGCACCTTGTCGTCGTCCTTGCGCAGGAGACGGTCCGTGGCGAGGCGCAAATCGTTGAAGGCGGCGCGGACGCCCGGCAAATAGTCGCGCGCCTCCGGCGTCAGCGCCAGCGCGCGGTTCTGCCGGATGAACAGGCGGATGCCGAGCTCCTCCTCCAGCCTGCGGATCTGATGGCTGATCGCGGTCTGGGTCACGTTCAGCTCGCTGGCTGCGAGCGTGAAGCTGAGATGGCGCGCGGCGGCCTCGAACGCCCGCAATCCGTTCAGGGAGGGCAATCTGGCAGTCATTTGGCAGCAGGATGCATGACGTTATTTCATGCGAAAAGGTACAAATTGTCGTTTGTCGCGGCGCAGCAGAAGGCAGATATTAGCGGTCAACCTAGCTCCAGGAGCTGAAAATGTCTACATTGACCGACAATTCGATGACAAATCATCATGCACAGGGCGTCCTCTACCAGATCGGCGAGGTCCTTCACGTCTGGCACGAGCGCTACCGGACCCGGCGCGAGCTGACCCACTGGACTGCCCGCGATCTCCAGGACGTCGGGCTGTCCTGGTCCGACATTGCCTACGAGGCCGAGAAACCCTTCTGGCGGGCCTGATAGGCCGCCAGGCCGGCGCCGCCTGAGCACAGGGGCGCCGGCGGTCCCCTTTCCGCAGGGCATGTGTCATGAGCACCCTTCGCCTCGAAGACCTCAAGCAATATTCGGACGTGCTGCGCACCCGGCACGATGAGCGGCTCAATGTCCGCTTCGTCGAGCCGCGCGACACCGACGAGCTGCAGCACTATTTCCGCGCGCTCTCGACCCGCTCCCGCTACAACCGCTTCTTCGGTGCGATCAGCGAATTGCCGAAGGGCCTGCTGCACGATTTCCTCGAGGTCGGCGAGCGCGATCGCTTCACCATCGTGGCGACCATGATGGTCGACGGCTTCGAGACCATCGTCGCCGAAGCGCGCTATGCCTTCCATGCCGAGACCGCGACCCTCGAGTTCGGCCTCTCGGTCGATGACCGCTGGCAGGGCCACGGCATCGCCACCGCGCTGATGAAGAATCTCGAATGCCGCGCCGCCGCGCTCGGCGCCGAGCACATCTACGGCGACACGCTGCGCGCCAACGAGACCATGGTCTCGCTCGCGCGCAAAGCCGGCTTCACGTTCGTCAACCATCCGGACGATTGGAAGCTGGTGCGCTTCGACAAGGAGATCAGCGTCGAACCGAAAGACATTCCCTGCGCGAGCTGGCGCCTCGCCGCCCTTTCCCGTCAGGCCGACAGCCCCTCAGCCTCGGCCTGACATGACTGCAGCCCGGCCTGGCCAAGCCAGAGCCGGGCGTTTTTTCGCGCTCTATCTCCCCTCGTCATTCCGGGGCGCGCGTAGCGCGAACCCGGAATCCATTTCACCGCGCGTTTTGCGGCCCAATGGATTCCGGGTTCGATGCTGCGCATCGCCCCGGAATGACGGCGCTTGTGTCGGAGCTACTTCCCCGTGAACACCGCCTTGCGCTTGTCGATGAAGGCCTGCACGGCCTCCTTGTGGTCGGCGGTCGTGGTGAGGCGGACCAGCCTTTCGGCCTCGTGGTCGCGCGCGGTTTCGAAGTCGAACAGCAGGGCCTCGTCGAGATTGTCCTTCATGTAGCGCAGCGCGAGGCGCGGGCCTTCGGCGAGCGATTTGGCCAGTGCGAAGGCCTCGGTCTGCAGTTTGTCGTCGGGCACGACGCGGTTGACGAGGCCGATCGCCTCGGCGCGCGCGGCATCGACGCGGTCGCCGGTGAACATCAATTCGCGCGCCCGCGCGGTGCCGACGAGGCGGGTGAGCAGCCAGGCAATGCCGTAGTCGCCGGACAGCGCGATGCGGGCATAGCCGGTGGCAACGAAGGCCGATTGCGCGGCGATGCGGATGTCGCAGGCCATGGCGATGGCGAGCCCGGCGCCGACCGCGGGGCCGGGCAGCGCAGCGATCGTCGGCTTGCGCACAGACACCAGCGCGCCGGTGAGCAGCCGCTGCCGCTCCTGCAGGTCGGCGACCTTGTCGTCAAAGGACATGTCGAGCTTGGCCTTGTCGCGATGCGCACCCATGCCCTTGACGTTGCCGCCGGCGCAGAAGGCTTCGCCCGCGCCGGTCAGCAGCAGTGCGCCGACATCGGGATTCTCGCCGCAGCTCCGGATCATCGTGCGCAGCGCCGGCGTCAGCGCGTCCGACAGCGAATTGCGCGCCTCCGGCCGGTTCAGCGTGATCACAGCGACGCGGTCGCGGATCGTGCAGAGGAGCTGATTGGTGCCGGTGTCGATGGTGGTATCGGTGGTCATGTCGCCTCCCTCGTTCGTCATTGCGAGCGAAGCGAAGCAATCCAGAATCTTTCCGTAGAGACAGTCTGGATTGCTTCGTCGCTTCGCTCCTCGCAATGACGGGTATTGTTGCCAGCTTGCCCTCAAAACCTCTCCACCCAGGGCCGCAGCTCCAGCTCCCAGCTCCAGGCGCTGCGCGGCTGCTGCAGCACGTTCCAATAGCTCTGTGCGATCGCGTCGGGATCGAGCATCGAGTCCGGCTTGTCCGCCGGGTCGGGCCGCGTCGCGCTCCTGATGCCGCCGTCGATGACGAAATGCGCGACATGGATGCCCTGCGGCGAGAGTTCGCGCGCCATGCTCTGGGCAAGGCCCCGCAGCGCGAACTTGCCCATCGCGAAGGGAGCGGACTGCGCATAGCCCTTGACGCTGGCGGAGGCGCCGGTGAACAGGATTGCGCCGTGCTGGTTCGGCAGCATGCGCTTGGCGGCCTGCTGCGCCACCAGGAAGCCGCCATAGGCGCTGACCGCAATCGCCTGCGCGACGTCGGCCGGCACGAGATCGACGAACGGCCCGCGCGTGCGGCCGGAGGCGTTGTAGACGACGAGGTCGGGCGTGCCGATCTCGCGCTCGACGAGGCCGAACAGCCGCTCCACCTCGTCGGGCTCGGTGGCGTTGCAGGCATAGGCCTTGGCCCCGGTCTCGGTGCAGAGCGCGCCAAGCTTCTCGATCTTGCGTGCGGCGAGCGCGATGCGGATGCCCTGCGCCGCTAGCAGGCGCGCCAGCGATGCGCTGAGGCCTTCGCCGGCACCGACGATGAGGGCGATCTTGTACTTCGGGTGTTCCATGGCGTGATCTCTCGGAGGTAGGAGCCGCTGATCTATGCATGGTCCGCGCAGACAACCAGCCGGCGCGATCACAATTCCGCAGGGCGAGTTGCTCCCTCGCGGCGATCATGCCGCCCTGACATTTTGCGGCTTTATCGCTGTCCGCGACTGGAGCATGATCGACATCATCCAAAGCGGCAAGCGCAAAGAATTGCCGTCGGACGGAAACGAAGAGGACGATCATGCCCGGACCGGTTAAAGCGCAGCCAAAAGATATCGCGGCCGCACCCTCCGGCCTGCTGGCGCCCGATACGTCGGGCATGAATTTCTACCGCGCCGATCCCGCGCTCACGGACCTGCTCCGCATCCATCTGCCGGAGAATCTGTTCCGACACATCGAGCCGCATCTCGACCGGCTCGGTGAGCTCGCCGGCGGCCATCTCGACGAATGCGCGCGGCTCGCCGACCGGCACACGCCCATCCTGCACCAGCGCGACAAGTTCGGCCGCGACGTGCAATGGATCGAATATCATCCGGCCTATCGCGAGCTGGAGAACGCCGCGTTCGGCGAGTTCGGCATCCACGCGCTTTCAATCCGCAAAGGCATCATGGGCTGGTCGGACAAATACCCTGTTGTGGCCAAGCACGCCTTCACCTTCCTGTTCAACCAGACCGAATTCGGCATGGGCTGCCCGATCAACGTCACCGATGGCTGCGCCAAGCTCTTGGCGAATTTCGGCAGCGAGGCGCTCAAGGCGAAATATCTGGATGGCCTGACCTCGACCGACATGAGCAAGCTGACCCAGGGCGGCCAGTTCATGACCGAGAAGGAAGGCGGCTCCGATGTCGGCACGCTGACCACGCGAGCCGTGCAGGAAGGCGACCATTGGCGCCTCTATGGCGAGAAATGGTTCTGCTCGAATGCCGACGCCAAGGTCGTGATGCTGTTGGCGCGCCCTGAAGGCGCCGGCCCCGGTACGCGCGGCGTCGGCCTGTTTTTGATGCCGCGCTTCCTCGACGACGGTTCGCAGAACCACTACCGGATCGTGCGCCTCAAGGACAAGCTCGGCACCCGCTCGATGGCCTCGGGCGAGATCAAGCTTGAAGGCGCGATCGCCTATGCCGTCGGCAAGCTCGACCGCGGCTTCGTGCAGATGGCCGAGATGGTGAACTCCTCGCGGCTCTCCAACGGCGTCAAGTCCACCGCGCTGATGCGCCGCGCTTATCATGACGCGATGACGGTGGCGACCAACCGCGTGGTGTTCGGCCAGCGCATTATCGATCTGCCGCTGGGGCGGCGACAAATGCTGAAGATCATGCTGCCGGTGGAGCAGGGCCTGTCGATGAGCTTCCTCACTGCTGATGCCCTCGACCGTGCCGAGGCCGGCAGCCAGGATGCCGCGGCGCTGCTGCGCATTCTCACGCCGACGCTGAAGTTCCGCGCCACGCGCGATGCGCGCAAGGTTTGCGGCGATGCGCTCGAGATGCGCGGCGGCATCGGCTATATCGAGGAATTCGCCACCGCCCGCCTGTTGCGCGATGCGCATCTCGGCTCGGTCTGGGAAGGCACCGGTAACATCGTCGCGATCGATGCGCTGCGGCGGGCAGTCGGCCGCCACGGCGCGGAATCCGCGCTCGCAGCCGATCTGCACGCCCGGCTCGGCGACAGCGCCTCGGTGCCGCAGGCTTGGCGCGATCATCTGCGTGGCCTCACCGACCGCGCCGTCGACTTCGCACGCGAAGTTGCGGCCAAGTCCGAGAACGAAGCCGATGCGCGCCGCGCCACCAGCGCGCTCTATCACGTCGCCAGCGCGGTGGCGCTCGCCTGGGAAGCACACCGCATTCACGAGATGCGCGGCGATGCACGCCGGCTGCTGCTGTCGCGCCTCGTGATCGACCACCGCGTGGCGCCGAACGATCCGTTCCGGCTGACGGAAAATGCCGCGCAGGCGAAGATGGCCGAACTGCTGCTCGGCGATCGCGCAGCCGGCATGAGCGAGGTTGGCGAACTGGTTCTGGCGGCGTAGGCTGCGCGCTGCGATCAAACAAAAAGCGCGATAGGGAGTGTTCGATGAAGGCCGCCGTCCTCTATGAAGTCAACCAGCCGCTCGTCATCGAGGACATCAGCCTGCCGAAGCCGGGACCGCGCGAGGTGCTGATCCGCACCGCGGTTGCCGGGCTCTGCCACTCCGACCTGCATTTCATGGAAGGGCTCTATCCGCATCCGCTGCCGGCGGTGCTCGGGCACGAATCCGCCGGCGTGGTCGAGCAGGTCGGCTCCGATGTCACCTATGTGAAGCCCGGCGACCATGTCGTCACATGTCTCTCCGTCTTCTGCGGCACCTGCGACAATTGCACCACCGGCCGCACCGTGCTCTGCACCGACGCGACGGTGAAGATGCTGCCGGGCGTCTCCAACCGGATGCAATGGTCGAAGCCGGAGAAGCTGCACCAGTTCCTCAATCTCTCCTCCTTCGCCGAGCAGATGCTGGTGCACGAGAATGCCATTGTGAAGATCCGCAAGGACATGCCGCTCGATCTCGCCGCGCTGATCGGTTGCGGCGTCATCACCGGCTATGGCGCGGTGGTGAACACGGCGAAGGTGACGGCCGGCGAGACCGTGGCGGTGATCGGCTGCGGCGGCGTCGGCATGGCCGCGATCAACGGCGCGCAGATCGCCGGCGCCGGCCGTATCATCGCCATCGATACCAATCCCGCAAAACTCCAGCTCGCGACCAAGCTTGGCGCGACCGACATCATCAACCCGGCCGACGGCGATGTCGTGAAGCAGGTCCGCGACCTCACCAATGGCGGCGTGCATCATTCCTTCGAGGTGCTCGGCCGCAAGGAGACGGCCGAGCAGGCTTTTGCGATGCTCGCCTCCGGCGGCACCGCCACCATCGTCGGCATGATCCCGTTCGGGCAGAAGATCGAGCTGCACGGCTTCGACTTTCTGCGCGAGCGCAAGATCCAGGGCTCCTCGATGGGCTCGAACCACTTTCGGGTCGACATGCCGCGCCTGGTCGACTTCTATTTGCGCGGCCGGCTGCATCTGGAAGACTGGATCTCGGCCAAGCTGAAGCTCTCCGAGATCAACGAGGGTTTTGCCAACATGAAAGCGGGCAAGACGCTACGCAGCGTGATCGTGTTCGATAGCTAGCGGCCGTTACGGTGTCATCGCCCGGTCAAGCCGGGCATGACAGTTCGTAGCCCGGATGGAGCGAAGCGCAATCCGGGATCTTTGTCGCGGATCGGCTGTCCCGGATTTCGCTTCGCTCCATCCGGGCTACAGGACTTCGAAGCATCAATCATCGAACATCTTCGGCGGCACGAAGCCGCCGAACTCGCGCTCGATCAGCTCGGCGAGCTTGAGCGGCGTCCTGTCCTCGAGGAAGGGACCGACGATCTGCACACCGACAGGCAGACCGTGTTTCGACAGGCCGAGCGGAACGGCCGTTGCCGGCAGGCCCGGAAGCGTTGCGATGCCCGGCCAGGCGAGCTGGTCGGAATAGGGGTAATCCTTGCCGTCGATGCTGATCGTTCGCAGGCGTTGTTCCGGCGAATGATCGTGCGGAAAGGCCGGCGTCGGCATGATCGGGCAGATCACCGCGTCGAAGCTCTTGAACAACGCGCGCCATTGCGCGCGCAGGACGGCGCGGGTTCCTGCGTCGAGCACCCAGGCGCGGTGGCTCGCGGTGATGCCGCGCAGCCGCTCCGCGCCGAGGCTCGTGTCCTCCGGCGAGAGCTGACTTGCCCGCGCATGCGCATCCGCCAGCTCGTCGGGAGGCAGGAACGCGCCGAGGAAGCCCAGCAGCATGCGCATGTAAAGCCGCGACGTCTCCGCGAAGTCCGGGAGCAGCGCGCTCTCGCGTGCGACGGTGACGCCGGCCTTCGCAAGATCGGCTGCGAGCTTGTCGATCGCGCCCCCGACATCCCGGTCGCTCGGCAGCAGGGGATGGCTGTCGATCACCAACACACGAAAATCCCGCAGCGACTGATGCCGCGCGGCCGGCAAATCGAGCTTGTAGGCGATACCGGAATCGAGCGGATCGGGCCCCGCCATGACGTCGAGCAGCAAGGACAGATCCGCCGCCTTGCGCGCCATCGGCCCGATGACGGCGAGGTCGCCCTCGCGCGGAATGGCTGGAAACGGCGGCGGGGTCTCGCCGCGCGCCGCGCAGAGATTGAGGGTCGGCTTGTGCGCGAACACGCCGCAATGAAATGCCGGCACACGCAGGGAGCCACCGATGTCCGAGCCGGTGGCGAGCGCGCAATAGCCTGCGGCGAGGGCTGCCGCCGATCCCCCGGACGAACCGCCCGGCGTGCGGCCGAGATCGTAGGGGTTGTTGGTGGTGCCGTAGATGTCGTTGTAGCTCTGCCAGTCGCCGAGGCCGACCGGCACGTTGGTCTTGCCGAGGATCACGCCGCCGGCCTGCTTGATGCGGGTCACCGCCAGCGCGTCTTCCACGGGCTTGAAGCCCTTCTGCGGCACGAATCCCCAGGTCGTCGGCAGGCCTGCGATGTTGAAGGATTCCTTGATCGTCGTGGGCAGGCCGAGCAGCGGCTTGTGCTCGCCGCGCGCCAGCGCCGCATCCGCCTCGCGCGCCGCAACGAGCGCGCGATCGAAATCGCGCACGCACACCGCGTTGATCCTGCCGTCGTGCCGTTCGATCCGCGCAATCGCATCCTGCGTGAGCTCGACCGCCGAGACCTTCTTCGCACGCAACGCGGCCGACAGTTCGACCGCACTCTTGAAACTCCATTCCGATCCGGCCACGGCGCTTCTCCCGCTCTTGGATGATGATGCGCAGTCTGGCCGAATCTCGCAATGGCTGTTTGATGGAGATTGATGTGCTGCTAGCCGTAAACAGCGAATGTGATACGAGCTACGCTGCCCCCAGCCGTGGTTCCCCCGTCCAGATCAGGCCGCGCCCGCCTTGGCGAGGAAGTCGAGCAACAACCTGCTCACCGCGGCCGGCTGCTCCTGCTGGACCCAATGGCCGGCGCCGTCGACGAGATGGCAACCGAGCATCTTCGTGCACGCGCTGCGCTGCATCGTCTCGAATACGCCGGGCCGTTGATAGGTGCCCCAATCCTGCTTGCCCGAAATGAAGCAGGAGGGCACGTCGATGCTGCGGCCGGCAAACAATTGCATCTCGTTGTTGAGCATGCCCGACGTGCCGTAGCGGTACCATTGCAGCCCGCCCTGAAATCCGGTGCGGCTGTATTCGGCGCTGTAATAGGCAAGGTCGCTATCCGGCAGCCATTGGTTCGCGGCGATCGCGGCCGGCGAGGGCATCTCCTTCGCGACCGTCTCGGCCATGGTCTCATGCAAGTCCATCACGTAATAGGTCGGCAGCTTCGCCAGCTCCTGCGCCGACCATGCTTGCAGCGGATAGGGCTTGTTGTCGGTCCAGTCCGCGCTCTTGTGATGATAATAGGCGCGCAGGAAATCATGCACGCCCTGCGGTGCCTGCTGCATGTCGGCATTGGCTTCCCGTGTCGAATAATACCATTGATAGTGCTTGCGTGGCCGCGGCAGCGCGGCGAGCTCGCGATGCACGGGGTCCTCCACCGCGGGCTTCGCCGGATTGTCGACCGTGCCGAACGGCAGCGGCGGCGGTCCGCCGAACGGCGCGCTCATCATCGTCACCGAACGAAACACGTCGGGCCGGATCAAGGCGCACCAGGCCGCGACCGGGCTGCCGAAATCATGCCCGACCACGTCGACCTGCCTGTAGCCGAACGCCGACACCAGGGCGAGCGCATCGCGCACGAGATTGAACAGCGAGAACGGCGCGAGAGGGCCGTCGTAGTCCGCGCTCCAGCCCGTAGTGCGCCCGTAGCCGCGCTGGTCCGGTGCGATCACGTGGTAGCCGGCCGCGCTGAGCGCCGGCATCACCTTGCGCCAGGAGAAGGCGAGCTCGGGAAAGCCGTGCAGCAGCAGGATGCAAGGCCGTCCTTTGGTCTCGAATCCGGCCTCCAGCACATGCATCCGCAAGCCGTTGATGCCCTCGACGTGACGCGAGCGGATGCCGGCGGGCAGGGGGATGTCGGGGAGCGCGGTCATGGTATTCTCCACACGGGCAGTATCGTAGGGTGGGTTAGCCCCGGGGATTGCGCGAAGCGCAAGCCGCGCGGCGTAACCCACCTCTTTATGGAGGCAGAAGTGGTGGGTTACGCTCGGCGTCTGCGCTTCGCGTAGCCGCAGAGCTAACCCACCCTACGACAGCCAGACTAAACCGCCACACATTCGAACGCGTTGCCCTTGCGCCTGATCTTCCCGACCGACGGCGAGGGGAAATGCGCGGTGCAGCACAGCGTGTCGGTGTCGCAATAGCGTTCCAGGAAGCTGCGGCGCGTTTTCGCGGCTTCGGCCGGATCGACGTCGAACTTGATCGACAGCTCCGGATAGAGCGTCTGCAGCGGTGAGTGGATGAGATCGCCCGAGAACACCGCATCGTCCTTGCCGCGGCCCATCGTGATGGCGATATGGCCCGGCGTATGGCCAGGTGTCGGCAGGATGCGGACGTGGTCGCCGATCTCGTGGTCGTTGCCGACGAGCTCGTGCCTGTTGGCCTCGACCACCGGCAACACGCTGTCGACGAAGGGCGGGATCTCCGTCTTCTCGTTCTGCGCGGACCAGTGATCGAATTCCTGCTTGGCGAACAAATAGCGCGCCTTGGGGAAGGTCGGCACCCAGCGGCCGTTCTCCAACCGCGTATTCCAGCCGACATGGTCGACATGCAGATGCGTGCACATCACGAAGTCGATGTCGTCGACCGAAAACCCCGCGGCGCCGAGGCCGCGCAAATAGGTGTCGTCGGTCTTCATGTTCCATTTCGGCCGCGGCCGCGGCTTGTCGTTGCCGATGCAGCTGTCGACCAGGATGGTGTGGTGCGGCGTCTTCACCACGTAGGATTGGAAGCACAGCAGCAGCACGTCCTCTTCGTCCAGCGCCTTCGCCTCGCGCATCCACGCCCGGTTCTCGGCCAGCACCTCGGCCGTCAGCCCCGGCAGCATCTCAAGCGCCGGGACGAACGAGGTCTCCTGCTCGATGACGCGATGGATGGTGAGATCGCCGACCGAGAATCTGAGGCTCATGAGAACTCCTGAACTCTATGCAGGTGGCGGCACCGAGATCTTCACCGAGGGCCGCTCCAGCATCTTCTGGTGGAAGGCGTCGAGCTTCGGATAGGCCTTGCGCCAGCCGCAATCGGCGAAGCGGAAGTCGGCATAGCCGAGCACGCAAACGAGGCCGATCTGCGGGATGTCGAACGGGCCGTTCAGCACGTCAGGCATGTTCTCGAAGCGCGCCATGCCGGTCCAGGCCCTGTTCCAGTGGTCGTCCGACCAAGCCTGCCATTGCAGGCCCTGCGGCCGCACCATCTTCTCGTAGCGGCACAGCAGCATGGAATCGAGCATGCCGTTGATCAGCGAGTGATTGGTCTTGGCTTTCCAGCGCCGCGGGCCGTAATCCGGGATCAGGCTGCCGCCGGCGATCTCGTTGAGATATTCGACGATGACATAGGAATCCAGGATCACGTCGCCGTCATTGGTGATCAGCACCGGCAGCTTCTTCAGCGGCGTGATCTTCGAATAATCCTCGTTGGCGGTGCCCGGCGTGACGCTCGCGGGCACGAGCTCGATCTTGTCGATCAGCCCGAGCTCGATCGCAGCGATGCGCACCTTGCGGGCAAAGGGCGAGGCGGGGGAGAAGGTGAGCTTCATGGAGAGTATCCCACAAATGAACGTTTTGTTTCGTCATTGCGAGGAGCGAAGCGACGAAGCAATCCAGAGTGTTGCCGCGGAGGGATTCTGGATTGCTTCGCTTCGCTCGCAATGACGGCGAGAGGGCGGAGGCTTACGCCGCCACGATCTCCTGGCGCTGCTCGCCGAGGCCCTCGATGCCGAGCGTGACGACGTCGCCGACATTGAGGAACGTCGGCGGCTTCATGCCGAGGCCAACGCCGGGCGGGGTGCCCGTGGTGATGACGTCGCCGGGCAGGAGCGTCATGAACTGCGAGACGTAGGAGATGCACTTCGCCATTGAGAAGATCATGGTCTTGGTCGAGCCGGTCTGTCGGCGCTGGCCGTTGACGTCGAGCCACATCGACAGGTTCTGCACGTCCTTGATCTCGTCCTTGGTGGCGAGCCACGGCCCGAGCGGGCCGAACGTGTCGTGCGACTTGCCCTTGGTCCATTGGCCCAGGCGCTCGATCTGGAAGGCGCGCTCGGAGACGTCGTTGCAGACGCAATAGCCGGCGACGTGATTCAGCGCGTCGGCTTCCGAGACGTACTTGGCGCGGGTGCCGATGATGGCGGCGATCTCGACCTCCCAGTCGAGCTTGGTCGAGCCGCGCGGCTTCTCGACGGGATCATTCGGGCCCGACAGCGAGGTATTGGCCTTCATGAAGATGATCGGCTCGCTCGGGATCTCGGCGCCGGTCTCCTTGGCATGGTCGGAATAGTTGAGGCCGATCGCGACGAATTTCGAGATACTGGTGACGGGGGCGCCGAACCGGGGCTTGCCGGAGACGGCGGGCAGCGAGGCGGGATCGAGCGCGGCCAGCTTCTTCAGGGATTCAGGCGAATAGGCCTCGCCGGTGAGGTCCTTCAGATGCGCCGACAGGTCGCGCAACTGGCCGGATCTGTCGATCAGGCCGGGCTTTTCCGCACCCTTCTCGCCATAACGAACAAGCTTCATTCTCGTTTCTCCCTGGGAATGGACCGATCGGTTAACTGCTTCATGGAACAGGGCGGCGGGAAATTCAACCGCCCAAAACGGGCATCACCCCAGCGCCACGAACCTGAATGCGTCGCCGTCTCGCTTGATATGTCCGGCGGAATAATGACCGCCGATCACCAGTGTGGGTGTGTCGGCAAAGCGCGAGAACACCGCATGCCGGCTTGCCGCCGAACGCGCGGGATCAGTATCCACAGTCGAGCACCAGTCGAGATGGGCCATCTGGCAGGGATGATGGGCAACGTCGCCGGTCAGAAGCGCCTGCTCGCCGTCGGACTCGATCAGGACGCTCATGTGCCCCGGGCTGTGACCGGGAGTTGGGATCATTTCGATCTCCTCGCAAAGCCGATGGTCACTCGGAACCAGATCGGCCTGGCCGGCATCGACCACTGGCTTCACGGAGTCGTTGAACACCGCGACCTTGTCCGGCTCGGCCGTGTAATCACGCCAATGATCATATTCGGTCCTGCCGAAAACATAGCGCGCCTTCGGGAAGGTCGGCACCCATCGGCCGTCAACCAGCCGCGTATTCCAGCCGACGTGGTCGACGTGAAGATGCGTGCACAGCACGGTGTCGATGCTCTCAGGCGGAAACCCCGCTGCTGTCATGGTCTCCAGAAAGGGTGTGCTGCGGTTGTTCCAGGTGGGGACGCCGCGGCCCTGCTTGTCGTTGCCAAGGCCGGTGTCCACCACGATCCGGCGCGTCGGCGTCTCCACCACCAGCGAGTGGATCGACATTTTCAGCCGGCCTTCGTCGGTGGCGAAATGCGGGATCAGCCAGGGCAGCTTCTGGATCTCGTTATGGGTGGCTGCCGGCAGGATGAAGCGGGTCGAGCCGACCGTCTCCATTTCGACGAATTTCGTGATCCTGACCTTGCCGACCTTCCACTGCATCCGCCGCCTCCCATTTTCTTGCTCTTGCGCTGGAACATGCACGTTTTCTGCCATCGGGCGCAATGGATCATCTGAGGTGATGTGGCGTTATCGCGGGGAACTGGATGCTAGCCGAAGAGGACGCCATGCCAGAGCTTGCGATTTCCGCGGAAAAGGTCGCCTTTATCATCGAGAAGGCGCGCGAATTCGACGTCAAGGAGGGGGCTTCTGATCCGGACTCCGGCTCGAACGCGGCCGACGACGATATGATGGACGTCCTCGACGACGATGGCTCCGATCCTGTCGTCCAGGAGCTCGGAAGCTTCATGATCGCCCTGAACGAGGACGAGCAGCTCGATCTCGTCGCGCTGACCTGGCTCGGACGCGGCGATGGCACGATCGATGACTGGGACGATCTGCGCGCCCGCGCGTCGGAGGCGCGCCGTGAATATGGCAGCCCACGCCGCGAAACGGTGCACTATCTGCTCGGCGAGCCCATGCTGGGCGATCTGCTCGCGAACGGGCTCGACGAATTCGGCATCGACTGGACCGATGAGCGCACCACCGCCGATTCCTCCGCTCCGAGCCAGCAGGATGAGGACGAGCCGACCAAGCAGCGGTGATGATTTTACCTCGCCCCGCTTGCGGGGAGAGGTGGGCGCGAAGCGCCGGGTGAGGGGGAGTCTCCGCGAGTCCGACTGTCACCGTGCTTGCGGAGAGAGCCCCTCACCCCAACCCTCTCCCCCGTAAGAACGGGGCGAGGGAGTACATCTGCAAACGCGACTACAGCGTCCCCGGGAACGCGCCACCATCCAGCAGAATGTTCTGTCCGGTGATGAAGCCGGCCTTGGCGCCGCACAGGAAGGCGCAGGCATAGCCGAATTCGTCGGGCTGACCGAAGCGCCCCGCGGGGTTGAGCTTGGCGCGCTCGGCCAGGATCTGCTGCGGTGTGACACCGCGCTTGTCGGCTTCGCCCTTCGCGGTGCTGGTCAGGCGATCGGTCTCGAACGGGCCCGGCAGCAAGCCGTTGATGGTGACGTTGTTGATCACCGTCTTGCGCGACAGGCCGGCGATGAAGCCGGTGAGGCCGGCGCGCGCGCCATTGGAGAGGCCGAGAATGTCGATCGGCGCCTTCACCGCGGCCGAAGTGATGTTGACGATGCGGCCGAACTTGCGCGCCATCATGCCGTCCACGGTCGCCTTGATCAGCTCGATCGGGGTCAGCATGTTGGCGTCGATCGCCTTGATCCAGTCGTCGCGGGTCCAGTTGCGGAAATCGCCGGGCGGCGGGCCGCCGGCATTGTTGATCAGGATGTCGGGCTCGGGGCAGGCCTTCAGCACCGCCTCGCGGCCCGCCGGCGTCGTGATGTCGCCGACGATCTCGGTGACCGTCACGTCGGGATAGGCCTTGCGGATCTCGTCGGCGGTCTTCTTCAGCGCATCAGCGCCGCGCGCGGTCAGCGTGACGTCAACGCCGGCCTCCGCCAGCGAGAAGGCGCAGGCGCGCCCGAGGCCCTTGCTGGATGCACAGACGATGGCGCGGCGACCTTTGATCCCAAGATCCACTGTTTCACTCCCGTAAATGTCAGGCAGGTTTTGGACGGCGGCTACATTAGCCAACTGTGATGCCGCTGATAAGGGATCGGCCCGCACCAAAATGCATGGCGTGCGCTGCGGCGATGCAAATGCGCGGGCATGATCTGGACTAGATCCGCCGCTCCTGCTTGAGGCGGTCGATTGCGGCGGCAGCCTCCGGCGGCAGCGACTTGAAGCCCATCTGGCCCGCGGTCGAGAACAGCGGCCGCAGATGCGAGCCGGCGAGGAAGGGCGGCTGGCGGTTCGTCGGCACGATCTGATCAAACACCAGCACCAAAGTAGTGGCGACGAGGCCGACCCTGACGGCGCCGAGCGCCGCGCCGCCGAGCCGGTCGCCGATGCCGGCCTCGCCGATCGTGTCGTTCAGCGCGATGCGGCCGATATGGCCGAACAGCATGCCGACGACCACGAAGATGGCGAAGAACCAGATCCAGTTCTGCAGCAGCGGCGAGTTCGGATTGCCGGCGATCTGCGGTGCGATCAGCGGCATCAGCGCCACCGCAATCGGGGCGGCGAGCAGATAGGCGAGGATGGTCATGGCGCTGCGTAGCAGCCCGGTCCTGAACCCCAAGCCGACCGCGACTGCCAGCGCGGCATAGACGGCGAGATCGAAACTGTTCATGCGCGAAAGCCCTGCCTCGACGGAACGAATGAACGCCGAGCCGATCATTCCGGTTTCAGATCGCTAAAATCGTCTGTATTGGTGGCTCCAAAGCTTAAAGGAACCGTCCAAGGAACGCGTCATGTCAGACCTATTCGACGTCAGTAAAGAAACCATCCTCGTCACGGGTGCGAGCCAGGGGCTCGGCCGGCAATTTGCCCGGGTGCTGGCGGCGCATGGTGCGGCCGTGGCGCTCGCTGCGCGGCAGACCGACAAATTGAAGGGCCTGGAAGAGGAGATCCGCGGCAAGGGCGGCCGCGCCGCGGCGGTCGCGCTCGACGTCACCGACACTGCCTCGATCGCCAAGGCGGTCGATGCCGCTGAGGCCGCGCTCGGCCCCGTCACCGTGCTGATCAACAATGCCGGCATCGCCATCGAGAAGCTCGCGACCGAGCAGACCGAGGCGGATTGGGACGCCGTCATTGGTGCCAATCTCAAAGGCGCCTATTTCCTCGCAACCGAAGTGGCGCGGCGCATGATCGCGCGCAAGCAGCCGGGCAACATCGTCAACATCGCCTCCGTGCTCGGCACTGGCGTCTTGAAGGCGCTCTCGCCTTACGCGATCTCCAAGGCCGGCATCATCCAGGCGACGAAAGCGATGGCGCTCGAGCTCGCTGGCCAGAACATCCGCATCAACGCGCTTGCGCCCGGCTATATCGATACCGAGATGAACCACGCCTTCTGGTCGACGCCGGCAGGCGAGCGCCTCGCCAAGCGCATCCCGCAACGCCGCGTCGGCGCCGAGTCCGATCTCGACGGCGCGATTCTGCTGCTGGCGTCGAATGCGTCGCGCTACATGACGGGCAGCGTCGTGACCGTGGACGGCGGGTTCTTGCTGAGTTGAACGTGTCTTCGCCTCTTCCCGCGTGCGGAGAGGCCGGAATTTGCGAAAGCAAATTCCGGGCGAGGGCGAGCCTCCGCGATTCGAGACGGCGAGTACACGCGTCGCTCTATCCGCGTCGTCATTGCGAGCGTAGCGAAGCAATCCAGAATCCCACCGCGGAAAGACTCTGGATTGCTTCGCTGCGCTCGCAATGACGGAAAACGACTTAGCGCATCTCTCCACGGATCATATCCGCCGCCTTCTCGCCGATCATGATGGTCGGCGCATTGGTGTTGCCGCCGACCAGCGTCGGCATGATCGAGGCGTCGACGACGCGCAATCCTCCGATGCCATGCACCTTCAACGCCGGATCGACCACGGCCATCGCGTCGGTGCCCATCTTACAGGTGCCGACGGGGTGATAGACGGTGTCGACACGCGCGCGCAGAATGGCGCGGATGTCCTCGTCCGTCTTCACGTCGGATGTGAACATGTCCTTCTTCTGTAGCGCCCGCATCGCAGGCGTCTCCATCAGTCGCCGCGTCGTCTTGAAGCCGGCGACCATCGCCTCGAGATCCTCCGCCTCGCCCAAGAAGTTCGGGTCGATCATCGGCGCTGCGAGCGGATCGGCGCTCTTCAGCCCAATACTGCCGCGGCTCTTCGGCCTGAGCAGACAGAAATGGCATGAGAAGCCCGCCTCCTTGTGCTTCTTGCGGCCGTGATCGTCGAGCATCGCGATGACGAAGTGGAGCTGGATATCAGGCACGTCGAGATCAGGCCGGGTTTTCAGGAAGCCGCCGCATTCGGCGAAATTGGTGGTCATCACGCCGCGCCGCTCGCGGCGATATCGCTGGATACCGCGCAGCAGGGATGGCAACCGACTGATCGAGGCGTGAACGAAGTGCGGATAGTCGGAGGCGTAGACGAACACGAAGTCCGGATGGTCCTGCAGATTGCGCCCGACGCCCGGCAGGTGATGCACGACGTCGATGCCGTGGGCAGCAAGCGCATCACCATCGCCAATGCCCGACAGCATCAATAGCTGCGGCGACTGGAAGGCGCCGGCGGCGAGGATCACCTCGCGGCGGGCGCGCAGCTGCCTTGTCTGCCCGCCCTGCACATATTCGATGCCGACGGCGCGCCCTGCTTCGAACAGGATCTTCGTTGCCTGCGCTCCCGTCTCGACCCGCAGATTCGGCCGCTTGCCGAGATGAGGAGCCACATAAGCCCGCGCCGCGCTCCAGCGCTCGCCGCCCCGCTGGGTCACCTGGTAGCTGCCGAGCCCTTCATGGTCCTCGGCATTGAAGTCCTCGCGGATGCGGAACTGCGCCTCGCGCGCGGCCTGATGGAAGACGTCATGGATCGGATTGTCCGAGCGCAGCCGGTTGACATGCAGCGGGCCGCCCTTGCCGTGATATTCGCCGTCGAAATCGGCGTTGTCTTCCGAACGTTTGAAATAGGGCAGCACGTCCGCATACGACCAGCCGGCATTGCCGAGCGCGGCCCAATGGTCGTAATCCCATTTGTGGCCGCGGATATAGACCATGGCGTTGATCGCCGAGGACCCGCCGAGGCCCTTGCCGCGCGGCTGATAGCCGATGCGGCCGTTCAAGCCCTTCTGCGGCACCGTATCGAAGGCCCAGTTGGCCGCGGCATAGGGCAACGCGAGCCCGAATGGCGTCGTGATCCGCCAGGTGTCGTTGCGTCCCCCTGCATCGAGCAGCGCGACGGATGTGCCCGCATCCTCCGACAGCCGCCCCGCAACGGTGCAGCCGCCCGAGCCCGCGCCCACGACGACGAAATCGAATGTGTCGGTCAATGTTGTTTCCCCCCCGTTTACCGTCATTCTGGGGCGCGCGAAGCGCGAACCCGGAATCTCGAGGTTCGCTTCGCCTCCCGGAACGGCACCCCGGCGTTTTCGGCCTTAATCTTGTTGCCGCAGGCTGGCCGTTTGTGGAACTTCTGGCAAGAGCGCGCGGAACGGCGCGGAAACTCGTCGATTCCCCTGTCATAAAGTCGAAAAAAACGTTCCCGCAGCCCTTTCCAAAGGCAGCCCGCCTTGATACATACCCCCCGCACCCGACGGGCATTGCCCCTCGGGTCGCCTTCCAAGGAAGCCTTTGGGACGGAAGTGGAAAGCCAGCGCGACCAGCGCCGGCCTCAACCGACCGTCCCCAGGATTTAACCGAAGGCACGCAAAGCTTTAACGCGGGGTGGAGCAGCCCGGTAGCTCGTCAGGCTCATAACCTGAAGGTCATAGGTTCAAATCCTATCCCCGCAACCAAATTCGGATTGACCGGATCCGAGACGACAACGGCCCGCGCGAAGCGGGCCGTTTTTGTTTGGCATGGGATCGCCGCGCTACCTCGCCGCGGTCTGCCAGGCGAGTAGCCGCTGCTCGACCAGTGACATCGCAATCGACGTCAAATATCCGGTCGCGCCGAGCAGGATGACGCCGGCGAAGAGGTCGGCGGACCGGAACGCGCGTGCCGAGAGCAGCACCCAGTGACCAAGGCCGTCGAGGCCGGCCAGGATCTCGCAGACCACCGAGAGGATCAGCGCGACGGTCAGGCTGAGCCGCATGCCCGCGAGGATATCCGGCAATGCCGAGGGCAGGGCGATCTTGGCGATGATTGCGGTGCGCGACATCTGCAGCGAGCGGGCGACCTCATAGAGCCGCGGCTCGACTGCGGCAAAGCCGTGAACGGTGGCGAGCATGATCGGCCAGATCGCGCCGAAGGCGATCACGAACAGCGCCATGCCTTGCGTCAGCCCGAGCATCGCGATTGCGACCGGGATGATCGCCGAGACCGGCAGGGGCCTTAAGAATTCCAGCGACGGCGCGACATAGGCGCGCATCATCCGGGACGAACCGATCAGCGCGCCAAGCGCAATGCCGGCGATCGAGGCGGCGAACCAGCCATAGGCCATGTGCTCCAGCGTGCCGACGAGCTTGGCCGCGAGATCGCCGCTGGAAAAGCCGCGCACCAAAGCGGCCCAGGCGCGGTCCGGACCGGGCAGGAACACCGGCGACACTAGCTTCAGATTGGCGACGAGTTGCCACGCCGCGATGAAGCCGGCTGCGACGAGGGCGCTTGCCAAACGCCAGAGGATCGCGGTGCGCTTCATGGATGGTCTCCGGCGAGCGCGGCGCGGCCGAACAGACGGCGCTGGGCGGCGATCAACAGCATGTTCAGCGCGTAGCCGATCGCGCCGATCCAGACGAGATAGGCGAGCATCAGGTCGGCGCGCAGCGCCTGCTGCGCCAGCATGATGCCGGCACCCAAGCCGATCGGGTTGATGGCGATCTCGACGGTGACTGCGACGATCAGGGCGATGCCGGCCGACAGGCGGAAGGCGACGAAGATCCGCGGCAGTGCGGCCGGGATCACGATCTTCGCGATCCGTTGCGGCGCACTCAGACGCAAGGCCCGCGACACTTCCATCAATCGCGGCTCGATGCTGCGCACCGCGCTCCGGGTCATGATCAGCATCGGCCAGACGCAGGCGAACGCCACGATCACGATCTCCATCCGGTAGCCGAAGCCGAGCGCGATCAGCGCAATCGGCAGCAGCGCGATCGAGGGAATCGGGCGGATCGCCTCGACCGTCACCTCCATCAGCCGGTCAAGCGGACGCGAAATGCCGAAGGCGATGCCGAGCGCAAGCCCGATGGCGCTGCCGATGGAAAGACCCGCGAAGGCAGCGAACAGCGTGTCGCGGGTCGCGATCGGGATCGAGAGATCGGCGAGCGCCGTGGCCAGCGCCGCGAGGATTGCGCTCGGCGGCGCCAGGCTGTCGCTTTGCAGATGGGTGAGGCGCGCCCAGAGCTCAAACGCCAGCACCAGCGCCAGCGGCAGCAGCAAGGGCTTGGTGCGATCGAGGCTCAATGCTCGGTCGCCTTGATGAAGTCGAACAATTGCCGGCGCAGCCGCAGGAATTCCGGATGCTCGCGGGTGGCGAGCTGGTCGCGCGGACGCGGCAGGTCGACGTCGAGCTCGATCCCGATCCGGCCCGGATGCGGCAAGAGGCCGATGACGCGGTCGCCGAGATAGATCGCCTCGTCGAGATCGTGGGTCACGAAGATCACGGTGGTCTCGCTCGCCTGCGTCAGCGACAGGACCTCGTCCTGCAAGCCCTGCCGCGTCATCGCATCCAGCGCGCCGAACGGCTCGTCCATCAGCAGGGTGGTCGGCTCCTGCGCAAGGCAGCGCGCAATCTGCAGGCGCTGCTGCATGCCCCCTGACATCTCGGTCGGATATTTGTCGGCATGACCGGGCAGTCCGACCTTCCGCAGCAGCGCCTCGATGCGTGCGCCGCGTTCGCGCGCCGGCACGCGCGATGCTTCCAGCGCCAGCGAGATGTTTCCGGCCGCGGTCCGCCACGGCAACAGCGCCTTGCCGTAATCCTGGAACACGATCGCGACCTCACGCCGCGGCTCGGTGATCGGCTCGGCCTCAAACGTTACCGCGCCGCTGGTGGGGCGGTAGAGGCCCGCGGCGAGCCGCAGCGCCGTGGTCTTGCCGCAGCCGGAGGCGCCGACGATGCAGAGGAATTCGCCCGGCCGCACCTGAAGGTCGAGATTCTCGATGATGGTCTTGCCGCCGAGCCGCAGCGTCGCGGCATTGAACGCGATCCGCGGTTTCTGCCGCCGCGCGGCGCGCGCCTCAATGAGTCTTGCAACGACGCTCATGATTGTTCCCCGCTCACCTGCGGATAGACGAAATCGATGGTCGAGTGCAGATGCGCCGCCAGCATTTTTTGCGCGGCGGCCACGTCGCGGGCGAGCACGAGGTCGGCGAGCATCTGGTGACTGCGGATGAATCTCTCGCCGCTGTCGATGGCGCCCATCATCACGCGGCGGTAGCGGTAGGCCTGGTCGTAGAGGTCGGAGTGGGCGGCCAGCATGCGCCGCGAGCCGCAGGCGGCGAGCAGCGCGGTGTGGAAGCCCTTGTGCAGCCGGTCGAACTCCACCGCGCCCTCGCGGAATTCGTCGCCGGTGCGCTCGATGTGTCGGCGCATCTGATGCAGCGCGCTGATGATGCCGGCCTCCCAGGCAGCATCGCCGTGGAGGATGGCGAGCTTGACCGCCTCGATCTCGACCGCCGTCCGCATGCAGGTGATGTCGGCGAGATCCTCGCGGCTGACCTCGGCGACGCGGAAGCCGCGCTGGCCGATGCCGACGATGAGGCCGCGCGACATCAACCGCGAAAGGCCTTCGCGCAGGGGCGTGGCGCCGATATCGTAACGTTGCACGAGGTCGAGGATGCCCAGCCGCGATCCCGGTGCGAGATCTCCCGCCAGGATGTCCTGCTCGATGAGGTTTGCGGCACGCTCGCTCAAGGTGCCGGCTTCCGTCGGCAGGCGTTCGAGAGTGCGCTCGGGAGCTGGCATCGTCGATATCCCTTAGTTCAGCACCAGTTTCGCGGTGTCGAGCTTCGATTGCAGCATCTTCTGCGACGACATCACCTCAATCCACCAGCTGAGGTTTTGCGGCTTGAGGTTCGGCTCGGACTGGTTCGGCGGCGTCGCCTTGACGAGATCGAGCGGCTGCTTGGTGAACTTGGCGATCGAGGCCGAGGCCTTCTCGCGGTCGCTGTTGACGATCGCGGCGGCCTCCGCGACGGCCTCGCGAAACTTCTTCACGGTGGCCACATTCTTCTCCGCCCAGTCGCGCGATGCGGCATAGAAGATGATCGGATCGGTGCGGCCGAGCTCGGCGCCGTACCGCGCGCCAACCGAGCCGAGCCCCGCATTGCTCATGCGCGTGACGAACGGTTCGGCCGTGAGCACCGCATCGACGCCGCCTGATTTGATGATGTCGGCCATGGTCGGGAAGGTGACTTCGACGAAATTGACGCTTCGGGGATCGACACCTTTCTCGACCAGCCATTTCACGAAGAGCACGTGCAGGAAGGCGTTCAGGCCGGGCGCGCCGACCTTCTTGCCGATGAAATCCTTGGGATCCTTGATGGTGATGCCGTTGCGGACGAAGGCCGCGATCGCGGTGTTGGAGGTCGGGTTCATGACCGAGGCGCCGGCGATCGCGACGAGGTCGAGGCCGCCGTCCACGGCTTGCAAGAAGACGGTGGAGGTGGGGCCGCCGACCTGAATCGAATTCGACAGGATCGCCGCCGGGATGTTGGAGTTGATCGCGATCGGCGTCATCTCGACTTGCAGCCCGTGCTTTTTGAAGATGCCTTCGTCGACCGCGACCATGGCCGAGGCGCAGTCGGAGGTCGCGGTGCAGCCAATCTGGATCTTAGCTTGGCCCAGCGCGGGTGCCGTCAGGCCAGCAGACATCCCGAGCACGAGGCCCGCCAACATCGTTCTGCTCGTTCGCCTCACTGCGCTCTCCCCGTTTTGTATTTTTCAGTCTTGTTTATCGATATTTTATCTGATCATATATTTGAAACGATGACAAGGGGTGCCCAAGGTGAAGCTCGCAACGTTCAGATCGGCCGGCCAGGAGAAGATCGGAGCCGTCCATAGCAATGACAGCCAGGTGCTTGACCTCGCCGCCGCGGCCGCACGGGACGGCGGAGCCGATCCGGCCTTCGGCTCGATGCTGGCGCTGATCGACGCCGGGCCCCGCGCGCTCGATCGGGCCCGGGCGCTGCTCGACAAGCACGGAAAGGACGCGACGCTGTCGGCGGCGGTCACCACCGTCGACATCCTCGCGCCGGTGCCGGTGCCCCGGCAAATGCGCGACGGCATGTCGTTCCCCCTGCACATCCTGCAGGCGCCGCGCGGGCAGCAAAAGCTCGCCGCGCGTGCCAAGGGCGACATGGCGGAATTGGCGCGCATCGACGCCGAGCCGCTCGGCGAATTGCCCGAGGTCTATCGCAAGCAGCCGATCTTCTACATCACCAACCGCTTCAGCGTCCGCGGCACCAACACCACAGTGAAATGGCCGCGCTACAGCAAGGTGATGGACTACGAGCTCGAATTCGGGATCATCACCAAGAACAAGGGCGCGAACATTTCCGCCGCGAAAGCCAAGGATCACATCTTCGGCTACACCATCTTCAATGATTTCTCCGCGCGCGACGCCCAGCGCATCGAGATGGAGGGACGGCTCGGCCCTGCCAAGGGCAAGAGCTTCGACGGCGGCAACGTGATGGGGCCCTGGATCGTGACGCCCGATGAGATCGGCGATCCCTATCATTTGAAGATGGAAGCGCGCGTCAACGGCGAGACCCGCTCGAAAGGCGTGAGCGAGGGCATGCTGTTTTCGTTCGAGGAGATCATCGCCCACGTCAGCCAGGACGAGACGCTGATGCCCGGTGAATTCATCGGCTCCGGTACGGTCGGCAATGGCTGCGGCCTCGAGCTCGGCTGGTTTCTGGAGCATGGCGATACGATCGAGCTCGAGGTCGAGAAGATCGGCATTTTGAAGAATCGCGTCGAGCGGCAAGAAACCTGAAGGGGGCGTCTGAAGGCGCGCTTGAAGCGACGCCTGACTGCCGCCAACGAGAACAATCAACGAGGAAGCGCCATGACGAGCAAGCTGATCGACATCTCTGTCCCCCTCCAGAACGACGTGCCGGCCGACCCGCCTGGCAATCATCCGACGATCCAGTACATCAATCATCAGCAGGGCCTGCCGCGCATGCTGCAGTTCTTCGATGGACTGAAGGCCGAGGATCTGCCTGATGGCCAGGGCTGGGCGGTGGAGCAGGTCAGTCTCTCCACCCACAACGGCACGCATCTCGATGCGCCCTGGCATTTTCACCCGACCATGAATCGCGGCGAGCGGTCCTGGACCATCGACGAGGTGCCGTTGGAATGGTGCTTCCAGCCCGGCGTGAAGCTCGACTTCCGGCACTTGCCGGACGGCTATGTCGCGACGGCCAAAGACGTCGAGGCCGAGCTCAAGCGCATCGGCCACGAGCTGAGGCCGCTCGAGATCGTCGTGGTCAACACCAGCGCCGGCGCCAAATATGGCCGGCAGGACTACGTCACCTCGGGCTGCGGCATGGGCTACGAAGCAACCATGTACCTGCTCGAGCGCGGCGTGCGCCTGACCGGCACCGACGGCTGGAGCTGGGACGCGCCGTTCGTTCACACCGCGAAGAAATATGCCGAGACGAAAGACGCCAGCCTGATCTGGGAAGGCCACAAGGCCGGACGCCATATCGGCTATTGCCATCTCGAGAAGCTGCACAATCTCGAACTGCTGCCGCCAACCGGCTTCAAGGTGTCATGCTTCCCCGTCAAGATCGAGCGAGCCTCGGCAGGCTGGACGCGAGCGGTCGCGATTTTGGAGGGGTAGCTTATTGTCCCGTTGGGCGCCCATGGCGTCAAAAGGTCGAGCCACCCCGCCCGTCGCTTGTTGTCTCTACCCTTGATGGAATCGAACCCGGTAGTCATGCGGCAGCACGTTCAGGCGGCGGCGGAACGCGCGGCGTAGATGCTCCTCGCTCTGAAAGCCTGCGCGCGCGGCGATTTCCTTGATAGGGGAGGCGGACACTTCCAGCGCGCGCCGGGCAGCCTCGACGCGAAGCTCTTCGACCGCCTTGGCGGGCGTGCGGCCGGTCTTCTGGCGAAACACGCGCGCGAAGGTGCGCGGGCTCATGCCCGCTCGTTCGGCGAGACTTTCGACACGCAAATCGCGGCCGAGATTTTCTTGCATCCAGCTCGAAATTTTTTCGAGAGCCCGATCTTCCGAGGCCTGCATTGACAGCGGCACGCTGAATTGCGCCTGCCCGCCGGGCCGCTTGAGGAAAACGACGAGGCGCCGCGCGATGCGCATGGCCTCGCGATGGCCGAGATCATCTTCCAGCAGCGTGAGCGCCAGATCGATGCCGGCCGTCACGCCTGCCGATGTCCAGATGCCGCCGTCATGCACGAAGACCGGGTCGACCTGAACCGAAACGTCGGGATGTTTTACGCGCAGCAGGTCACAGGAACCCCAATGGGTGACCGCGCGCCGCCCGCGCAGCAGCCCGGCTGCGGCGAGGATGAATGTGCCCGTGCAGACCGAGCAGACGCGCCTTGCCTTCGGCGCTGCCAGGCGAAACCAATCGACCAGCGCGGCTTCTGCAGCGGCGCGATGGACGCCGGGACCGCCACCCACCATGAGGGTGTCGATGTTCTTGTGGTCGCAGTCAGCGAGGGCGGTCGTCATCACCTCCAGACCGGACGAGGTTTTGACCGACCCGCCTTTCAACGAGCAGATCTGCCAGACATAGGGCGCGCGCCCCGCTTTCGACGTTTCGCAGGCCAGTTCGAAGGCCTGTAGCGGTCCGGCAAAGTCGAGCAGCAGACAGTCGTCGAAAAGGACGAAGACCACGCGGCGGGGGGCGGAACGGGCCATTGACAGCGCCTTGAGCAGGGAAGGCTTGGCAGGAATTGCGTGTGTTATGACATTTCGGCAAAGGCCCTCCGCTGTCAACATGAGTTATCCAACGTTAGGAGGGCTCCATGTCCGGCAAGCGGATCGAAATCGGAATTCTGTACTATCCTGGGATGACGCAACTGGACGTCACCGGACCATTCGAAGTTTTTGCCCGTCTGCCGAACGTCCGCATGCACCTGCTGTGGAAGCGCATCGAGCCCGTCGTCAGCGACGTCGGTCTGCCGCTGCTGCCAACCACGACCTTTGCCGACTGCCCGGATCTGGACGTGTTCTGCATCGGCGGCGGTCCGGGACAAGTCGCCACCATGGACGATGACGAGGTGATTGCCTTCGTTCGCGACAAGGGTGGATCGGCGCGCTACATCACCTCAGTTTGCGCCGGCTGTCTGATCCTCGGCGCCGCGGGCCTCATCGATGGATACAGGTCAGCCTGCCATTGGCTGATGAGCGACCAGCTTGCTGCGTTTGGCGCCATCGCCGTCGACGAACGCGTCGTGGTCGACCGCAACCGCATTTCCGGCGGTGGGGTCACCGCCGGTATCGATTTCGGTTTTCAGGTTGCCGCCGAACTCTGCGGCGAAGACGTTGCAAAAAACCTCCAGCTGATGCTGGAATATCAGCCGCAGCCGCCGTTCGACATCACCGTGCAGAATGCGCCGCGTGAGCTGATTTCCCGCATGCGCCGCGAGGCCGAACCTTGGCTGCAAAAGCGCGCAGCCGCGGTGCAGAAGGCGGTTTCTAAACTCAAGGCGAGAGCAACGGCGGCTTAAGCTGTTCGAGACAGGGAGGAAAGGTACAAGCGCCCTTATTGGAAAGGTGTTCGCATGAACTGGCACGGCCGCATCGCTACGCTTCTCGTCGTTGGGACTTTCATCGCATCTTTTCTGCCCACCCACGCCGCCGAACTCTCCGGTCGCGTGGTCCGGATCGGCATCATCAATGACCAGACCGGGCCATTGTCCGACCTGTCGGCATCGGGCTCCGTGGCGGCAGCCAGGATGGCGGCGGAAGACTTTCAGAAACTGGTGCCGTCGATCAATGTCGAGATTTTGGCCGCCGATCACCAGAACAAGCCCGATATCGGCGTCGGCATTGTCCGCAAATGGTTCGACGTCGACGGCGTCGACATGGTCGCCGACGTCTCCAATTCGGCCGTGGGGCTGGCGATCCAGTCGCTGGCGCGTGACAAGAACAAGATTGCGGTCTACTCGGCGGTGGCGACCACCGAACTGACGGGCAAACAATGTTCGCGAAACGGCCTGGCGTGGCTGCACGATTCCTACAATCTGGTGTCGGGACCGATCCGCACCCTGGTCAGCCAGGGCTACGACACCTGGTTCTTCATCGCGGCCGATTACGCGTTCGGCAAGAACATGGTGTCGGAATCGCAGCGCGTGCTGGCGGCGGCGGGCGGCAAGTCGCTCGGCGCGGTGTATCACCCGATTGGCAACGCGGACTACAGCTCTTTCATCCTGCAGGCGAAGGCGTCCGGCGCCAAGGCGATCGCCTTCGCCAATGCCGGCGACCAGCTCGTCAACCTGATGAAGCAATGGAACGAGTTCGGCATGAACACGGGAAGCCAGAAGCCGGTGGCCGAACTGATGTTCGACACTGATGTTCATGCGATGGGCCCGAAAACCGCCAAGGGCCTGACCACGCTGACGGCATGGTACTGGGCGTTGGATGACGAGAGCAGGGCGTTCGGCCAGCGCTTCTTCAAGCTTCGCAGCGCCATGCCCACGGCACCGCAAGCCGCGGTCTATTCCGGCGTCAGCCACTATCTGAAAGCAGTCGCTGCCGCAGGCACGGATGCGACGGATCCAGTGCTGGAGAAGATGCGCTCGACGCCCGTCGACGATTTCTACGCACGCGGCGCGAGGTTGCGCGACGACGGCAAGCTCGTGCACGACTTCTATCTTGTGCAGGTGAAGGATCCGTCCGAGGTCAAGGCACCCTGGGAGTACTATAACGTGCTCGAGAAAATTCCAAGCGGCGAAGTCTACGCTTCGCTGGCTGACAGTGAATGCCCACTGGTCAAGCGGGGCAATTGAGGTTGGAGTGCCAATCCCGCGACCTGATGGATAATCGTGATCGTGAGCTTGGTCGGCGCGCATTACGGTGACGGTGCTGGACCGCGCCAACTCCAACTGTGCATCGGCCAACGTTGGAGAAAACAAAAAGGCCTGACGAGCCTCAACCGCGCAACTCGCTCGCCGAAAGGCGCCGCCACATCCCGGCCCGCCCGACCTCCTGCGATGATGCCACTATGCTCCTGTTTTGCCCGACGAAGCAAATCGCGAGAGACCCCATTCGGAATGGCGGCAACGATCGCGGCCAATTCGCCTCGGCTCGCTTGGGCGAGCCGGACAGGCGAGTCACCACGATTCCTCGGCCTCTTGGCTCCTGAAAGCCTGCCCGACCCGCACCCAATCCGGCTCCACACCTAACCCATTGATCTTGCAGCCCCCGTCTACTGTGCATGGGGTTGTTTTCGCGAGTTTTGATGTGCCCCGTGCAATTTGACGTCGCTGACAGCGCCGACTACGTTCCGCGAAACACGAAAGCTCGCGAGCGTTGAGCCGAGCGAAATTCCACGGGGAAGAAATGACCGGCGACACCGCAGCCACCATCTCGAAAGCGCGCGAGCATTCCATCGGCGATCTCCTGCGCCGCTCCGCAGGCCGTGAGCCGAGCAAGCTCGCCGTGAGCTGCGGCGATGTCAGCTGGAGCTTTGCCGAGATGGATGCGATCTGCAACCGGCTCGGCCGCGGCCTGCTCGGGCTCGGCGTCGGGAAGGGCGATCGCCTCGCCGTGCTCTCGCGCAACTCGCACGCCTTCGCGGCGCTGCGCTTCGCGGCCGCACGGATCGGCGCGGTGCTGGTGCCGATCAATTTCATGCTCAATCCGGACGAGATCAATTTCATCCTGAAGAGCTCCGGCGCCAAGCTGCTCGCGACCGGTCCCGATTTCGTCGGGCCGGCACGCGCGGCGAGCGCGAAGGATTGCGCGGTCGAGAAGATGATCTGGCTGCCGGGCGAGGATCCGGCCGCGGCGCCTGCCGACCTCACCACCTTCGATGATCTATTGCATCCCGACGGGTCGTTCCTGGACGCCTCGGTCGATAGCCGCGATCTCGCGCAGATCGTCTACACCTCGGGCACGGAATCGCTGCCCAAGGGCGCGATGCTGACCCATGAAGCCGTGATGTGGCAGTATGTCAGCTGCATCATCGATGGCGGCATGAGCGTGGACGACAAGTTCCTGCACGCCTTGCCGCTCTATCATTGCGCGCAGCTGGATGTGTTCCTGGGCCCGCAGGTGTATCTCGGCGCCTCCGGCGTGATCACGGGCAAGCCGACGGCCGACAACATCCTGGCGCTGATCCAGGCGCACAGGATCACCTCGTTCTTCGCGCCGCCGACGATCTGGATCGCGATGCTGCGCTCGCCGAACTTCGACAAGACCGATCTGTCGACGTTGCAGAAGGGCTATTACGGCGCCTCGATCATGCCGGTGGAGGTACTGCTCGAATTGCAGCGCCGGCTGCCGGCCGTCAAGTTCTGGAATTTCTACGGCCAGACCGAGATCGCGCCGCTCGCGACCGTGCTGCGGCCGGAGGACCAGCTCCGCAAGGCAGGCTCCGCCGGCAAGCCCGTGCTCAATGTCGAGACGCGCGTCGTCAACACGGCGATGGAGGATGTCAAGGTCGGCGAAGTCGGCGAGATCGTGCATCGCTCGCCGCATCTGCTCTCCGGGTATTACAACGATCCGGTCAAGACCGCGGCGGCATTCACCGGCGGCTGGTTTCATTCCGGCGATCTCGCCACGGTCGACGAGGAAGGCCACATCACCGTGGTCGACCGCGTCAAGGATATGATCAAGACCGGCGGCGAGAACGTCGCGAGCCGCGAGGTCGAGGAGATGGTCTATCGCATCCCGGAGGTCTCCGAAGTCGCGGTCGTCGGCCTGCCCGATCCGCGCTGGATCGAGGCGGTGACCGCCATCGTCGTGGTCAAGACCGGGGCAAAGCTCGACGAAGAAACCGTCATCAGACATTGCGCCGGCCATATGGCCCACTTCAAGGTGCCCAAGCGCGTGATCTTCGTGGACGCCCTGCCGAAGAATCCGAGCGGCAAGCTGCTCAAGCGCGAGCTGCGCCAGCGCTTCGTCGGCGGCGAGACGCTCGACAAGGCGGTGCAGAAGAGCTTTGGGACGTAGCAGGCGCCGTTCCGGCGCCGTCGCGGCGAACTCGCCTATTCGGCCTCGCCAGCCAGCTTCCTGACGTCGTCGGGCGTCGCTCCGAAACGGCGGCGAAACGCGCGATGGAAGTAAGAGACGTCGTGAAATCCGGCGAGGTGCGCGATCTCGATGATCTTGCGGCTGCGCATCGCAGGATTTCGCAGCAGTCGTTCGGCGCGCAGCAATCGTTGCTCCAGCACGAAGCCGCTATAGGTGATGCCGGCGCGCTCGAACAGCAATTGGATGCTGCGTGGGCTGATGCGGTGCGCGGCTGCGAGGTCGGACAGCGACAATGCGGGGCTGTCCAGCTGCGCCAGGATGTCGGACTTGAGCGCTTCGAAGCGCGCCGCCGCAAGGCCGCGCAATTGAGCCTCTTCGGCGGCATCGCCGCGTGCGCCGAGCATCAGGACGGCGAGGTCGAACAGGTGCTGCGAGACCGCATCGAGCTCCGCCGGCGCGAGCTTGTCCGCGTGCGCGTGTGCGAGGTCGTAATATCGCAGGAACATCGATGTGATCGGGTTGGCGCCGGAGATCGACCCCGCGATCAGGTCCTCGGCATTCGGGCAGGCGCGCAGCAGGGCCTTTCGCGGCAGCAGCGCGGTCTGGAAATTACCATACGCCAGTTGCGTGATTTGGGCCCCCTTGATCGAGGGATCGCCGATCGTGATGTCGCCGGCGGCGACCTCCAGTGGCCGTTTCCCCATGGCCCCACGCAATGCCGAATTGGGCGACGTCGTGATCACCAACTCGTCGTTCGTTCCCAATGACACGAAGGACATCGGCGTGCCGAACGAGGCCGAGAGTCTGAGGCGGGGAAGAATGGCAGGCGCAATGGTTCGGTGAACGCGCCCTTCACCAACCGGCACGAAATCGACGTTCGCTACCTGACGGCAAAACTGCTCGCGCCATTGTTCATAGGCCGCACCGTTCGGGTCGCCATCGAATGAGAGCTGCGGCTGGGTCATCGATCGCCGGAACGCCTATTGCCGATTCATTGCGATCCGCACTTTCGTCGGCGCGCCGGGGATGCGGCAACTAGAAAAGCGCCAGATAGCGCGAAAAACCACTCGCACCTACGCGCTGAGCCAGCGACGAGGTGCCGCAGCCTCCTTATTGGGCAAATCGAGCACGCTGCGCCGCGACCGCCAGGCGCCGGAGAACCTCAATACTTCTTCACCGCCGCACTGAAGGCCAGCCAAAGCGCGATCGACGCCAGGCCAAAGCCGCCGAGCAGCAGGAAGGTCGGCCCATAGCCGATCCATTGCGCGATCCAGCCGCCGAGAGCCGGGCTGAGGCTCGCGCCGACGCCCTGCACGGTGATCACGGCGCCTTGGCCGAGATTGATGCGGCCGGTGCCGTTGAGCGCGCGCGCGACCATGCCGGGGACGGCAACCGTCTGAAGCCCGGTGCCGATGCCGTCAAGCACCTGCATCGGCACCACGCCCCACCATCCCGTGACGAAGAAGGCGAGCACGCCGCGGACCGGCAAGAACATGAAAGACACCAGGATCACCGGCCAGTAATTGCGCTTGCTCGCGGCCTTCATCGCGATCAGCGACGTGACGATCATCACGCCCTGTGCGATCACCACGGTGGTTGCGACGAAGCTCGGGCCGTTGGCCTGTCCCTCGGCGACCGCGGCAAGTCCGTACAGCGGCACGATCGCGGCATTGCCGAGGTGGAACAGCGCGAGGGCGAGAGCCAGCACGAGCAGCGCCTTGTGCTTCAGCAGCATCGTCATCGCATCTGGCGGCGCCTTGGAATCGTCCTCCTTGCTGCCGCGCGCGGCGCGGTCGTCGATCGCTTGGGCTGGAATCATCATGACGCAGGCGATGGCGATGGCGCCGAATACGGCGGCCAGCGCGAACACGGCGACATAGCCGAACTTGTAGCCGAGATAGCCCGACAGCGCCGCGCCCACCATGTTGCCGGCGTGGTTATACGCCTGGTTGCGGCCATTGAGCGCATTGAAGCCCTTCTGCTTGGCGATGCCGAGCGTGATGCCCGTGACGGCCGGCACGATGGCGGCGCTCGCCAGCGATTGCGCCACTTGCGAGAACGTCACCGCCCAGAAGTTTTGCGAGATCAGGATGATTGCGGACGCCGAGACGACGCAGATGCCGGGAATGATTACCCACAGCCGCTTGTTGCGGCTGGAATCGATGAAGCCGCCGATCGGAGTCGTGACCAGCATGCCCGCGACGTTGCCGATCGTCATTGCCGTGCCGATCAGGCCGGTCGCCCAGCCGCGTTCCTGAAGGAAGACCCCGACGAACGGCCCGATGCCCGACTGCATGTCGGCCATGAAGAAATTGAGCGCGAACAGGGGCCAGATGCGAGACGTTGAAGGGCGAGATGTCATCGAGACGCTGAACTTGATGCTGCCGATCGAATCGGATCTCGCATGAGGCGGACTCGGCGGGCGCTGCGGGTGCGCCCGGGCGGACCAGACCTTAACCTGCTCTCATGGCGTTGGTTCCGGTTGCTCTTGCGATCCGGCGAGTGCGACGTCATGTCTTGCAAGACTGGATCATGATGGATCAGCGCGATGCCCCTCTGGACCTGCGCAACCTGCGGCGCTCAATTCCCGGATAGCGGAAAACCCCCTGCGGCCTGTCCGATCTGCGAGGACGAGCGCCAGTTCGTCGGCTGGGATGGTCAAGCTTTCCTCACGCGCGAGGAGCTCGCGCGCAAGCACCGACTGGTGGGGCGCGACGATCTCGGCCTGACCGGGATCGGCATGGAGCCGAGCTTTGCCATCGGGCAGCGAGCGCTGCTGGTGCCTGACGGCGACGGCTGCGTGATGTGGGATTGCATTCCGCTCGCGACCGACGAGGCCATCCACCACGTCGCAGCACTCGGCGGCCTCAAGGCCATTGCGATCTCGCATCCGCATTACTATGGCGCGGTCGCCGCCTGGAGCGACAGGTTCGGTGGCGTGCCGGTCTATCTGCACGCCGACGATCGCGCCTTTGTCACGCGGCCTCATCCGGCGATCGTGCACTGGACCGGCGAAAGCCATCGCCTCTCCGACGACGTGCTGCTGCTGCGCACCGGCGGCCACTTCGCCGGCGCCACCGTGCTGCATTATGCGCGTGGTGCGGACGGCAAGGGCGCGCTGCTCACGGGAGATATCGCGCAGGTGACGATGGACCGGCGCTTCGTCAGCTTCATGTATTCCTATCCGAACTACATGCCGCTCAACGCCGCCGCGGTGCGGCGGATTGCGTCAGCCGTCGAGCCGTTCGCCTTCGACCGGATCTATGGCGCCTGGTGGGGCCGCAACATCGCCAGCGGTGCCAAGGCGGCGTTTGCTGCGTCGGTCGCGCGCTATCTCGCGGCCATCGCCTGAGCCGGGTTGCGGATCGGATTTATCTTGCCGGCCTCTAATTAGTGTACTATAAGTACATTATAAGATCGGGCGCAAACGGCGCATCTGGCGGGAGCCGGCATGATCGATGCATCGAAGAAGCCGTGAGGTCTAGCGGCCTCCGTGAGCGGGAGCTGAGTGCATGACGGCGCAGCGCGACTACGACATCTTCGAGGCTGGCGACGTCACGCTCCAATCCGGGTCCGTGTTTCCCGCGCTGAAGCTCGCCTACAAGACCTACGGCACGCTGAGCCCGGCCAAAGACAACGTCATCCTCTATCCGACCTCGTTCAGCGCCCAGCACACCGACATTGAATGGCTGATCGGGCCCGACGGCGTGCTCGATCCCACGCACTACTTCATCATCATCCCGAACCTGTTCGGCAACGGCCTGTCGTCGTCGCCCTCGAACACGCCCGCGCCTTTCCCGGAAGTGAGCTATCACGATGCCGTCGCGGTCCAGCACCGGCTGCTCACCGAGCGCTTCGGCATCTCGAAGCTTGCGCTGGTCTATGGCTGGTCGATGGGCGGCATGCAGGCCTATCACTGGTCGGCGCTGCATCCGGACATGGTCGAGCGCGCCGCGATCGTCTGCGGCAGCGCCCGCTGCTCACCGTACAACTACGTCTTCCTCGAAAGCGTGAAGGCCGCGCTCACGGCCGATCCCGCCTTCCGCGATGGTCGTTTCCTCGAAAAACCCGTCGCCGGCTACCGCGCCATGGGACGCGTCTATGCCGGCTGGGCGATGTCGCACGGCTTCTACCGCGACGAGCTCTGGCGCGAGGCCGGCTTCACTTCACTCGAGGATTATCTCGTCCGCGCCTGGGATGCGACCTTCGCGCGGCGCGATGCCAACGATCTTCTGGCGCAGATCGGCATCTGGCAGCGTGGCGATATCAGTCGGTGTGCAGCATTCGCCGGCGATCTCGATCGCGCGCTGGCCGCGATCAAGGCCCACATGCTGCTGATGCCGGGCGCGACCGACCGTTATTTCGACGTGCACGACAACGAGGACGAGCTCGGCAAGCTCGTCAACGCGAGATCGGCGGTGCTGCATCCGATCCCGTCGCTGCATGGCCATCGCGCCGGCAATCCCATCAACAATCCCCGCAACCAGGCCTTCATCAAGGCCGAGATCGCCGAGCTTCTCCGCAAGTAGGGCACGCAACCGACCATGAGCGACGCAACCATTCCGGACGCCGGCCATCGCCTGAAGCCCCTGACGCCCACCACGCTGCGCGAATTGTCGGTTCGCTCCAACATCAGAGGTGCGGTGCAGAGCCTCGGCCATTACAGCGTGATTGTGCTGGTGGGCGTGCTGATCTGGAGGGTTTCGTCGAGCTGGGGCGCGCTCTGGGCGCTGCCGCTGATGGTGGTGCAGGGCTATGTCGTTGCCTTCCTGTTCATGGCGGTGCACGAGACCGCGCACAAGACGGCATTCAGGAGCCGGGGCCTCAATCTCGGCGTCGGCTATCTCTCGGCGTTCATCATCGGGCTGCCTTACGAATATTACTGTCTGTTTCACTGGGACCATCATCGCTACACGCAGGACCCGGAAAGGGATCCCGAGCTGATCGTGGGCGTGAAGCCGACGTCCGACACCCAGCTTGCGCTCGCCTATAGCGGCCTGCTCCAGGTCGCCGGCCGTCTGCGGCTGATGCTCGGCCACGCGATCACCGGCAAGGTCGTCGTGCCATGGATTCCCGAGAGCAAGCGCAGCACCATCGTTGCCGAGGCGCGCGCCTATGTCGCGCTCTACGCCCTGCTGCTCGCGCTGTCGCTGTGGTGCCCTTCAGCGCTGCTGCTCTGGGTCTGGATCGTGCCGCTCGTGATCGGGCAGTTCTTCCTGCGGCCCTATCTCTACGCCGAGCATACCGGTTGCGACCGCACCCGCAGCGCCTTTCAGAACACCCGCACGACTTACACCGGTGCTATCGTCAAATGGTTCGCGTGGAACATGCCGTATCATGTCGAGCACCACGCTTATCCCTCGATCCCCTTTCACGCCCTGCCGAAGCTGAACGCGATCGTCGACGGCGAGATCGTCCATCGCGGCCGCGGCTACATCAGAACGACGCGCGAGACCTGGGCCTGGTTTCGCCGGCAGCGGCAGGCCGGCTAGCTCAACGCAAAACTCCGGCCGCGATGCGACCGGAGCTTTGTCGTGATATCGAGATATCAGTAGATCCCGTAGGCGCAGACGTTCACGACGCGCACGCGCAGGCCGTGACGGGTCCGGACCAGGCGCTCCTGATAGCAATTGCTGACGCCGGTGTTGAGGTAGATACCGCCAAAGCCCCAGCCGGGACCCCAGTGGTGATGACCATGATGGTGATGGAAGCCGCCGGCCGAGGCCGCGGTGGGGGCGAGAGCGGCAACGCCGAGCGTGCCGGCGGCGATCAGACCAAGTGCAAGCTTACGAAACATCTTCATTCTCCATTCGGCGCTAGGGCCATTGTTGCGTCCCTGCATTTCCGTCGAGACGAGACGCGATCGCGTTCATGGCAAGCGGGAAGAATCGTGTTTCAGGAATGTTTCGTCGGCTGCGGCAGAATGCGCCGCAATCAGGCTTTCTGCGCCGCGCGATAGCGCACGGCCATCGCCTGCGTCAGCTCGGCCATCTTGTCGCGGAGATCGGCCGGTTCAAGGACTTCGGCTTCCGGGCCGAGCCGCAGCAGTTCGGCCGCGGCATGCCACGATGTCTTTCCGACCGGCACGCGCGCAATGCGCCAGCCGTCTGCATCGGTTGTCTCCTCGAGCTGTGTGCGTGCCTTGACATAGGGCTGGCTGAGCGCGTCGAGCAGCTTCACGCCGAACGGCGACAGCCGGACGATCGCAACATTGGGGTGCATCTCGCCTTCGAGCCGCAGCGTCGCAGCCCGCCAATGGGCGGCGAGGTCGAAGCCGGCGGGACGATCGAAGTGGTCGCCGAGGGCTGTGCAGTCGAGCACGCGTGCGACGCGATAGGTACGCACGCTGCCGTCGACTTGTCCTGCGAGATACCAGCTGCCGCCCTTCAGCACGAGGCCGAGCGGCGCGACGCGGCGCTGCTTCTCGGATCGCCAGCTCTGGTACCGGATCCTGATCAGCGTCCCGCGCAGCACGGCGCCGGCGATGGTGCGCAGGTGCTTCGGGTCTTCCGCTTCGCCGAACCAGCCGGGCGCGTCCAGGTGGAAACGCTCCTGCATCCGCCCGGCATCCTCACGCAAATTCGGGGGCAGTGCCGCCATCAGCTTGTTTTGGGCGGCGATCATCGCAGCATCGAGCCCGAGTGCGGCGGCCGGGCCTGGCAATCCCGCCAGGAACAACGCGCCCGCCTCGCTCTGCGACAGTCCATTCAGCCGCACGCGATAGCCGTCGAGCAGGCGATAGCCGCCGTCTGCGCCGCGGTCTGCATAAACGGGAACGCCGGACGCCGCGAGCGCGTCGATGTCCCGATAGATCGTGCGCACCGACACTTCGCAGGCCTCCGCGAGCTCGGGCGCGGTGACGTGTCCCCTGGCCTGGAGGGTGGTGAGGATCGACAGCATCCGGCTCGCGCGCATGATCCCTTAGACCATACCTGACACAAGATGTCAGGTATGGTCCGCTACAAGCGGCGCCATCGCCAGCCGGCCAGATGGAGACTGCCATGACCGATCCGAACCGCATCACCCTGTTCTATTCGCCGCAGTCGCGGGCCACCGGCACGCGGGTGCTGCTGGAGGAGCTGCGAGCTCCTTACGATCTCCATGTCCTCAACATGAAGGCCGGCGAGCAGCGCAAGCCCGCCTATCTCGCCCTCAACCCGCTCGGCAAGGTGCCGGCGATTCGCCACGGCGAGGCGCTGGTGACCGAGCAGGTCGCGATCACCATCTATCTCGCCGACCTGTTCCCGCAAGCGGGGCTGACCCCCGCCCTGAACGATCCGCTGCGCGGGCCTTATCTGCGCTGGATCGCCTATTATGGGTCGTCGTTCGAGCCGGCCTTGATCGACAAGTTCATGCAGCGAGAGCCGGCGCCGATCACGCAATCGCCCTATGCCGATTACGATACGATGCTGGGTGCGCTCGAGGCCCAGCTGGCGAACGGGCCCTATCTGCTCGGCGAGCGCATGACGGCGGCCGACGTATTGTGGGGCGTCGCGTTCAGCTGGACCATGATGTTCGGCATCGTGCCGAAGAAGGATGTCTTCGTCCGCTATGCGGAGCGCATGACGGCGCGGCCGGCGTTCCAGCGCATCAATGCCGCAGATGCGGAGATGGCGGCGCAGCATGCCGCCGCGGCGGGTGGATGAGAGGGCGTCAAAATCGCGGTGCCCGCTTGTCGGCGAACGCCTTGATGCCTTCCTTGATCTCGTCGCCGCGCATGCTGTCGCGGTGGCGCCGGTCGGCGGCGCCTTCATCGAGCTCGCCGCGGGCGAACTCGTTGATCGCGCGCTTCATGCCGCGCATCGCTTGGGGGGCGTTGCCGGCGAGGATCGCAGCGAGCGTGTCGACCTCCTCGTCCAGGAATTCCACCGGCACCATCGTGGTGAGATAGCCGATGCGCAGCATTTCCGGGGCGTCGATCTTCTGCGCGGTGAGGAACAGCTTCTTCGCATTGTCGACGCCGAGGCGGGTCACGTAGCGCTTGATGCCGCTCGGGTAGTAATGCAGCCCAAGGCGCGCCGCCGGCATGAACATTTCCGCGGTATCGACGCCGACGCGGAAATCGCAGGCGAGTGCGAGGTCGGTCGAGCCGCCATAGACGCCGCCATTGAGCCGGCAGATGGTCGGCACGCCGAGATCCTCGAGCCGGTTGACGACGGCCTCGAAGGCCGAGCCCGCGCTCTGCTGCTCGCCCGCGCTGACCGCGCGTTCCGCGACCGAATTGAGATCGTAGCCGGCGGAGAAGGCGCGCCCGGTTCCGGTCAGCACCAGCACGCGAATATCGGGATCGGCCTCGACCCGGTCGAACAGTCTCGTCAGCTCGTCGAGATCCTCCGCCTGCAGCCGGTTGAGATGTTTCGGCCGGTTGAGGCGGATGGTGGCGCGGGCGCCGATGATTTCGAGCAGGGGGCTAGATGCTGCGTCGGCTGTGTCCGACATTCTCGTCTCCGTTGTCGGCGCCAAAGTGCCCGCCCGGGCGGAGGCCGTCAACGACGGCGCCGGTCGTTTGCCGCGCCGCTGCAGCGGGCCGGCCGTCCACGCCGCCGTCCCTGGCGGGGTGCCTTACCTGAAATGTGGCGGCTCGTCGTAGCCGCGGCGGCTGCTGAAGAACAGCAGCACCATCAGCCCGACGCCGACGATGACGGAAAACCCCGCGCCCAGCGCCAGTGCCACATAGCCTTCCGTCGGGATCGGCTCACCTTCGACCGCCATTGCGGAATAGGCGAAGTAGCCGGCCGCCGCCAGCATTGCCAGAAGGAGGATGATGAGGAGTGCACGCATGCCGCGTTCTCCGGTTGCAACCGGAAACCAACGGTTGCGGGTGGGCAGGGGTTCCAGACTGGCTGGCGATCGGACGGGTAGCCTCCGTCTCGTGCCCCGGACGCGGCGCAGCACGAAGTGATGCACCGCAGGACCGGGGTCCATGTGGTCACGGATATTGTGCCGGTTCCTGGGTCCGGCTCATCGCTGGGATGCCTTCGGCATTGCAGCTTGTCCGGGACACGACAACGGTGGGGGCGGCTGTCAGGCGCTCTGGGCGGTCTTCACCACCACGACATTGCTGTCGTCTGACGGAGCCGGGCCGGCATCGCGTACCGTCTTGTCGGCTTCGCCGGCATGACGTTTCAGATAGTCGCGGCGCATGCCGATCTCGTCACGGACGAATTCGTAGCCGAGCTTGAAGGTGTCGAGCCCGTCGGTACTGATCGTGCCGTCCCTGAGGCCGATGACGGCACCGCGCAAGATGGTCTCGAGCTCATCCTGGAGACATTCGAGCTGATCCAGCGAATGGGCGTGCTCGATCCGCTCGCCGATGTCGAGGATGGCGGTCGAGAGCTCGCTGGCCTTCTCCGGCGCGATGCGGGTGATCTTGGCGTAGATCGCGGCGAAGATCGAGCCGATGACGCTGAGCGCTGCGACGCCCAGATACATCAGGTCGCTGTACTTATCCACGAACGACTTGGTGTCGTCGTTGATGTAGTCGGCGGCGCCCCGATGCGCGACCACGAAGGCGTCCTTCTCGACCGAGGCCGGCTCGATCCTGGTGGCAAAGCCGTTGTCGAGCCCTAGCGCCGACTTGTTCTCGTAGACGATGCGGGCGAGCTCGCCGGCCGTGCTTGGGGACATCCGGGATTGCGCGACCAGCAGCCATTCGAGACCGATCGTGTCGAGATCGTCGTCGGGAATCTGCGGGGATGTCGACACCGAGCCGGCTGTCACGGTCTCGTCGGAAATGCCGGGAAATTTGCGCGCCAGCGTCTTGGCTTCTTCGATGGTGTTCAGCGTGAAGCCGCCGCGCTTGGCGGCTTGCTCATAGGATTTGTCCCGGATCGCCTTCGAGGCGCGGACGATCGCGATCACCGCGCTGAAGCCGTTCGCCGGGGCGAACAGCTTGTCGAGCGTCGCGCCCTGCGGCGCCATCTGGATCTTCGCAGCCTCAGGGCCATCGGGGACGTCGAGGATGTTGCGGACGAAGGCGAGCGAGGCTTCGTTCTCGGCGATGACCGCGACCTTCTTCTTCTTCAATTCGGCCAGCGACTTGATCTTCTTGTTGCCGGGACCGAGCAGGAGCACGACGTCGTGGTCGAGGATCGCGAGCGTGCGCGCCCGCAGCGGCACCTTGGCGTCGGTGCGCAGCACGGCGAGGTCGGCCTGCCTGCGGTCGAACTGCGCGAGCGCCTTGGCATTGTCGGCGTTGTTGACGATGTTGATCCGCAAGCGCGACGCGTTGTTCTTCAGGAGGGCGGCGAGCTTGGCCGCGAACAGCGCCTCATCGCTGTTGGGGCCGCCGACGGCAAAGGTCAGCGTCTCCGAATTGTGCACCAGCGTGCGGCCGGCCCAGACGGTGGCGAACGACAGCAGCAGGGTCAGCACGACGTAGAGGAGAACCTGCTGCTGGTTGGTCTTGATCACCTTGGGGCGCCGGGGCGGCGGCATGGTCGGCGATGCGATGGGGCCTTCGGTACTCATGGCGGCACTCTGGCCTTATCGTTTGGCTGGCGGCGGCGCGTGGCTTGGAAGCGCGGCGGGCCCGGTAATTCGTAAACGCCTGAAAAAAGAACGATATTCCCGATCGCCGATGATAGCGCGGAGGCAGCGGAATGCAAATTTCGAGCCGGAGGTAACCTTAGTCGATATGTCCGCGGCGATTGGCCATCCTATCACCGGTTAGCCACACTTGGCGATTTTCCGGTTCCACCCGGCTGCATTCCGCCGCGGGAGATGTCATAAATTGCGCGTCCCGGCGATTTGACCGGTCCAAGAAGAAGTTGCGCTGAACGCTCCAATTCTTCTCGTCACGTCAATGAGGGCGTCAGCTTTGTCGTTTCCACCCATGTCATCGGCGATTCCGGTTGAAGCGCTCATTGGCTGGATGTTGCTGCTCACCTTCAAGCACGTCATCGCCGATTTCGTTCTTCAAACCGCCTGGATGGCGCACGGCAAGGATCAGAAGCATGGCTGGGCCCTGCCGCTCCTGGTGCACTGCCTGGTCCACCTTGCCGTCGCGCTGCCGCTGATTGTGATCGTGGCGCCGCGATTCTGGTTCGTGGCCTTCTTCGACTTCCTGATCCACATCACGATCGACCGCGCCAAGGGATACGTCTCCGCCAATTTCGGCGTCGACCTCGCCCATCCCTGGTTCTGGACCCTGATCGGCGTCGACCAGGCGCTGCACCACCTGACCGGCTTCGGCCTCGCGATCTTCATGGCGGCGAACTGAAGGTCGCCTTTGGGCCTTTCGGGGAGAGGCAATCGCCATCAGCACGAGGGATCATCATGCCCGGGCTTGTCCCGGGCCTCCACGTTCTTCGTGCCTCCTGGCTTTCCGTGAAGGGTCGGGACAAGCCCGGCCATGACGCCGCGGAAGACTTTGAAAACCCCACCAAGGCGTCCCACCGATTCGCGGCCGACGCGCAACCACCCCGGGTGACTACCGGGCAGCGTGGTTAACCTTTCGTTAGAGAATTGCGCTGCATCTTCCTTACACGAGGGAGAACTGCAATGTTTTCAAGCCGCGACGCCTTTGAAAGCGATTTCTGCCCGGTCCGCGACGAGCTCCTTGGCGAGATGTATCGCGCCAGCGAGAGTGGCTTGCCGAGGCTGGTTGAGAGTGTTTCCCCTGACGTGCGCGCCAGGCTGGCGCTGTTCTGCTACCGCCGGAGCCATTTGCACTCGCTGGCGGTCGCGATCGCAGCGAGCTGCAGCGAGCGCGACCTGATCGAGAATGGCGGCCGCGTCGGCTCGACGCTCTTCGCGCTGTCGCGCGAAGGCACCGCGAAAGCTTCGACGTCGCTGACGGGTGGGCGCAAGCCGATCACGCTGTCGACCAAGCCGCTCTCGGTGCTCGCACCGCTCGATGACGAGCTCGACGACGAGATCGGCGAAGCCGTCCCCGCCTAAGCGGCCTCGATAACGGGCAGGCCGAACTTCCGCCGCGCCATCGCGCATTCGGCGTCACCAGGCATGCAGGTGCGGCACACCTCCGGCCGCACGTCATAGATGCCGCAGGCCGTCATCCTTCCGATCTCGCCTTGCAATGCCGCGCAGCGATCGCCCTCGCAGCGCATGCCCGATTGCCGGTCGTTGACGAGCGCCTCCGGGATCAGCTCAAGCTCCTCGTCGCTCTCGATCGAGAAGCGCGGCCAGTTTTGCGAATAGCCGCAGCAGGCGCCGCAGCCCTGGCAACAGCTCGACAGCTCGGTCTCGTCCATCGTTCTCACGTGTCCTTCGGCGGACCCCAGACCAGGCTCTGCCGCCATCTCGCGCGCAGCACGTCGCGCCGTTCCGGATATTTCTCGTCGAGATAGGTCGCCTCGACCACGCGGTCGGTGCGGAAGCTGCGGAAGTCGCCGCGCAGCTCGCACCAGGCCGCCAGCAGCCGCACGGCTTCGAGATAGCCGACCGAGATCGGCCAGATCATGCGCTCGCTGGGGCGGCCCTGTTCGTCGCGATAGCGCAGCATGATCTTCTTGCCTTCGTGGATTTGGGTGCGGGTGCGCGCCATGTCCAGGCGGTCCGGTTCCCGGTTCCAGCTCGGACGCGCCCGGCTCGCCGGCTCCAGTACGAAGGGGCGCAGGCGCTCCGGGACGGTATCGGCGATCTTGGCCATCAAGTCTTCGGCCGCGCGCGCCAGCGCGGAATCGGCGTGGCCTGCGACCCATTGCGCGCCCAGCACGGCCGCCTCGATCTCGTCCGGCGTCAGCATCAGGGGCGGCAGGTCGAAACCCTTTTCCAGGATGTAACCCATGCCGGCTTCGCCGCGGATCGGCACGCGCTGGCCGATCAGGGTTGCGATGTCGCGATAGATGGTGCGCTTCGAAGTCTCGAGCTCGGCCGCGATCGCGTCTGCCGTCAGTGGCTTACGCGTGCGCCTTAGCACCTGGATGATTTGAAACAGCCGGTCGGCGCGTCTCATGACAGTTCTCTTCTCGAACGACGGATCAGAAGTCGGCGCGCGGCTGCTGACAGGATGTTGGCAGCAGGGGGGTTCTATACCGGGACAACACATCGACTGAAGAGGATTTGTCCATGATCATTCCAACCCATTTCGGCCAGGCCGGTCCACTGTGGCGGGCGCAGCTGTGGCACGGCCAAATGTTGCGGGCTTGGGCGTTTGGCCGCCTCGTTCCGCTCGATCTCATGGCCGTTGATCTCCGATTTGCGCTCGCAAGCGTGGTGACACGCTCGCTGAACCATGCCGCGAATGCGCTGGTCCGCCATCTGATGGGCCGCGCCTGGCGCGGGGCCCGCTTCGCAGAAGATATCACGGCTGCTGCCACCATGGTGGCAGCAGCCGGCCGCTAGGTTCCTTCCACTCGTTCGACAGGTTCAGGAGAGCTTGCATGATCACGCTTTACGGCTTTGGCGCCGGCTTCGGCCTGCCGGAAATCAGCCCCTTCGTCACCAAGACCGAGGTGCAGCTCAAGATGGCGGGACTGCCTTATCGGAAAGAGCGGGCGATGCCGCCGGCCTCGCCCAAGGGGCAGCTGCCCTTCATCGACGATGGCGGCGAGGCGGTGGCCGATTCCACCTTCATCCGGGCCCATATCGAGCGCCGCTACGGCTTCGATTTCGATGCCGGCCTCACCTTGGCCGAGCGTGCGCAGGCCTGGGCGTTCGAGCGCATGATCGAGCACCACGTCTATTGGGCGCTGGTGGGCGCGCGCTGGGTCGATCCGGTCAATTTCGCCAAGGGGCCCGCGCATTTCTTCGACGGTGCGCCGGAGCACAATCGCGAGAAGCTGCGCGAGGACGCTCAATTCCGCGTCGCCGAGAACTATCTGCTCTCTGGCCTCGGCCGCCATGCGCCGGATGACGACGTCGATCTTGCCGTGCGTTCGCTGTTCGCGCTGTCGGTGCAGCTCGGCGACAAAGCCTTCCTGATGGGCAACAGGCCCTGCGGCGTCGATGCCACTGCGTTCGGTATGCTCGCCGGCGTCCTCTCACCGTTCTTCGAATCCGCTTTGCGCGAGCGGGCCGAGGGATTTCCGAACCTCACCGCTTATGTCGACCGCATGATGGACGACTATTATCCCGAGTTCGCCTGGACGCCGCTGCGGCAGGCGGCGTAGCCGCGGTGCATCGGCTGACTCGGTGCAACCTCTCCCGCTTGCGGGAGAGGTCGGCGCGAAGCGCCGGGTGAGGGTTTTCTCCTCAAGGGGGTTTTCTCCGTAAGTCTCGGAGGGTCCCAACGCGGAGGCACCCTCTCCCCAACCCTCTCCCGCAAGCGGGAGAGGGGGCGCACCTGCGCCGGTGCCGCAGCTCACGCCATTGACCAAACAAAAGAGCCGGCCCATCGGGCCGGCTCTCGTTGTCTCGAATCTTGGCGACGCCTACTTCACCAGCGTGTACTTGCCGTCCTTCACCGTGAGCAGGATGCGCGAGCGCTCGTCGAGGCCGTAGCGGTCCTTTTCGGTGAAGTTGTAGACGCCCTGGCTCGCCGCCAGCTCCTTCTCCGTCAGCAGCGCCTGGCGGATGGCTTCGCGGAATTCCGGCGTGCCGGGCTTGGCCGTCTTCAACGCCGCCGGAATGACGCGCTTGAGGATCTCGAACGCATCAAAGGAATGGCCGGCGAACTGGCTGCGGCTGTTGGGGCCGTACTTTGCCTCGTAGGCGGAGTTCAGCGCGAGGCCCGGCTTCTTGGTCAGCGCGCTGTCCGGCTGTTCCTCGGGGGCCATGACGGGACCCGAGGCCATCAGCACGCCTTCCGCTGCTTTGCCGGCAATGCGGATGAAGTCCATGCTGGCCGCGCCGTGGGTCTGGTAGATCAGGCCCTTGTAGCCGCGCTCGCGCAGCTCGGTCTGCGGCAGCGCCGCCGCGGTGCCGGAGGCGCCGACCAGGATGGCGTCGGGATTGGCGGCGACGAGCTTCAGCACCTGGCCGGTCACCGAAGTGTCGGGACGGGCGAAGCGCTCCTCGTCGACGATGGTCATGCCCATCGGCACGGCCTGCGCCTTCAGGTCGTTGAACCAGAGGTCGCCGTAGGAATCGGAATAGCCGATGTAGCCGAGCGTCTTCACGCCTTTGGACTTCATGTGGTCGTACAGCACCTTGCCGACGATCGGAATCGGCTGCGGCATCGCCACCGACCACTTCATGCGCTCCGGCGTGATCGGGAAGGGCGCCAGACCGAAGTGCGGGATACCGGCCTCGTTGGCGACGTTGGAGACCGCGATGGTCGGCGGCGTCAGCGCCGAGCCCATGATGATGTCGGCCTTGGATTCGGTGACGAAGCGGCGGGCGTTGGTGGTAGCGGTGGTGGGATCGCCGCCGTCGTCGAGCACGATCACCTTCAACGGCACGCCGCCGATCTCCTTCGGCACGAATTCCAGCGCGTTGCGCTCGGGAATGCCGAGGGCCGCACCGGGGCCGGTCGTGGTCGTGGTGATGCCGATGGTGACTTCGCTGGTCTGGGCTAGCGCGGGCAATGCCGGCAGGGCCAGCGCAGCCGCAGTGATGGCAGCGGTTAAATAAAAGCGTTTCATCTATTCCTCCCTTGACGTGTTTATTTGAAAGCAGAAATCGCGGGGTAATTCAGCCCCGTCTTTTGGTGATGCGGCGATTTAGCTCCGCGCTTAACTCCCCGTGAACTTGGCTACCATTTCCGCCGGGAATGGTGCGGATTTCAGCTTGTCGTGGTTATCAGGGTCGCGGCCCACCAGGACGCGGGTCTCGAAACCCTCGATCGCGAGCGCCTCGCCCTTGTAGACATTGTGCTTCACCTCGAAGCTCGAGCGCTTGATGCTCTCGATTCTGGTCTCGATGGTGATCCAGTCGCCATAGGCCGAGGGGATGTAGAACTTGGCCCGCGTGTCGACCATCGGGATGCCCACCAGGCCATATTTGCGGACCAGGTCCTGCTTGGAGAAGCCGGCGGCCTCGAACAGCATCGAGGTCGAATCGTCGAACATCGCGAAATAGCGCGGGTAGTAGACGATGTTCGCGGGGTCGCAATCGCCCCACTGGATCTGGACCTCGCGCCGGTTCACGAACATGAGCGATGCCTTACTTCGCGAATTTACTTGGGCGCCATGCGCAGCGAGCCGTCGAGGCGCACCACCTCGCCGTTCAGGTAGGCATTCTCGACCATGTGCAGCGCGAGCGCGGCGAACTCGTCGGCCTGGCCGAGCCGGCGCGGGAAGGGGATGGCGGCGGCGAGCGAGTCTTGGGCCTCCTGCGGCAGGTTCGCCAGCAGCGGCGTCAGGAACAGGCCGGGGGCGATCGTCAGCACGCGGACGCCGAACTGCGCGAGCTCGCGCGCGATCGGCAGCGTCATGCCCACGATGCCGCCCTTGGAGGCCGAATAGGCGGATTGGCCGATCTGGCCGTCATAGGCGGCAACGGAGGCGGTGTTGATGATGACGCCGCGCTCGCCGGTCGCCTGCGGCTCGAGCTTGGACATCTCGGCCGCGGCAAGGCGCAGCATGTTGAAGGTGCCGATCAAATTGACCTTGATCACCTTGTCGAAATCGGCGAGCGCCATCGGGCCGTCGCGGCCGACCACGCGCTTGGCGACGCCGATGCCGGCGCAATTGACCAGCACGCGGGCCGGGCCGTGGGCCTTGGTGGCCTGCGCGATCGCAGCTTCAGCGGAGGCGGCATCGGAGACGTCGCAGGTCACGGCAATGCCCTTGATCTCCGCCGCGACCGTTTCGGCCAGCTTGGTGTTGAGGTCGCACACCGCGACCTTTGCGCCCTGCGCCGCCAGTTTTCGCGCGGTGGCCGCGCCCAGTCCCGATGCGCCGCCGGTGACGATGGCTGCCTGATCCTTCAACAACATGGCGTTCTCCTTTGGCGATATTTTTCTAGGTGACCGATATCACACGGTTCGACGGATTGGCAGCGTAGAGCTCCTCGATCAGCTCGCCGCGATGCTCCAGCACTGCGCGCTGGTTGATCGAGCCCTTGTCGGTGACTTCGCCCTTGTCGATCGAGAGTGGCGTGTCCATCAGGATCGCGCGCGTGATCCGTGTCGAGGATCCCGTGGCCTGGCCGAGGAAACGGGTCAGGCGCTCGCGGAAAGCCTCGCGCACCAGGCGGTCGCGCGTCGCGGCGACGAGATCGTCGGGCGGCAGCGTCGGGTTGATCAGCCGGCAGCCGTCGAGATCGAGCACGACCAGCGCGGAGATCTCGTCGCGGTTGATGCCGGCGATGACGACGTCGCGCACCAGGGGCGCGCAGGCCGCGGTGAGGCGCGCGCGCAGGGGACCGACGCTGACCCAGGTGCCGCTCGCGAGCTTGAAGTCCTCGCTGACGCGGCCGTCGAAATCGAAGCCGGCGTTGAAATCATCGGGATCGGCGGGCTTGAGCGCATCGCCCATCTTGTAGAATCCTTCCTCGTCGAAGGATTTTGCCGTGATGTCGGGTTGGCGCCAGTAGCCGGGCATCACGTTCGGCCCCTTGGCGCGCACTTCCAGCTTGCCGTTGTTCGGCACCAGCTTGGCGTCGTTGCCGGAGACGGGCAGGCCGACATGGCCGGAGCGGCTGGTGTGCGGATTGACCGACATGAAGAACGGCGCGGTCTCGGTCGCGCCGAGGCCGGTCAGCATCGGCACGCGATAGCCCTTCTCCTTCGCCGCGAGCTCATCGAGGCTGTCCCAGACGAACGGCGACAGCGCCGCGCCGGAGAAGAACATCGCATGCAGCCGGTCGAAGAACTTGGCGCGCAAGCCCTGGTCGTCGCGCAGATAGGGCAGCAGCGATTCATAACCCTTGGGCACGTTGAAATAGACCGTCGGTGAAATCTCCCGGAGATTGCGCACGGTCTCCTCGATGCCCCCAGGCACCGGCTTACCGGCGTCCAGATACATCGAGCCGCCGTTGTAGAGCGTCAGGCCGATGTTGTGATTGCCGCCGAAGGTGTGATTCCACGGCAGCCAATCGATGATGACCGGCGGCTCGTCCTTCAGGAAGGCGAGCGTCTCGCGCAGCATCACCTGATTGGCGCAGATCATGCGCTGGGTGTTGATGACGGCCTTGGGATTGCCGGTCGAGCCCGAGGTCAGCAGGAATTTTGCGATCGTGTCGGGGCCGATCCTGCCGTGAACGTCGTCGAGATCGCCACGGATCGGCGTCGCCATCAGATCGGCCAGCAGGGTGACGTCGCGGCCCGGCACGTGGCCATAGGACGCGGCGATCTCGGTGCCGAGCGAGACGTTGGCGGCGAGCGCATCGGCGAACTTGTCGGCATCGTCGGCGAAGACGAGGCCCGGCGTCAGCAGCTTCATCAGATAGGACAGCTTGCCGTAATCCTTCGACACCAGGGAATAGGCCGGCGACACCGGGCAGAACGGAACGCCTGCGTAGAACGCGCCAAACGCCAACAGCGCGTGGTCGATCGAATTGCCGGAGAGGATGACGACCGGCCGCTCCGCCGACAGGCCGCGCTGGATCAATGCGGAGGCGATGTGACGGCTCGCGGTGAGCAACTCGGCATAGGTGATCTTGCGCCAGCCGCGGCCGCCCTCGCGCTCGGCCATGAAGAGGCGGTCCGGCGTCGTCGTTGCCCAATGATGCAGGCGGTCGGTGATGCGGACCGGATAGTCGCCGAGCGGCTGCTTTGGCCGCAGGTAAATCGTGCCGTCGTCGCGCCGCTCGATGTTGACGACGGGATCGCCGAACGAGATGGGCCGCAGCGGGAAATTACTCGCGCCGCGCTCCATGCCGGAAGAGGACGGCTGCGCGCTCATGACTTTACGCTCATGGCTTGGGCTTCACCTTCGCGGTCTTGTGCTCGAGGAATTCGCGGATCCGCCGCTTGGCCTCCTTGTCGCTCTGCGCGACGGTGGCCATCAGCGACTCCATCAACAGGCCGGTCTGCGGATTGGCCTCCGCGATCATCGGCAGCGCCTGGAGCACAGCGAAATTCGTCAGCGGGGCGTTGGACGCCACCTTGGTCGCAAGCTCCAGCGCCTTGCCGAGCCCGTTGCCGGCCTCCGTCAGATATTGCGCGAAGCCGTAGGACGCGCCCTCGGTCGCGCTGTAGACGCGTCCGGTCAGCATCATGTCCATCATCCGGGCAACGCCGATCAGCCGCGGCAGCCGCACCGAGCCGCCGCCGCCGACGAAAATGCCGCGCTGTCCCTCCGGCAGCGCGAAATAGGTCGAGGGCTCGGCGACCCGAATATGCGCGGCGCAGGCAAGCTCCAGCCCGCCGCCGATCACGGCGCCCCGGAGCGCTGCGATCACGGGCACGCGGCTGTACTGGATGCGGTCGAACACCCGGTGCCACATCTGGGAGTGCAGCAGCCCGCCGGTGGCGTCGTGCTCGGTCAACTCGGAGAGGTCGAGGCCACTGGAGAAATGGTCGCCGATACCGTGGATGACGACCGCGCCGATATCCTCGGGCAGGTTCGCAAAACACTCGCCGATTTCCAGGATGATGCCGTCATTGAGCGCATTGCGCTTGGCCGGCCGGTTCAGACCCACGGTCAGAACCCGGTCCGCCCGCTCGATCCTCAACAGCCCGGAGGGACCCGCATTCGCGGTCTCGGCGTTTCCTTGTGTCATTTGCGTCCTTGTCAGAATAGTTATGTTGTATAACGAATTTTGGGGGAGTCAAGGTGGGGCAAGGCCAGGTGGCCGTGACCCCACCCTCCCGGGAGGCCGAGGCGAGCGCAGGGCTATCGCATTTGAGATTTCCCTGCGGCCATCCTTCGAGACGCCCGCTTGAGGCGGGCTCCTCAGGATGAGGTCGGAGTGCGCGGCAGCAGTTTCAACGGGCACTGACGCCGATTAGCCTCATCCTGAGGAGGCGCGTCAGCGCCGTCTCGAAGGACGAGGCGTGCGCGCAGACCGCCGCCACAAGTCATATGCGATAGCCCTGGGGGCGAGCGAGAGAGCGGTGCAGGCCTACTCTCGCGCCACAAACTTCGCGAACGCATCGGTGTAATCCGGATGCCAGCGCGACAATGGCGGGCGGTTCTCGACGATGTCGCCGGCCGCCCAGAGCATGCGCTTCTCGTCGAGCGCGCGCGGCACGTCATTGTCCGGGCAGAGAATGTAGAAGTCGCCGGCCTCCAGCCGCGCCAGCATGAAATCGACCGTCTGCTCCGGCGTCCAGGCGCCGGCCGGCTTCTCGGTGCGTCCCTTTGCGGTCAGGCCGGTGAAGACGAAGCCCGGGATCAGCAGGTGCGCCGTAACGCGACAGTCATTGGTGTTGCGCAACTCGTGCTGGAGCGCCTCGGTGAAGGCCTTCACGCCGGCCTTGGAGACGTTGTAGGCGGGATCGCCGGGCGGCGTGGTGATGCCCTGCTTGGAACCGGTGTTGATGATGAGGCCGCGCCTGCCACGGGCGATCATGTTTGGCGCGAAGATGCGCGAGCCGTTGATGATGCCCCACATGTTGACGGCGATGATGCGTTGCCAATCATCCGGCGCGTCGAACAACGTGCTGCCGGGCTGAATGCCGGCATTGTTCATGAGGACATCGGTGCCGCCGAACCGCGCGTGGACGGCGCGCTTGAGTTCCGTCACGCTCTCGATCTTGCTGACATCGACGGCCGAGGTCATGACGTTTGCGGCCGATGTTACGGATGACAATTTTGTTGCAGCTTCTGCCAAGCGTGTCTCGTCGACGTCAGCGATACATACCTTCATTCCAGCGCGCGCAAATGCCGCGGCGGCGGCAAATCCGATGCCGGCTGCGCCACCCGTGATCACGGCAACATTGTCCTTGACGATGGCGGGATGTGACATCGAGCGTCTCCGTGGAAAGCCTTCAGCCGAGCTATAGCATGGCAGCGATGCGACCCTGCACAAGTCGGCATGGGAGGTCTTCGTTCCGCGCTGCCTTTACGCCTATCAGGCGCGGCTGTATCCTCGGCCGAACGATCCCGCCCAGATCGAACCAATCAATCACCTGACAGGGAGTGCAGCCATGGCTGTGTCGCAGGCTATTCCGATCACGCGCCATCCGTTCGCCAACGGGTCCTACAAGCAGATGCTGATCGACGGCAAGTGGGTCGATGCAGCCTCGGGCAAGCGCTTCGAGACCCGCAATCCCGCCACCGGCGAGCTGCTCGCAACCGTCGCCGAAGGCGACAAGGAAGACATCGATCGTGCGGTCGCGGCTGCGCGTCGCGCTTTCGAAGGTCCGTGGAGTAAGGTCAAGCCGTTCGAGCGGCAGAACCTGCTCCTGAGGCTCGCCGATCTCGTCGAGAAGAATTTCGACGAATTGTCGCAGCTCGACACGCTCGACATGGGCGCGCCGCTGAGCCGCACCCGTGCCTACCGCCTGCGCGCCGTCGGCATGCTGCGCTATTACGCCGGCCAGACCACCGCGATCCACGGCGAGACCATCGAGAACTCGCTACCCGGCGAGATCTTCTCCTACACGCTGAAGGAGCCGATCGGCGTCGTCGGCGCCATCATTCCCTGGAACGGGCCGCTGACCGCGACGATCTGGAAGATCGGTCCGGCGATCGCGACCGGCTGCACCGTGGTGCTCAAGCCCGCCGAAGAAGCGCCGCTGACCTCGCTGCGCATCGCTGAGCTCGCAATGGAAGCGGGCGTGCCGCCCGGCGTCATCAACGTTGTCCCCGGCTATGGCGAGACCGCGGGGGCGGCGCTCGCCTCGCATCACGACGTCGACAAGGTCGCCTTCACCGGCTCGCATGTCACGGGCCAGTCGATCATCCGTGCGTCCGCCGGCAATCTCAAGCGCGTCTCGCTCGAGCTCGGCGGCAAGTCGCCGGACATCGTGTTCGCCGATGCCGATCTCGACGCCGCCGTGCCCGGCGCGGCGATGGCGGTGTTCGCCAATTCAGGGCAGATCTGCAGCGCCGGAACGCGCCTGTTTGTCGAGCACTCGATCTATGACGAATTCGTCGGCCGCGTCGCCGAGTTCGGCAAGAAGCTGCAGGTCGGCAACGGCCTCGATCCCAACGTGCAGATCGGGCCGCTCGTCTCGGAGCAGCAGCTCGAGCGCGTCACCGGCTATCTCGACATCGGCCAGAAGGAGGGCGCGAGGGCGCTAGCCGGCGGCGGCCGTGTCACCGAAGGCGCGCTGTCGAAGGGCTTCTTCGTCTCGCCGACGGTGTTCGCGGGTGTCGAGGACAACATGCGCATCGCGCAGGAGGAGATTTTCGGCCCCGTCATCTCCGCAATCGCGTTCAAGGACATGGACGAGCTGGTCAAACGCGCCAACAACACCACGTTCGGCCTCGGCTCCGGTCTGTGGACGCGCGACGTCAGCAAGGCCCATGCGGTGGCGAAACGCTTGCGTGCCGGCTCGGTGTGGGTCAACTGCTACCAGGCGATGGATCCGGCCGTGCCGTTCGGCGGCTACAAGATGAGCGGCTACGGCCGCGAATCCGGCAAGCAGCACGTCGAGGAATATCTCAACGTGAAGGCCGTCTGGATCAAGACGGCGTAAGGCCGGCTCTCCTTCGCCTCTCCCCGCTTGCGGGGAGAGGCGGAATTCGCGCAACGCGCGGATTCCGGGTGAGGGGGACTCTCCGCGAGTCCACTCTCACCGCGATTGCCGAGGCAGCCCCTCACCCCAACCCTCTCCCCGTAAGAACGGGGAGAGGGAGAACAACCACCGCCTTCAGGCGGTCAGTCTCCCTCACAATCATCTGCATCCTTTCAAAGACATCCGGGGACCACATGAAATTCGAAGCCTTGTTCAAGCCGTTGCAGGTCGGTCCCTACCAGCTCGCGCATCGCGTCGCGATGGCGCCGCTAACGCGCATGCGGGCCGAGCGCGACACTTTCGCGCCGCGGCCACTCAACGCCGAATATTACGGCCAGCGTGCGACGAAGGGCGGCCTGATCATCGCCGAAGCCTCGCCGGTGCTCTCGCACGGCCGCGGCAATCCGGCGACACCCGGCATCTATTCGGAGGCGCAAGTCGCGGGCTGGCGCAGGGTGACGGATGCCGTGCACGCCAAGGGCGGCATCATCTTTCTCCAGCTCTGGCATGTCGGCCGCGTCTCTCATTCCTCCTTCCACGGCGGCGAGCTGCCGGTTTCGGCCTCGGCAATTCCGATCAAGGCCGAAGGCATGAAGGCGATGACGGCCGACGGAAAGATCGCCGACTACGAGACGCCGCGCGCGGTGAAGGGCATCGTCGAGGCGTTCCGGCAGGGGGCCAAGAACGCGCTCGCCGCCGGCTTCGACGGCGTCGAGATCCACGGCGCCAACGGCTATCTGCTCGAGCAATTCCTGCAATCGCGCAGCAACCAGCGCACCGATCAATATGGCGGCGGCATCGAGAACCGTGCGCGCCTTCTGCTCGAGGTCACGCAGGCCGCGATCGACGTCTGGGGCTCGAACCGTGTCGCTGTGCGGCTGTCGCCCTACGGCATCGCCAATGATTCCGGCGAGCCCGATCCGATGCCGCTCTATACCCATGTCGTGAAGGCGCTTGAGAAGCTGGGTTTGGCGTACCTGCATTTCATCGAACCGCGCTCCAGCGGCTCGGGCCGCGCCGAGGTCAACTGGCAGAACGTGCCATCGGCGATGGTGCTGTTCCGTCCGCTCTACAGCGGCGTGCTGATGACCGCCGGCGGCTTCACCGGGGAGACCGCGAATGCGGCGATCGCCGACGGACATGCGGACATCATCGCCTTCGGCCGCATCTTCATCTCCAATCCTGATCTGCCGCGTCGTCTCGAGCACGGCTACCCAATCACGCCGTACAATCGCGCGACGTTCTACAGCGGCGAGGAGAAGGGGTACACGGATTATCCGGTGTATGACGAGCTGACGCCGGCTTGATCTGTCATTCCGGGGCGCGACGAAGTCGCGAACCCGGAATCGGTCGGGCCGCATACCTGGACGTGGGATGGATTCCGGGCTCGATGCTTCGCATCGCCCCGGAATGACGAGCTTGCTTCGCTGCGCTAGCAATGACGACGGAGAGACGTCCATGGCCAAAGCCGCAGCCGCCGCAGGGATCGCCACCGGCCAATGCCTCTGCGGCAAGGTCGCCTTCGAGATCGACGTGCCCGCGCGCTGGGCCTGGCACGATCATTCCGCCGCCAGCCGCCGCGCCCATGGCGCGGCCTACGCCACCTATGTCGGAAGCTGGAAGAAGCGCTTCCGCATCACCTCGGGCAAGACCGCGCTGACCCGCTACGAGGACAAGGCGACGAAGACCGCGCGCAGCTTCTGCTCGCATTGCGGCACGCCGATCATGTACGAGCGCCCGCGCGGGCCGCACATGGTCAACATCCCCCGCGCCCTGTTCAACGAGCGCACCGGCCGCCAGCCGCTCTATCACATCGCCATCGAAGAGCTGCAGGAATGGGCCTATACCGGCGAGTCCCTGGTGCCGCTGAAGGGCTTTCCCGGCGTCGTCTGGCAGCGCTCGAAAAAGAAGAAGCGCGCGAGCGGGGACGACCCGTTCGAACTCGGGCGGGAGGAAATGTAGCGCCTCTCCCGCGCAACGCAGCCATGACCGCGCTTCCTTGCGCCTCTGCCAGCATCTCGGCCATCATGCGTTCGGTCCTTGCGGCAACGGTCCGCTCCTGGAGGAAACATGAAGAACAAGATCACCGGCCGCTCCGCCTTTCTCGCGCTGCTCAAGGACGAGGGCATCATGCATCTGTTCGGCAACCCTGGAACCACCGAACTGCCGATCATGCATGCGCTGAAGGACCATCCCGATCTCACTTATGTGATGGCGATGCAGGAGAGCCTGGTGGTCGCGATCGCCGACGGCTACAGCCGCGCTTCGGGCAAGCTCGTCGCCTGCAACGTTCACGTCGCGCCCGGCCTCGGCAACGCCATGGGCTCGCTCTACAACGCCCAGTTCACGGGCACGCCGATGATCCTGACGGCGGGCCAGCAGGAGCAGGGCCACGGTCTGATGGAGCCGGTGCTCTATGGTCCGCTGGTGCGCATGGCCGAGCCGCTGGTGAAATGGGCGGTCGAGGTGACACGGCTGGAGGACCTGCCGCGCATCGTGCGCCGTGCCGCCAAGGTGGCGATGACGCCGCCGACCGGGCCGGTGTTCATCTCGCTGCCCGGCGACATCCTCAACAGCGAAGCCGGGATCGATCTCGGCCGCTCCACCCGCATCGATGCGCGCACGAAACCGTCGGACGAGGCGCTGAAGGCCTTTGCCGCACGCCTGCTCAAGGCTGAGCGTCCCGTGATCGTCACCATGGACGAGGTGGTCAAGAGCGATGCTTTGACGGAGGCGGCTGAACTGGCCGAGCTGCTCGGCGCTGCGGCCTATCAGTCCTCGACGCCCTACGGCTCGCACTTTCTGTCCGAAAGCCCGAGCTTCGTCGGCACGCTCGCGCGCGTGCAGAAGGTCGCCCGTGATACGCTCGCGCCGTACGATCTCTTGATCGCGCTCGGCGGCGATCCCTTGCGGATGTCGGTCTATAGCGAGGTCGATGCGCTGCCTGAGGGCCTCGGCATCGTGCAGATCGGCCTCGTCGATTGGGAGATCGCCAAGAACTACGGGGCCGAGATCGCGCTGAAGGCGGATCTGAAGGAAACGCTGCGCGCGCTGATCCCGGTACTCAAGGAGATGGGCGGCGCAGCCCTCGCGAGCCGCGCCAAGCAGCGTCTCGCCGAGCTCGCGCCGAAGAACTGGACCGCGCGCCGCGCGGCGCTGGTCGAGCAGATCGGCAAGAGTGCCGGCCGCACACCGATCGATCCGGACTTCCTCGTGCTGCAAATGGTCGAGGCGATGCCTGACAACGCCATCCTGGTCGATGAAGGTCTCACCTCCAGCCGCCAGATCGCGGCCCTGCATCCGCATCGCGACCGCTACGGCTATCACGGGCTTGCCTCCGGCGGCATCGGCTGGGGCCTGCCGGCTTCGGTCGGCGCCAGCATTGCCAATCCCGATCGCCCCGTGGTGTGCTTCTCCGGCGATGGCAGCGCGATGTACTCGATCCAGTCGCTCTGGACCGCGGCGCATCACAAGCTGCCGCTCAACGTCGTCATCGCCAACAACGGCGGCTATCGCATCATCAAGCAGCGCCTGCTCGCCTTCCACGGCGATGACAATTACGTCGGCATGGATTTCGTCGATCCGCCGGTCGATTTCGCCGGCGTTGCCAAGGCGCTCGGCTGCGAGGCGATCAAGGTGAGTGATCCCCGTGAGCTGAAGGCGACGCTGGCGTCGGCGTTTGGCCGGCCGGGAACCAAGCTGATCGAGGTGATGGTGGACGGGAAGGTGTAGCCCCGCTGTCGTCCCCGCGAAGGCGGGGACCCATACCGCGTGATCTATCGACTGCGGCTGGTAGGCGTACCGAACTCCCGAGTCTTCGCCAAACTACTCCCTGTGGTTATGGGCCCCGCCTTCGCGGGGACGACAGCCTGGCTGTGGCACGATTTTCCGCCTACCCCTTCTTCCCCACGCGATACTCCGCCGCGGGATGCGGCGCACTTAACCGCGCGCGTCCCCCACCGAACAGCTTCTCCCGCAACGTGCCCTTGGCGTACTCGCTCTTGTACCGCCCGCGCCGTGTCAGCTCCGGCACCAGCATGTCGGCAATGTCCTCGAAGTCGCCAGGCGAGATCGCGAACGCGACGTTGAGGCCGTCGACATCCGTCGCCTCGAACCATCCTTCGATCTTGTCTGCGACCATCTCGGGCGTGCCGACCACGACCGGGCCGGCGCCGCCGATGCCGACATGCTCGATCACGTCGCGCACGGTCCAGACGCGGTCAGGGTCGGCGCGGGTGACGTTGTCCATGGCGCTGCGGCCGGCATCGTTCTGGACGTGGCGCACCTGCTGGTCGAGGTCGTAGCCGGAGAAGTCGACGCCGGTCCATCCCGACATCAGCGCCAGCGCGCCTTCTGGGCTGATGTGGCGGCGGTAGTCGGCGTATTTTTCCTTCGCCTCGGCTTCCGTCCGTCCGAGGATGATCGTCATCATCGAGAACATCAGGATCTCCGCCGGATCGCGGCCGAGTGCGGCCGCCTCCTGCCGGATTGCGGAGACGCGCGGCGCGATCACCTTGGCTGACGGTCCCGACATGAACACGCACTCGGCGTGCCTGGCCGCGAACTGCCGGCCGCGCGGCGAGGTGCCGGCCTGGTACAGCACGGGCGTGCGCTGCGGCGAGGGCTCGCTGAGGTGAATGGTGTTGTTGATGCGGTAGTTCGCGCCCGCATGATTGACGCGATGAACTTTTGCCGGGTCGGTGAAGATGCCGCGCTTGCGGTCGCGCAGCACGGCATCGTCTTCCCAGCTGCCTTCCCAGAGCTTGTAGACGACCTCCATATATTCGTCGGCGATGTCGTAGCGGTCGTCATGGCCGGTCTGCTTGTCCTTGCCGGCACCGCGCGCGGCGCTGTCGAGATAGCCGGTGACGACGTTCCAGCCGATCCGCCCCTCGGTGAGGTGATCGAGCGTCGACATCCGCCGTGCGAACGGATAAGGCGGCTCGAAGGACAGATTGCTGGTGACGCCGAAGCCGAGATTTTGCGTCACCGCCGCCATCGCCGACAGCAGCAGCAGCGGCTCGTTCGACGGCGTCTGCGCTGCATTGCGCAAGGCTGCGTCAGGGCTGTTGCCATACACGTCATAGACGCCAAGCACGTCGGCCAGGAACAGCCCGTCGAAACGGCCGCGCTCCAGCGTCTTGGCGAGATCGATCCAGTAGGACAGGCGGTTATACTCGGCGGTACGGTCGCGCGGATGGGTCCACAGGCCCGGTGATTGGTGTGCGACGCAATTCATCGCAAAGGCGTTGAGCCTGATCTCTTTGGCCATGCTGGTCCCTCGGCGCCCTGTACTGAGCGCTCTTCGAATGATAGATGTGCGCCCCAACTTGGCGAAGTTCTTGCATATAATTGGCCCTTGGCAAGGGCCAAGATAGAAGGCTTGCGCTTGGCAAGGCCAAAGTCAGCGTCGCAGCTGTGCCTGGCAAGCCAGTCTCAAGGAAGCAAGAACGAAATCCCAAGAGAGCTACAAGAGAACTACAAGAAACCATCCAAGTCCCCGCCACTTTCGAGGGCCAACCCATGTCGGGTAAGGTCCTTCGTCTGACAGTCTCGAAAAGCAAGCATGACCAGAGCCGACGCCATCGCCCGCGCCCGTGAGGATTTCAAGTCCGGCGCGTTCCTCGCTGAACTCGATCGCCGCGTCGCCTACAAGACCGAGAGCCAGAATCCGCAGCGCGGCCCCGAGCTGCGCGCCTATCTGGAGCAGGAGATGCAGCCGGCTTTCGCCGCGCTCGATTTTTCCAGCCGCATCGTCGAATCCCCGAGCGGCAAGACGCCGTTCCTGTTCGCCGAGCATCACGAGAGCGCGTCTGCGCCGACCGTGCTGGTCTACGGCCATGGCGATGTCGTCGACGGCATGGAAGGCGAGTGGCGTGATGGCCGGGATCCCTGGCGCACCAATGCTTCCGGGACGCGCCTCTATGGCCGCGGCACCGCCGACAACAAGGGGCAGCACAGCATCAATATGGCCGCGCTGCGTGCGGTGCGCGAGGCGCGCGGCGGTAAGCTCGGCTTCAACGCCAAGTTCATCATCGAGATGGGCGAGGAGATCGGCTCGCCCGATCTCGGCAAGGTCTGCGATCTCCATCGCGACGCGCTCAAGGCCGACCTGTTCATGGCCTCCGACGGGCCGCGCCTCTCGGCCGATCGGCCGACGCTGTTTCTCGGCTGTCGTGGAGGCATCCGCATCCATCTCGACGTGAACTTGCGCGACGGCGGCCACCATTCCGGCAATTGGGGCGGCGTGCTCGCCAACCCCGCGACCATCCTGGTCAACGCGATCTCCACCCTGGTCGACGGCCGCGGCCGTCTCCAGCTCGATGCCTTGAAGCCGCCGCGGCTGACCAACCAGATCCGCTCCTATCTCGCCGACGTCGAGGTGGTGCCGACTGCGGACGAGCCGGCGCTGGCCGAAAATTGGGGCGAGGAGGGTCTATCGGCCGCTGAACGGCTCTACGCCTGGAACACGCTGGAAGTGCTGGCGATGTCCTCAGGCAATATCGAGAAGCCGGCCAACGCGATTCCGGGCCAGGCCAATGCCGTGCTGCAACTGCGTTTCGTGGTCGGGACGAAGGTTGAGGGGCTGATCGACGCTGTCCGCGCGCATCTGGTCGGACGCGGTTTTCCGATGGTCGAGGTGCGCGCGGCGCAGAGTTTTGCTGCATCGCGCACCGATTTCGACAGCCCGTGGATCAAATGGGCGGCGGATTCGGTGCGAGAGACCACCGGCAAGGCGCCGGCCGTGCTGCCGAATTTCGGCGGTTCGCTGCCCAACGACGTGTTTTCCGAGATCCTGGGACTGCCGACGATCTGGGTGCCGCATTCCTATCCCGGCTGCTCCCAGCATGCGCCCAATGAGCACATCCTGCTGCCATTGACCGAAGAGGCCTTGACGGTGATGGCCGGGCTGTTCTGGGATCTCGGCGAGTTGCCAAAGCCACCGACTGGCCCGTTAACCTGAGCCGATAATCCAGCCGAAAGTTACATTCTAATCCGGCCCGATTTGTGCTTGCATCCGGGCCGCATCATCCGAAAGGGGAAGAAAAACGTGAAACATTTCCGTCACATCGGGCTCGCGCTCGCCGCGACCCTCGTCGTCAGCCAAGCCGGGGCCCAGGAGCTGACCGGCACGCTGAAGAACATCAAGGACACCGGCGCGATCACGCTCGGCTTCCGCGATTCCTCGATCCCGTTCTCCTATCTCGACGACAACCAGAAGCCCGTCGGGTTCGCGATGGACATCTGCTACAAGATCGTCGACGCCGTGAAGAAGGAGCTCAAGCTCGACAAGCTCGAGGTCAAGCTCAACCCGGTGACCTCGGCGACCCGTATCCCGCTGATGGCCAACGGCACCATCGACCTCGAATGCGGCTCGACCACCAACAATGCCGAGCGCCAGAAGCAGGTCGCCTTCACCAACACCCACTACCTGACCGCCAGCCGCTATGTCTTCAAGAAGTCGAGCGGCCTGAAGTCGATCGATGACCTCAAGGGCAAGACCGTGGTCTCGACCGCCGGCACCACCAACATTAAGCAGCTCACCGAAGCCAATGTCGCCAAGGGCCTCGGCGCTAACATCATTCCGGCCAAGGATCACGCCGAAGCCTTCCTGATGGTCGAGACCGACCGCGCGGTCGCCTTCGTCATGGACGACATCTTGCTGGCGAGCCTCGTCGCCGGTTCGAAGAACCCGGACGACTACGTTATCTCCAAGGACGCGTTCTCCAAGCCCGAGCCCTACGGCATCATGCTGCGCAAGGACGATCCCGCCTTCAAGAAGGTGGTTGATGCGGCGACCGCCGCGCTCTACACCTCCGGCGAGGCCGAGAAGATCTACAACAAGTGGTTCACCCAGAAGATCCCGCCGAAGGGCCTGAACCTCAACACGCCGATCTCGGCCGAGCTGAAGAACGAGTTCGCCAAGCCGACGGACTCGCCGAACCCGGACGACTACAAGTAAGATAAAACCTCGATTTTTCGATCGGGATCATGTCCGGCCACTCTTGACACCAGGGTGGCCGGACATTTGCATAGGCGCTCAAGACGTCCAATGACGGGCGCGTTCGCGCGGGGGACACGTGAACTACAACTGGAACTGGGGAATCTTCTTCCAGCCGAATCCGATGGGGACCGGCACCTACCTCGACATGCTGCTGTCGGGGCTGGCGCTGACCCTCAAGACCGCGGCGCTGGCCTGGGTGATCGCGCTGATCACAGGCTCGATCGTCGGCGTCATGCGCACGCTGCCGTCGAAGGGCGCCAATTGGTTCGGCTTCGCCTACGTCGAATTCTTCCGCAACATGCCGCTTCTGGTGCAGCTCTTCCTGTGGTTTTTCGTGCTGCCGGAAATTCTGCCGAGGGCGGCCGGGCTGTGGCTGAAGCAATTGCCGAACGCGCCGTTCTGGACGGCGGCGATCGGGGTCGGCTTCTTCATGTCGGCGCGCGTAGCCGTGCAGCTGCAGGCCGGCATCTCCTCGCTGCCGCGCGGGCAGAAGATGGCGGCGACTGCGCTCGGCCTGACCACCGTGCAGGGCTATCGCTACGTGCTGCTGCCGATGGCCTTCCGCATCATCCTGCCGCCGCTGACGTCTGAATTCCTCAACACCATCAAGAACACCGCCGTCGCCATCACCATCGGCCTGCTCGAGCTGACCGGACAGGCGCGCTCGATGCAGGAATTCTCGTTCCAGGTGTTCGAGGCCTTCACGGCCGCGACCATCCTCTATCTCCTCGTCAACGCCGTCGTCGTGACCGCGATGCGCTTCCTCGAGCGCTGGGTTGCGATCCCCGGCTACATCACGGGGAAATAAGCGATGCTCGGCAATCTCGATTTCGACGTCATCCGCCGCGCGCTGCCGTATCTGTTTTACGAGGGCATGACGTTCACACTGACGCTGACCTTCCTCGCAGCTCTCGGCGGCCTCATCTTCGGTACGGCGCTCGCCCTGATGCGCCTGTCCGGATTCAAGATTCTGGGCCGCATCGCCGGCATCTATGTCGACTTCATGCGCTCGCTGCCGCTGGTGCTGGTGATCTTCTGGTTCTACTTCCTGGTGCCCTATATCGGGCAGTGGGTGACAGGCGCCTCGCGTCCGATCAGCGTCGGCGCGTTCACGTCCTCGCTCGTCACTTTCATCATGTTCGAGGCGGCATATTTCTCCGAGATCATGCGCGCCGGCATCCAGTCGATCTCGCGCGGCCAGCCGGCCGCGGCGAGTGCGCTGGGGCTGACCTACGCCCAGAGCATGCGCTACGTCGTGCTGCCGCAGGCCTTCCGCAACATGCTGCCGGTGCTGATAACGCAAACCATCGTGCTGTTCCAGGACACCTCGCTGGTCTACGTCCTGTCGATCACCGACTTCCTGGGCGCGGCGAGCAAGGTGGCGCAGCGTGACGGCCGCCTGGTCGAAATGTATCTGTTCGCCGCCGTGGTCTACTTCACCATCTCCTGTATCGCGTCCTACGGCGTCCGCCGCCTCCAGGCGCGCATCGCCATCATTCGCTAGGGCTCCCCGCTCATGATCGAAATCAGCCACGTCAACAAATGGTACAGCCCCACCTTCCAGGTGCTGACCGACTGCACCACCAATGTCACCAAGGGCGAGGTCGTCGTGGTCTGCGGCCCCTCCGGCTCGGGCAAGTCGACGCTGATCAAATGCGTCAATGCGCTGGAGCCGTTCCAGAGCGGCGACATCCTCGTTGACGGCACCAAGGTCAACGACCCCAAAACCGATCTGCCGAAGCTGCGCTCGCGCGTTGGCATGGTGTTCCAGCATTTCGAGCTGTTTCCGCACCTCAAGATCATCGACAATCTCTGCCTCGCGCAGGAGAAGGTGCTGGGCAGGGGGCATGACAAGGCGCGGGCCAAAGGCATGCAGCTGCTCGAGCGCGTCGGCTTGAAGGAGCAGGCGCAGAAATTCCCGGCGCAGCTCTCCGGCGGCCAGCAGCAGCGCGTCGCCATCGCGCGCGCGCTCGCGATGGATCCGATCGTGATGCTGTTCGACGAGCCGACCTCGGCGCTCGATCCGGAAATGGTCAGCGAGGTGCTCGACGTCATGGTCGATCTCGCCCGCGAGGGCATGACCATGATGGTCGTCACCCACGAGATGGGTTTTGCCCGCAAGGTCGCCAACCGCGTCATCTTCATGGACCGCGGCGAGATCGTCGAGGACGCAGCGAAGGACGATTTCTTCGGCAAGCCCCGCAGCGACCGCGCGCAGAAGTTCTTGTCGAAGATTCTGTCGCATTAACTCCTCTGTCATTCCGGGACGCGCCTTGGCGCGGGCCCGGAATCCATAATCACCAGCCGGGGTTATGGATTCCGGGCTCGTCGCTTCGCGCCGCCCCGGAATGACAAATAGAGGGATGATCCGTCCCTCTAACTGGCGTATAAGCGCGCCAAATTCCCCCTCCCAGGAGACCTGCCTTGGACTCGATCGCCTACGTCAACGGCTCATTCGTCCCGCTCTCGGAAGCCAAGATCTCGGTGCTCGATCGCGGCTTCCTGTTCGCCGACGGCATCTACGAGGTCTCGGCCGTCCTCGATGGCAAGCTGGTCGACAATGCTTCGCATCTGGCGCGGCTGGAGCGGTCCGTCGGCGAGATCAAGTTGAAGCTGCCGGAGACCATCGAGCGCATCACCGAGCTGCAGAAGGAGCTGATCGCGCGCAACAAGCTCGTGAACGGCCTCGTCTATCTCCAGGTGACGCGCGGTGCCGACAAGGGGCGCGACTTCCCGTTCCCCAAGGCCGATGTCAAGTCGAGCCTGGTGATGTTCACGTCGGAGAAGGACATCATCAACGCCCCGGTGGCCAAGACCGGCATCAATGTCATCACGGTGCCCGACATCCGCTGGGAGCGCCGCGACATCAAGAGCGTGGCGCTGCTGGCGCAGGTGCTGGCAAAGCAGGCCGCGGCGGAAGCCGGCGCCGGCGAAGCCTGGATGCTGCAGGATGGCTATGTGACCGAAGGCGGCTCGTCCACGGCGTTCATCCTGACCAAGGACGACGTCATCGTCACCCGCCAGAACTCCAACGCGATCCTGCCCGGCTGCACCCGCAAGGCCGTGATCGCGCTTGCCGAGGAGCGCCAGCTCCGCGTTGAGGAGCGTTCCTTCACGGTCGCCGAAGCGCTCGCCGCCAAGGAAGCCTTCATCACCAGCGCATCCTCCTTCGTGCAGCCGGTGGTCGCCATCGACGGCAAGACGATCGGCGACGGCAAGCCCGGCCCGATGGCGACGCGTCTGCGCGAGATCTACGTGGACTTCGCCAAGGCGACGGCGGTGTAAGCGGCATACGTAGCTGTCGTAGGGTGAGCAAAGGCGCGCTTGCGCCGTGCCCACGCCTTCTCCCGTTTTTGCTGAAGAATGGTGGGCACGCTTACGCTTTGCCCACCCTACGAGACCGTCCGTTGCCGTCGGTTTAAGCCACTGACGCCTTCACCTTCACCGGATGCACGGCGCGGAACGCGATCGCGATCCTGTTCCAGGCGTTGATGGCACCGATCAGCATGGTCAGGTTCACCGTCTCCTCTTCGGAGAACTGCGCGCGGACCTGTTCGTAAGTCTCGTCTGGCGCATGCGTCTCGGCGATCAGCGTCACCGCTTCGGTCCAGGCCAGCGCGGCGCGCTCACGGCCGGAATAGAGCGGGGATTCGCGCCAGGCGTTGAGCAGGTAGATGCGCTGCTCGGTCTCGCCGCGCTTGCGGGCGTCCTCGGTGTGCATGTTGATGCAGAAGGCGCAGCCGTTGATCTGCGAGGCCCGGATCTTGACCAACTCGATCAGCGATTTCTCGAGGCCCGTCGACTGGATCTGCGCCTCCAGCGCCATCAGCGCTTTGATCGTATCGGGTGCGGCCTGATAGTAGTTCATGCGGGGCTTCATGGTCGTTCTCCTTTTCGTTGGTTGATCAGTGGGCTCCGCCGGCCGAGACTTGGCCGGGCCTCTTCAGAAAGAATACGGCGATGAGAGCGACGATCAGCGCCATTCCGAGCAGGTAGAACGTGTCGCTGAAGGCGAAGATGAAGGCCTGCTTCTGTACGGTATGGCCGATCGCGACATAGGCGCGATGCGCGGCGTCCGCACGGTCGAGAACGCCGTGATTGACGAAATATTGCGTGAGCTGCTCGAGCCGCGTTCGTGTGGCCTCCTCGAACACAGAGACCGACTGCATCAGCACGTTGGAGTGATATTGCTCGCGCTTGGACAGCACGGTTTGCAGCAGCGCGATGCCGACGGCGCCGCCGAGATTGCGCATCATGTTGAACAGGCCGGAGGCCGAGCCCGCATTCTCCGCTTCGATGCCTGCGGTCGCGACCGCCGACAACGGCGCCATCACCAGCGCCTGGCCGATGGCGCGCACGATATTGGGCCACAGCAGCTGGTCGGCGGCATAGTCGTTGGTCATGTTGATGTTCATGAAGTTGGATGCTGCGAACAGAACGAAGCCGACGCCGATGATGATCCGCGCATCGAACTTCTGCATCAGGCGCGGCACCAGCGGGATCAGCACGAGTTGCGGCAGCCCGGTCCAGGCCAGCACCATGCCGATCTGCTCGGCATTGTAGCCCTGAATACGCGCCAGATATTGCGGCAGGATGAACACGGAGCCGTAGAGTGCAATGCCGAGCAGGAAGTTCGCGAGCATGCCGAAGCCGAAATTGCGACGCACGAGCAGACGCAGATTGAGCAGTGGCTTCTTCACCGTGAGCTCGATGATCAGGAATGCCGTCAGAGCAACAGCGGCGATGATCGAGAGCTTGAGGATGAACGGCGAGCCGAACCAGTCGTCCTTGTTGCCTTCCTCCAGCACGGTCTGGAGCGCGGACAGGCCGATCGCCATGGTGATGATGCCGGCCCAGTCGCCCTCGCGAAGCAGCGCCAGCTTCATCGGCTTGGGCTCGAGCGCGTACCAGAGCATGCCGACCATGATCGCGCCGGGAACCAGGTTGACGTAGAAGATGTATTGCCAGCCGAAATTCTCGGTGAGATAGCCGCCGATGGTCGGGCCGATCGCCGGCGCGAAAGTCGCCGACAGCGCGAACAGCGCAAGGCCGACCGGCTGCTTGGCGCGCGGCAGCAGCATGATGATCAGCGTGAAGGCCATCGGGATCAGCACGCCGCCGGTGAAGCCTTGGATGGCGCGCAGCACGATCATCTGCGACAGATCCTGCGCCAGTGCGCAGGCCGCGGACAGAACCAGGAACAGGATCGCGTTGGTGAGCAGATAGATGCGGATCGAGAACACCTGCGCGAGCCAGCCCGACAGCGGGATGACCACGATCTCGGCGATCAGGTAGGAGGTCGAGATCCAGCCGCCGTCGTCGATGCCGGCGCCGATCGCGCCCTGAATGTCCGCGAGCGAGGCGTTGACGATCTGGATGTTCAGAACCGCCATAAAGGCGCCGAGCGTGGCGCCGATCACCGCAATCCAGGTCTTTGTCGACACCGCCGGCGCGGCGGATGCTACGGGGGCGGGAAGATTGGCGGAGGTGGCGTTGAGGGCCGGTTGGAGCGTGCCCATGGCTTCAACCCCCATTCGCGCGGGACGTATTGTCGGCAAGGCGCTTGGCCGTCTCGCGCTCGGCCAGCACCGCCTGTTTGGTGTCGACGGTCGGCACCGCGGACATGCCGGGCCGCAGCAAGCCGGTGAGGCTGTGGTCGTCGAGGACGATCTTCACCGGAACGCGCTGCACGATCTTTGTGAAATTGCCGGTGGCGTTGTCGGGCGGCAGCAGCGCGAATTCGAGCCCGCTCGCCGGCGACAGGCTGTCGACATGGCCGCGCAGGCTGATGTTGCGGAAGCTGTCGACGTGCAGCTCGACCGGCTGGCCCGGCCGCACATGGGTGAGCTGGGTCTCCTTGAAATTGGCGACGACGTAGACGGCGTCGAGCGGCACCACCGCCATCAATTGCGTGCCGGCCTGCACGTATTGGCCGACACGCAAGCTGCGGGCGCCGACCGTGCCGTCCACCGGCGCGGTGATCTCGGTATAGGACAGGTTCAGCGCCGCCTGCTGCGCGACCGCGCGGGCGCGTTCGAGCTGGGCGGTGGCCTGGGCGCGCTGGGTGGTGAGCACGTCGACCTTGCGCTGCGCGGCGACGAGGCCGGACTTGGCATGCTGCAATTGCGCGCTGCTGGCGCGCAGCGCCGCGTCGGTCTGCTGCGCGCGCTGGATCGTGCCGGAGCCCGACTTCATGAGGTCGTCGTAGCGGGCGCGCTCCTCCTGCGCGAATTTCAGATTGGCTTCTGCAACGGCGACGTCGGCGGTGCTCTGTTCAATGATCGGCTGCTGCAGTTCGAGCTGGGCGTCGATGTTGCGGACCGAGGCTTCGCCGGCAGCGACGTCGGCTTTCGCCTGGTCGAGCGCCGCCTTGAAATCGCGGTCGTCGATCTTGGCCAGCAGCTGGCCCGCCCGAACCTTCTCATTGTCGCCGACCAGCACCTTGGCGATGTAGCCGGAGACTTTCGGCGCGACGATCGTGGAGTCCGCCTTCACATAGGCGTCGTCGGTGGATTCGAGGTAACGGCCGTTGGTCCAGTAATCGTGTCCGTAGTAGGCCATGGTTGCAGTGCCTGCGAGCAGCGCGAGCACCAAGGCCGCGCGCCGGACCCTGTTCCGGGCCGGCATAGCGGGCGGCGCCTTGGCGTAATCGCGCGTGATTTCAGTGGCTTGCTGGAAGGTCTCGGTGCGGGGCATTTCGGACATTGCAGTCTCCTGTCGGCTCGCTGAGACTATCGGTCTTGCTGGCCCGGATGATAATTGGCTAGATTCTGGAAGGATTATCCATTCAAGCTGGATAATCTGAGCGGTCACCCTGGTTCGTGATGTCTACCGGGTCAGGCGAGCGGCTACGCAAGCGCGATTGCCGCGCGATTGCTGCTGAGGCGCACATCCCAGTCAAGGAAAGCCATGGATCGATTGACCAGCCTCGAAGTGTTCAGCCGGGTGGTCGAGACCGGCGGCTTCTCCGCAGCAGCCCGCAAGCTCAACATGTCGACCACCATGGTGAGCAATCACGTGCAGGCATTGGAAGACCGGCTCGGGGTGCGGCTGCTTCACCGCACCACGCGCAAGGTCAATCTGACCGAGATCGGGAAGGCCTATTACGACCGCTGCGTCCAGATTCTCGCCGATATCGAACAGGCCGACGACATCGCGAGCGAATTGCAGTCGGTGCCGCGCGGCACGCTGCGCATTCACGTCGCCACGCACATGGTGCCGTTCGTCGCGCCGATTGCGGCCAAACTGCTGTCGACCTATCCGGAGCTCAAGATCGATCTGCGCATGGGCGAGGCCGAGGTCGACCTCATCGAAGAAGGCTATGACGTTGCCCTGCGCATGACACAGCCACCGGATTCAAGCCTGATCGTGCGCAGCCTTGCCACCTGGCGCCACGTGCTGTGCTGCTCCCACGATTACATCGAGAAGCACGGCCGGGTGCAGAAGCTCGACGAGCTCACCGGGCACAATTGTGGTCGGCACTTGAACTATCCGTTCGGCGACGAATGGCGCTTCCTCGATCGCAAGGGCACGCCGGCCTCGGTGCGCGTCTCCGGCAGCTTCGTCACCAATAGCGGAGAAGCGCTGCGCGAGGTCGCGCTGGAGGGCGCCGCAATCTGCCTGATGGCGGGGTTCCTCATTCAGGATGATCTCGAAGCTGGCCGCCTCGTGCGCCTGTTGCCGGAATATCGGACGGTCGAGCTCTCCATGAACGCGGTCTATCCGCATCGTCATCATCTGTCGGCGAAAGTGAGGACCTTCATCGACCTGCTCGTGCACCACAGCGCCGAGCAGCAGAAGCTGATCAACCCGTATTCATGAGACCTTTCACCGCCGGCTCCACGTGCGGCAGAAAGCGTGTTGACAACGCCGAGTTGTCTGCAACAATACAACCTGAGATATGAATGATGTATTTGGGGCCGAGGCAATCGGTTCGATCCTTTTTTGATACGACGTTTCGTCCAGGCCAGGTTTCTAGCTTCTCCTCTTCCATCTGTTGCTCTTCCATGTTTGACGGATCGACCGGCGGCAAGCCGGTCAACGTTCGCTTGCGTGAGAGCTTCGCAAGGGATTGGCGGCATCATCCTGTGATGGAGCTGGATGGCTTGATCTGGCCCGACTGCCGCTCTAGGGAGGCTTCGATGACCATTGCCAGAGCAGGATGGATTGCGACTTTGCTGCTCGGCCTCGTGATGGCGGGTGGCGTGCAGCCTTCTCCTGCTGCGGCCGACGATGCGTGGCCGGTCAAGAAAAAGCTGATCGGCAAGGACGGAGGCAAGTCGAAGGATGTCAGCGGCATCGCCTGCACGACCGCTGATGGGTTTCCCCGTTCGTGCCTCGTTATCGACGACAATCTCCAGGGCGCTCAATTCATCGAATTGACCGACGGCAAGCTCGTCGCCGGCAGCCCCGTGAAGTTGATCAACAACACGTTCAATGGCAAGGCGCTCGAACTTGATGGCGAGGGCGTCGCCTTCTCCAAACGGCAGTATTACGTCATCGGCTCGCATGGTCATCCGCGGGACAAGGACCACAAGCTCGACCCCAAGAAAGATGCCGATAAGATTCGGGCCAGGATTGCCGCAAGCAGCCAGATCGTTCGGTTCCGCACGACGGGGGCAGATGGCAATGCGTCGGGCCTCGAGCGTACGGGGCAATTGCGAGAGGTCATCGCGGCCGAACCTGCGCTTCTCGAGTTCATGGATATCAGGCTGGAGAAGAACGGCTTGACCATCGAGGGCGTGGCGATCAAGGACGATCGGACGTTGCTCGCGGGATTCCGGGGCCCCGTCTTGAACGACAATCGCGCCGTCGTCCTCTCGGTAGAGATAGACGCGCTGTTCGGTGATCGAAAAAGCACGACTCACCGGCTGTTCCGACTTCCGCTCGGTGACAACAGGGGTGTACGCGATCTCGCCGCGTTCGGCGATCGCACCCTCATCCTGGCCGGTCCTGTTGCGGACGGGCCGGGAGCCTACGCAATATATTCTTGGGACGGAGCGTCCGAGACCGTACGGCTATTGAAGGAACTCCCGTTCGATCCAAAGCGAAAGCCGGAGGGACTGCTGCCGTTGGGTGCGACTTCCGCCGGACTGCGGGTCCTGATCGTATTCGACAGCGATAAGGAAGGTACGCCCACCCCCATCGAAATACCACGATGAACGGGATCGGACCTCCCCGCCTTGTCCAGCCGGTCGAACGAACGAGGCGCCACCTTCCAGCATTTCCGGAGGGAGTCCGTCAGCGAGCCGGTGGCGGCAAGCGCCCGAACGCAGCCTCGAGCGCCATGCCGATCGCGAGCAGGCGGGGATCGCTGCCGGCGGGGCCATCGAGCTCAAGCCCGATCGGCAATCTGCTGCTGGCACCGAGCGCGATCGGGATCTGGATGCCGGGAATCCCTGCATTGCTGCCGGGGTCCGTGTTCTGAATGAACAGGCCGAAATTCTCGAGGCTGCTGGACTCCGGATTGGAGGGAATGGCGACGCGCGGCGTGGTCGGGAAGGCGATCGCATCGAGCCGGTTGTCGGCAAAGCTCCTGGCGTACAGCGCCTGCAGCGCGGGGCGCGCAATCTCGATCGCGGCGTCGTAGATCGGCTTGGCGTCGACCAGGGTGCCGTCGGGACCAGGCAGCTTGCGCGGGATCACCAAGCCGTCATAGGTGCCCTTCACATCGGCGCTGGCGATCTGCTCCGCCAATGCCGCGATGGAGAGGCCGGTGCCGGTGTGCCTGAGATAGGCGACCAGATCGTCATAGGCCTCGTACAGCGCGACGGGAAAGCTGACCTGGGCGTCGAGCTCTGCCAGTTGCGGCATCTCGATCCCGACGACCGTGACGCCTTGCACCTTCATTTTCGCGACGGCTTCCTGGAACGCGGCCTCGGTGTCGGCATCGAGATTGGCCAGCATCGATCTCGCGAGGCCGACGCGGACCTGCGTCAGATCCGCCGGCGCAAGCGCATCGCCACCGGCGATGACGCGGTCGAGCAGCGCGACATCAGCTATGGTCGCAGCCATCGGGCCTGCGGTATCGCGGGTGTGCGAGATCGGTGCGATGCCGTCTTGCGGGTAGCGGCCGACCGTCGGGCGCAGCGAGGCGCATCCGTTCAGGGCGGCAGGCACCCGCACCGATCCGCCGGTGTCCGTGCCGAGCCCGCCGGCGACGATCCGTGCGCCGATCGCCGCGCCCGTGCCTGACGAGGAGCCGCCGGCGATCAAAGTGCGATCATAGGCGTTGCGCACGCCGTACTCGGCGCCGGTCTTGAACGCGGTGTTGTAGCCGGAGATGCCGAAGGCGAGCTCGTGCATGCTGGTCTTGCCGATGATGACCGCCCCGGCATCGCGCAGCTTTGTCACGACAGGCGCGTCGGCCTTCGGAATGTAATCCTTCAGCGCCGGTGTGCCGGCACTACAGGGCAGTCCCGCGACCTCGATATTGTCCTTGATCACGATGGGTACGCCGCCGAGCGGCTTTGTCTTGTCGCCTGCCGCGTCGAACGCGGCCGCGGCCTTCAAGGCGCCGGCTTCGTCCAGGGTGACAAAGACATTGAGTTCGGCGTTGGCCTTGGCGCGGGCCAGGGCTTCCCGGGTGAGTGCGGTGCTCGTGAATGTCCCGGCGGCGAGGCCGGCCGCGGCCTCGGTCAGTGTCAACTGGTCGAAATCCATGATGCATCACCCGATCGCAGGAGGCCATCAGAGCGTCCCTTAAGGAGCACAGGCTGAAGCGTCCGCGGCGCCGCGTCAACCGGTGGCGTGCATCCTTGCCGGCGATGGCGTGTCCAGTTCGGCGAGCAGCCGCTCGACGTCGGCCTTCACCTTCAAAATCGCGATGTCCTTCACCGGGCCATAGCCGCGGATATCCATCGGGCCTTTGGCGATCGCCACGAGATTTGGCAGATGCGCCGCATCGAGCTCGCCCAGCATCCGCTCGATCAGGCCTTCATACCAGGCGATCAATTCACGCTCCGCGCGCCGTTCCGCGGTGTAGCCGAACGGATCGAAAGGCGTTCCGCGCAGTGCTTTCAAGCGCGCGAGCATGGCCAGAGGCACCTGAATCCACTGGCCGAAGGCGCGTTTGCGCGGACGTCCCCGTGCATCGCGCCGCGACTTCAGGAACGGCGGGGCGAGGTGGTACTGAACGCTGAAGCCATTCTCGAATTCGCGCTTCAGCTCGTCGAGAAAGCCGCTTCGCATGTGCAGCCGCGCCACCTCGTACTCGTCCTTGTAGGCCATCAGCTTGAACAGGCCGCGAGCGACGGCCTCGGTCAGCGCCTCACTGTTCAGCTTGGCCTCGGCATTGCGGACCTTTCCCACGATCGCCCGGTAGCGCGCCGCGTAGGCGTCGTTCTGATAGGCCGTAAGGAACTCGGCGCGCCGGGCAATGATCTGGTCGAGCGTCTCGGCTTCAGGTGCCTTGTCCGAGGTCGGCAGAAAATCCGGATCGGCAGCGGCGATCCGGCCCCAGGCAAAGGCCTGCTTGTTGCGCTCGACCGCGACGCCGTTGAGCTCGATCGCGCGGAGCAGCGCCTGCAGCGAAACAGGGACGAGACCGCGCTGCCAGGCAAAGCCGAGCATGATGATGTTGGCGTAGACGGCATCGCCGAGCAGGCGTTCGGCCAGCGCATTGGCATTGAACGTGTCGAGATTGTGCTCGCCGATGACCTGACCGATTGCGCGCAGGCGGCTTGGCGCAGCGAGATCGGCGTCGCGGAAGCGGACCACGTCGCCGGTCGGCATTTCCGCGGTGTTGACGGCGGCACGGGTGCCGCGGCGATATGTGCCTGAGGCTTTGGGCGAGGAGCTGACGACGAGGTCGCAGCCGATCAGCGCATCGGCCGCGCCCTGGTCGATGCGGACCTGGTGCAGCGCCTCAGGGCTCGCGGCCAGGCGAATGTAGCTCAGCACAGGCCCGAATTTCTGCGCAAAGCCCGTGAAGTCGAGCACCGAAACGCCGCGGCGTTCCAGATGCGCGGCCATGCCGATCAGCGCGCCGACGGTGATCACGCCGGTGCCGCCGACGCCGGTCACCAAGAGATCGTAGGGCCGCTCGAGCGTTGCGGGCGCGGGCAGGGGTAGTGTGGCGGCGCGGTCGGCCGCGTCGATATGGCTCGCGCTCTTCTTCCGCCGCGTCGCGCCTTCGACCGTGACAAAGCTCGGGCAGAAGCCGTTGAGGCAGGAAAAATCCTTGTTGCAGGCCGACAGATTGATCTGCCGCTTGCGGCCGAACGGCGTCTCCTTCGGCTCGACGCTGAGGCAGTTGGATTCGACCGAGCAGTCGCCGCAGCCTTCGCAGACGAGGTCGTTGATGTAGGCGAAGCGCTTGGGATCGGCCATCTGCCCGCGCTTGCGCCGGCGCCGCTTCTCGGTGGCGCAGGTCTGCTGGTAGATCAGCACCGAGACGCCGGGAACCTCGCGCAGCTCGCGCTGCACGGCATCCATCTCCTCACGCGGATGGATGGTCACGCCGGATGGCAGGTCGGCCGGCCTGAATTGCGCGGGATCGTCCGACACCAGGGCGATGCGCTCGACACCCTCGGCGCGGACGCTGTGGGCGATGGCATGGACGCTGACGGGCCCGTCGACCGGCTGGCCGCCGGTCATGGCGACCGCGTCGTTGAACAGGACCTTATAGGTGATGTTGGCCTTGGCCGCGATCGCCTGCCGGATCGCCATCGAGCCGGAGTGATAATAGGTGCCTTCGCCGAGATTCTGGAACACGTGCTTGCGGCCGGTAAATCGCGATGAAGCAGCCCAGTTCACGCCCTCGCCGCCCATCTGGATCAGCGAGGAGGTCTCGCGGTCCATCCAGCTCGCCATGAAGTGACAGCCGATGCCGGCGAGCGCCTTCGATCCTTCCGGCACTTTGGTCGAGGTGTTGTGCGGACATCCCGAGCAGAAATATGGCGTGCGCGTCGCGCCGCTGACATTGATCGTTCGCGCGGCTTCCGGCATCAAGGCGGCCGCGCGCGCGGCGAGATTGAGACCCGGAAACATCGGATCGAGCCGGCGCGCGAGCACGTTCGCGAGCGCGCGAGGCGACAATTCGCCGATCCAGGAGATCAGCCGTACGCCGGTTTCGTCGTGCTTGCCGACCATGCGCTCGGGCTTGCTGCCGGGATAGTCGTAAAAATACTCCTTGAACTGGCTCTCGATGATGCCGCGCTTCTCCTCGACCACCAGGATCTCGCGCTTGCCTCTCACGAACTCCATCGCGTCGTGCAGCGCCAGCGGCCAGACCATGCCGACCTTGTAGACGTCGATGCCGATGCGGCGACAGGCCGCTTCATCGAGGCCCATCAGCCGCAGCGCTTCCATCAGGTCGAGATGCGCCTTGCCGGTGGTGACGATGCCGTAGGTGGCGTTGGGGATATCGTAGATGTGGCGGTCGATCGGATTGGCCTTGGCAAAGGCGTAGACGGCGTGCTTCTTGGCTTCCAGCCGTTCCTCGATCTGCGGGCCCGGCAAATCGGGCCAGCGATAGTGCAGGCCGCCGGGCGGCGGCGTGAAGTCTGGCGTGCGGAAGAGGCGCGGCGGGCGCAGCGCGACGGATGCGCCTGATTCCACGATCTCGGAGATCGCCTTGAAGCCGACCCACATGCCGGAGAAGCGGCTCAGCGCGTAGCCATATTCGCCGAACGCCAGATATTCGCCGACGTCCGAGGGGTGCAACGTCGGCATGAACCAGCTCATGAAGGCGACGTCGGACTGGTGCGGCATCGAGGAGGAGACGCAGCCATGGTCGTCGCCGGCGACCACCAGCACGCCGCCATGCGGCGAGGAGCCATAGGCGTTGCCGTGCTTGAGCGCATCGCCGGACCGATCGACGCCCGGGCCCTTGCCGTACCAGAGCCCGAACACGCCATCGACCTCGCGGTCGCCTTGCGTCTCGACCTGTTGCGAGCCGAGTACAGCTGTCGCCGCGAGGTCCTCGTTCACGGCGGGAAGGAATTCGATGCGGTCCTGCTTGAGCCGCTGCTGGATGCGCCAGAGCTCGAGATCGATGCCACCGAGCGGCGAGCCGCGATAGCCGGAGATGAAGCCGGCGGTGTTGAGCCCGGCCGCACGGTCTCGTCGCGCCTGGTCGAGTGCGATGCGGACGATGGCCTGCGTGCCCGTGAGGAAGACGCGGCCCTCCTCGCGTTCATAACGATCGGAGAGCTCGTAGGTGTCGAGTGACGGAATGGCGTCCATGGCAGACCTCGCGCGGCATCCTGCCCAGTGATGGAAAGTTATGCCCGGGCCGCTGGTAGGTCTTACCTATTTATCCCTTCTGTTACGGAAATTCGGTACAATTTTGCATGCAGGCGCCCAATCTGGTAGATCTGCTCGAACTGGAGCCTCCCATGATCGAAGAGCAGGATACCCGCATTCTCGCCCATCTCCAGCGAGATGGCCGCGCCACCAACCAGCAACTCGCCGACGGGGTCGGCATGTCCACCTCGGCCTGCTGGCGGCGGGTGCGGGCGCTGGAGGAGAGCGGCGTCATCCAGGGCTATGCGGCGCTGGTCGAGCGCGAACGGGCAGGCTTTGCGATGTCCGCCATCCTCCACGTCTCGCTGGAGCGGCACGATGCGAAGTTCGTCGATGAATTCGTGGCGAGGGTCACGAAGCGCCGCGAGGTGCTGGAGTGTTTTGCGACCACCGGGGACGCCGATTATCATTTGCGCGTCGTCGTGCAGGACATGGCGGCCTACAACCGCTTCCTCGACGAGTTCATGTTCCGCATCCCCGGCATCCGTTACGTCCGCAGCAACGTGGTGCTGAAGGAGATCAAGACCAGCGTGGCGCTGCCGTTTTGAAGGAGGTGCTACGGCACCGCGATATCAACCTCCCGTAAACCAACACAGGCTGCAAACTGGTAGACGGAACATGCCATTCGTCGGCGGTTCGGCGTCGCAGCGGTATTCCGGTCAGTTTTGTCGCGCTCGTTCGCAGCTCGTTCACTTTGATCGACGGTTTGCGCCGCGCAATAACGACCACTTAGGCGATCGCCGCGCATAAAGGCCCCGGGATAAATAGGCAGAAATGCCCGGGAGCTGAGATCGTGCCGACGACACTCGCGCGCACCTTTGCGGCGTTGAGCGCCATCAATGAAGCGATCCTGTACGCGAGATCGCCGGAGGAGCTGTACCAGAAGGTCTGCGACGCCGGGTTTTCGAGCGGGGATTTTCTGGCCGTTGCCGTTTTCCTGGTCGAGCCGGACGGCCGAAGGCTGCGCTACGCGGCCGGTTGTGGCGATGACGTTGCGCGGCTCCGCTCGATCGTGATCACGACGGAAGCCGGCACGCCAGAAGGAGCCGGCGTCGGCGGCGAGGCGTTTCGCGATCAGAAGCTGTGCGTCAGCAACGACTATCTGAACGATCCGCGCTCGCTGGCGTGGCGCGAAGGCGCCGCCAAGGCGCATATCGGTGCGGCCGCGGCGCTGCCGCTGCTCTGCAATGGCAAGAGCGTCGGCGTATTGTATGTGACGCGGAGCGAGGCCAACTCGCTGAACGAGCAGATGGTGTCACTGTTCGAGCGCATGTCGGCGAACATTTCCTACGCGTTGGACAATTTCGCCCGTGAGACCGCGCGGCAGACCAGCGAGCGGGCGACGCGGCGCCTCAACCGCATGTTCGGCGCCATCAGCGCCACCAACGAAGCTATCCTGCGCGCCAAGACCGAGCGGGAGCTATACCAGCTCGTGTGCGACGCTTCGGTCCACAGCGGCAAGTCGCTGGCGACCATCGTGCTACTTCGCGAGCCGGACTCGCACTGGATGAAGCCTGTCGCCGCCACCGGGCAGAACCTCGATCTCGTCACCCAGGCACGCTATTCGGTCGATCCGGACAATCCTTACGGCAAGGGTATCTCGGGCGAGGTGTTCCGGACGCAGAAAGCCATCGTCGAGGACGATCTCGCCAGCCGCACCAGGGGCACGCCGTGGGAGCAGGCCAACGTCAACACCGGCGTCGCCGCCTGCGTGGTCGCGCCGTTGATCAGGCACGGCGAGAGCGTCGGCGTGCTGCTATTCTTCATCAGCCGGTCCTGGGCCAAAGACGAGGAGATCGTCGCGCTGCTGCTGCGCATGGCCGAGAACGTCTCCTTCGCGATCGAGAATTTCGGCCGCGAGGCCGAGAAAGCCCGGATCTCCGCCGAAGAAGAGTGCCTGGCGCGCATGTATGCAGCGCTCAGCGCCACCAACGAGGCGATCCTGCGGGCACGGTCGCGGGCTGAGCTGTTCGACCTCGTCTGCGAGGCGACCGCAACGGGAGCAAAGTTCACCTCAGCCACCGTCGCGCTGGTCGACGATCGGACCGGGCTGCTGCGCGTCGTCGCCTGCTACGGCCCGAATGCGGATCAGGTTCGCAACTTCACGTTCTCCACCTCCGACCAGGTGCCCGAAGGGCGCGGCTTGACCGGCACCGCGTTTCGCACGCGCCAGCCCGCCGTCAGCAACGACGTGCTCGCCGACGACCGCATTGCGCCCTGGCAGGCCAGCGCCCGCCGCACCGGCATCGCATCCTCCGCGGCCTTGCCGCTGTTCAACGGCGACCGGGTCGAGGGCGTCTTTCTGTTCAACTCCCCGGAGCGCGGCACCTTCACGCCGGAGCTCGTCGAGCTGCTGCGCAAGCTTCAGGCCAACGTCGCCTTCGCGCTCGAAAGCTTCGACCGTGCCGATGAGAAGGCGCGGGCGGACAAGCAGCGCAATCGTCTGAGCGGAATGTTCGAGGCGCTGAGCGCAACCAACGAAGCCATCATGCGCGCCAAGACGCGCGAGGAGTTGTTCGACGCGGCCTGCCAGGCGGCCGTGCTCGGCGACGTGTTCGCCTCGGCGACGATCGGCATCATCGACGAAGCACGCGAACTCGTCCGCGTCGTTGCCGTCAAGGGACGCTTGCAGGAGCGCATGAGCGGGCGTACCTGCATCATTTCCGCCGACCATCCCGAGGGCCAGGGCATCATCGGCACCTCGCTGCGGACGTGCCGGCCCAGTGTGATGAACGATTATCTGAACGAGCCGCGCTCCGCATATTGGCGCGCGCAGGCCATCGAGGATGGAACGCGGGCTGCGGCGAGCTTCCCGCTTCTGAGAGCGGGACGGGAACCGGTCGGCATTCTGCTCTTCCTCGCACCGGAAGAGAATACGTTCACGCCCGATCTGGTCGAGCTGCTCGGGCGGCTCGCGGAGAACGTCTCCTTCGCACTCGACAATTTCGAGCGCGCCGAGGAGAAGGCCCGCACCGAAGCGCAGAAGGAGCGCCTGACGCGCATGTTCGCGGCCCTGAGCGCGACCAACGAGGCGATCATGCGCGCGAAGTCGCGGGCCGAGCTGTTCGACCTCGTCTGCCTTGCGGCGTCGAACGGCGCCAAGTTCACCTCGACCACGATCGCGCTGGCAAGGGCCGGCAGTGATCGGCTGGAAATCGTAGCGAGCGCGGGCCCGTCCGCCGACACCACCCGTAATGTGCGGCTCTCCGTCGATCCGGAGCGGCCCGAAGGACGTGGGATGAGCGGCACGGCGTTCCGCACGCGCCAGCCCTGCATCAGCAACGACTATCTCAACGACGACCGCGTGAGCGCCTTCCACGCCATCGTGCGCGGCGACGGCGCGCGGTCGGGGGCCGCGTTTCCGCTGATCGCGCATGACCACGCGGTCGGCGTCATGATCTACATGTCCACCGAACCGGCGACCTTCACGCCCGAATTCGTCGACCTGCTGCAGCGCCTCGCCGACAACGTCTCCTTCGCGATGGAGAATTTCGATCGCGCCGACGAGAAGAACAAGGCCGACGAGCGCATCGAATACCTCGCCTCGCATGACAGCCTGACCGATCTGCCGAACCGCGAGACCTTCAACGCCCTGCTGCGCGAGGCGATCGATGCGGCGCAACGCCACGATCACCGCTTTGCGGTGCTGTTCATCGACCTCGACCGCTTCAAGGTCATCAACGATTCGCTGGGTCACGAGGCGGGCGACCTGCTCCTGCTCGAGGTGGCGAACCGTCTGCGCGGCGCCCTGCGGGCGAGCGACGTGGTCGCGCGGCTCGGCGGCGACGAGTTCGTGGTGATCCTCGACCAGTGCGGCGAGATCGAGGACGTCCAGCGCATCGCCACCGGGCTGCTCGCCGCGCTCGCCGAGCCCATGCAGCTGGCCGGCCACGAGTGCCATTCCACCGCCTCGATCGGCATCGCGATGTATCCGGCCAACGGCTCCGACGCCCAGACGCTGACCAAGAACGCCGACATGGCGATGTATCTCGCCAAGGAGGACGGCAAGAACGGCTATCGCTTCTTCTCCAACGAGGTGAAGACGCAGTCGATCGAGCGGCTGTCGCTGGAGAGCGCGCTGCGCCGCGCGCTGGAGCGCGAGCAGTTCTCGCTCAACTACCAGCCCAAGGTGGACATGGCGACGGGTCAGATCACGGGCGTCGAGGCGCTGCTGCGCTGGACGCATCCCGATCTCGGCAGCGTCTCGCCGGCACAGTTCATTCCGCTTGCGGAGGAAACCGGGCTGATCGTGCCGATCGGCCGCTGGGTGCTGAAAGAGGCCTGCGCGCAGGCCATGGCCTGGCAGCGCCGCGGCCTGCTGCCGCTGTCGATGGCGGTCAACCTGTCGCCGCGGCAGTTTGCCGACGAGCATCTGTTGCAGGACGTCGACGAGGCGCTGGCGGCCTCCGGCATGTCGCCCGTGCTGCTCCAGCTCGAGGTCACCGAGAGCATGATGATGCGCAATGTCGGCCGCGCGCTGAAGGTGCTCGACTCCATCCAGAGCCGCGGCATCCGTCTCGCCATCGACGATTTCGGCACCGGCTATTCGTCGATGTCGCTGATGAAGCACTTCCCGATCGACACGATCAAGATCGACCGCTCCTTCGTGCGCGACCTGCCGCAGGATTCGGAGGATCAGGCCATCGCGCAGGCGATCATCAGCATGGGCAAGGCCCTCGGCATGACCGTCGTCGCCGAAGGCGTCGAGAACGCCGAGCAGGAGGCCTTTCTGCGCGCCCATGGCTGCGACGAGATGCAGGGCTTCCTGATCTCCAAGCCGCTGCCGGGGCGGCAGATGGGCGAGCTGCTGCGGCCCATGGCGCTGCCCGTCGCGCCGCCGCTCCAGCCGGAAGTGGCCGACGAAGACGCAGGCTCAGGGCTGAAACGCGCTGTCGTCTGACGGCTGCGGGTGCAGCTCGCGCACCTCGTGCTCTTCCCCCTCGGCCTTGCTCGGAAAGTCCTGGGGACCGGTCAGTGACGTCTGCTCGGTGAACAGCGCGAGAATGGCGCGCGCGCCCTCGGCGAAGCTCGTCCCTTCGCTCACGTTCAACGCGCAGCAGCTTGTTGCGCTCATCGGCTCCTGGTCGTCGACCACGGCCATCGCGGGCCCCCACCACCAGGCGGGCGCGGGCGAACGCTCGTTCTCCGGCACCACATGCCAGCGGACGAACTCCTCCATCACGCGCTCGAATTCCAGGCGGGCAGCCTGATGCATGTGGTCGATGCTCCCGGAATCGCGTCCGACGACGGGTCGACACGCTGATTTGATCGTCACGTCGTTCGGAAAAATCGGCTCGTGCAAGCGAGCCGAACCATGAAAGGCCGACGTCGTCGTCGGCAATGCGGAACGTGCGGCTGCCGGCAATGTGCCGACGCAGCCGCGACAAGTCATTCTAGCCGCTGCAGGGCACGGCAAGCAAGCGATCGGAGCCGCGATTGCCTAACGCGGCCTGAACGGATGCGCCTTCTGATGCCAGGCCCAGGCCGTGCGGACGATCGTCGGTAGGTCGGAGTGACGCGGAACGAAGTTCAGCACCTTTCTTGCAGCAGAGGGATCGGCGACCAGAAAGGTGGGATCGCCGGCGCGGCGCGGCTTGATCGTGTGCGGCACCTCGCGCCCGGTCTCCTGCCTGATGGCGTCGAGGATCTCGCGCACGGAAAAGCCGGAGCCGGTGCCGAGATTGAAGCTGCCGCCGGCATGGCCTTGCTCCAAGAGCCTCAAGGCCGCCACATGCGCCGCCGCAAGGTCCGTGACATGGATGTAGTCGCGGATCGCGGTGCCGTCGGGCGTGTCGTAATCGTCGCCGAACACCGCGAACTCGACATGGCCCTGAAGCGCCATCATCGCGCGGGGAATGAGGTGGGTTTCGTTGTCGCGCAGCTCGCCGATGCCGCCGGCCGGATCGGCGCCGCTGGCGTTGAAATAGCGCAGGCAGAACGCGCCGAAGCCATAGGCCGTGCGGTAATCGGCGAGCATGCGCTCGATCATCAATTTCGACGCGCCGTAAGGATTGATCGGCGCGCAAGGAAAGTCTTCCGGCAGCGCCTTGGAATCGGCGTTACCGTAGACGGCGCCGGTCGAGGAGAACACGATGCGATGGCAGCCCGCGTTGCGCATCGCCTGCAGCAGCGACAGCGTGCCCTGAACGTTGTTGATGTAATATTTCTGCGGGTCGGTCATGGATTCCCCGACGAGGCTCGCCGCCGCGAAATGCATCACCGCCGTGATCTTGTGGTCGGCGAAGGCGCGCGCCAGCGCCGTGCCGTCGAGCAGATCGCCCGTCACCAGCGGGCCCGATACGAAGCTGCGATGACCTGTCGAGAGATTGTCATAAACGACGGGCTGATAGCCGGCGGCGGACAATGCACGGCAGGCATGCGAGCCAATATAGCCAGCGCCCCCGGTGACGAGGACGGTCGGTCGGTCGGTCATGTCGTATTCTGCTCTTCTCTTAACGGAGGGGCCGGTTGCGGCTGAAGAGAAGATAGAGCGCGCGGGGGTTGGTGGTCAAATAACGCCAGAGCAGACGGCGCGGCTCGAGCAAGGTGCGCCAGGCCCATTCGAGCCCGATCTTCTGCATCCATTGCGGCGCGCGGGAACGACTGCCTGACAAGAAGTTGAACAATCCGCCGGATGTCTTGATGACGCCAACATTGGTCAGATGCGGCGTGAATTCCTTCACGAATGCCTGTTCGTTGGGCACACCGAGCGCGACCCACAGATAGTCCGGTGCCAGGGCGTTGATCTCCTCGACCTTGGCACGCAGCGCCTCGCCGCGCAGATAGCCGTGGCTGTGCCCGACGATCTTGAGATGTGGATACATTTTCTGGACGTTCGCGACCGCCGCGGCGTTCTCGGCCTCGCTTGCGCCGAACATGTAGAAGGTGCGGCCGGCGGCTTCGGCCTTGCGCGCGACGACGTGGAACAGGTCCGTGGTTGCGACGCGCTCCGGCAGCGGGAACCAGGATTGCAGCTTTGAAGCGGCGACCAGCGGCTGTCCGTCGGCGTTGATCAAATCGGCGGCACGGAACAGCTGCTCGGTCTGCGGCTCGGTCGAGCAGCGCGCCAGCACCTCGCCATTGGCCGAGGTCAGGAACAGCGGACGGCCGATACGATGGTCGGGATTCGTCGCCTCGATCATGAAATCGGCGGTCTCTTCCAGGTCGATCGCGGCCATGCGAAGTCCGCCGACGGTGATTCTGGGCACCTCGGCAGTTGCTGCCCGTCCGTCGAGGTTGACGCGGCGCTCAAGCATATTGTCTGCCTCGCTGGCGCGTTTGCATTGCAGGGGTGAGCTCGTCGAGCACGACGCCGACGAGCTTGCGCTCGGCCGGGCCGAGCGCGGCTAGGATCTCTTCCAGGCTATCGTTGACGTCGAGGCTGGTCGGCAGCACGGCCACCAGGGAGTCGATGTCCTCAAGCAGCTTGCGGCCGCCGGCCGCGAGCGGAATGGCCGGGCCGTCGAGGATCACGAGATCATAGCCGCCCACGGAACGGGCCTGCACAATCGCCTTGTGGATGGCATCGGCGGCTTTGCCGGCGTCGCCTTCGGCGGCCGGCAGCACCGAGATGCCGTTGACCGTCTTGATCTCGCGCGCGTCCTTGCTGCCGATCGAGAGCCAGCCGAGCCTGCTCGGCTCGCTCTTACCGGGACGGATGACCCTGTTCGTGAGCGAGCGCGCCTGATGGTCGGCATCGATCATCAGCACGCGGGCGCCGTCGCGTGCGGCCGCCAGCGCGAAGTTCAGCGCGGCCACGCTGCGGCCGCTGGTCTTGCCGGTGCCGACGAGCGCGACGACCGGCATCGCCTTGCCGCCGGCGCGCCGCGTTACCGCGGCGCGCATGTCGCGCCAGGCGTTGAGCAAGCTCGTCATGGGAAAGCCGGGGCGCAGCGTCGGCCAACCCAGCCGCGTGAGATCGACGCCGCCGCCGGTGGGAAGTATGGCGCCGAGCGTATGGATGACGTCGGCCTCCTGGAAGCGTGCGATCAGCGGCTTCTCGATCATTGGCTGCTCGACCATCGAAGGCTGCAGCGGGGGCGCGGCGAGCTCCGGCATCGACGGCGCAGCTTCAGGAGCGCGCGGGGCCTGGCGCGGCTGAGCAACCTCCGCAGCGCGCGGGAGCTCCGGTGCTCGGGACGCCTGCGGCGCCGACGAGCGCTCACGCCGGGCGGGTGTCGGCGTCGCGGGCGCGGCTGCACCGGCGAAAAGCAAATCTGCAACGACGAACCAGCTCGATGCTGCGATCGCCCCGAAGATGAAGCCGATCATGGCGAACAGGCTCATGGCCGGCGGGAACGAGCGCCGCTGCGGCACAGTCGCCTCGCCGATGACGCGGGCGGCCGAGGTGTTCAGGCTCTCCTGCTCCTCGGTCTCGCGGGAGCGCTTGAGAAAGGATTGATAGACGTCACGGCTTGCGTCGGCCTCGCGCTCGAGCTCGCGCAGGCGCACGGCGGCCTGGCTGAGCTGAACGCTCTGCCGCTTCTGCGCTTCCAGCGCGCGGTTGAGCGAGGCCTCGAAGTCGCGGGCGCGCGTCAGATCGTTCTTGGCGGACTGGGCGAAGCGGTCGATCTCCTCGTTGATGGTGCGCTTGAGGTCCTCGACCTGCTTCTCGGTCTGGCGCAGCGCCGGATGGCGCGGGCCGAGCTCACCGGCCTGCTCCGCATATTTCTTCCGGGCGTCGGCATATTGCGCGCGCAAATTCGCAATGGTCGGCGATTGCAGCGCCTCCGGAATCGCGCCGGCATCGGCAGCGGTGCGGCGGCTCGCCTCGATCTGGTCGAGCCGCGCCTGCGCGTCCATCGTCGCCGCGCGGGCCGCGGAAAGCCGCTGGTTGCTGGCGGAGAGCTGCTGATCGCTGATCAGCGCATCCTGGGTGCCGACGAAATTGTTCTGGGCTTTGTAGGTCGCCAGCGCGGTCTCGGCGTTACGCAGCCGGTCGCGCAGCTCCTTCAGACGGCTGGAGAGATCGTTGGTGGCGCGCCGTGCCGCCGAAGCCTGCGACTTGCGGGACTCGGCGAGATAGGCATTGGTCAGCGTGTTGGCGAGCATCGCCGCCTTGGCGGGATCCGTCGACCAGACCTCGATGTCGACGATGAAGCTCTTCTCGGTTTTGCGGATCGCGATGTGCTTGTTCAACGCATCGAGCGCCGCGAGCTCCACTTCCCTCTTCTCCGCAGCGGAGGGCGCGCGCGGTTGCAGGCCGATCAGGCCGAGCAGCGACGACATCAGGCTCCCAGCCTCACCGCCTCCGAATTCCGGATCCTTGTCGAGGCCGGCCTGCTGGATCACCTGGAGCAGCACGCTGTTGGAGGTGATCAGGCGCGCCTGACTCTCCACCACCATGGCCATGCCGGTGACGTCCTGGGCCCGGGGCGTGAGCTCGCGGTCGACGAGCTGAAGCTCGCGCGGGTCGACATAGAGCTGAGCGGTGGCGGTGTAGCGGGGTGTCACGCTCTTGCCGATCGTGACGGCAAGCGCCGCACCGAGCAGGGCGGCCGCGGCGATCGCGACCTTCCGCCGCCAGAGCAGATTGGCGAGCTCCAGCACGTTGAAGCCGGCCTGAGGCTTCCGTTGCGCGGCCTCCGGTCTGGCTCGATCGATCGGCTGGCTATAATCAAGCATGATCCCCAGCTTTCATTCCAAGTGCCGCGGGCTGAGGGGTTACTCTTCGCTTTACGCCACGCACCCGGGATATAGGTGCCCAATCAACGCAACAGGGAAAATTAACCATACTCATTGAGGGACTATTCACCGAAATGGCAAACAAAGCGTTTAAGCGCATGCCATCCCTCGGCGCGTCCCTATGACGCCCGCGATACCCGCCGCTTCCAGGAATTAACGGTTCGTTACCGCGCGCAGCATGGCTGCGAGCCGTCGTTCGTCCGTTGGTGGGCCGCGCACGTGCCATCGCCGTCAGATCCTCCGAAGGATGACGTGATAGTCGCCGCGGCGGACGTCGGTGCCGCGCGGCAGCACGGCGTTGAGCACCGCGGCCCCGGCGTCGACCAGGGCCGCAAACAGCGGCTTGCGCCGGCGCATCTCGGGATAGCGCGGACTCTCGACCTCACGACGATAGATCATCTCAAGGCCGTTGGCGGCCGCGAATGCTTCCAGCCGCGGCAACGTCACCAAGGGATGGAAGAACGTCGGGAACGGCGGCTCGCCCGGCAGGCCGGCGTCCTTGATGCCGCGGATGTGCCGGTAGAACCAGACGTGAAACCAGTGCGGCGAATATTTGGTGACGAACCCGGAGAGCGAGCGCGGATTCGGTGCGCCGATCAGGATCATCCCGCCGCGCCTCAGCGCATCGCGGAAGTTCAAGAGCGCGGCGTCGACATGGGGCAAGTGCTCGATCACGTTGTAGCAGATCACGAGATCGAAGGTCTCGCGGGCGAAGCTGTAGGTCTGGACGTCGCCGAGGATCGCCTCGTCGGCGTAGGTGTTGTTGCGGACCTGGTCCTCGTCGATGTCGACCACGGTGACCTTGCTGCGGCTCAGCAATTCCGGTGGCAGAACGCTGCACGAGCCGCCGCCCGCCTCATAGATCGCGAGGCGGCCCTGCGGCAGCTCGCGGCACAGCACGTCGTGGACGGCGAGCAGGCTGTCGCGAGCTTCGCCCGGAACGAGATCATGGAGCGCCTCGGCATATGGTGCAGCCGCGGGGAATTGGATCGCCGTGGCTGTCGCGAAATCGATCGGGGCTGGCTTGTTCATGGATTCTGACCGCGCTTGTTCTATTCAAATTTACAGGAAAAAATGCGCCTGCCCGAAGAGCAAATCCGATGCCGCACCGTCTCACCGGTCGCAGTGCTTACGGCCCGGTTAATGCGCACGCGCATTAACTACGGTATTGTTCATGTTGGAGCGTTGTCGGCGCATGGACCGCCAATTGCAGCACGACGCGCGGCGAACTTGGTGGCTATGTGCCGCGCGGCAGCCGTTCATTTTGAAACGCATCTGTCCCGCGGCGATGTGCCGTCGTGGGACGCGCGATCGAAGCAGGGATTCTTCAATACATCTCGGACATCTAGATCTCATGACATTGATCCCGACAGACCTGTCTGCGGCCCGGATCGCGGATGCCGTGCGCGATCCCAACCGGGAGATCGTGGCGAGCTCTCGCGTCATCGACCTGTCGGTCGGCATCGTCGTCTGCGTTCCATGCTTCCGTCGTCCGCAACACCTGCGCCTGACGCTAGAGTCGCTCGCGAACCAGCGCACCCCGCGTTCCTTTGCCGTCGTCATGGTCGAGAACGATGCGGTGCGGCGCGAAAGCGCGCCGGTTGCCGCGGAGTTTCTGGCCGCTGGAAGACTCCAGGGCGTCTGCCTCATCGAGAAGCGGCAGGGGAACTGCCAGGCGATCAATGCTGCCTTCGAGACGGCGCAGCAGCTGTTTCCCGCCGCCACCCGTTTCCTGATGATCGACGACGACGAGATCGCATCAAGCGACTGGCTCGAGCTGATGGTCCGCACCGCGGAGGCGACCGGCGCCGAAGTGGTCGGCGGGCCGGTGCTGCCGGTCTTCGACGACGACAGCAAGCCCTGGCTTTCGCGTCATCCCGCCTTCTGTCCCGCCTACGACTACAGCGGTGCGGTGCCGCTGATCTACGGCTGCGGCAATTGCCTGATCACGCGTGCCGCATTCGAGCGATTCGACCGTCCCGCGTTCGACCTGCGCTTCAATTTTCTTGGCGGCGGCGATTGTGATTTCTTCGTGCGGTGCCGTGACGCCGGCATGCTGTTCCACTGGACGGCGGAGGCAGTCATCACCGAGACCGTGCCGCGTAGCCGCACCAGCCTCGGCTGGATCGCAAAGCGCGGCTTGCGCATCGGCGCGATCAATTATCGTGTGCAGTACAAAGCCGCCCCGAGCGCAGCAGCGCGGGCGCGGGTGTTTGCGCAGATGCTGGGCCGCTTGCCGCTGTCGCTGCTTCGCGCCGCCGCCTTGTTGCCGTCGTCGAAAGCCGTCGTCGCGATGCATCCCGTGATGGTTGCGTTTGGCGCCGCCCTGGCGGCCCTCGGCCTCGAGCCGAAGCCTTACGAGGCCTCGAAGATCGCGTCCTGACGCGGCGAGGATTAGATACCGAAACGGGCGAGGGCGACCCGGATTGCCGAGCGTGGCAGCGATTTGAGCGACTGCCGGCCGATCATCGCGAGATAAGCGAACGCCTGGCGATACCTGCCGAAGCGGACCGCTTGCATCGCCGAGTAGGTGACGAGATGAATCTCGGCGGCAAGGCGCAGCCCGGCTGTCATGTGCTCGGGCAATCTCGCCAGGATCAATCCGTCATCGAACACCCGCGCGATGGCCGGGAAGAAGTCCTTCGGCGTCCGGATCGCGGCGTTCATGGTGTTGGTGGTGTGAAGACGATAATCGAGCAACAGCTCTGGCGCGAACGCGAACTCCCCGATCGCAGCGAGGCGGCACCAGCAATGCCAGTCCTCGCAATATTTGAGGGACGTATCGAAGCCGCCGATGGCGCGGAAAGCTTCCGCGCGTGCGAGCGCGATGCCGCCATTGACGATGAAATTGCCGGCGGCGAGCCGCGTCAGCACGTCTCCGGACGGCTTCCGGCGCCCCTTCAAGAGGCCGCGCCCGCCGATCTGGCGGCCTTCGCTGTCGATCGTGTTGTAATCGCCATAGACGAGGACGGCGCGCGGCGCGCCACGCGCAGCAGCGAGCAGCGCCGCCACCGCGCCTGGGCGCAGGCGGTCGTCGGCATCGAGGAAGAGCAACCACTCGCCGCTTGCCTGTCTTGCGCCGAGATTGCGTGCGGCCGATACGCCCGCGGAATCGTTGTGGAACAAGTGCAGCCGCGGGTCACGCATGCCGCGGACGATCGCAACGGTTTCGTCGTCCGAGCCGTCGTCCACGACGATCACCTCGGTCACCTCGCGCTGCGCCAGAGCGCTGGCAAGCGTTTCGCCGACATAGGCCGCAACGTTCTTGGCCGGAATGACGACCGATACCGGTGTGGTCGAGCCGACCTGAAGCGGCAAGCGCGCCGGCGCTGCCGCGCGGGAGGCGGCTGGCAGTTCGAGAACCTCTTCAGCGGTGATCAAGCTACGGCTCGCCTTTAATGATCCGTTAACCAGGACCCCATGTGCCGCGCTGGTAATGCTGGCGATCTGCAAGTCCGGCGTGCGCGCATGATACTCGCATTCCGCTCGAACCGTTGCCGAGAAGGGCCGTGTGCCGCCGGTTTCGTAGAATAACGTTAAGCCGCTGGCATTATGCCTGTGGCAAATTTGGAAGAGTGCGGCGGACTGCCTCGTGCGAGAATGCGCATCGGACTGCCGCGGATGGAATCCCGTGCCCGCAAACACGTTCGAACACGCCCCCGACACGATGATCCTGAACCTCTTTTACGAGGACAAGGATGACCGCTGGTTTCCGGGCGACCGGCATCTGCGTCGCATCGTTCGGCGGTTGTTGCTCGGCGAGCCGCGCATGAGCGGCCAGCTGCGCGTGTTCCTCAATCTCTGTGCGGGGCTCGACCGGCTCGGCATCCGCTATCGCGTCAACGATTACGGCTACATCGCGGAACATCCCGACGAGCTTGCCTGTATCGTCGGGCGCACGTTCCTGCTCGACAAGTTCCTATGGAAGAGCCCGATCCTGCTCGGCGCTGCCGTCCACAATCATCCGCTCGACGACCCTGATCTATTCAAGCGTCTGCCGGTGAAGAAGGTCGTGGTGCCCGGTCCCTGGTACGTCGATATGTACCGGCCATATTGGCCCGAGACCGAGGCCTGGCCTGTCGGCATCGACACGAATCTCTGGGCGCCGTCGGCTCGAGCGCAAAAGACCGTCGATGTCTTGATCTACGACAAGGTCCACTGGGACCGCGAGCGCTACGCGTCGGAGATGATCGAGCCCGTGCGCGCCCGGCTCGTCAAGGAAGGCCGCTCGTTCACGGAGCTGCGCTACGGCAGCTACAAGGAAGCCGATTTTCAGGCGGCGCTCGCGCGTTCGCGCGCGATGATCTTCCTGTGCCAAAGCGAGAGCCAGGGCATCGCCTATCAGCAGGCCTTGTCCTGCGGCGTGCCGGTGTTTGCCTGGGATCCGGGCGGGCCATGGCGCGACCCCGACTATTATCCGCATCGCGTGCAGTTCGCGCCGGTGTCGTCGGTGCCGTACTGGGACGAACGCTGCGGGGTCAAGTTCACCGACATCGCCGGCTTCGAGACGGGCTGGGACAATTTCTGGGCCGGGTGCACCGCGGGCGCGTTCGATCCGCGCGGCTACATCCTGGACAATCTCACGCTGGAGCAACGGGCGCTGCAATATTACGAGATCGCGCGGAGCATCATGCGGCAGCCCGCGATGTCGCAGACCTCCGCAAGACCCGTTGACGAAGCCTCGGAAGGGTTGAGCCGCGACCCCAAGCTTCACTGGCGTTACCGAATGTCTTGAGCCATGGACCGCAGTGCCGCCAACATGACCGACGTCGGGGCCCGATCGTTCGGCCATATCCTGCGTGATCGCCTCGCAGGGCTCGATGCCGTGCAGGTGGCGCGCTGCCTCGTCGCGGTCGGGGCGCTGCTGCTGGTGCTGGTGACACTCGATCCGTTCCCGGACCTGCGCAATCCCGACGTCACCATGATCGTCGGCGGACGAATGGCGCTGACCTATATCGCCTGGGGTCTGCTGGCTGCGGTCGCTATACTGTGTGTCGCTGCCACCGATGCGCTCGCGCTGAAGAGCCTGGTGACGCCGCTGCATCTCTGCCTGCTGGTCTGGCTTGTGATCAACATCGTGTTCTCGGAAAGCCGCGGCGTTTCGATGCAGCGATTCGTGCTCACGGTCAGCGTGACGTCGCTCGCCATCGTGTTGCCATTGCTGCCGCCGACGCGGCGCAGCTTCAACCTTTGCCTGGGCGGCGCCGCGCTCGTGCTGCTCGCGCTGTGCTATCTCGGCGTCTTCCTCGCGCCGCAATATGCGGTCCACACGGCGCTCGACGTCACCGAGCCGCAGCTTGCCGGCGACTGGCGCGGCAGCTTTGGCCACAAGAACATCGCCTCCGCCGTGATGACCATCCTGGTCTATGTCGGCATCTACCTGTCCGCCGTAGGCTCGTTCGTGATGGGGCCTGTGATCGCCGTGCTGGCCGGCACCTTCCTGATCTTCACCGGCGGCAAGACGTCCTCGGTGCTGTGCCTTGCGATCTACGTGCTCGCTTCGCTGGTCTATGTCACGCCAAGCCTGTGGCTGAAGCGGCTCATCTGCTTCGTGCCGCTGGTTGCGATGAACCTGTTGACCGTCGGCAGTGTCGTCAGTCCGGTGCTGGCGGCGATGACACGGCTGCTTCCGCTCGATCCCACCTTCACCGGACGCTCCGCGATCTGGGACTTCGCGCTCGCGGCGGTCGCGGAGAAGCCGATCATCGGCCACGGCTATTCTGCGTTCTGGGACGACGTGAGTGCGCGGGCCACCGCGGAAGGAGCCGAATGGGCGACATCGGCGGCGCACAGCCACAATAGCTACCTCGATCTCGCGGTCACGATCGGTCTGCCGGGGCTGCTGCTGGTGATCCTCATCTTCGTGCTCGCCCCGCTCCGCAATTTCCAGACGGCGCAGGCTCACAGCCGCAGTGGCGCACTGGCCAAGCTGTTCCTGACCGTGTGGCTGTTCGGCCTGTACTACGGTGCCACCGAGACCTTCCTGCTCGAACGACAGAATCCGATCTGGTTCATGTTCGCGCTGGCGGTGGCCGGCCTGCACTTCCTGGCGAGGTTCCAATGCATCGAGCAGACCGAGCCCCGCGCATGACCTTCCTCAGCGTTGATCAGCCCGACGATTTTGCGTCCACCGCGTCGGCCATTGCGGTCGATTTCCTGCGTGACTGGCGGCACGCGGCCTCGCGCCTGAGCGCCGGGCACCGCACCGCCTTCCAGCATGCTGACTGGCTCGGCGCCTGGTACGAGTCGTTTCACGACGTCGCGCCACTGATCGCCGTGATCTCCAATGCTGCCACCGGCAAGGACATCGCAATCGTGCCGATGATCAGCCATGTCAGGCGCGGCATCCGCATCGTCGAGTTCGCGGACCTCGGCGTCTCCGACAACAACGCACCGATCCTGGCGCTCGATGCCGCGTTGGATGCGGGCGCGACGGACGCGATCAACACGGCGCTGATCGGCGCGCTACGCGCTCTGCCCGACCGTTTCGATCTGCTCCGCCTGAAGAAGATGCCGGCGGAGGTCGGCGGCAAGCCGAACCCGCTGGTATCGCTCGGCCGGATCGGATCCTCCTCGCTCAACGGCAATCTCGTGTTGATGGGCGACGACTATGGCGGCTATCAGGCCGCGATCAAGCGCCTGCAGATGCCGCGCTGCTGGCGGGTCTTCAGCCGTCTTGCCGGTGCGCGGTTCGAGATCGCCGCCGATGTCGGGCGTGCGCACGAGCTGTTGGACGTGATGGATCTCCAGCAGCAGGCACGCATGCAAAAGCTCGGCTCGCGGTTCGTTCTCAACGACGAGACTCATGCGCGATTCTATCGCGAGGTCGTCCGCCGGGGCCTCGCGGGAGGTCATGCCATGGTCTCGGCACTGGTGTGCGAGGAAGGCATTGTCGCCACCGCGCTCGGCGTCAAGCATGGCGCGACCTATGTCCTGCTGCGCATCAGCCATGGCGGCGATCAATGGTCGAGCTGCTCGCCGGGTCTGCTCGTCACCGAGCGCACCCTGGCGGCGCTGCATGCGCAAGGCCTGCGCCGTTTCGACCTCAGCATCGGCAATCAGGACTACAAGCGGCGCCTCGGCGCCGAGAGGGTGCCGCTGACCGATGTCAGCGTCGCGCTGTCCTGGCGCGGTCTGCCCTTCGCCTGGCGCGATCACGCCGCGCAGGGCCTTCGGCGCTATCCGAAGCTCGCCTCCCTCGCGGCGAGGGCGATGGGCAAGGGAGCGCGCTGACGGGCGCCGTCTGTTTCGCCATCACCTCGGAAGGCCCGCCCGGAAAGCATCCAGCAACGCGCGTCCTTGCGGCCAGTCGCCGAGCCCGCTCGCGGCATTGATGTGGCCGAGCGCGCCCGGCACGATCAGGCCGGACTGCCAGTCCTGCGCCCGCCGCCGTGTCACCTCGAGCGCTCCATATGGATCATTCGTGCTCGCGATGATCAGCGCGGGAAAGCGCAACGCGCCGCCGGGGACCGGCTTGAACGCTGCGGCCTCCGCGGGAAAATGGCCGCCATCGGGATCGGGCACGGCGACCAGAAAGGCGCCCGCAATCGCGGAAGGGAAGCGCGCGGCCCAGTGCGCCACCAAGAGGCAGGCGAGGCTGTGTGCGACCAGGAGGGGCGGCCTGGCGCAGCGCGCGACCACGTGCTCCAGGGCTTGCTCCCAGTCGTCGAGCTCCGGCTGGTCCCAGCTCGCCGGCTGGAATCGCGTGAAGCGCGCGTCAGCGCGCTCCCATAGCGTCTGCCAGTGGGTATCTCCGGAGCCGCCGAGCCCGGGCAATGTGATGATGTCGTGCATGAACGTCCCGTGATATCTGAGGTGACCGCAGTGTGACCGATCGCGGTCCTGCATCACATGGCAAGTCATCGGCGAAATCGACCATCTGCCGATGATCTCAAGGTGGAACGGAGAATTGAGTTTGGATCGCTTCGGGAGCATCGATGCCAAGGATTTGAAGATCCTCGAGGCGCTGCAGGCCAATGCGCGCGTGCCGTTGTCCGAGCTCGGCCGTTCCGTCGGGCTGTCCCAGCCGGCCGTGTCCGAACGCGTCAAGCGGCTCGAGGAAGCCGGCATCATCGAGGGCTATGGCGCCCGCATCAACCCGCGCGCTCTCGGGCTCGGCCTGATGGCGCTGGTGCGCCTGCGCACCTCGCACGAGCACATCAAGACCTGCCTCAAGCGGTTCAGCGAAATCCCTCACATCATCGAAGTCCATCGCGTCACGGGCGATGACTGTTTCGTGCTCAAGGTGCTCGTTCCGGCGCCGGAGGATCTCGAGACCATCGTGGATCGCATCGCCGGTTTTGGCGCTGTGACGACCTCGCTGGTGCTACGGAGCGAACCCGTGCGGCCGATCGGCAAGGACCTCGTCAGGAAGAAAATGGAACGGAGTTGAGGCGTGGCTACGTCACGGCGCCGTCACCAAAGGCCGCGATTGCGCAAGCCTTCCGATGATCGTCCTCGTTGTGTTATCGTCGCTTCCATTCCGCGGAGGCGACATGGAAGACCGTTCGGCAAAATATCGTGCATTCTATGCGCAGTTGATCTGCGCGGCGGCGAAGGCTGCGGACCCTCGCCTCGAGCAGGCCTTTCGGACCGTCAGGCGCGAGCCGTTCGCCGGGCCCGGGCCGTGGTCGATCTGCCTCGGCGGCCATCCCTATGTGGTCACGCCTGACGATGATCCCGCCTTCCTCTATCAGAATGCGCTGTTGGCGCTGGACCCGGCGCGCGGTCTCAACATCGGCATGCCCGGCGCGCACGCCTACTGGCTCAGCGGCTGCGCGGTGAAGGAAGGCGAGACCGTGGTCCAGATCGGCGCCGGCAGCGGCTATTACACCGCAATTCTCGCGCATCTCGTCGGTCCCGGCGGCCGCGTTCACGCCTATGAGATCGATGAACGTCTGGCGGGACTTGCGCGCGACAATCTGAAGGACATCGCCCATGTGGACGTGCGCGGACGCTCGGGCATCGCGGCGGATCTGCCGGAGGCCGACGTGATCTATGTCTGCGCGGGCGCGGCGCAGCCGGCGGCGGAATGGCTCGATGCGCTGCGGCCCGGCGGGCGGCTGGTGTTTCCGCTCGCGCCCGAAGACATGTACGGCGGCATGTTGATGATCACGCGGCCGGATGACGGTGAAATCTGGCCGGCGAAATTCCTCAGTCGCGCCCAATTCATCGGCTGCGCGGGATTGCAGGATGCCGAGGCCGGCCGGCGATTGGGCGAGGCGTTCACGAAAGGTTGGGAAGGGGTGCAGTCGTTGCGGAGAGAGGGCGTCCCCGACGAGACATGCTGGTTTGCCGGCGAGGGCTGGTGGCTTTCGACGGCGCCCGCACCTCTACCGACGGAGCCGGTTCGGCCTCACGCCGACATCACGCAGATTTAATGGTGACCGTATCCCGATCCCGGATTGGGGCGGCATTCCCGGCTGAGAATGCCGCCCAGGGTCGCATCATCCATGCAGCTTTTTGGCGGTCTCCGCGATCTGGCGGCCCTGATAGCGCGCGCCGGCGAGCTCGTTGGCGCTGGGCTGGCGGCTGCCGTCGCCGCCGGTGATCGTGGTGGCGCCATAGGGCGCACCGCCCGTGACCTCGTCGAGCTTCATCTGGCCGGCAAAGCCGTAGTTCATGCCGACCACGACCATGCCGAAATGCAGCAGGTTGGTGATGATCGAGAACAGCGTGGTCTCCTGGCCGCCGTGCTGGGTCGCGGTGGCCGTGAAGGCACCGCCGACCTTGCCGTGCAGCGCGCCCTTGGCCCAGAGCCCGCCGGCCTGGTCGAGGAAGTTCGCCATCTGCGAGGCCATGCGGCCGAAGCGGGTGCCGGTGCCGACGATGATCGCGTCGTAATTGGCGAGGTCCTCGATCTTGGCGACCGGCGCGGCCTGGTCGAGCTTGTAGTAAGAGGCTTTCGCGACCTCGGCCGGCACCAGCTCGGGCACGCGCTTGATGTCAACGGTCGCGCCGGCCTCGCGCGCGCCTTCGGCGACGGCATTGGCCATCGCTTCAATATGGCCATAGGCGGAATAATAGAGGACGAGAACTTTTGTCATGGTGGTCTCCGTTGGGATTGGGTGAGGTGATTGGTTGCTTGTTCGTCACGCCGCGTCGACGAGCACGAGCTCGGAATCTTCGAGCGCCGTGATCTTCAGCTTGGCCTCGTCGCGGATCGCGGCGCCGTCGCGGGCATTGACGCGGACGCCGTTGATCTCGACAACGCCTGCCGCCGGCACCAGGTAGAGATGCCGCGACGTCTGCGGCTCATACTCCGCGCTCTCGCCCGCCTTCAGCGTGGTGGCGAGCACCCGGGCATCGGCGCGGATCGGCAGTGCGTCCGTGTCGCCCGCAAAGCCGCTTGCGATGGTGACGAGCCTGCCGGAGCGGTCTGCCTTCGGGAACGGTTTTGAGCCCCAGGTCGGCTGTCCGCCGCGCATCGCCGGCTCGATCCAGATCTGGAAGATCCGCGTCCTGGTCGGCTCGAGATTGTACTCGGAGTGACGGATGCCGCTGCCGGCGCTCATCACCTGCACGTCGCCCGCTTCGGTGCGGCCCTCGTTGCCGAGGCTGTCCTGATGGGTGATCGCGCCCTCGCGCACATAGGTGATGATCTCCATGTTGGCGTGGGGATGGGCGGGAAAGCCGGTGTTCGGCGCGATCTCGTCGTCATTCCACACCCGCAAGGCGCCGTGGCCCATGTTGTTCGGGTCGTAATGGCCAGCGAACGAGAAATGATGCTTGGCCTTGAGCCAGCCGTGATCGGCGCCGCCGAGCTTCGCGAAAGGTCTGAGTTCGATCATCTGTGCAATTCCTTGATGTCGGATTGACCTGTTGGATAAGCCTTCGCCTGTGGTATAGAAATAGAAACTGTCGAAACGCATTGTTTCCTTAAATGCTCCACTAGGACCGGCTGCCATGGCAAAACTTCCAGATTTCGAAGCGCTCGCGATCTTCGCCAAAGTCGTGGAGCTGCGATCATTTGCGGGGGCCGCGAGCGAGCTTGGGATGTCCAAGGCCACGGTGTCCAAGGCGGTCACGCGATTGGAGGAGCGGCTCGGCGCGCGGCTGTTCAACCGCACCTCGCGCCGGCTCGCGCTGACCGATGCCGGCCACAAGCTGGCCGAACGCGCGACGCGCCTCTTGGCCGACGGCGAGGCCGCTGAGAACGAGGCCTTGGCGCAGTCGGTGGCGCCGCGCGGCCTGGTGCGGCTCGCCGTCCCCATGACGTTCGGCATCAAGGCGGTGGCGCCGCTGCTGCCCGAGTTCTTCAAGGCCTATCCGGAAGTCTCCGTCGATCTGCATTTGAGCGATGCGACCGTCGACCTGATCGGCGAAGGTTTCGACATGGCGGTGCGGATCGCGCGGCTGCCGGACTCTTCGCTGATCGCGCGGCGGCTCTTCACCATGCCGCGCTACACGGTCGCCGCGCCGTCCTATCTCAAGAAGCACGGCCGGCCGACGCACCCGATGCATCTCGCCGCGCACAAATGCTTCAGCTACGCCTATCTCTCCACGCCCAACGCCTGGCACTACACCAATTCGGCCGGCGAGCAGGCCAGCGTGCGCCCGGGCGGCCAGCTTCGCGTCAACAACGGCGAAGCCGTGATGCCGGCGTTGATCGCGGGGCTCGGCATCGCCGAGCTGCCGGAATTCATCGTCGGCGAGGCGATCTCGTCGGGCGAGGTCGAAGTCATCCTGAAGGACTGGAAGCAGGCCGAAGGCGCCGTGCACCTCGTTACCCCGCCCGGCGGCCCCCGCCCCGCGCGCGTCGAAGCGCTCGCCGATTTCCTGGCAGCGAAGCTGCCGGGCACATGCAAGCGGCGGCCGCGCGGGAAAAGCAAAGCGTCGTAGGAGCGCGCGCGGCTTCAACGCTCTCCGTCATTGCGAGCGCAGCGAAGCAATCCAGCATGTCTCCTCGGAGAGATTCTGGATTGCTTCGTCGCAAGAGCTCCTCGCAATGACGAACTACGACACCTTCACGCCATGGATCGCGACGACGCGCAGGCTTGGCTTCAGCGTCCCCTCCAATTGCGCCTTCAATTCGTGAACGCGTGGGTCGCTCGACCGCGCCGCACACACACCATATTGATGGACGGATCGCGCCAGCGCGCGCCGCGCTTCCGGCGTTCGCGTCAATTCGGGCGTCGAAAGCCGCAACACGATCGCGGCGAGATTCACCAGCATCTCGTCCAGCGCAACGTCGATAGTCGCCAGATTCCGCATCATCCACTCTCCCTGGGAAGGCAACAGCGGGCCCGGACATGCGTTCCTGAAGGAGCCCGATATGGCTAACGCTTCGTAAACGTCTTGTTCTTGCTGCCTGGCGCGTTAGCCTGGCAGCGAAACAAGAAAATCAGGCGAGGGCAAATCATGGATCGACGCGGTCTCTTGCGTGCGGCTGCGGCATTGCCGCTGACGGAGTTTTTGCCCAGGCAGTTTGCCAAGTTGAAGAAACGCTAGGGCCCTCGCGTTGCGGTCATGAACTTTGTTGTCTATACCCGCGCCGCGTTCTGTTTCCTGCTTCCCGTTTCTCAACAACTCGATGACCGCTACATGATGCTTCGTCTTGTTTGCCTCTTCCTCTTCGCACTGTGCCTGGCCGGCCCCGCGCAGGCGCAAACCAACCAGCCGGCGACGGTTGCCAAGCCGGCAAAGAACGCGCCTCCCAAGCCGGCACCTGCTTCGCAGTCCACGCCGCAAGCTGCAGGACCGTGCGTCGGCCTGATATCGCTGCTGGGCGATCGCTTCATCGTGAAGAATCGGCGTGACCGTGTTCGGCAACGAGAACAAGGAAGTTCCGGTCGACGGTTTCGGGCTCGATGACCTCGTTGTTGAACGTGTGAGGGCCGCGGTCGGCTCCGGTTTTGTCGTCCGCAGGATCGCTGCCGATAGATCCGCATTCAGTTCCTACGATCCCGGGCTTGGCATGTTCGTTCGCAGCGACAAGGCCGGCGCCATCGTCCGCCAAGTTGCCGGTCAGGCCGGATGCAAACGCTATGTCGTCGTGATCAAGGGAATACGCCAGGGTGGATTCTTCGGCATCGGTGTCATGAAGGTCAGCCCGCTGTACGACATGGCCGACATCTACGCGGTAATACGGATCTACGTTCATGACGGGCAAAGCTTCGATATTCTGAAGAGCGGCGAAGGCTCGATCAGCGGAAGCAACTTTATGACCGGGCCGCCGACGCTGCGTATCGATTGGGCGCAGTGGCCAGAACCGCCGGAAGCCGCCAACAATCCAGTGATGCGCGCGTCGACGCGGCAACTGCTCGGCAACGTCCTCGACAAGAGCCTGCCCACCCTGTTGCAGTCGCAGTAGTTGGGGAGATGCGGCCAACGGCCGCCCCCTCCAGGCCCCGCCGGGGAGGGTGCAAGCGCACGGCTATCGCAACACAATCCATTCCGGTTAGGCTGCCTCCCAATCACGAAAACAATCGGGGAGGTACCCACCAATGAACCGCCGCGAACTTCTGAAGGCCGCTGCCGTGCTGCCCCTCGCACAGGCCGCTTGCTCTCGATCAAGCTTTGCCCAAGCTCTTTACCCCTCGCGCAACATCACCATGATCGTTCCGTTCCCGGCCGGCGGACAGGCCGATCTCGCTGCGCGACCGGTCGCGACGGCGTTGGAGCGAATTCTCGGCAAGCCTGTGATCGTCGACAACCGGGCGGGAGGCGGCGGCGGATCGGTCGGCAATGCCGCGGCCGCGCGTGCCGAGCCCGACGGTTACACGCTGCTGATGACGCTGTCCTCGCTCGCGGTGCTCCCTGAGGCCGACCGGCTGTTCGACCGACCCGTCGCCTACGAGGTCTCGCAGTTCATGCCGATCGCGCGCGTGCTCGCCGATCCCACGCTGCTCGCGGTGCCGGCCTCGGCGCCCTGGAGAACCGCGCAGGATTTCGTCGAGGATGCGAAGAAGCGGCAGGGCCAGATCGCCTATGGCTCGTCCGGGCCGTACGGCACGCTGCATGTGGCCATGGAGATGTTCGCGAGCAGCGCCGGCATCAAGCTGCTGCACGTGCCGTTCCGCGGCGCAGGTCCTGCGCTGACTGCGATCCTCGGCGGCACCGTGCAGGCGATCACCGCTGCACCCGGCACGCTGAAACCGCAGGTCGAGGACGGCAGGCTGCGCGTGCTCGGCAATTGCGGCGCGCAGCGCATCGCGAGCTTCCCTGATGTGCCGACCTTCCAGGAGCTCGGCTACAAGGACGTCGAGTTTTACATCTGGGCCGGCCTGTTCGCGCAGAGCGCTCTTCCTGCGCCGATCGCGATTCGCCTGCGCGAGGCGATGGCACAGGTGATGACGAGTCCTGATGTGCTCAAGGCATTCGAGACCTCGGGCAGCCTCGTCGCCTATCAGGACGCGCCGGCCTTCTCTGAGTTCGTCGCGACCGACAGCAAGCGGCTGATCGCGGCGGTGAAGAAGATTGGCAAGGTGGAGTAGGGCCGTTCAGAATTCGCTGCGGACCAGGCCGCGCAGCGTGTGACGGTCGTATCCCGGCGCGAACGCGCCCTCGTACGAGGCCTTGAACGATGTCGCGGTCGTCAGGTCCCACCGGATTTCGGCGCCGGCAAGCGCCACCGTGCGCGCGCGCTCGACGCCGGTGATCGCGAACGGAATGCCGGGTGCGCCTTCCAGCGCCGCCGTCGTGGTTGCCGCGCTGCCGGTAAACTCATGACGAACGGCAATGGTCGCGCCGAACTGTGCCGCGTGGCCATTCGGCATCATCATGCGCTGGCTGCCGCGCAGGCCGGCCGTGCCATAGCCGAGGTCGAAACTGCCGCCTCGCACCAGCTGATTGACCCCCGGCGCACCGGCCTCTGAAAAACTGCCCTGGCGTGTCGCGTACCAATCAGCCTTGGCAAAGGGCTCGGCGACAAGACCCCATCCGGTCTGGAACGGCCGCGAGATGCCCAGCGAAGCGGCAAAGGTGTTTGCACGCGAGGCGGCAGTTGCCGTCTCGCCGAGGAACGCGATCGCGCGCGAGGAGTCGAGCGCCGCAAAGGAATAGCTGATCGCCGATGCGAGATTGAAGCCGCCGGCTTCGCCGCGCGCGTAGACGCCGGCATGCCCGGCATTGGCCTCGATACGGTCGGCGCGGCCGGTCATTCGCAGTTGGCCGGTCGATGCGCCGACCGCGAGGCCTGCCGTAAAGCCCGGCATGTGCCAGAGGTCGGCACCGAGCGCGGCGCCGGCGATGGTCGTGTTGGTTCCGAAGGCAATGTCGCTCGCGGCCACCTTGTCCCAATTGCCATAGCCGCCAAACCAGACGCTCTGCATCGGCGCCGCGCGGCGGCGGTTCAGCGCCTTGCCGATCGGGTCCCTGGGCTCCGGCGCGTAGGCGGACGCGGTCATCCGAACGGTCTCGCCGCGCGACTGCGTCCCGGCATTCCACATGAAGCTCTGGAACATGTCGGCTTGATCCGCGACGAAGCGGCGTCCATCGGCGTGGATTTGACCGGCCAGGTCGTCGAGGCCGGCCTTGATGCCTGGCGTATTGAGCGCGGCGAGTGTGTTGATCGCAGTGGCCAGCGGTCCCGATGCGCCGCCGAGCTGTGCCTGGTCGAGTGCGCCGGCCACCGCGGCCTGGTTCGGCGTCAGCCCCGACAACGTTCCGAAGCCGCCGATCTGCTGCAGCAGGAAGTAGACGTTGTTGGCGTCATAGCTGAGCTGCCCCGTGACTAGCGGGCTGCCAGAGCTCGTGAGCGCGGCGAACGTGCCGCTGACGCCGCCCGCCGCCGTGAGGATGGTGTATTGCGTGTTGGCGATAAAGCCTGCGCCGAGCGGCACGATCTGCACCGTACCGCCGTTGAGCGTGGCGGTCCCGGTCGCTGCGATCCTGTCGGACTGGCCGCCGGGGTTGATCTCGACCTGAAAGGTCGAGCCGGCATTGAAGGCGACGTTGCCGTTGACGTTGAGCGTCCCGATCGAATTGCCGGGCGCGACCATGCCGCCATTGTTGACGACGATTCCGCCGACGGTGCCGGTGCCGCCGAGATAGCCGCCATTGATCGTGACGACCGAGGGCAATGTGCCGTTCACGATCAGCCCGCCCGCGTCCACTGTCGTCGCGCCGTTGAAGGCGGTGGTGCCGGTCAGCGTCCAGACGGAGTTGCCGTTCTTCTTCAGTTGCTCGAACTCGTCATATTGCAGGCCGGGGCCGAGATTGCCGAGGTCGAACGTGGCGCTGCCAATGCTGCCGAAGTTCAGCGTGTCGGTACCGCTCCCGCCGCGAACATTCCCGGTGATCGTCGCCCCCGGAGCGAGGCCGAGCTGATCATCGCCGCCATTCAGCTCGATCGCTCCGCTGCCGCCGCCCGAGATGGTGCCGGCGTTGAAGATGGTGTCGCTGCCGGAAGAGCCCTGGATGGCGAGGAAGAAGCCGCCGGAGATCGTGCCGCCATTGACGAGCGAATTGCCGCCGGCGATTAATTGCACGCCGGTATGGCCGCCGCCGATCGATCCGCTGTCATAGACGAGGACGACATTGCCGCTCGACGTCCCGCTGATCCGCAGTCCCGTCGTGTTTCCTCCGGTGCCGACGGCCGTCCCGCGAATGTTGAGGAGGTTGTCGTTCGAATTGTCGATGACGATGGCTGCTTCGGCGTTGCCCGTACCTTCCGCGGTCGCACCGGCGGCGACCGTCACATTGTTGTGGGTCGATCCATTGGAGAGCAGGACCGCTCCGCTGGAGGTCGAGGCTGTCGCCTGATTGTTGACGGTGACATGCGAGGCGATGGTGCCGTCGAAAACGATCGCAGGTATGCCGGCGCCGGGCAGCAGCGATGTCGTGGTGCCGTCGCCGACATTGACGGTGACGTTGGTGCCGCCGGTGGCGTTGATGTGATCGGTGTTGCCGAGGCCGGTGCAGGTCGCGACATCACTCGAATTGAGCGCGCCGATCGTGCCGGTGCCTGCCACGGTGCAGGCGGCGCGCGCCGGGCTGGACGTCAGGACCGGGAAGGCAAGCACGAGGGGCGCCAGCGCGGTGGTGACCAGTAGCTTGCGGCGAAAGATTGCGGCCGTGGCGACGTTTTGCGCACAGACCGGTCTTGCAGTCGGCATCGACATTCCCCTCATTGCAGCCCATTGCTAGCGGGAGCGCCGTCATGATTCTTGGCGTCAGGCGAAATGCCTTATGGCGAAAGGCGCAAGACGCCGGTTTGCTTCTGCCCTGTTGCTGGGGCGCCACGGACCAAGGCGTCAGCGGGAGCTGCCATGGTTCCAGTCGCGCTTTTCACATTTTGTTGTTGGTCCAGAACAAGCTCGCGTCTCATTGATTGAAGAGAATTCGAGAGACTTGGGAAGGATCTGGACATGCGAACAGAGCGGATCGCGCTAGGTGTGGCGCTTGCGGTCGGCGGCATCATGGCGCACAGCGCTGCATCCGCGCAGGAATACCGCGGCACGATGGAACAGCAGATGGCCTGCACACCTGATGTGTGGCGCCTGTGCAGCGATCAGATTCCCGACGTGAACCGCATCGTGGCCTGCTTGCAGCAGAATACGCCACAGCTTTCGAGCGGCTGCCGTGCGGTGTTCCAGTCCAGCAACCAGATGCCGCCGCAGCAACAGGTTCCGCGCGGCCGGGCCGCACCGCCACCACGCTACATTGCTCCGCCGCCTCCACAGCGGCCTTACGACGAGGACGAATAGCGCCGCTCAGGGCCTGTGCTCGCAGACGTCGACCCATTCAGCCGCGGTCAGCTCGGCCATCCGCTCCGGTGTGATGCGCACCGCGCTATGGGTCGAGCCGGCAGCCGGCACGACGACGTCGAATGCCTTCAGCGAGATGTCGCAATAGATCGGCAGCGGCGACTTCAGGCCGAACGGGCAGACGCCGCCGACCTCGTGTCCGGTGATGTCGGCGACTTCCTCCAGACCCAGCATCTTCGGCTTGCCGCCGAACTGCGCCTTCACCTTCTTGTTGTCCATGCGCGAGGTGCCGCTCGCGACGATCAGGATCACGCGCTCGCCGATCCGCAAGCTCAGCGTCTTGGCGATCATTCCCGGCTCGACGCCATAGGCTTCGGCCGCCAGCGCCACGGTCGCGGAGCTGATCGGGGATTCAATGACGGAGATGTCGGGGGCTTTCTCGGCGAAGAAGGCGCGAACGGATTCCAGGCTCATTCCGGGCAGCTCATTCCAATCTTACAGGCGGGCGACGACCCCTAAGCGATTCCCGGCAGCTCGGAGAGGGCGCGGACGCGATGATCCGGCGCAAAGCCGAGCTCGTCCATCTGGGTGCGGATCGCCTTGAACATGGTGAGCGGTGCCACGAGTTCGTTCTCGACGCAAGCCAGCGCCATCGCTTCGGGTGTCACCCGCTCGATCCAGGCAACCTTCAGTCCGAACGATTTTGCCCCGGCGGCGTCCCAGGGATTGGAGGAGACGAACAGAACCTCATCAGGCGCGGTGCCGAGCACCTCGCCGATCAGCTCATAGGCCTGTGGGCTCGGCTTGAAGATCTTTTTCGCGTCGACGCTGATGGTGGCATCGAGCAGGCGGTCGAGCCCGGAATTGCGTACCAGCGCATTGAGCATGTCCGGGCTGCCGTTGGAGAGGATGGCGAGCTTGCGCGGTCTCAGGGCCGCGAGCGTTTCGGCCGCATCCGGATAGAGATCGAGATGCAGATATTTCTCGATGACGCGCTCGAATGCCTCGCTCTCATAGGCGAGTCCGAGCACACGCAGCGTATAGGCGAGCGAGTCGCGCGTGACCGCGTCAAAATCCTGGTAAGCTTCCATCAGCGAGCGCAGCCAGGTGTATTCGAGCTGCTTGATGCGCCAGACCTGCGTGATGATCGCGCCATAGCCCGGAAACGCATCCTCGGTGACGTCCGCGACCGACTGGACGTCATAGAGCGTGCCATAGGCGTCGAAGACGACGGCTTTGATGGGCATCGGCTGTCCTTCCGGGGTTGTGGTCACAAGAACTCCGATTGGGGCGTGCGTATAATTCGTCAGCTTACCAGAGCAAAGCGGACGTCTGCCACTGCAGGTGTGATTGACAGCTTGTGACCCTTAGCCGACCTGCCGAGCCCGTCTGGTCGAGAGCCGCTTGTGAGCCTTTGCGGAAATGAAACGCCATTCCGGATGCGGCCAATTGCACCACGCTTAGCCGCGTCTGAGCTTGTATAGTTCACTTCATAGGCGTGGTCCTACGAGGGAGGGGCACATGCATCGGCGCGATTTAATCACGCTTGTCGGCGGCGCTGTGATGTGGCCGTTTGCGGCTCAAGCGCAGCAATCCCGAAGAGCCTGGCGGCTTGGCTACATCGGGACCGGCGGGTTAGGCGATCAATTGTTCGAAGCATTCTCGCAGAAACTTGGCGCTCTCGGATATATTCAAAGTAAACGCATCGCGATAAATCGCATCAATGTGACGCCCGATGCAAAGGTGATCGAAATCGCTATCACTAGCCTACTCCCGGAAATCGACATTCTAGTCATGTGGGGGACCCTCGGTGCCGCAACAGCAAAGCGCCTGACTTCGGATACCCCTACCGTGTTTCTGTCCGTCGGCGCTCCCGTCGACATTGGACTAGTTCAAAGCTTGTCTCATCCCGGTGGCAACATGACCGGGGTAACGTTTGAAGCCGCGACCGAAACATACGCGAAGCGATTGCAGATGCTGAAGGAGATCATACCGACTTGTGAACGGATTGCCGTATTAGCCGCGCAAGGCGATCCGAATGTTGTGTTCGCGATGAATTCGTTGGAGAGAGCTGCTCCCACCATGAACATTGAACTGATCATGGTTCATATTAAGACTCCAAATGACTTGCCCGCTGCATTTGACCAGATTGAAAGAGCTGCCGTTAGCGGGCTGATCGTAATCGCGGGTTTGTTCACCTCCGTAAACTCAAGAACGATCGCCGAGCTTTCTCTCGCCCATCGCATACCAAGTTGTCATGGGTTTAGGGAATCGGTTGTCGCAGGCGGCTTGATCAGCTTGGGTCCTGATCTTTTTGCGATGGTGAGGCAGGGTGCCGTCTTTGTTGATAATATTATTCGAGGTGCTCGGCCTGCCGATCTTCCCGTCGAACAGCCAGATCGATATGAAATCTACATCAACCTCAAGACTGCCAGCATACTGGGTATCGAAATTCCTATGCCTCTTCTTGCTCGGGCAGACAAGCTTATTGATTGATGGCGCTTTCGCACCGAGTACGTCAGCTTACTGGCCCTTAGCAGACTTCCTGCGCATAGCGTCCAGCTAGGAAGCCGATCGTAATTGATAGACTTCGACCTGCTCAGCAAGCCCTTCTCTAGGAATTAGCCAGTACAAACCAGGGCGCAAAGGATTCTGGCCATGTACTTCCTCACTGCCTGTCTGATCGTGGTCGTCTTGAGTGCTGTGGTGGCGTATCGTCGAGCTGGATCTCTACCGCGAAACCTTCAGGGACGGCTGGACCGTCAGCAACGGCGTGCAGCGATGTGGCCCCTTTTCTGCGCAGGAATTTGTGCACTGGGGCTGCTCGGACTTCATCAGGTTCTAGACAGGCAGGAAATCGGTCCCATCGAAACGGACTATCTTCTCGTACTCATCATGCTTATCACCTCTTTCTTTGGTGGTTGGTTTCTTGGCGTCATTGGCTGGATGGATTGACCGCGGACAAGCTGTCATGGGTTTCGGCATCGTCCGGTTTTGACCCAGTCGGACGCAAGTCGAGTTGCGGCAACGCGCTGCTATCAGGGGCGGAGCAGACTTCGGACGACGAGTAGCGCGAGCTAGGCAGTCGACTGACGTCCTGGCCGTGTCCAGGTCGCCCGCTCTGCGAACACCCGGCTGACCTCCGCCATGTGCTCGGTGCCCCACGTGCAGAGCGGCACCAGAGCTTCGGCGAGGCTCTGGCCCAGCGGGGTGAGGCTGTAGTCCACCCGCGGCGGCACCTCCTTGTAGTCGGTCCGCTTCACCAGGCCATCGGCCTCCAGCTCCTTGAGCTGCTGGATCAGCACCTTGTCGCTGACGTCGCGTATGGCGCGCCGAAGCTCGCCGTAACGAGTCGGTCCGTCCTGGGCGACAAAGTACAGGATCAGCGGCTTCCACTTGCCCGAGACGACCCGCAAGGTCGCATCCAAGCCGCAGGTGAAGCCGGGCAGGTTCGGCGTGCAACGTTGGACGTCCGCTTGGGCTTGCGCCGGCGGGGAGATGAGGTCTGTACGATCTGACGACATTTTTTGGGTACTTACCAAAAGGTGCATACTTGTGGTCAGGTAGGTAGGCCGCCAGCTCAGTGCAACCTCAATGAAGGAGCACATCATGAGCAGACTACAAGGCAAGACGGCGGTGGTGACGGGCGGTGGAACGGGCATCGGGCTCGGAGCCGCGAAACGGTTCGTCGATGAGGGCGCATTCGTCTACATCTTCGGGCGACGGCAGGAGCCACTCGACGCCGCGCTCGCGCAGCTGGGGTCCTCGGCGCGCGCAGTCAGGGGATCGGTCACCGACTTGTCCGACCTCGACCGACTGTATGCGACGGTGAAGGCCGAACGCGGCAATGTCGACGTCCTGTTCGCCAACGCCGGGACCGGCGCGTTTGCGCCGCTCGGCCAGATCACCCCCGAGCACTACGATCAGATCTTCGATGTCAATGTGAGGGGGCTGGTGTTCACCGTGCAGAAAGCCCTGCCGTTGATGCGGAGGGGATCGTCGATCATCCTGACCGGCTCGAGCACGGGCGTGATGGGGACGCCGCAGTTCAGCATCTACAGCGCGACCAAGGCCGCAATCCGCAATCTGGCGCGCAGCTGGGCGCTGGACCTGCGCGGCACGGGCATCCGCGTCAACGTGCTGTCGCCGGGGCCGACCAAGACGGAGCTGGCGCTGGAGGTCGTGGGCGAGGAAGCCTTCGATGCACTCGGCAGCGCCACGCCCATCGGGCGCGTCGGCGACCCCAGCGAGACCGGGGCAGTGGCCGCATTCCTGGCGTCCTCGGACAGCAGCTACATGACCGGCGGCGAGGTCTTTGTCGATGGAGGCTTGGCTCAAGTCTGAAGCCTTCGTCTGAGTGCGAGGGCTTTGGTCAATGGGATCGAAGCCCTCATGCGCTGCGATGAGGATACGATTAGAGCGAAATGGCTTTAGGTTGAATTGATCGGTGGGGCTCGTTCACCTCTCCCGCTTGCGGAGAGGCATAGGCGGCCTCTGGCCGCCGTTCTCTAAGACGCCGATGCTTCGCATCGGCTATGGCGCCGGGTGAGGGCTTTGTCCTCTTGGGGATTGTCCCATTGCGGAAGCACCCTCTCCCGACTCGCTCCCGCAAGCCTGCGGGAGAGAGGGCACCTCTGTTGTTGCAGCGATCAAGCACTCGGCGAGCCATACGTGATGCCGCTGTCCGATCAGATGCGTCATGAGAAAGCTCCCCGCATCATCTTCGGTGGCGCCCACGCAGAGCCCGCCGTTGCATCATACTATTGCGTGGTCCCATCCGCCGTAATGGGCGGCGCTACGGGTGCCGCGTGGCAGGCTCAGCCCGATGAGGAGGACACCGGTTGCAACGTTGGCTATCGTCGCCGTTGTCGTGGCGCCGTCGAGGACAAAGGGGGAGATTGCCACCCATGCTCCGAGCGCGACGTTGGCGAACCGCGCGGCACGCGCCACCTCCGCCATCGCCGTAACGGCGACGAGGATGACAAGGCAGCCGGTGATATGGTCGCTGAAGTAGAGGATCGGGCTCGTGCCGAAGGCAAGCGGCGTGATCATCAGCAGCATTCCAAGGAAAGAGCTCGCGACCAGCGTCCAGGGAAAATTGACGCCGCCGGTGACTATGTCGCGCAGCACCGCCGATAACGGGCGGTCGAGATCGGGCGTCGGCGCCTGCTTCTCGGAGAGCGCCGGGCCACCGCGCCAGAAAGTGCGCCAGAACGGCTGGCCCGCCTGCTTCGCGCCCCAAAGATACTGACAGCTCGCCAGTACCTCATCTATCGAATAGGGGATGAGCACTATCGTGATCGCGGCCTGGATGATGCAGAGCGTACACAGTGCACCGATCAAAGGGGGCTGGATAATGATGAAGCTGACGCTCACGAGCCCGAGCGGGATAACCAGTAGGCCGAACAGAATCACCATCCATGGCATTGTGCGCCAGCGGCGACGGTCGCCGATCGCGCCTGCCAGGGCATCTAGCGCGTAGGCGAAGGCGCCAAACCCGGCATCGGCGACCGGAAAGCCCTTCGAGACCCAGGAGGTCACCACCGCCTCGCTGCCATTGGCGACCGCTGCATCACCTGGGCCGAAGAAAGGATCCCACAAGCCGTCGATATGACCGAGTTGATAGGCGGCGAGATAGCGCGAGACGAACAGGCCGACAAAGGCCAGAGCAATGATGTGGAGGCGCTGGCTGAATGTGGATGGCGAGTAGGTCCAGCCGAGGGGGCGATCATCGTCGGCGGCGAGGGCTTGGCGGCTGATGCCCGGTGTTGGAGGAACCATCACCGCGAGCGTCACGATCAGCATGCCAGCAAGCGTATCGGTGGCGTAGGCTCCAGCGCTCGTGGTCCAGAACACGAGAGGTGCGAACATGACCCATATGCCGACGGCAGCGGTGAGCCACTGCAACCAGCGCCAGCGCCGACGCATGCCGATGAGTGCGAACGCGACGACAAGAATGCCGGACACGATCTCGCTGATGCCGAGCCTGCCGTCACGTGTCTCGGGCGAAGCGATCTCATGTCCCAGCGCCGGTGGAATTGGCGCCGCGGATGGATCGAAGAGACCAAGCGTGACAGGCGAGGCGACGAGCCACAGTCCAATCGCTGCATTGGTCAGCGGCGCCCAGAGCGTGCGCGCCCGATGCCGTTCCGTCTCGGCCTCAACCTCATCTTTCGAAGGCTCCACCGATTGCCGCAGTCTCTCCGCGGCCTGGTCGAGCTCGGGTTCGGAAGCGGCGACCGTCGCAGGATGAAGTTTGTTCGTCTCGTACCAGTCCGTCGGGTCGACCTTAAGCCGCCGGATCATTTCGGGCAGCGTGGCGGTCAGACTGTGTCGGGGTTTCCACCCCAAGAGGCTCCTCGCTCGCGAAGTATCGATCTCATAATGGTCGTCGGCATTCTCGATCATCCACGACTTGATGTCGGTATCCTGATCGAGAACCTTCTCCTGCATCCAAGTGCCGAGCTTCGTCATCTCTTTCGGGAGGGACATCGTCCGCCATCTCTCCCCATGCACAAGCTGGCCAATCCGCCTCTGCATCTCGTCGTAACTCGGCGTTTCCTCTTCGCCAATGAGCAGTGTCGTTTCATCAGCAAGATCATTGCGTCGATCGACCACGCGTACCACGGCCTCGACGAGGTCGTTCTTGTGGAGATAGGGCTGGCCAGTGGTGATGTCGCCGGTGAAGAGATAAGCGGTCGGCAAGCGCTCGAAGATGCGGGCGATCTGCTGCGCGATGAATGCCGCACGGCAATCCTCGTCATAGACACCTGCAAGCCTCAGGATCGCGACCTTGATGTTGCCATGCTCGTTCAGGATCAGGGTCTCGGTCTTCGCCTTTGACTGCGGATAGGCCCAAGCTGGTTCGATCGGCGAATCTTCATCGATCTTTCTTCCCTTTGCCGAGCTAGGAGCATGCACGAGCAGCGTGCTCGAGAAGACGAACTGCTCCGTGTCGAATGCCTGAAGGGCCGCCAGCAGTCGGCGCGTTCCCTGAACGGTGACGGCATCGTATCTCGGGTTGTCCTCGCCGGTCGTGTCGTAATAGGCGGCAAGGTGAATGACCGAGGCGATCCGACGGCCTGTTCGCGCACGAACCTGGTCCAGCGCCTTCGCCACGATTGCATCCGAGGTGAGGTCGATCTCAATCGTCTCGATGCCGGACAACGGCTTCTTAGGGCGGCTGACATCGAGGCCGATGACCTGGTAACGATCCATCAAGCCGCGCGCGATCGCCTGGCCGAGAAAGCCGCTGCTGCCGGTGATCAGGACGGTGGGGCGAGACATGGCATTCGCTGCTCAACGTGTCTTAGCGAACGACCCGGGTACCCGAAAGTTTCCCTCCAACCTGCTTTTGCGTCCTGGATCGCCGGAGTATCACGCGCCCCATCCACCTACTTCGACGCCGCTGGTGAGCAGCCCAAGCTTGAATCGGGTGGAATCACACAACGTCGTGAGGTCGATGTGGACCGCGGCCCGGCCGCCAGCCTGAAAGAACGTGGGTACGATGTCGGTCGCTCTGACGTACCCAGAGGATCCGGAGCAGGCGGCGCGCGTCGTGTTCGAGGTACTCTACGCGCCGTCCGAATCCGGACCAGAGATGGAAGGGATACGCTAGGCTACGCCAGCCGAGATGTACCCCGTGGCCAAACCTAGTTGCATGCCGGTTTCATGGAAGCGGATCGTCTAGATCCCCAGCAGCTTGCGCGCGTTCGCCTTCAACACCTTCGGCCGGATTTCGTCGCGGATCTCGATCTTGGCGAAATCGGACAGCCAGCGGTCCGGCGTGATCACCGGCCAGTCCGAGCCGAACAGCATCTTGTCCTGGAGAATCGAGTTGATGTAGCGCACCAGGATCGGCGGGAAATACTTTGGCGACCAGCCCGACAGGTCGATGTAGACGTTCGGCTTGTGGGTCGCGACCGAGAGCGCCTCTTCCTGCCAGGGGAAGGAGGGATGGGCGAGGATGATCTTGAGGTCGGGGAAATCGGCCGCGACGTCGTCCATGTACATCGGGTTGGAATATTTCAGCCGCATGCCCATGCCGCCGGGCATGCCGGAGCCGACGCCGGTCTGGCCGGTGTGGAACAGCGCGATCGCGCCGCCATTGTTGATCTCCTCATAGAGCGGATAGGCCATGCGGTCATTGGCGTAGAAGCCCTGCATGGTCGGATGGAATTTGAAGCCGCGCACGCCATATTCCTCGATCAGCTTGCGCGCCTCGCGGGCCCCGAGCTTGCCCTTGTGCGGGTCGATCGAGACGAAGGGGATGAGCACGTCGAGATGCTCGGAGGCGATCTCCAGCATCTCCTCGTTCTTGTAGCGGCGGAAGCCGGTCTCGCGCTCGGCATCAACAGGGAAGATCACCGCAGCGATGTTCTTGGAGCGGTAATAGGCCGCGGTCTCCGGCACGGTCGGCGGATGCTTGTGCGGCGACTTGAAATACTCCGCCATCTGCGCCTGGAAATCGTCGTAGCCGTCGTCGGGATGGGTGCCGCAGGGCTCCTCGGCATGGGTGTGGATGTCGATGGCGACGACTTTGTCGATATCAGGCAGCTTCAGCTTCGGCATGGGTGTCCTCCCGACGGGTTGCCGAATTGATTATAGGATATAACGAATTTGGCAAGGCGCTGGTGGCGGCGAAAGCGCAGGCGGCAAAAGTCTTTGCCGAGCCTGACCTCCCATGCGCCGGATCGGGCCGATCCGGCCGCTTCTACTGTGCATGGGGTTGTTTTCACGGTTTTGCTCGTTGGGAGCCGGGCAGTTAACATTGACATGACCTCCCGCCATGCCTTAAGAACCGCTCCGTCCCGGGCGGTCGGTCCGCCAGCGGGAAAAATCTCATTTTGCCACATTCGCGCGTGCCGAAACGGTAGTGCCGAACACGGCCTTTCGAACGTTCAGGATTCTGCCATGAAGGTCCGTAACTCGCTGAAATCGCTGCGCGGTCGCCATCGCGCCAACCGCCTGGTCCGCCGCAAGGGCCGGGTCTATGTGATTAACAAGGTGCAGCGCCGCTTCAAGGCGCGCCAGGGCTGATCTGAGCGGCTGATCACGCCCTGCCGGGAGCCTTCGCGCGCCCCGCAAGATCCGGTCTCACACGAGTTTGACGCCGCCTTTGCTTTGCAAGGGCGGCTTTGCGCGTTTAGACTTCCACCATGGCAGTGAGATTCCGTTTCGCGCACACCCTGTGCCTGGCCCTCGTGCTGGGAACCGCCGGCCTTGCGCCGGCCGCCTTGGCCCAGCAGGTCGAGCCGCCCGGCAAGCAGAAGAAACTGCCCGAGGCGCCGTCGAAGCTGCCGAAGGTCGACCGCAGCAAGAATCTCGATTTCCTGTTCGGCGCGCTGAAGGCGGCGCCCGACGAGGCCAGCGCCAAGCATGTCGAGGCGCGGATCTGGGCGATCTGGCTGCAGACCCCGAGCGACACCGCCGCGCTCCTGATGTCGCGCGCCAAGACCGCCGTCGATGCGAAGAAGATCGACGTCGCGATCAAGCTCCTGGATTCGATCATCAAGCTCAGGCCCGATTACATCGAAGCCTGGAACCGGCGTGCGACGCTCTATTACATGCAGAACGATTATGGCCGCTCGCTCGCGGACATTCAGCAAGTGCTGATCCGGGAGCCCCGCCATTTCGGCGCGCTCGCCGGCCTCGGCATGATCATGCAGGAGGTCGGGGACGAGAGGCGCGCGCTCGAGGCCTACCGCAAGGCGCTCGCCGTCAATCCGCACCTGGAAAAGATCCCCGACCAGGTCAAGGCGCTGACCGAAAAGGTCGAAGGCCGCGACATCTAGCTATAACTCGATCATATCTTGAGCGATCGCGGCCGCCGCGGATTAACCACGATCCGAGCCGGGACGTTGCAAGGACTATTGCAAGGCCTGTTGCAGGCCTACCTGCATGGCAGGAGCGAAAGCCATGAAGCATTTGATGGTCGCAGCGACGTTGCTGCTCGCGTCGGGGACGGTGAGCTTCGCCGACGGACTGTTCTGGGTGGTCGGCAACCGTGCCACCGGCAAATGCGCCATCGTGACCAGCAATCCAGTCATCATTGGCGACATCTGGTTCGGCGACGGTCCCTACAAGTCCAGGGCCGATGCCAAGCTTGCGCGCTCGACGATTCGCGTCTGTCCCCCGGTCACGCCCGAGGAAGAAAAGCAGGAGGAGGGGGCGAACTAGGCTGCGCTTAATGCAGCACGCTGCTGCCGCGCTCGACCAGGCCGCGGTCGGCGGCTGCGGCGTAGGCCTTTGCCAGCTCGGTCTCGAGATGCTCGTTGATCAGGAGCAGCGCCCGCACCGCACCGCGCAGGTCGCCGTTGCAGCTCGCGACGATTTCGTCGATTGCAGTATCGTTCGATCTGAAGCTCATCGAAAATTCTCCGGTTCAAACCAGGACAATCCTGCCGGTCTTTCCCGCATCCCCTGATGTTGCGAGGAGGATCGGCGCCCACCCGCGCCTAGATGGCGGAACCGACCATGGCGATTATATGGAAGCTGCGATGACGCCCGCATGAAGCTGGTCCGAAGCTTGCGTGCGGCTTTGAATAGCCCTGATTTCATTGAGTTTTCTCGATCGGCAATTATGCACATATCCACAGCCCCTGCATTTTCAGTGGAAGCGCGCACCGCCGGCGGCGAAACTGCCGGCCGAGCAGACCCGTAACTGCCCCGTGCCCAGGATCACCCGGATTCTCTCCATGATCGTGATGTCAGTCGTGACGGCGCTGGTCCTGCTGGCGCTGCTCACGCAGGCCGGAATCGTCGCCGTGCAGCGGGCCTTTCCGCCGCAGGGGCGCATGGTCGAGGTCGAGGGCGCCGCGCTTCACGTCGTCGAGATCGGCCCGCGCGAGGCCGCCCCGCCGATCGTGATGCTGCACGGCGCGAGCTCCAACCTCGAAGCGATGCGGCGGCCGCTCGGCGATCTCCTCGCCCGGGATCATCGCGTGATTCTGATCGACCGCCCCGGCCATGGCTGGAGCACGCGCGCAAGCCGGCAGGATTCGACGCCGCAGATTCAGGCGCGCATGATCGACGAGGCGCTCGGCAAGCTCGGGATCGATCGCGCGGTCTTCGTGGTGCATTCCTGGAGCGGCGCCCTCGGCGCGCGGATCGCGCTCGATCACCCGCGCCGCGTGGCAGGTCTCGTGATGCTCGCGCCCGTCACGCATCCCTGGCGCGGCGGTGTCGGGCGCTACAACGAGATCATCGCAACGCCCGTGATCGGCCCGCTGCTCGCCTACACCATCACGCTGCCGCTCGGCTATTTCATCACCGAAGCCGGGGCCCGCAACGTGTTCCTGCCGCAGATCATGCCGGATGGTTTCGTGCAGGACTCCGCGACACCGCTCTTGCTGCGCCCGCGCGAGTTCATCGCCAATGCCTATGATCTGGTGACGCTGAAGGAGTCGGTCGCCGCGCAAGTCGCGCGCTATGGCGCGATCACGGCGCCTGTTACGATCATCGCCGGCGAGCCCGACAAGACGGTGAGAACCAATATCCACGCGCGTCCGTTCGCCGCGGCGGTGTCGAATGCAAAGCTGATCGTGCTGCCCGATCTCGGCCACATGGTGCAGAACGCCGTGCCGGATCTCGTGAAGGCGGAGATCGAGACGATGATCGGAAACATCGCCCCGGCGCAGGCGGTCGCCGACTAAAGCGTTTTCGAGCGAAGTGGAAACCGGTTCGCGCGAAAAAACGTGTCAGAACAAGAAAGCCAGAGCTTCGATTCTGGTCCGATCAGAACCGAAGCTCTAGCGTCCGCCTCGTGCGCTTACTGCTTGATCTTCCCGTCCTTGTCGTATTGGGCAAGGAAGGCCCAGAGATTGTTGATCTCGGTCTCGTTCTTGATGCCGGCGAACGCCATCTTGGTGCCGGGGATCTTGGCCTTGGGATCCTTGATGTATTCCTTGAACGTGGCCTCGTCCCAGGTGATGCCGGAATTCTTGTTGGCGTCCGTGTAGCTATAGCCCTCAACCGCGCCCGACTTGCGGCCGTTGAGGCCGTTGAGCTCCGGGCCAACCTTGTTCTTGGCGCCTTCGCCGATCGCGTGGCAGGCCAGGCACTTGTTGAACGATGTCTTGCCGGCCGCGACATCCTGCGCCATCGCGGCGGGTGCGGTGGCAATGACGGTGAGGATTGTCACCGCGCCGAAAGTCAGTTTTGTCATAAGTGTGCTCTTCGTCTCTTCCCGGGTCAGATGGAGGGTCGTGGTTTTGGCAGGTCCGGTGCAAGTGGACAAGCCGCGAAACTCTGACAGGTTTCCTGCTAGCAGACTTGCCCCAGAGAGAACTTGCGCTGCAACAAAGCAATGCGACCTTCGGAGGACCTACCCAAAGTCCGCAAGACATGATTGATTTGCCGAGATAATTCCATCCGTCGGACGAAGGCTTCTTAAAATGGCCATCATGATGCCCGCAAGCGACCAGGCCGTGCTGGCGCGTCGCAGCGAAATCGTCGCCGCCTTGCGCGCAATCGTGCCGGGCGAGGGCGTGATCGACAGCCTCGCCGAGATGCGGGCCTATGAATCCGACGGGCTGACCGCCTATCGGCAGCCGCCGATGGTCGTGGTGCTGCCCGATACGACCGAGCAGGTCTCGCTCGTCCTGAAATATTGTGCCGCGCAAGGCGTCAAGGTGGTTCCGCGCGGCTCCGGCACCTCGCTGTCCGGTGGCGCGCTGCCCCTCGAGGACGGCGTGCTGCTCGGCCTCGGCAAGTTCAAGCGCATCCGCGAGATCGATTTCGACAACCGCGTCGTCGTCACCGAGCCCGGCGTCACCAACCTCGCAATCAGCCAGGCGGTCGCCCATGCCGGCTTCTATTACGCGCCCGATCCGTCCTCGCAGATCGCCTGCTCGATCGGCGGCAACGTGGCGGAAAATTCCGGCGGCGTGCACTGCTTGAAATACGGCATGACCACCAACAACGTGCTCGGCTGCGAGATCGTGCTGATGAGCGGCGAGATCCTGCGCATCGGCGGCAAGGGCTGCGAGAATCCCGGCTATGACCTGATGGGCGTCATCACCGGTTCGGAAGGCCTGCTCGGCGTCATCACGGAGATCACGGTGCGCATCCTGCAGAAGCCGGAAACGGCGCGCGCGCTGATGGTCGGCTTTGCGCAAGTCGAGGCGGCCGGCGAATGCGTGGCCCGCATCATCGGCGCCGGCATCATCCCCGGCGGCATGGAGATGATGGACAAGCCCGCGATCCACGCCGCGGAGGCCTTCGTCCATGCCGGCTACCCGCTCGATGTCGAAGCGCTGCTCATCATCGAGCTCGACGGGCCCAAGATCGAGGTCGACGAGCTGATCACGCGCGTCGAGGCCATTGCGAACGCCTGCGGCTCGACCACCTGCCAGATCTCGACTTCGGAGGCCGAGCGCAACCTGTTCTGGGCCGGCCGCAAGGCCGCGTTCCCCGCCGTGGGCCGCATCTCACCCGATTATCTCTGCATGGACGGCACCATCCCGCGCGGCGCGCTGCCGAAGGCGCTGGCGCGCATCCGCGAGCTCTCGGAAAAGTACCAGCTCGGCTGCGCCAACGTGTTCCACGCCGGCGACGGCAATCTGCACCCCCTGATCCTCTACGATGCCAACAAGCCCGGCGAGATCGAGCGCGCCGAAGCCTTCGGCGCCGATATCCTGCGCGCCTGCGTCGAGTTCGGCGGCGTGCTCACCGGCGAGCACGGCGTCGGCATCGAGAAGCGCGACCTCATGCCCGACATGTTCAGCGAGATCGACCTCAACCAGCAGCAGCGCCTGAAATGCGCCTTCGACGCGCAGGGCCTGCTCAATCCCGGAAAAGTATTTCCGACCCTGCACCGCTGCGCCGAGCTCGGCCGCATGCACGTCCACGCGGGCAAGCTGGCGTTCCCGGATTTGCCGCGGTTCTAGGTCGCCTACTGCGCCAGAGCCAGGATGCCGCCGGCAAATGCGTGCCACGCCGCCGTTTCGCTGACCGGCCAGTTGAGCACCTTCACCGCCAGAAGCGCGAGCGTGCCCGTGATGTATACCGGATGCACGCGGCCCTCGGCGCGCCAGTCGCGCACCATGGCGACGACAAGCAGAATGGAGGCGACCACAGCAGGCGCGATCGTCACGGGCACCGGCGGCGGGCCGGACGGTCCTGATGGTGCGAGGAAGGTCAGGAACCAGCGCGCGATCGCGGCGTCGAGGATCGAGACCGCCGCGAGCAGCATCAGGCGCTTGTGAACCTCGAGCCTGCGCGTGTTCATGATGGCGAGCGCGAACACCACGGCAAAGAATGTGATGCCGCTCAGCGGCACGATCGAGAAGGCGATGCCTGCATCGGCCTGTCCGAGCGCCGCGGCGTTCTTCATCGAGGTCACGGACGCGAAGAAGCCAGAAATGACCATCGCGGTCGCAAGCGAGACGCCGACGATGCCGAACGAGCGGTGATTGACCACGCGGCCGGAGGCCGCGAGCCAGGTCTGGAGCACGAAATAAAGCGACCAGGTGAAGAACAAGAGTCCGTGAAAATGGATCACCGGGCTTGCGGACAATGTCCGGTGAGCGAGCGGCACCCAATAGGTCGGTGCGAAGCCGAGAAAGGCAGTGGCGGCGCAGGCGAGCGCCATGTGGAGATAAAAATATCGTGCAGGCGACGCATCACGCGCGCGTACACGACGGTCGTCAATCAGGGTCGTCATCAGGGGTGAGTCTGGAGAGGCGGGGTTTGGTTCAAGCTGCGGGATGCTGTGTGTGACTCGGCGCACATTGCAGAGCGCCCAAACTCTTGTCGGGACGACAGCGGAGAGACATCATCCGCCCGCGCTCAATTCTGCGCGATCGAGCTCCTCCTCGAGCCGATGAAACGCATCGTCGCCGATCACCTCGGTGGCGCGCAGGTCGAAGATCGCCTTGCGCGCGGCCTCGATAGCGCCGCGGCGCAGGGGATCGGCGGGCAGTTCGCCCTTGCTGATGCCGCCGTTGGGATCGGTCTCGGCCTGCATCAGGATGGCGCGATATTCGAGCCGCAGGATTTCCGCCTCCTCCGACGGATCGCTCTCGATCGCATCGAGCGCGGCGCGATAGGCCACGGCGCGGCCGCGGGCGACCTCGATGCCGACGGGATCGTCGTCCTTGAGGTTGAAAGCGAGGATCAGCGGCCGCAGCGTCAGGCCCTGGATCACCAGCGATCCCAGCACCACCGCAAACGCGATGAAGACGATGAAGTCACGATAGGGAAAGTTTTCCGGCAGGGCAAAGGCGGTGGCGAGCGTGACGAGGCCGCGCATGCCGCACCAGGAGATGATGAGCCCGCCCTTGGGCGAGGCCACCTGCTGCGGATCCTTGGGATGATAGAGCCCCTGCGCGATCAGCACCCGCAGGCTCGTGCGATAGAACGTCACCCAGAACAGGCGTACCAGGATCACCGTAAGCAGGATCCAGGCGGCGGCCACGCAATATTCCCAGCGCACGTCCGCATCCAGCCGCGTCCAGATCGGCCGCATCTGCATGCCGATCAGCATGAAGGCGAGCACGTTGAGCACGAACACGGTCGTCTCCCACACCGCATAGGACGGCACCCGCAGCCGCGCCGGGATGCGCGCCGGTGCGGTGCGTGCGACCGTGATGGCGTAGACCACGATGGTGAGGATGCCGGAGAGACCGAGATGCTCGGCGGCGATCCAGACCATGAAGGTGGTGGCGAACTGCACGATGATGGCGCTCGGCGCCTCCGTCACCCGCTCCATGAACAGCGGAATGATGCGGCCTGCGGCCAGACCCGCGATGACGCTGCCGACCAGCGCCAGCGCCATGGTCGGGGCGACCTGGCTCCAGGTCAGATGCTCGGTGGCGACCGCGCCGACGGCGATGCGATAGATCAGCAGCGCGCTGGCATCGTTGAGCAGGCTTTCGCCCTCCAGCACCTTGACCATGCGGTGGGGCAGCTTGACCTGGCTCAGGATCGCAACCGCAGCGGCCGCATCCGGCGGCGCCACGATGGCGCCGAGCGCGACCGCGGCGGCCCAGGGCATGTCGGGCATCAGCCGGTGCGCGACATAGGCCACGGCGGCCGTGGTGAGGCCGACCGCGGCCACCACCAGGGTCGAGACCGGAACCCAGTTCTTGCGAAGGTCGCGCAGCGACGTGTCGAAGGCGGCATCGAGCAGGACCGGCGCGACAAAAAGGGCAAGGGCGAGGTCCGGCTCCAGCGTCCAGGACGGGCTCGACGGCACGAAGGCGATCAGCGCGCCGCCGATGGCGAGAAAGGTCGGGTAGGGCACCTTGATCCGCCGCGCCAGCGCCGATAAGCCAACCGCGCCGAGCAGCAACACAATGATCCATTCGAATGTCGACACGATGATCCCCGAAGCCGATTTCAGCGGCGCCACAAGCTAGCACCAATCCGGCCGTATGATGGATAGTGCGGCTTCAAGGCAAGAGCTTAACATCGACGACAAGGCTTCGACTGCAACGCATGCGTTTTCTCATTCAGCTGATCGGCGCCGGACTGCTCTATGCGCTATCGTTCGCCCCGGCCGATGCCGCGACCGGCGGCGGGCCGGTGGCTGTGACGCAGGTCGATGTCGCGCCCTGCCTCGCCGCGGCCGCAGCCGATGACATGGACAAGGCCGCCACGGCCTGCGCCGAAGTGATCGACAACGAGAAGACGACGAAGGCCGATCTGATCAAGGCTCTGATCGCGCGCGGTGCGCTCTATGCGCGGCACAATCAGGTGGACCATGCCATCGCCGACGACAGCCGTGCTCTTCTGCTCGATCCCGGCCTTGCCGACGTCTTCAATGCGCGCGGCGAACTCTGGCTGAAGAAGGGTGACAAGCCGAAGGCGGTGCAGGATTTCGGCGCAGCGCTCAGGATCGATCCGAACCACGAGAAGGCCAAAGCCAATCACAAGGCGATGGCGCGCGAGATCGAGCGGATCGGCGCGCAGATGGCGGTCGCCGGCAAGCCCAGCTTCAATTGCGGGCGAGCGCGTCGGGCGGTGGAACGGGCGATCTGCGGCAATCGCGAGCTCGCCGATCTCGATCGCGAGGTCTTTGCCTCCAATGCCCGTGCGATCCGGGAGGCGCGCAATGCGGCCGAGGCCAAAGCGCTCCAGCGCGAGCAGGTCGAGTTCATCGCGCGCCGCAATGCCGATTTCGGCCGGCCGGGATACGACCTGAAGAAGGCGATGCAGCAGCGCTTGCAGCGGCTGAACGGTGTGGATGGATATTGAGATTTTCGCCTTTCCCCGCAAGCGGCAGGGCAATCGCATTTGAATATTGCAGGGGTCGTCATGCCCGGGCTTGTACCGGGCATCCACGTTCTTTGTGCCGTGTGAAAAGACGTGGATGGCCGGGACGAGCCCGGCCATGACGCTGTGGAGACAGCCGGTGCCCATAGCCACATCTCATATGCGATAGTCCTGCCCAAGCAGGGCGAGGGAGAGCCGGCAGCGCTCCGTCCCTCCCAGGCCCGGTTTGAACCCATCGCTTGCCAGCTGCGACAACGGTGAGAACCCGACGTCACGGAGCCCTATGTCATGTGCGGCACTCACGCCTCCGCGCAAGCGCTTTCGCCTGCCAAAATCTCGCTTCGCGCCCTCTTTCTCGGCGCGGCCATGAGTTTCGTTCTCGCGGCTCCCGCCGCGGCGAGCACCGAGTGCGTGCTGGGAAGCAAGGCCGCCCCGGTCGAGTTGATCTCCGCGTGCAGCGCCATCATCGACCAGACCGCCAATTCGGCCGCCGAACGCAGCGCGGCCCTCGTCGTCCGCGCCGAAGCCAATGCGCAGACCCTTGGAGGCCAGTCACAGGCGCTGCGGGATCTCGACCGCGCCATCGCGCTCGACGGCAAGAACGCGAAGGCTTGGCGCGTGCGCGGCGATCTCCTGCGCGAGGCCGGCGGCGATCTCAATCGGGCCGCAGCGGATCTGACCAAGGCGATCGAGCTCGACCCGCAGGATGCCGAAGCTTACGAGCTGCGCGGCGTCGTCTACACCAATCAGCGCCGCCTCGACCGCGCACTCGCCGATTACGACCAGGCGATCAAGCTGAAGCCGGACGATGCGCAAGCCTGGTCCGACCGTGGTGTGGCCTATTATCTCGGCGGCGACAACGAGAAGGCGATCAGAAATTTCGACGAGGCGCTGCGGCTCGATCCCGACCGCGCGCGCACCTACACCAACCGCGGCGCGGCCTACAAGAAGCTCGGCCAGCTCGAAAAGGCGGTCGCCGACGACGGCGAGGCGATCAGGCTCGACCCGAAGGTGCCGGAATATTACGACAACCGCGGCCTGACCTATGCTGCGATGGGCGAGTACGACAAGGCGATTGCCGATTACGACCAGGCGATCCGGCGGGAACAGCGCGCCAACTTCCTGACCAACCGCGGCGACTCCTACCAGTTCAAGGGCGAGCTCGGGGCGGCGCTGAGCGACTACGAGGCTGCGCTGAAGCTCGATCCGAATTTCGCGAAGACCTACAACAACCGCGCGGTGCTCTACAAGAAGATGGGCGAGCGCAAGAAGGCGCTTGCCGATTATGAGACGGCGCTGAAGCTGGATCCCGGCAACGAGAATGCAGCGAACGGCCGCCGCAGCATGATTGCCGAGATCGCCAGGTTCGGCGCGGCGTCGCCGGGCCCAATGCATGCGCGCTCGGCCGACGATAGCGGTCCGTCCTTCAAGTGCGCCACCGCCAAGCGTGAGGTCGAGAAAGTGATCTGCGCCGATCCGCAGCTCGGCGTGCTCGACCGTCAGATCGCCGAGACCTATGAACGCGTGCTGAGGGCTTCCAAAGGACGTTCCGCTAGCGACCTGCGCAAGACCCAGCGCGAGTTCCTCACGACGCGCAATGCGAGCTTCCGCCGCCCCGGATACGATCTGAAGAGGATCATGCAGGACCGCTTGCAGCGGCTGAACGCGATGGAGAGCTGAGAGGCTCTTCTTCGCCTCTCCCCGCCTGCGGGGAGAGGCCGGAATTTGCGTCAGCAAATTCCGGGTGAGGGGACTCTCTGCGAGTCCAATTTGCACGATGATTGCGGATGCAGCCCCTCACCCCAACCCTCTCCCCGTAAGAACGGGGAGAGGGAGCGCACCGCCCGTGCCGCAGCCGCGCGCCTCCGCCAAAAAACCTATCCTTTTCAGCTTGAACCGCGGCCCGTTCCCGGGAAAATGGCTCCAAACAAGGCCGGCAATTGATCCTGGTCATGGCGGGGCGCCTGTCCTGCCACGAGGTTCAAGCCAGGTGAATAAAGGGAACGGGAGCGCGGGAATGAATATCCAGGGCAAAAGCAGCTATCATGAAGTCCATGCGCGCTCGCTGGCCGATCCCGAGGGCTTCTGGGCCGAGGCGGCGAAGGAGATCGACTGGATCGAGCCTGCGACCAAGGTCTTCGATCCCTCGCAAGGAACCTACGGCCGCTGGTTCGCCGGCGGCGTCGTCAACACCTGCTACAACGCCCTCGACCGCCACGTCGAACGGGGGCGCGCCGACCAGGTCGCGCTGATCCATGATTCGCCGCTGACGGGCTCGGTCACCAAGTTCACCTATGCCGAACTGCTGAACGAGGTCCAGGCGCTCGCCGCAATCATGCAGGATTTCGGTGTCGCCAAAGGCGATCGTGTCATCCTCTATATGCCGATGGTGCCGGAGGCGGTGGTCGCGATGCTCGCCTGCGCGCGGCTCGGTGCGGTGCACTCGGTGGTGTTCGGCGGCTTTGCCGCGAAGGAGCTTGCCACCCGCATCGACGATGCGCAGCCCAAGCTGATCCTGTCCGCCAGCTGCGGCATCGAGCCCGGCCGCATCGTGCAGTACAAGCCGCTGCTCGACGAGGCGATCAAGCTTGCCAGCAGCAAGCCGAAGGCCTGCATCGTGCTGCAGCGTCCGCAGCTCACCTGCGAGATGACGCCGAGCCGCGATTACGACTGGGCCAGCCTGCGGCGCAAGGCGCTGAACGACGGCAAGCGCGCGGCGTGCGTGCCTGTCGCCGCGACAGACCCGCTCTACATCCTCTATACCTCGGGCACAACAGGCGTGCCGAAGGGCGTCGTGCGCGACAATGGCGGGCATCTCGTCGCGGTGAAATGGTCGATGTTCAACCTCTACGGCGTCAAGCCGGGCGAGGTCTGGTGGTGCGGCTCCGACATCGGCTGGGTGGTCGGCCACAGCTACATCGTCTACGGCCCGCTGCTGCATGGCGCGACCACGATCATGTACGAGGGCAAGCCGGTCGGCACGCCCGACGCCGGCGCGTTCTGGCGCGTGATCTCCGAGCACAAGGCGGTGGCCTTCTTCACCGCGCCGACGGCCTTCCGCGCCATCCGCAAGGAAGACCCGGAAGGGAAATTCATCCGGCAGTACGACCTCTCGAAATTCCGTACCCTGTTCCTCGCCGGCGAGCGCGCCGATCCGCCGACCGTGGAATGGGCGGAGCAGCAGCTGAAGGTACCGGTGATCGACCATTGGTGGCAGACCGAGACCGGATGGTGCATCGCCGGCAATCCGGTCGGCCTCGGCATGCTGCCGGTGAAGCACGGCTCGCCGACGGTGCCGATGCCGGGCTATCAGGTCGATGTCGTCGACGAAGCGGCAAAGCCGGTCGGCCCCAACACCATGGGCTCGATCGTCATCAGGCTGCCGATGCCGCCGGGCTGCCTGCCGACGCTGTGGAATCAGGACGCGCGCTTCAAGGAGGCTTACCTGAGCGAATTCCCCGGCTATTACAAAACCTCCGACGCCGGCTACAAGGACGAGGACGGCTATATCTTCGTGATGGGCCGCACCGACGACATCATCAACGTCGCCGGGCATCGCCTCTCCACCGGCGGCATGGAGGAGATCCTGGCCTCGCATCCCGATGTCGCCGAATGCGCCGTGCTCGGCGTCAAGGATGCGATCAAGGGCGAGGTGCCCTGCGGCTTCCTGGTGCTGAAAGCGGGCGTGAAGCGCCCGCCGGCCGAGATCGAGAAGGAGATCGTCGCGCTGGTGCGCGACAAGCTCGGCCCGGTCGCCGCGTTCAAGCTCGCCATCACCGTCGGCCGCCTGCCCAAGACGCGCTCCGGAAAGATCCTGCGCGGCACCATCAAGAAGATCGCCGACGGAGAATCCTGGACCATGCCGGCGACGATCGAGGATCCCAAGGCACTCGAGGAGATCGGCGAGGCGCTGAAGGGACGGATGTGAGGCGAAGCGTCATCCCGGGGCGGGAAGGGCGTTGCTCACCGCTCTCCACTGTCATCGCCCGCCTGTGCGGGGAACGACAGCGAGCGTGGAACGGCGTCCAGGGACTTACAATCTCCGCATTCCGCGCTAAACAGGGCCGGCCGATAGGGAACCTCGTATGCCACTTGCCGCCGCGCCACGCCTGCTGACCGCCTTAGCTCTCGCCGTCGCTCTCTCCGCCTGCTCGGCACGCTACCAGAATCCGGTGGCGGCGAGCGGCGATGATGACGACGCCGTCTGCCAGAGCCGCGGCTATGCGCAGGGCTCGCCGGATTACGTGGCTTGCCGCAAGGACCGCGACGTCCAGCGCAACGCGGCCACCGCGCGCGCCGACCGCCGCCAGCGCGATCTCGGCGAGTACATGCTGAACAACCCCGTGCGCCCGTGATGTGAGCTGCGGCACTATGCTGCCGCGCCACCCGCTTTGCATTCGCGGTTTCCGTGACACATCTGCAACGCCGGGGCCAAATAGCGTCGCGATAGTCCTGGTTTGATCGGCATCAAATCCTTCACCATTCTCTTTCTGCTCTGACGCTGATGTCGCGCAACGACGCGTCGACATGGTTGAAGGGGATTGAAAATGGATGGAACGATAAGAAACTTGGCGCGGGTCGCGACGCTCGGCGCGATGCTCGTGGGCACTTTTGCATCAGTGCAGGCGGCAGATCTGCCGGTCTACAAGAAGGCGCCGGTGCCGGTGGAGGCGTTCAATCCGTGGATGATCCGCCTGCGGGTGCTCGGCGTATTGCCGGATGCGGGCGGGAGCACCGTCAATGTCGCGGGCGTGCCTTCGCTGTCGTCGCCGAATTCAGGCCTGTCGATCAGCGACCAGGTCGTCCCCGAGCTCGACATCAGCTATTTCTTCACCAAGAACATCGCTGCCGAATTGATCCTGGGCGTGACCAGGCATTCGATCAGCGGCACCGGCTCGCTCGCGAATCTGCCGATCGGCAAGACCACGCTGCTGCCGCCGACGCTGACGCTGCAATATCACTTCGACCAGTTCGGCGCGTTCAAGCCGTATGTCGGCGCGGGCGTGAACTACACCGTGTTCTTCAACAATTCCGCGGCCAATGCGCCTTCCGCGATCGCCGGTCCGCCCGCGATCGTCGCCACCACCACCAACCTGCACGTCAGCAACACCTGGGGCGGCGCCGTCCAGTTCGGCTTCGACTACATGATCGACCGGCACTGGGGTCTCAACGTCGACGTCAAGAAGCTCTGGCTGCGCCCGAACTACAGCGCCATCGTCTCCGGCCTGCCGGTCACCGGCACCGCGCATATCGATCCGTGGCTGGTCGGCGCGGGTGTGACCTACAAGTTCTGACCTGAAGCCCAGCTCGGGCGTACAAACAAAACGCGGCAGGTTTTCCTGCCGCGTTCGCGTTGATGGTGGATGAACGGGAGGAATTACTCCTCCTCGTCCTCGTGCTTCTTGCCGCCGAGCGTCTTCAGCTTGGCAAACACGGCGTCGACGTTGAGGTCGTCGCTGGACTTCTCCGCGGGCTCGTACTCGTCCTTGCGGGTGGTCTCGGAGGCCGGCAGCAGGGTGGCGCCGCCATAGGCTGCGTCGATCGGCTTCTCCTTCGCCGCGCGCTGCACCTCGAAATCGAGCTCGATCTGCGAGCACAGGCCGAGCGTGACCGGGTCGATCGGGGTCAGCGCCGAGGTGTTCCAGTGGGTACGGTCGCGCACGCTCGCGATCGTGCTCTTGGTGGTGCCGACCAGGCGCATGATCTGGGCGTCCTTGAGCTCCGCATGGTTGCGCAGCAGCCAGAGGATGGCGCTCGGGCGCTCATGGCGGCGCGAGACCGGGGTATAACGCGGGCCCTTGCGCTTGGGCTGGGGCGGCAGCACCACCTTGCTCTCCTGGAGGCGGAGCCGGTAGTCCGGGTTCTTCTCGCCCTTCTCGATTTCCTCGCGGGTCAGCTGGCCATTGGAGAGGGGATCCATGCCCTTGATGCCCTGGGCGGCGTCGCCGTCGGCGATGGCGCGCACCTCGAGGGGATGCATCTTGGTGAAATCGGCGACCTGGTCGAAGGTCAGCGCGGTGTTGTCGAGCAGCCAAACGGCGGTCGCCTTGGGCATCAGAGGTGCGTTGCTCATGGCAAATCTCCTTTGTGCTTCGCCCACCCCTCTGGAGGCGAAACCGGTGGTCATCAGCGATGACAGGGAATTCGCGCTATATAAGCCCGGAGGGGGTAGCCATGCAATGGTTCTGCTATAGATAGTGCCTTGACACCGCCCGAAAGGGGGCCCAATTCCCTTTGAACCGCTGTAAGGTTCAAGCCGACAGTTTTAAGCCAAATTCCCATCCATCGACCGCCCCGGCAGAACGCGATCGGGTGATTCGGTCCCGAGATCGCTCAATGTCAGCCAAACCAGACCTCAAGATCGTGCTTTGTTCTCCCCGCGGCTTCTGTGCCGGGGTGGTCCGGGCGATCGACACCGTGGAACGGGCGCTCGATAAGTACGGCGCCCCCGTCTATGTTCGCCACGAGATTGTGCACAACAAGTACGTCGTCGATGGGTTGAAGAAGAAGGGCGCCATCTTCGTCGAGGAGCTCGCCGAAATCCCCGAGAATACCACCGCCCCGGTGGTGTTCTCGGCCCATGGCGTACCGAAATCGGTTCCGGCCGACGCCCAGTCCCGCAACCTGTTCTCGCTGGATGCGACTTGCCCGCTGGTGACCAAGGTGCATCGCGAGGCCGCGATCCATTTCAAGCGCGGCCGCGAGATCTTCCTGATCGGCCATTCCCACCATCCCGAGGTAGTCGGCACGCTCGGCCAGCTGCCGCCCGGCGCAGTGACCCTGATCGAGACCGCCGAGGATGCCAAGACCATCACGCCGAAGGACCCCAACAACCTCGCCTTCGTGACGCAGACCACACTGTCGATCGACGACACCGCGGAGATCGTTGCGTTGCTCAAGGAACGCTTCCCCAACATCAACGGGCCGCACAAGGAAGACATCTGCTACGCCACCACCAACCGCCAGCTCGCGGTGAAGAAGGTGGCGCCGGTGGTGGACGCGCTCATCGTGGTCGGTGCTCCCAACTCGTCGAACTCGCAGCGCCTGCGCGAGGTTGCCGAGCGCGAGGGCTGCAAGATCGCGGTGCTGGCGCAGCGCGCCGCGGACCTCGACTGGAGCAGGTTCGGCAACATCAAGAGCCTTGGCATCACCGCTGGCGCGTCCGCGCCTGAGGTGATCGTCGAGGAGATCATGGACGCCTTCGCCGAGCGCTACACGCTGCACGTGGAGACGGTCTCGGCCGCGGAAGAGAACGAGTTCTTCCCGTTGCCGCGTCAGGTGCGCCCCGAAGCTGCCGCCGAGTAGACCTTGATGGCGGTCTACACCGACGTCGCCGCCGACGAGCTTGCGGATTTCCTGAAGCAATACGATCTCGGCGAATTGCTCTCCTACAAGGGCATCGCCGAGGGCGTCGAAAATTCCAACTTCCTGCTGCACACAAGCAAAGGCTCGTTCATCCTCACGCTGTACGAAAAGCGCGTGGCAAGGAACGATCTGCCGTTCTTTCTCGCGCTGATGACGCATCTGGCCGAGCACGGCGTCAATTGTCCGCTGCCTGTGAAGGCAAGAGACGGCGAGGCGCTGCGCGAGCTGGCAGGCCGGCCCGCAGCGATCATCACCTTCCTCGAAGGCGTCTGGCCGCGCAAGCCGAACGCGACCCATTGCGCCGGGGTCGGCGAGGGGCTGGCGAAGATGCATCTGGCAGGCGCGAATTTTGCGATCAAGCGCACCAATGCGCTCTCGGTTTCCGGCTGGCGACCGCTGTTCGACGCAGCTTCAAGCCGCGCCGACGAGGTGCAGCCCGGTCTGCGCGATTTTCTTGCCGCCGAACTTGATTATCTCTCGAGCGGCGTCTGGCCGAGCAACCTGCCCGAAGGCGTGATCCACGCCGACCTTTTCAACGACAACGTCTTTTTCCTCGGCGACAAGCTCTCGGGGATCATCGACTTCACCTTCGCCTGCAACGACATGCTGGCCTATGACGTCGCGATCTGCCTCAACGCCTGGTGCTTCGAGCCGGATCATTCCTTCAACGTCACCAAGGCGCGTGCCTTCCTCAACGCCTATGGCCGGGTGCGCAAGCTGAGCGAAGCCGAAGAGGCCGCGCTGCCGCTGCTGGCGCGGGGCGCGGCGATCCGCTTCCTGCTGACGCGGCTGGTCGACTGGCTCAACGTGCCCGCAGGCGCGCTGGTCAAGCCGAAGGATCCGCTCGAGTATGTCCGCAAGCTGCGCTTCCATCAGAGCGTGACGAGCGTGCGCGATTATGGGCTGATGCCGTCGGGGCTGGTGGCGTGAGCGAGCTACCCAATGTCACGATCTATACCGACGGCGCCTGCTCGGGAAATCCCGGGCCGGGCGGCTGGGGCGCGATCCTGAAGTTCGGCGACAAGGAAAAGGAGCTGAACGGCGGCCAGCCGCACACCACCAACAACCAGATGGAATTGATGGCGGCGATTTCGGCGCTCGAAGCGCTGAAGCGGCCGTGCACGGTCGACCTCTACACCGACAGCCAGTATGTCCGGCAGGGCATCACCGGCTGGATCTTCGGCTGGAAGCGCAACGGCTGGCGCACCGCCGACAAGAAGCCGGTGAAGAATGTCGAGCTATGGCAGCGCCTCGACGCAGCGCTGAAGCAGCACGAGGTCCGCTGGCACTGGGTCAAGGGCCACGCCGGCCACCCCGAGAACGAGCGCGCCGACCAGCTGGCGCGCGACGGCATCGTCATGGCGCGGTTGCAGCAGCGGGTGAGGGAGTAGGGGGCGCCATCGTCGCCTCATTCACCACTGTCATCGCCCGGCTTGACCGGGCGATCCAGTACTCCGATACGTTTCTGATTCAACCGAGAAGCCTCGGCGTACTGGATGCCCCGCCTTCGCGGGGCATGACAGCGTCATGTGTGGCTAAGACCGGTGGCGCCTCACAGCTGCCCGAGCAGCGTATCGCCGCCGGAGACCTCGACCTTGCCGGGCATCGCCTCGAGGTTCAGCTTCTTGACCACGCCGTCCTCGATCAGCATCGAATAGCGCTTGGAGCGGATGCCGAGGCCGTTGGCGGAGGCGTCCAGCTCCATGCCGATCGCCTTGGTGAAGTCGGCATTGCCGTCGGCGAGGAAGACGGCCTCGTCGCGCTGGTCGGTGTCGCGCTTCCAGGCGTTCATGACGAAGGCGTCGTTGACGGAGACGATGGCGATGGTGTCGACACCCTTGTCCTTCATGGCATAGGCGTTGAGGAAGATGCTCGGCAGATGCATCTTGTGGCAGGTGCCGGTATAGGCGCCGGGGACCGCGAACAGCGCCACCTTCTTGCCCTTGAAGATGTCGTCGGTGGTCTTCACCTGCGGGCCTTCCGCCGTCATCACGCGGAATTTCGCCTCGGGCAGCTTGTCGCCAATCTGGATCGCCATCGTCAGTCTCCCTGAAAATCGGTCCCGCTTTTTAGACCGGGCGGCGGGCCTGCACAATATTGCCAGTGGCGGAAGCGGCGAGGATGGCGGCCGTTCACCGTGATGTCATCAGCCGGCAAAACCGCCGCCGTCGAGGAAGGCCTGCTCCTCCTCGGTGGTGTCGCGGCCGAGGAGACGGTTGCGGTGGGGAAAGCGGCCGAACCGCGCGATGATATCGGCGTGGTCGCGCGCGTATTTCAGGCTTTCGGTATTGTCGGTGTTTCGAAACAGCGCGACGCAATGCAACTGGTCGGCCAGGTGCTCGGAATGCATGAAGGGCAAATAGAGGAATTCCAGCAGGAGGGGATCGACCCTGCGATCGACGCCGCGCGCGATGGCGCGGCGGGCGACGTCGCGCGCCTGTGCGTCGCTGGCAAAGGCCTGCGGCGTGCCGCGAAACATGTTGCGGGGAAACTGGTCGAGCACGATGACGAGTGCCAGCACGCCGTCGTCGCTTGTCTCCCATGAGGCAAGCTCGCCGGCGGCTGCCTTCTGCCACAGCGAGAGAAAGCGGCGTCGTATCTCCGCATCGAAATCATCGCTGCGCTCGTACCAGCGTTGGCGCCCGGCCTCTCGCCAGAAGGCGAGAACGCCTGATGGCGTGATGTCGCGGGCGTCAGCCATGAACGGAGGCGCGCCTTACGCCGCCTCCGCCTTCTTCTCGTCGCGCAGCTGCCGACGCAGGATCTTGCCGACATTGGTCTTCGGCAGGTCATTGCGGAATTCGACGTGCTTGGGCACCTTGTAGCCGGTGAGCTGGTCGTGACAGAACTTGATCACGGCATCCGCCGTGAGGTTCGGGTCCTTCTTCACCACGAAGGCCTTCACCGCTTCGCCCGACTTGGAATCGGGGATGCCGATCACGGCGCATTCGAGCACGCCTGGATGGCTCGCGATGACTTCCTCGACCTCGTTCGGATAGACGTTGAAGCCGGAGACCAGGATCATGTCCTTCTTGCGGTCGACGATCTTGATGTAGCCCCTCTCGTCCATCACGCCGATGTCGCCGGTGCGGAAATAGCCGTCCGCGGTCATCACCTTGGCGGTCTCCTCCGGCCTGTTCCAGTAGCCCGACATCACCTGCGGACCCTTGGCGCAGATCTCGCCCGCCTGGCCGAGCGGGACCTCGTTGCCCTCGTCGTCCCGGATCGAGATGTAAGTCGACGGCACGGGGATGCCGATCGAGCCGGCGAACTCGGTCGCCGTGGGCGGATTGCAGGTCAGGACAGGCGACGTCTCCGACAGGCCGTAGCCCTCGGCGATGCTGCAGCCTGTGATGTTCTTCCATTGCTCGGCAACGGGGCGCTGCACCGCCATGCCGCCGCCGTTCGAGATCTTCAGCTTGGAGAAGTCGAGCTTCTTGAAGTCGGGATGGTTCATCAAGGCGTTGTAGAGCGTGTTCACGGCCGGGAAGGTGTTGACCTGGTATTTCGCCAGCTCCTTGATAAAGCCGGGTATGTCGCGCGGGTTCGGGATCAGCAGGTTGCAGCCGCCGGCGCGCACAGCCAGCAGATAACAGGCCGTCAGCGCGAAGATGTGATAGAGCGGCAGCGCGCAGACGATCATGAGCTGCTCGACATGCGGCGGCGAAGCGAGCGCCGGCTGCAGCCAGGCATCGTTCTGCAAGACGTTGGCGACGATGTTGCGATGAAGCAACGTGGCGCCCTTGGAGACGCCGGTGGTGCCGCCGGTATATTGCAGGAAGGCGACGTCACCGGGCGACAGCTTCGGCTTGTTGAACGTCATGCCGCGGCCGGCGGACAGCGCGTCGTTGAAGGAGACCGAGCCCGGCAACGACCAGGCCGGTACCATCTTTTTGACCCGGCGGACGACGAGGTTGACGATCACGCCCTTGAAGCCGAGCAGGTCTCCCATGCTGGCGACGATGACGTGCTTCACCTGCGTCTTCGCGATCACCTGCTCGACGGTGTGGGCGAAGTTCTCCAGCACGATGATCGCTTCGGCGCCCGAATCCTTCAGCTGGTGCTCGAGCTCGCGCGGCGTATAGAGCGGGTTGACGTTGACCACCGCGAAACCGGCGCGCAGCACGGCGGCCGTCGCGACCGGGTATTGCAGCACGTTCGGCATCATGATGGCGATACGCGCGCCGCGCTGCAGCCCGCGGCCCTGCAAGTAAGCGGCAAGCGCGACCGACATCTGGTCGAGGTCGCGATAGCTGATCGACTTGTCCATGCAGATGAATGCCTTGCGGTCGGCGAACTTGGTGAAGCTCTCCTCCAGCAGGTCGACCAGCGATGCGTATTGCGTCGGCTCGATATCGGCAGGCACGCCGGGCGGATATTGCTTGAGCCAGATGCGCTCCATGGAAGACTCCCCTCATTGACCAGGGCCCGTTGTTCTCGGGCTTGCCTCGTTGTCGCCAGTATCCAGCTTGCCGGAACGGGTGGCAAGCCGTCGTGGCTTAGGGCAAAGGTCGGGCCGTCGCTACTGGAATCGTCGCAAAACGGTGCTGCCGCAGGTGCGAAGCGGGGCTGCGGTTTAGTGCCGAGCGGCGTTAACTGTTGTTGGCCGGCTTGGCCGCGGCGGGAGGCTTCGTCGCAGCGGGGGTCGTCGCTGCCTTGGGCTTGGCGGGCTTCGCCGCCTGATCGCCGCCGGCCGAAGGCTTCTCGGCGGGCTTCGCCACCGCATCCGGCTTGGTCGCGGCATGCTTGGCGCCAGCCGGCTTGGTTGCGGCCGGTTGGGGCGTGGCCGGCTTGGCCGCCTTGCCGTCAGTCGGCTTGGCATCAGGCTTGGCCGCCGCGGTCTTGGTGTCCTTGGGCTTATCGGCCGGCTTGTCGGCGGCGTCTGGCTTCTTGGCGACGCGCGGCTTCTTGGCGCGCGGCTTGGACGCGGCCTGCTGGTCGGCATCGGCTGCCACAGCGGCAATCAGGGCGGTGCCGGTGCGGGTCGGGCCGGTATAGACCAGCACGGGCTCGGTCGGAGCCGCAGCCGAGGCCATCAGCTCGGAAGCTTTCATCAGCGGCGGCTGCAGGCCTGCCGTGAAGAAGGTGAACTGGGCCGCGCCGCCGGTGGCGGAGCCCGATCCGGTCGCGCCGCCACTGGCCGCAATCAGCGCATCGTCGTCGTCGCTGGCCGGCCGCTTGCGGTTGGGTCCGCACATCTCGTCGCGCAGGTTCGGCGGCGTGGCATCGACCGGCACGAGATTGTCGACCGTGCCGAGCGAGGGGCGCAGCCAGGTGAGGTTGTCCGGAGCGAAGCCACGCTCCAGCAGCTGCGCCGCCTTCACCGCGCGTGCCGTGCCGGAGTTTGCACCGAGCACCACCGCGATCAGCCGGCGGCCGTTGCGCGTGGCCGAGGCGACGAGGTTGTAGCCGGAGGCGCAGATGAAGCCGGTCTTGAACCCGTCGGCGCCGGGATAGCGGCCGATCAGCTTGTTGAAATTGCCGGTGACGCGCTTGCCGAAGCGGATCGCCGGGATATGCATGTAGTACTCGTATTCCGGCAGGTCGCGCAGGAAAGACCGCGCCAAGATGCCGAGGTCGCGCGCAGAGGTGATCTGGCCTTCGGCGGGCAGGCCGTTTGGATTGACATAGCTCGTCTGCGCCATGCCGAGCTTCCTCGCGGTGTCGTTCATCACCGCGGAGAAGCCGTCGACCGAGCCGCTGACGCCTTCGGCGAGCACCACGGCCATGTCGTTCGCCGACTTGACCATCATCATCTTCAGCGCGTTGTCGACGGTGACTTGGGTTCCCGGGCGGAACCCCATCTTCGATGGCGATTGCGAGGCCGCGGTCGGCGATACCGTGAGCAGCGTGTCGAGCGTCAGCCTGCCGTCCTTGACCGCCTTCAGCGTCACATAGGCGGTCATGATCTTGGTGACGGAGGCCGGGTACCAGGGAAGGGTCGCGTTTTCGGCCTGCAACACCTTGCCGCTGTCGGCCTCGATCAGCAGGAGCGCTTCGGCGCTCGCCGTGCGCGGCGCGAGCATCGCGGCACAGGCGAGCATCGCAGCGAACAGGTTGAACAGGGATTTGCGAAGCAGCGGGCGAAGGGCGTGCACTATCCGATTCCGGTCCTTGGAGATCCGCCTGATACGGCCGGTTCTCGTGATCTGATTGTCGGTTCTGAAATCCAGCGCCGCCGCTTGCGGCGTCGCAAACCTATACCGGCTGGTGCGTCGAGAATAGGGGGATCGGCGCGGTATTCCGCAACGAAGTAGGCCGAATTTCGACGGTCCTCTCGGGACTTGCTAGGGGGATTTGACAGCTGTCGCGGCAGCCTCGGCGGCCGTCACGCTGGCCCGTGCGTTCTCCTGCACCATGAACTGGGCCTTGGCCATCTCGGCAAAATGGCCGCCTTTGGCCACGAGTTCATCGAAAGTTCCGGTTTCGATCACCCGCCCATTCTCGAACACCAGGATCCGCGTGGCGTTTCGGATGGTGGAGAGGCGATGGGCGATCACGAAGGTGGTGCGGCCCCTCATCACTTCGTCGAGAGCGGCGTTCACCTTGACCTCGGTGACCGCGTCGAGCGCGGAGGTCGCCTCGTCCAGGATCAGGATCGGCGGGTCCTTCAGCAGGGCGCGGGCGATCGAGAGCCGCTGCCGTTCGCCGCCGGAGAGCATGCGGCCGCGCTCGCCGGCATTGGTCTCGAAGCCGCCGCTGCGTTCGATGAATTCCAGCGCCTGCGCGCGCTCCGCCGCCTTACGCATCTCGGCCTCGGTCGCATCCGGCTTGCCGACGCGCAAGTTCTCCGCGATCGAGCGGTTGAACAGCAGCGCTTCCTGGAACACGACACCGATGTTCCGCCGCAGCGAGGTCAACGTGACGCCGCGCACGTCCATGCCGTCGATCTTGATGACGCCGGATTGCGGATCGAAGGCCCGGTGCAGGAGCGCAATCGCGGTGGATTTGCCGGCCCCGGTCGGGCCGACCAGCGCAATGGTCTGGCCCGGCAGCGCGGTGAAGGTGAGGTCCTCGATCGCCGGCCGCTTGCCGTCATAGGAGAACGTGACGTCGTTGAACTCGACGAGGCCCGACAGCCTGCCGGCATCGATTGCGTCGGGCCGGTCGTGCACCGCGGGCACGGCGTCGAGCACATTGAAGAACTCGCGCAGCCGCGGAGCTTCCATGAACACGTTGTTGATGAAGCTGACCACCTGCTCGAGCTTCTGGATCAGCAGCGTCGCGAAGCTCACGAACATCACGATCTCGCCGATCGAGGTCAGGCCCTGGTCGTGCAACGCGATGCCGAGGGTGAAGATCGCGAGCACCGTGATGGTGGTGGAGGCGCGCGTGATCACCGTGACCAGCGCCCACCACGACAACACCGGCATCTGCGCGGCCAGCAGCTCGTCGGCGACCGAGCGCAGCCCCTTGACCTCGGATTCGACGCGCACGAAGCTCTGCACCAGCGCGACGTTGCCGAGCGCATCAGACGCGCGCGCGGAGAGCTCGCTGTAGTGCTCCTCGACCGCCATCTGCATGCCGAAGGTCCTGCGCACCACGAAGGTGGTCAGCGCCGTGAAGACGATGCAGAGCACGAACAAGAGGATCGCCAGCCGCCAGTTCAGGTAGAGCGACAATGGCAGCAGCACCAGGACCGAAAGGATCGCGGCAAAATGCTCGCGGAAAAAGCCGAGCCACAGCCGCCACAGCGCGTCCGTGCCGTTGAGCATGACCTTCATCAGCCGGCCGGAATGGGTGCCGGAGTGGAAGGTCAAGGGCAGCTGCAGGATGTGCTCGAAATAGTCGGTCAGCACCGCCTGGCGCTGGCGATGCGAGAGCCGGTCGGCCTGCAAGGCCACCAGCGCGCTGCAGACGATGGTGAACAGTCCGAACGCGACCCAGGCGACCAGGAACGGCCAGGCCGAGCTCGAGCCGGCCACGGTCTTGCCCGAGAGCACGTCGACGATCCGGCCGAACAGCACGGGCTCGGCGAACTGCGATCCCGCCAGCAGGAGGTTGGCGACCGCGAGCAGCCAGCCCAGCCGCGCCTCCTTGCCGAGCAGCTCGAGAACGCGGGTGTAGAGACGGAGGATGGACATGTGGGCGAGGGACTCGGCGACGAGGGAGCCCACATTCTAAGCAGGGACCGCCGCGAGATACAGCGCAAGCTTTCAGTTTTGCTCAGTTGATCAGCCGCTCTGCCCGCGGCGGCAGGAACTGGCCGTCGAAGACGTCGCGAGCCGTCGGCCTTTTGCGGAATTTGAAGTCCCGCGCGATCTGATCGATCGAACGTTCCAGGCGCGCCGGCTCGACGCCGCCGAGGCCGTAGCGCTTGACCTCGTCGGTCAGGATATTGTCGGCAAGGACCGCATGCAGGCGCTTCAGCTCCAAATTGCGGTCGCCGTCCTCGATGCGGCTCGCGGCCTCCTCCGCCGCACGCGCCGGCTCCCTGGCCGTCGCGGTGATGCCCGCGATCAAGGCGCGGACGAAGCCTTTCACGGCATCCGGCTTCGCTGCGGCGAAGGCGGTGTTGGCGACCACGGCAAAGCCGTAGGCCTCACAGCCGTAGTCCGCATAGCGCAGCACGACGAGATCGGCTTCGGGTACGCCGCGATCACGCAGGTTCACCGCCGAGAGATAGCTGAACCCGGCGACGGCATCGACCTGTCCTGCGGACAGGATCGGCTCGCGCACCGCGGCACTGATCTTGTGGAATTTGACGTGCGATGCCTTGATGCCGTTCTGCTGCGCCAGCGCCGGCCACAGCCGCATCGACAGATCGCCGTCGGCAACGCCGACGGTCTTGCCGTCGAGGTCGGGCAGGAGACGGATGCCGCGGCTTTTGCGCGCGACGATCGCGTAAGGCGCGCGGTCGAACAGCACGAACACGGCCTTGACCGGCGCCGCGTCGTCCTTGTCACGAAAGCGTATCAGCTCGTTGATGTCGACGAGCGCGAGCTCGCTGTCGCCTTTGGCGAGCCGTGCGAGCGCCTCTGGCGATCCGCTCGCGCTGTTGAACGACACGTTGAGATGCTCGGCGCCGAACCTGCCGTCCTTCGCCGCAAGGAAGAATGGCGCCATGCTCGCATCGATAGGACGGTCGAAGGTGAAATGGATGGCGGTCGAGGGAGTGCCGCTCTCGGCCGCAATGCATTCGCGCACCGTCGATGCGGTGAACGCGATTGCAAGGGCCAAAAGGTATTGAAGGGCGATCGTCTTGAATCCGGACATCGGTCGCGCCGGCCCCGCAATGTTATGGTTTCGTGACGCTTGGCAAGCGCCGGCCCGCGACGAACGTGCGCGCGCGAACATGAACGGCGGATGAGCGGGCTTGCGGCATCGTTACGCAACCCCGTTCAGCTTGTGTTGGGGTTGGGGAACCTACTTAGGTGGTGAGTGTTTGACTGACATCAGCCTGTCGTCAGGCACAATCCGAGGTCCCAAGGAGGGTCCAGATCATGTTTGACAGCCTTTCGAAGTTCGTCGGCCGCAAGGCCGTTCTGGCCACGGCCGCCATGGTGGCCCTGACTGCCGCTGCACCCACCGCCTCTTACGCGGGCGGTCGTCATTGGCATGGCGGTGGTGGCGGCGCCGCTGCTGCCGCGATGTTCGGCCTCGCCGCGACCGGCCTCGCGATCGCAGCCAGCCGCAATGCCTACGCCTATGATCCGGGTCCGGTTTACTATTACGAGGGCGGCCCGGCCTATTACAGCGGCCCCGGCTATGGTTCTTATTATTACGACTCGGGCCGCCGCTACACCTATGGCGGCTACAAGAACCCCTGCGCCCACGGCTATTCCGGCTACAGCTGCTATTGACGGATCGGCCATTCTGATCGACGAACAGGCCGTCGCGCTTGCCGCGGCGGCCTGTTTTTTGCTTACATTGCCGCGTGTTAACACGCCGGCCATTTGTTTCGAGTAGTTTTGCGTACCATGAGTGATTCGCTTGAGCGGCTATATCTGGCTGTGCTCGCGGCCAGAGACCTTGATCCGGCAACATCGCGCACGGCCCGGCTGTTTCAGCGTGGGCCCTCAAAAATGGCAAAGAAGCTCGCCGAAGAGGCCATCGAAGTCGTCATCGATGCGGTCAATGGCGATAGCGAGGCCGTGATCCGGGAAAGCGCCGACCTGCTCTACAATCTCACCGTGCTGTGGGCTGCGGCCGGAGTGCGCCCCGAGGACGTCTGGCGGGAAATGACGCGGCGGGAGGACATGCTCGGAATTGCCGAGAAACTGCCGAAGTCGCCGCCGAAATTGCCCAAAGTCGCGTCACCGCGCATAGCCTCGCGGCGGCCTATTGTCGCGCTCGACGGCCGTGCCGCGCGCAAGCGCCACTAGAAACGTCACAAATCGCTCAAAAACTGGCGATGGACAAATCCGTCCCATGGTGCTTCATCGCGGCGCCATGCTGAAACGAATGTACGACTGGTGCATCGACGCCGCCCACAAGCCCTATGCGCTCTGGATCATGGGCATCGTGTCCTTCGCCGAAAGCTCCTTCTTTCCGGTCCCGCCGGATGTGATGCTGATTCCGATGTCCCTGGCGCGGCCGCAGCGCGCCTGGTTCTATGCCGCGATCTGCACCGTGACCTCGGTGCTCGGCGGCGTCGTCGGCTACGCCATCGGCGCGCTGCTGTTCGACTCGGTCGGCCAGTGGCTGATCCAGGTCTACGGCCTCGCCGACAAGGTTGACGCCTTCCGCGCCTCCTATGCGGAATGGGGTGCGGTCATCATCCTGCTCAAAGGACTGACGCCGATCCCCTACAAGCTCGTCACCATCACCTCGGGCTTTGCCGGTTACAACATCCTCCTGTTCGTCCTGTGCTCGATCGTCGCGCGCGGCGGACGCTTCTTCGTCGTCGCGATCCTGCTCAACCGCTACGGTGACTGGATCCGGGTCAGGATCGAGCGGCATCTCGGATTGTGGGTCGCGCTCGGCGCGATCGTGCTGGTGCTCGGCTTCGTTATCGCCATCAAGCTGATCTAGAGCCGCGGCGCTTTGCCGCCGCGCCGGCTTCGGCTACGGTTGTCGTCATGATGGTTCGATCCGGCAATCCGGCGGCACGGCATGGGACGCTGATGTCGACAGCGCTGCTGCTGCTGCTCGCTGCCGGAGGGACGGCCCGGCCGCAATCCGCCCCGCCGGCGCTCGGCCTTCAGCAGCAGGGAGCGCAGGCCGGCCCGTCGCCATCGACGCCCGCTCCCTCGGCGCCGCCGGCGCGCGAGGAGAATCCCGGGCTGATCAACGAAATGGGCAAGCTGTTCGACAAGCTGCCTTCGATCCTGCCGCCGATCAAAAGCCCCAGTGAAACCATGGACGACCTGTCGCGGCTGGCCAAGCCTTCGACCATGGTGTCGGGGCGCGTGATCTGCCCGGTCTCTGCGAACGGCGCGCCCGACTGCAAGCAGGCGGCCGACCAGCTCTGCCAGGGCAAGGGCTACAAGGAAGGCAAGAGCCTGAACGCCGACTCCGCGGAAAAATGCTCGGCCAAGGTCCTGATCCCGGGCCGGCAACGTAAACCGGACGACTGCCGCACCGACACTTTCGTGACTAGCGCGCTGTGCCAGAACTGAAGGCCGGCGCGCGAGAACCAAGGAGCGCCCATGAGCCGCACGGAGCAGGACTTCCTCGGACAGCGTGAGATCGCCGACGACATCTATTACGGCGTCCAGACCATCCGGGGTAAGGAGAACTTCCACATCACCGGCATTCCGATGAACCAGGAGCCTTACTTCGTGAAGGCGCTCGGTTACGTCAAGAAGGCCGCCGCGATGGCCAATCGCGACCTCGGCGCGATCGACGCCAAGGTCGCGGACGCCATCATCCTCGGCTGCGACCGCGTCATCGCGGGCGACATGATGGATCAGTTCGTCACCGATTTCATCCAGGGCGGTGCCGGCACGTCGACCAACATGAACGCCAACGAGGTGATCGCGAACCTCGCGCTGGAATCGCTCGGCTTTGCCAAGGGCGACTACCAGCACGTCAGTCCGAACGATCACGTCAATTACGGCCAGTCCACCAACGACACCTATCCGACCGCCTTTCGGCTGGCCCTGATCCTGCGGCTCGAGAGCTACATGACGGCGTTGCGTCAGCTCCAGGAAGCCTTCTTCGCCAAGGGACGCGAGTTCGAGCGGGTGCTGAAGATGGGCCGCACGCATCTGCAGGACGCGGTGCCGATGTCGCTCGGCGCGGAATTCCGGGGCTGGGGCACCACGATCGGCGAGGAGGTCGACCGCATCTCGGAAGCGCGCGCGCTGCTGCGCGAGATCAATCTCGGCGCCACCGCGATCGGCACCTCCGTCACGGCGGCGGTCGGTTATCCCAAGCTCGCCGTCCGGCACCTCAGCGCGCTCACAGGCGTCGATTTCATCCTCGCCGGCGATCTCGTCGAGGCGACCTCGGACACCGGCGCCTATGTGCAGCTCTCCGGCGTTCTCAAGCGCACGGCCAGCAAGCTGACGAAAATCTGCAACGACATCCGTCTGCTCGCTTCCGGTCCGCGCGCGGGCTTGAACGAGATCAACCTGCCGCAGCTTCAGCCGGGCTCCTCGATCATGCCCGGCAAGGTCAATCCGGTCATTCCCGAAGTCGTCAACCAGACCAGCTTCCTCGTCATCGGCCTCGATACCACGGTGACGCTGGCGGCAAGCGCCGGCCAGCTCCAGCTCAACGTGATGGAGCCGGTGATCTCGTTCGCGCTGTTCTTCTCGATCCGCACCATGGAGCGCGCGGTCAACAGCCTGCGCGAGAATTGCGTCGTCGGCATCACCGCCAACGAGGAGCACACCCGCAACATGGTGCTGAACTCGCTCGGCATCGTCACGGTGCTGAAGCCGCTGCTCGGCTACAAGCAATGCGCCGAGATCGCGCGCGAAGGCTACAAGAGTGGCAAGTCGCTGCACCAGATCGTCGTGACCGAACGCAAGCTGCTGACGCAGGAGAAGTGGGACGAGATGTTCTCGTTCGAGCGGCTGATCAACCCGGATTTGATCGGGTAGGCGGTCGCTGTCATTCCGGGCGCGCGAAGCGCGAGCCCGGAATCCATTTCGCCACGCGTGCTGACGCCCGATGGATTCTCTGATGCGCAATCGCGCATCATAGCTCGATGCTCCGCCTCGCCCCGGAATAAGGGGTGAAGGAATTCCGCTGCTTGGAATTGCGGCAATGGCCTCCGCTGCGGCGCCAAAACGCAATACTTGACAGATGGCTCCCAACTTCAATTTGACCGGCTGAGAGGATCGTACCGCAATGTCCATGCCTGCCTTGTTCAAGGGCCGCCTGTCGATCCCCGTGATCGGCTCGCCGCTCTTCATCATCTCGGTGCCCGATCTCGTGATCGCGCAGTGCAAGGCGGGTGTGGTCGGCTCGTTTCCGGCGCTGAATGCGCGGCCGCCGGAGCTGCTGGACGAATGGCTGGCGCGGATCACCGAAGAGCTCGCGGCCTATGACCGCGCCCATCCCGACAGGCCGTCGGCGCCGTTCGCGGTCAACCAGATCGTGCACAAGTCGAACAACCGGCTCGACCACGACATGCAGCTCTGCGCCAAGTACAAGGTGCCGATGATCATCTCGTCGCTCGGCGCCCGCGAGGAGCTGAACCAGGCCGTGCACGGCTGGGGCGGCATCGTCTTCCACGACGTGATCAACCAGAAATTCGCGCACAAGGCGATCGAGAAGGGCGCCGACGGCCTGATCCTGGTCGCGGCCGGCGCCGGCGGCCATGCCGGCACCATCTCGCCGCTGGCCTTCGTGGCCGAGACACGAAAATGGTTCGGCGGTCCGATCGCGCTGTCGGGTGCGATCGGCAACGGCAAGGCGATCCGCGCCGCGCGCATCCTGGGGGCCGACTTCGCCTATATCGGTTCGGCCTTCATCGCGACCAAGGAGGCCAATGCGGTCGAGAAGTACAAGGAGATGATCGCGGGCTCGAGCGCCGACGACATCGTCTATTCCAATCTCTTCACCGGCGTGCACGGCAATTATCTGAAGCCCTCGATCCTGGCGGCGGGCATGGACCCCGAAAATCTGCCGACGTCCGATCCCTCCAAGATGAACTTCGGCACCGACGCCTCCGGCGAGCGCGCCAAGCCGAAGGCCTGGAAGGAGATCTGGGGAAGCGGCCAGGGCATCGGCAGCATCGACAAGGTCGTGCCGGCGGCCGAGCTGATCGCGCGCTTCAAGAAGGAATACGACGAAGCGATCGATCCGCCGTTGTGATCGCACCCAGATCGAGTGCTGCATGCCCCCCATTTACCGCGTCGACGGCAACGACGTCGTCACCAGCCCCGATGCAGCCGGCCCCTGGGACCGGCGCATGCAGCACGGCTCGGCACCGGCATCGCTGGTGACATGGGCGGCTGAGCGCATCCCTGCGGCGGTGCCGATGGATGTCGCGCGCGTGACCATCGATCTGATGCGCCCGGTACCGGTGGCGCCGCTCACGATCGCCACCGAAATCTTGCGCGAGGGCCGCAAGATCCAGCTCTGCGGGATCAAGCTGCTCGCCGACGGCGTGCAGGTGGTCGGCGCCACCGTGCTCAAGATCAGGCGCCAGGCGCTGACGCTGCCCGACGAGGTCGAGGAACTTCCGGTCACGTTGCCGTCGCCGGAGGATTCATTGGTCGAGGACGGTCACGCCGCCACCAGCCCGTTCGTGCGATCGGTCTCGATGCGCGCCGCGCGCGGCCGCTTCGGCCAGGCCGGCGCCGGCGCGATCTGGTTTCGTGTCGACCATCCGCTGATCGAAGGCGAGGCCGTCTCGCAGGCGATGCGCGCCGTGGTCGCCGCCGACTTCTCCAACGGCACCGCCTCGACGCTCGATTTCCGCGCCTGGACCTACATCAACGCCGACCTCACCGTGAGCTTTGCGCGCCAGCCGGTCGGCGAGTGGATTTTGCTCGACGGCGATTCCTGGATCGGCCCCGACGGCGCGGGCCTTGCGATGTCACGCCTCGCCGACCGCCAGGGCTATTTCGGCCGCGCGGTGCAGAGCCTCGTGATCGAGAAGCGGTGAGAGGCGCTATGTGCGATCAGCCGGGCGATGACACCGATCGTGTGAGAGCTATCTCGCGCATCGCGGGATTGAACGGCAGACTTCCGCCGCCGCGGAAGGGATGCAAGGTCGTGTTCGACCAGGGCATCCTGCCAGTTCACACACCGTAGAAGATCTTGATCCCCCACAGCACCACGATGATGGCCGTGATCAACGTGATCGCGGCGACTGCACTTTCCAGGGAAGCGACTCTCATTTCACTCTCCGCTTCCCAGCCCCGTCAGCGGTCTAGTTGATTCCCTGATTCGCCGGCAATTGCGCGGGCATCGCCGTCGCAGACTCCGTTGCGGGCTGTGGTGCCGAAGCAACAGCGACACCGTAGAATTCCGGAGTATTTACCCCACCATCCGGTCTCGCCCGCTCCAAAAGCCCGCGCGCAGCACCTTCTTGTCGACCTTGCCGACGCCGGTCATCGGCAACTGCTTGACGAACTGGATCTGCTTGGGCGCATGCGCCGAGCCCTTCCGGGTCTTGACCAGGTTGATCAGCTCGTCCGGATTGGGGTTCGTCCCTTCGCGCGGGACGACGATGGCGGTGACGGCTTCGCCCCATTTCTCGTCGGGAATGCCGACGACCGCGACCATCGCCACGTCCGCGTGCTGCGACAGGACGTCCTCGACCTCGCGGGGGAAGATGTTGAAGCCGCCTGTGACGATCATGTCCTTCTTGCGGTCGAGGATGAACATGTAGCCGCGCTCGTCCTGACGTGCGATGTCGCCGGTGTGGACCCAGCCGTTCTTCAGCGTCTCGGCGGTGATATCGGGCCGCTTCCAGTACTCCGCCATCACATGCGGCGCGCGCACGCAGATCTCGCCGGCCTCGCCCGTCTTCACCTCCTGGTCGTTGTCGTCGAGGATCTTGACCTCGCAGGCCGCGATCGGGAAGCCGCAGGACAGGAACAGCTCCGGCCGCTGGGGATCGTGGTCGGCCTTGCGCAGCACCGAGACGGGATAGCATTCGGTCTGCCCGTAGAGCTGCGAGAACACAGGGCCGATGCGTTCGATGCCCTCCAGCAGTCGGCTCGGCGACATCGCGGAGGCGCCATAGAGCACGAGCTCGAGCGAGGAGAGGTCGGTCTTGCCGAGCGCGGGCTGATCGAGCAGCACATAGATCATGGTCGGAACGAACAGCGTGAAGTTGATGCGCTCGCGTGCGATCGTTGACAGCACGGCTTCGGGATCGAAGCCTTTCAGCATGTGCACGGTGCCGCCGCGCATCAGGGTCGGCAGCACCTTCGTGCCCGCGACATGGCTGATCGGCGCGACCGTGAGGTAGCGCGCAGCCTCGGGGATCTCGAAGTCGGCCAGGATCGCGCCGGCGGCGCCGGCATTTTCGCGGTGATAGCGCAGCGCGCCCTTGGATTTTCCGGTGGTGCCGCCGGTGTAGTTCAGTGTGGCGAGATCGTCGGAGCCGGCGAGGCACTGTGCGCTGGCGTGCCCCGCACTCTCGATCGCCGCCAGCAGATCGACGCCGTAGCCGGCCGGTCCCATGGTGAAGACCGCCTTGAGCCGGCCGGCCTTCGCGGCGAGATCGCCGCCGCGGTCGCGGAAGGCGGCCGCATCCACCACCAGCATCTCGGCTTCGGAATCCTCGAGCTGAAACAGCTGGTCCTCCAGCGAGCCCAGAGGGTGGAGCCAGGTGATGCAGAGGCGGGCCAATTGGGCGGCGACGCCGGCGCACCAGCTGTCGGCGCGGTTCGCGGTGAGGAAGGCTACGCGGGCGCCGGGCTCCAAGCCGAGCCGCATGAACACGCCCTGGATCCGTCCGATCAGGTCGATGGCACCCCGATAGCTCAGCGATCCCTCGGGCCAGGCGAAAGCAATGCGGTCGGGATAGCGCGACAGCGCCCGTAGCGTCTGCGCACAAGCCGGGGATGATGCGTGGAGCGGATCAGGCATATGTTTCCTCGTTGCTTTGTCACCGGCTTATGGCGTGCCAATGTTGCTGACGACGCTAGCACAGAGACTGCGGGAGGAAACCACAAAGCCCGCGCGAGGGAGGCATGCATGCCATCGGATCGACTGCAGCGCTTCCGCGATCGTCTTGCTCTGCCGCTGATCGCGGCGCCGATGTTTCTGGTATCGGGCGTCGAGCTCATGGTCGCGGCCTGCCGCAACGGGGTGATCGGCAGCTTTCCCACCGCGAATTGCCGTGGCGCGGAACAGCTCGATGAATGGCTCACCGAGATCGAGACGCGTTTGCGATGGCACGAAGATCAGGCCGGCCGCCGGGCCGCGCCGCTTTGTCCGAACCTGATCGTGCACCGCTCAAACGCGCGGCTGGAGCAGGATCTCGCCGTGCTGCTGCGGCACAAGCCGGAGATCGTCATCACGTCGGTCGGCTCGCCCGCGCCAGTCTTGAAGCCGCTGCACGACGCCGGTGCGCTGGTGCTGGCGGACGTGGCCTCGATCCGCCATGCCGAACGCGCCGCGGAAGCGGGGGCGGACGGGCTGGTCCTGCTCACTGCCGGTGCCGGCGGCCAGACCGGCTGGCTCAACCCGTTCGCCTTCGTCCGTGCGGTGCGCGCATTCTACGACGGCATCATCGTGCTCGCGGGCGGAATCAGCGACGGTCGCGCGCTGCGTGCCGCCGAAGTGCTCGGCTGCGATCTCGCCTATATGGGCACGAAGTTCATCGCGACGCGTGAGAGCATGGCGGACGAGCGTCACAAGCAGATGCTGGTCGAGAGCAGCGCCGACGACATCTTGCTCACCACCGCGTTCACGGGCTTGCAGACCAGCATGCTGAGGCCATCGATCGCGGCCGCCGGGCTCGATCCCGACAATCTGCCGGCGCGCGGCGCGATCAATATCACTGAGGATATCGACGTCGCCGCCCGCGACAGCCGCCCCAAGCGCTGGCGCGATATCTGGAGCGGCGGGCATTCGACCTCGGGTGTCACCGATGTGCTCGCGGTCGAGGATCTCGTTACGCAGACGATCGCCGAATATCGGGAAGCGGGTGGGCGGTAGCGTCGTCGCCTCTCCCACAGCGGATCGGGCAGGGTTAATCCCGTATGCCTCCGGCCCATCCCACTTAACGGCGGATTAACCATCGCCAGCCAAGAATCCCTCTTGTGGCCGCCAATCAGGACGAGAGGGACAGGCGATGGACTTCAATTATCTCAACGGCAAAACGGCCGCGACCCTGGACGAGATCCGCGTCCGCGTCGCCCATGCGCTGGCCCGCCACCCGCTGTGCCGCAACGTCCGGTTTGACATCGTCAGCATCCCCCGGACCCGCCGCGGCGGCAATTGGACGGTGACGCTGCAATCGGTCGAGCCGCGCGCGGTCTGGGAAGCCTCGGAGATCGTCGCCGACATCCAGGATGCCTATGACCTTGCGGCAGCAGCCTGATTTCGTTGGGGGTTTCCGGGCGATGTCGCCTTAGTCCGCGCGATTGCCGCCGCAATAGCACGGTTCAGCCTTAATTATCGCCCAGTTTCCGGGCAGTGATCACGTGGACTTGAAGTCGGACGCGGAGAGACGTTTGTCCAAAGCCATCACCATCGTCGCGCTGACCTGTTTCCTCGTCCTCGGCGCCGCCACCACCGCCATCCTCGGCCGCGACAGCGTTCCCAGCGTCAGCGCCGCGATGATCGCCGAGACGCCCCCAGCCAAGCCGCTCGCAACCAACCGCGCCGCCAAGGCCGACCGTCTGGTTCCGACGCTCGCGCTGGCCTCGGCCGCGATTGAGCCGGTCCAGGTTGCCGCCGACAAGCTGGCGCAGGCACCGGTCCTGACCGAGCCGCTGCGTCAGGCCTTCGCCGCCGCCACCCCCTCCGATTTTCCGATGCCGAAGCCGAGCGCGCACGAGGCGCCCGCCGCGACCGAGGTTCCGGCCGTCGAAGTTCCGGCCAAGCCGAAAGTCGTCGCCAAGCCGCAGCCGCAAAAATCCTACTCGCTGCTGTCCGACGTGCAGATCGCAGGCATCAGGGATCGCCTGAAACTCTCCTCGTCTCAGGAATATTACTGGCCCTCGGTCGAGACCGCGCTGCGCAACGTCGCGCGCAAGATCCAGGCGAACAGGCTGTCGAATCCGAATGCACCGCCCAGCGCACAGATCGATCCGAATTGCGACGAGGTGCAGCAGCTGAAGTCGGCCGCGATGCCGCTGTTGTTCCAGCTTCGCGACGACCAGAAGGAAGAAGTGCGCAAGCTCGCTCGCCTCATCGGGCTTGAGAAGGTCGCGCAGCAGATCTGACGCACGCGGTTCCTCGTCGAGGAGCCGCGGCTTATCAGGAACATCTGGCAATCCCCACGCGTTGCCCGCTCCGAAAGAGGGAGTGGACAAATGCGCGCCTCGACAGCCTATTTTGTCGGTGCCGGAACCATCGTCGCGGCCATCGCCATTGGTCTCGGTGGCGGCATCGTCGCCGGCAACATCATGAATCCGGTTGCGTCAAAACAGGGGCCGGACACCAGCAAGATGGCGCAGCGCGCGGCAAGTCCCACGCCGGTCAGCACCAACGCTCCCTCCGAGCGCGTGAACTATCTCACCGGCTCGCAAGCCTTCGGTGCGATGATCGCCGCGCCCGCACAGGCCGAAGCAAAGTCTGAACCCGCAAAACCCGACACGCCAACCACGCAGGCGAATGTCGCACCGGCGCCGCAACCCTCGCAAGCCGCTGCAGTCGAGCCGCCGAAGCCCGCCGCTGCGCCACAGGCCGCAAGGCCTGCCGAGCAGCAGGCCTCGACCGAGCCGTCGTCCTTACCGAATAACGCCTATGCCAAGGCAAGGGATTCCGATGTGAAGCGCGCCGCGTCCGAACGGCGCCGAGCCGAGCGTCGCGAGCGCTGGGCCGAGCGCCGCTATTATTACGAGTCCCGCGAGCCGCGCGGCCTGCGCGACCGCACCGATTGGGATGACGTCGCGCGCAACATCCGCGAGGATTCCGATGCGCGCGATTACGCGGGGCGGTCGCGCAGCGGCTTCCCGCAGATCAGGCTGTTCGGGCCTGACGACGATTAGCACCTGACACGGGGATCAAGCGGAGCGGTCGCGCCAGCGACCGTCACGTCATTCCGGCGCGCCGCAACCCCTCGAGATAGTGCGTACGATCCTCTTCCCGCAGCATCGGCAGCTCGCGCGTGATCCAGGCCAGCGAGACCTCGGGCTGGGTGCGGCGCAGGCCTTCCAGGGCGGATGCCGCGAGGGCGGGATCGCCGAGCATGCCGGCGGCGGCCGTCAGCACGCGGTGGGCGCCGACGAAATCCCCGCGCTGGCGCATCGATTCCCGAGCCATCTGCACGGCGCCCGCGTAGTCGCGGCCGACGAACCGGGCATAGGCCGCAACCCCGCAATAGATCGCCGCGAGCGGGTCGCGCGGGCTCAGCCGCAGCGCGCGGCGGGCGGCGGCATCGCCGTCCTGCCAACGTCCGGCATAGCACAGCGTCACGCCGTGGAAGGCATGCGCCATCGCGAAATTCGGATTGAGCCGCAAGGCCAGCTCGAATTCAGCCAGCGCGTCGTCGAAGCGGCGGCGGAACAGGTAGGTGTAAGCAAGGCCGTGATGGGCCCAGGCATCCTCGCGGTCGGCCTCCACCGCCGCGAGCGCCGCACGCTCGGCGACCGGCATGGTGGCAGCCATGTCGGCCCAGCCCATATGCGCGCCGAAGATATGGCTGGTGGCGAGCAGGCCGAGCGCCTTGCCATAGGCGGGATCGACCGCCACCGCTTCTTCCAGCAGCTTCTGCGCGGCGGCATTGTCCTCGCGGGTGATGCGCCAATAATGCGACAGCGCGCGCATCACGAGGTCCCATGCATCCAGGCTGCCCGGCGGCTTCTGTTGGGCCCGGAAGCTTTCGGCAGCATAGAGCTGCGGCTCGATGGCGGCGACGATCGCTTCCGTGATCTCGTCCTGCACGGCGAAGATGTCGGCGAGCTCCCGGTCGTAGCGTTCGGCCCAGAGATGGCTGCCGGTCGAGACGTCGTTGAGCTGGGCCGAGATGCGCACCCGTTCGCCGCTCCGCCGCACGCTGCCCTCGACCACGTAGCGCACCCCGAGCTCCCGCGCGACCTCGTGGATGTGCACGGCGCGGCCCTTGTAGACGAAGGAGGAGTTGCGCGCGATGACGAAGAACCAGCGCAGCTTCGACAGCGCCGTGATGATGTCCTCGCTGATACCGTCGGAGAAATAATCCTGCTGGACCTCGCCGCTCATATTGGTGAAGGGCAGCACAGCGATCGCGGGCCGCTCCGGCAGAGCGAAGGTGGCCTGGGACGGGGCGATCCGGACCGGCTCCGGCGCGACCGCGCCGATTTGCGTCTGGACGTCGCCGACGAAGCGAAAACCCTTGCGGGTGATGGTGCGGATCAGCGACTGGCTCGCGCCATCGTCGCCGATCGCCTTGCGCGCCGCGTTGATCCGGCTGGTCAGGGTGGATTCGGAGACGCTGCGCCCGTGCCAGATCTTGTCGATCAGCTCGTCCTTGCTGACGACCCGGTCGCGGTTCTGCATGAGGTGGACGACGAGGTCGAAAACCTGCGGCTCCACGGCAATGGGAACCTGCTCGCGGCTCAGCTCGCGCCGGTCGGTATCGAGAAGGTGGTCCCGGAACAGAAACTGCACGTCGAAAACTCGGGCCTCATTGCGAAATCGGGCAAACAAACAAAATGAAATTTGGGTCGAAAGATCGTGTGTCTGCCGAAGGGGGCGTTTGGTTCATCGCAATCGCGTGATGGCAGCCATGTGGTTTTCCGAGGGGAATACATCCGCAGCTAGAATGTTGCGGTGTAAATCTGGCGACGAGATCAGGCGCCCCTCCAGCACCGTCATCCTGGAGCGCGGGAGCGTAGCGCAGGCCCTCTAGCGACAACGGCTTCGCCATTGCGCGGGAATGCCGTTTTAGTGGCGCGCACAACGGGGAATGCCCTTTGCCGATCTGCCCTGCGTACGTAAGGTACACCGACAGAAAACACCAACCCAGAAGAAGTGTCCATGCCTGCTTTCCCCGCCGCCACCACTGTGCTCGACTCCCTGCTGTTTCGCGACGCCTTCGGTACGCCTGAGATGCGCGAGGTGTTCTCGGACGTCGCGACGGTCGCACGCTATGCCGAGGTCGAGGTGGCGCTGGCGAAGGCGGAGGCGAAGTGCGGTGTGATCCCACACGAGGCGGCCGCAGCGATCGCGGCGCGGACCGACATCGGCGCGCTCGACTTCGATCTGCTCAGGCAGGAGACCGATGTCGTCGGCTACCCGATCCTGCCTTTGGTGCATCAAATGGTGAAGCAATGCGGCGAGGCAGGCCGCTACGTGCATTGGGGCGCCACCACGCAGGACATTATGGACACCGCCGTGGTGCTGCAACTGCGCGCCGCGCTCGAGATCGTCGAACGTGACATCGCCGAGCTGCGCAAGATCCTCGCCGATCTGTCGAAGCGCCATCGCGACACGGCGATGGCGGGCCGCACCCATCTGCAACAGGCGCTGCCGGTGACCTTGGGCTACAAGAGCGCGATCTGGCTCGCGATGTTCGACCGCCACGCCGAGCGGCTGGCGCAGCTGAAGCCGCGCGTGCTGGTCGGTCAGTTCGCCGGCGCGGCCGGTACGCTGGCGTCGCTCGGCGACAGGGGGTTCGAGGTGCAGGAGGCGCTCTGCAACGAGCTGAAGCTCGGCGTTCCCGCCTCGACCTGGCACGTAGCGCGCGACGGCTTCGCCGAAGCCGTGAACTTCCTTGCTCTCGTCACCGGCTCTCTCGGCAAGATCGCGCTCGACATCATGATCATGGCCTCGACCGAATTCGCCGAGGTCTACGAGCCCTTCGTCAAGGGGCGCGGCGCCTCCTCGACCATGCCGCAGAAGCGCAACCCGATCTCCTCGGAATTGATGCTTGCGGCCTCCAAGGCGGTGCGCCAGCACGCCGGCCTGATGCTCGACGCCATGGTGCAGGATTTCGAGCGTGCCACCGGCCCCTGGCACGCGGAATGGATGGCGATTCCCGAAAGCTTCGTGCTGGCCGCCGGCGCGCTGCACCAGGCGAAGTTCGCGCTCGCGGGCCTCATCGTAGACGAGGCGAAGATGAACGACAATCTCGCCATCAGCCGCGGCCTGATTGTGGCCGAAGCGGTCATGATGGGCCTCGCCCCGCAGATCGGCCGGCAGGAGGCGCACGACGTCGTCTATGACGCCTGCCGTCAGGCCAACGAGAAGGGAATGACCCTTGCTGACGCGCTATCCGCAGATTCACGGATATCGAGCCACATCGATCGTGCCACAATCGAGGCGCTCACTTCACCGAAAAATTACCTCGGCCTTGCGCCCGCCATGGTCGACCGGGTGCTGGCATCGGCAACGCGTTGAAAACCAAAATGCGTGAAACTGCGTATCTTTCCAAGGGCGCAAGACGCTCGCATACTTGTGCCCCGCGATGCTAGACTTAAATTGAGTGAGCGACTTTCGGCAGAGGGCCCGGCATGACTGATCAACGCAATCCTTCCACTCCCATCGATCCGGCGAAGCTCGACCGACTGGCCGAGGTGGCGGTGAAAGTGGGCCTGGGCTTGCGGTCGGGACAGGATCTGCTTCTGACGGCGCCCGCGATCGCGCTGCCGCTGGTGCGGCGGATCGCCGTGCATGCCTACAAGGCCGGCGCCGGCCTCGTGACGCCGATCCTGTCGGACGAGGAGATGACGCTGGCGCGCTACCGCCACGGCCACGACAACAGTTTCGATCGTGCCGCCGGCTGGCTCTACGAGGGCATGGCCAAGGCGTTCTCCGACAACACCGCACGGCTCGCCATCGTCGGCGACAACCCGATGTTGCTGTCGGGCGAAGATCCTTCCAAGGTGGCGCGCGCTAGCAAGGCCAATTCGATGGCCTACCAGCCGGCGCTGGAAAAGATCGTCAATTTCGACACCAACTGGAATATCATCGCCTATCCGAGCGCGTCCTGGGCGAAGCTGGTGTTCCCGAACGATCCCGAGGACGTTGCGGTCGGCAAGCTCGCAGACGCGATTTTCGCCGCGTCCCGTGTCGATCGCGAGGACGCGATCAACAATTGGGCGAGCCACAATGCGGTGCTGCGCGAGCGCACCAACTGGCTCAACGGCCAGCGTTTCCGCGCGCTTCAGTACTCGGGTCCCGGCACCGATCTCACCATCGGCCTTGCCGACGGCCACGAATGGGAAGGCGGCGCCTCGCTGTCCAAGAACGGCATCAGCTGCAACGCCAATATCCCGACCGAAGAGGTCTTCACCACGCCGCATTGCCGCCGCGTCTACGGCCACGTCGTGAGCTCGAAGCCGCTGTCCTATCAGGGCACGCTGATCGACAACATCGCGGTGCGGTTCGAGGACGGCAAGATCGTCGACGCCAAGGCCTCGCGCGGCGCCGAGGTGCTGAACAAGGTGCTCGATACCGACGAGGGCGCGCGGCGCCTCGGCGAGGTGGCCTTGGTGCCGCATTCCTCGCCGATCTCGCAGAGCGGGCTGTTGTTCTACAACACGCTGTTCGACGAGAACGCGGCCTCGCACATCGCGCTCGGCCAGTGCTATTCGAAATGCTTCGTCAACGGTGCCCAGCTCACGCCGCAGCAGATCGCGGCGCAAGGCGGCAACCAGAGCCTGATCCATATTGATTGGATGATCGGCTCGGCCGAGACCGACATCGACGGCATCTTGGCCGACGGCAGCAAGGTGCCCGTCTTCCGCAAGGGCGAATGGGCGAAGTCGTAATCTAGATTTTGGTCCAAATAGGCAGGCTAGGACGTGGTCAACCTCTCCCCGCTGGGGAGAGGTGAACGTCCTCGCGTCAGTCTTCCCCCTCACGCCGCCGCGTTGCGCAGGGTCGGGCTGTTGTCGATGCTGAAGCGGTTGAACAGCGTCGTGAACGGGCTGCCGTCGGTGGCCCGCACGATCACGTCGGACGCCGCCACCGCCTCGTAGAGCGCGCCAACCGGATCGTCCGCGTCCGCCAGCGCGAGCGCGCCGCGGATCTGTTCGCGGGCCTCGCTGACGTCATCCTCGTCTTGGAGCCTTGCCTCCAGCGCATCCGCCGCGCGGCGCATCTCTGCAAGGTCGCCGCCCCCGGAGAATTTGAGGATGTCGCGCCAGTAGGGACGGGCAACGACAAGCTGGATCAATGCATCGAAACTTTCCGCGATGATGCCCGCGCGGCCCTCTGACGAGACATAGAGCACATTCTGCGACGGCAGCAGCACGAACGCGCTGCCGGAGCCGTCACTGCCGATGTGCCGCGGGCTTTCGACGCCGTCGATCGTGAACCAGGGTTCCTCGTCCGGTTCGAAGGAGACGTCGAGACTGCGGAGCCTGGCGACGACCTCGCTGTTGGCTGTCAGAATCTCCGGCGTGAGGGGCATCGGTGCGGCTCCTTCCCAAGACTTCGCGCACTTTGTCGCACCCCGGACAAGCTAGGTTCATATGTGCGAATTCGCAGAGGAAATCGTGACGTTAACCGTGTCGCACCCGCAACTCGGGGCTGATTGTCGAGTGCCATGTAAGAAAGAATTAAAAGCAGCCTACTAGCGTCCCAACTTCTTTCGAAGCAATCCGGGCCGAGACCCGGCCATTCATATTTATATCTTCTGGGGAAGCAGATGTCGCGCACATTGATTGAAATCGGTAGTTGCAATGTGGATCTCGAGCTGCGGCCGATTGAGCCGTCCTGGATCATCGAGGGCAATCCGGTATCCCGCTCCCGCGTCTTGTCGACCAGCGCCGACGGCACCGCGCAGACGATCATCTGGCACTGCACCGAAGGCCGCTTCAACTGGTACTACGACATCGACGAGACGATCATGATCATGGAAGGATCGATCGTGCTCGAGAGCGACGGCATGCCGCCCAAGCGCTACGGACCCGGCGACGTCATTTTCTTCCGCGACGGCGCGCATGCCAAATGGCATGTCGAAGGCCACGTCAAGAAGATCGCCTTCTGCCGCAAGACCAATCCGGTGATGATCGGTTTCCTGATCCGCGTCATCAACAAGCTGAAGAAGATGTTCGCCTCCACCGGCGAGCGCCGTCCGGCCTCGCTGATGGGCGCCGGCTAAGCGGACACCAGGGTTTCAAGGACGCTTCCCAGCGGCCACGACGAAGAGGGGTCGGGATCAAGGTCCCGGCCCCTCTTTTCATCATGACGGCAGCTCGAGCCGGTAGACGTCGATCGCGGTCTGCGAGAACAACGCCGTCTTGTCGGCCTCGCTCACCTTTGAGGTGATACGCTTGAAGGCGTTGAAGATCACCTGGTAGCTGCACTGGCCCTTGTCCGGGGGGAAATTGCTTTCGAACATCGCGCGCTTCGGGCCGAACGCCTCGATGCAGGTCTCGACATAGGGCCGCCAGGCCGCGGCAAGCTCCTCGGATGTCGGCGGCCTCTCGCGCAAATGGAAGTCGTAGCCAAGCAGGCACATCGCGAGACCACCGAGCTTCACCACCACATTTTCGCATGTCGCGATCTCCCGGATCGAGGCGCGCCATTGCGCAAACACCTCCTCGCGCCGGCCCGCGAAGCGGCCGGTTCCGACCGGGCCGCCGCAATGGTCGAGCACAATCCTGGTGTCGGGGAAGGCGCGCGCCAGCGCCGTGAGCTCGCCGATCTGCGGATGGAACAGCCATGCATCGAAGCTGAGCTTGAGGGGGGCGAGGCAGGCAAAGCCTTTGCGGAAGGTCGGGTCCTGCAACAATCCCTTCGGCCTGTTCGCATACATGCCGGCGACGACAGGATCTTCATCCCAGGCTGAGGAATGCCTGATGCCGCGAAAGCGGCCGTTGCCTGCGGCGATCTCGGCTTCCAGCACGCCCTTTGCAGCGTCGCCGAGCAGCAGATTGGCATGGCTGACGATGCCGGCGCAGATCGCGGCCTTACCGAAGCCGCCGCTCGCACTCATGGCGGCGACGCCGTTGGCGAACTCGACCTCGCCAACGGGCCGGAACGCCTCGGGTCCATGCGCGCGGTACATCGAACGGCAGTCGACATAGACGGTGGCGATGACGTTGTGACCGGAGGCGATGTCGGCGGCCATCTCCTCGATCAGATAGCGGTGCCCGCGATCCCACAGATGATGATGGGGATCGACGATCGGCCGCAAGGGATCGATGATCTCCTCCCGATGCAGCGCGAGCCAGTCCTCACGCGGATCGACGAACAGCCCGCTCGTGTTGGCGGGCACACCGCTTGCTGCCATCGGCCTTCGCTCCCTGATGTTTTGTGTCGGGAGCCTAGCACCTCATTTCCGCATGCAGCAGCGCGCCTTGCGCAACCGCACCCATCATCACGAGCAATGCGGTATGCTCGTCAGCCCGTCCGCCGTCTTGCTCTTACTTCGACCATCAGCCGCCAGTCCACTGCCGTGGCCGGCTTGACCTCCCCACGCCAACGGAAGGAGTCCCAGGTAATCTCAGTAAAGCTCCAGCGCGTCAGCTCGCCGGATTCGGTCGTGCCTTCCTGCACGATGTCCTCGCCGCGGGGACGGCCGATCTGCTGCCGGAACACGCGGCGGCCCGGATCGAACCAGGAAATCCGCCACGCATCCATGGCCGGATCGTAGACGCGCAGCGTGGTGCCGTACCAATTGCCGGCAATCGGAAAGGCTGCGCTGCCCGCTGGCCGGGGAATGATCCAGACGTCCTGCACCGCACGGCCTTCCAGCACCCAGCCGAAATGGATTTCGCCCGGCGCGGTGTGGCTTCTGCCGTCCGCTCCAAAGGCGGCGATCTCAGCGTCCCAGTCGCCGACGAAACGGCCGTAGAGCTGAAGCGCGGCCGCGTGCTCGGGATGCGGTGCGCTGGCGTGAAGAAGTCTCGCAAAGTCGTTCATGTTGCTCTCCTGCTGCGGAGGATTCAGCACGGATGAGCCGCGGGCGACTTGGAGAAAATTGCCGTCGGTCGTCAGGTCTTGCGCAGCGACAGATGTCTCATGGGACGATCGGCCTCCGCCTGCGTCGACCGATTGCTCGAGCTCTCAGCACGCCAGATGGCGACAACGGCGACAATGACGAGACTCGCGCCCACGAGCATCATGCGAGAGAACGGCTCTCCGAGCACGAGGGTGCCGAGCAGCACCGCGATGACCGGATTGACGAATGTGTAGGTCGAGACCAGGGAGGTCGAGACATTCTCGAGCAGCCAATTGTAGGCGGCGAAGCCGATGACGCTGCCGGAGACGATCAGCCAAAGAGCTGCTGCAACGGACGTCATCGAGACCTCGCTCGGTCTAAAACTCTCCAGTTCGCCCGTGAGCCAGCTGATCGCGAACAACACGGCGCCCCCAATCGATAGCTGCATGCCCGACAGCGCGATCGCGGATGCTTGATGCGACATGCTGCGCGACAGCACGGTGCCGATCGACCAGGACAGCGCCGCAGCGAGCAGCCAGACGATTGGAAGCATGCTGATTCCGGCCTGCTCGGCGTTCTGCCATGCTACGAGCCCGACGCCCACGAAGCCGGGGACGAGCGCGAGCAGCGCGATCGGCCGCGGGCGCTGATCGCCCGGAAAAAGCGTGTCCGCCAGCAGGATCCAGAACGGAATCGTGGCGAGCACGATGGCGGCGACGCCGGACGGAACCGATTGTTGCGCGAAGGCGAGAACGCCGTGGCAGCCGACGAAGAAAAGCAGCCCGCAAAGGCCTGCCTGCAACCATGTTCGGCCCTGGGTATTCGCGACATGCCTGCCGCTGAAGGCGAGCAAGATCATGCCGCCGCATAACGATCGAACTGCCATCAGCAGAAACGGCGGTATCGATTGCAAGCCAAGCGTGATGGCGAAATAGGTGGAACCCCACAGTAGATAGATGGCCGCAAACGAGCCGATGACCAGGAACCGTCTGCTCATGATTGCTCCGACTGAGGTGGGTCTTGGAGCAACCAAGTCGTTGACGGGTGATGCGTTCCGGTTCTGAGTCAGACCCCGTCGAGGATGATCACCGTCGGCTTCGTCGGCAGCGTATCCCGTGACATCCGGAACGAGCGCTCGGCGCGCCGGTCGATCTCGAACTGCTGGCCGATCCGGCGCATGAAGTCGTCGAGCGGGGTGGCGAAGCGGTGCATCGGCAGCACCACCGAGGCGCGCAGCCGCTTGGTGATCTCGGAGATGCCGTCGAGCGTCATGGTATAGGTGCCGTCGATCGGCACCATCACGATGTCGAGCCGTCCGATCTGGGCGAAATGGCTGTCGTCGAGCTTGTGATGGAGGTGGCCGAGATGGCCGATGCAGAGGCCGGCTGCCTCGAAGATGAAGATGGAATTGCCGTCGCGGATCATGTCGCTGCCGGCATCGTCGCCGTAATAGCGGCGGATGTCGGTGGTGACGTTGCGGATGAAGGTGTCGCTGATGCGCTGCGACACGATCGCCGGCTTGCCGTCCTCGCTCCAGCCATGCAGCACGTGGGGAATGCGCTTGTCCGGAAAGAGAGTGTAATGGGTGCTGTGCGCCCGGTTCATGGTGACGACATCGGGCAGTCGCCCGACCTGGTAGGCGCCGCTATAATCGGTGGCGATGCGCAAGCCGGCGGGCGTGTCGATGAAATAGGTGGAATGGCCGGCATAGGTGATCTCGACCTCGGGCGCAGCTGCAGCCTGCCTGAAGACGACCGGCATGATCCGCGGCGCCGCGTTGGCCATCGCCAGGCATTCGCTGCGCAGTGGTTGCTGGGCCAGGGCAGGGGTCAGGTATGCGCTGAACAGCGCGATAGCCGCCAAAACCAGTCGTCGCATGGATCCGTCCCCGATGACTTCACAGCGAAGTCTAGCGTGCAATGCGGAGCATCGCCAATGGGCTGCGATCAACAGCGCGTCAGTGTCGCACCTATTGCTCGCGCTTCGGGCTGAACTTCCAGGTGACCGCGACGAGGCCTGCGGTAATCAGGCCGCTGATGAGGCCGGCCAGGGGAAGGGCGAGCAGCAGTGCGGCGGTGGCGGCCCAGCCGATCGAGGAAAAGGCCTCGGCGAAGGTTGCAAGCCGCGAAGACGTCTGACGGCGCCGGAATTGGCTGCGCCTTGCCTGCACCCGGAACCAGAGCTGGATCGCGGTCGCCGAGGCCGCGCTGATGATGATCGCACCCGCGCTGATTGCGGCCTGGGATGGCGAGGCAAAGGCCAGCGCCGCGAGCAGCGGAGCGAAGATTGCGGCAATCGCGATCAGCACCACCTCGATCTTGGCACGGATGATGCCGGACGGCATCAAGGGCGCGGTCGCGACCAAGTCAGGCGCGTCCTCGCCCGAGATCGTCAGCCAGGCGAGCCCGCCGGCGAGCTGTCCGGCCGCCATCACGATGACGGGTGTGATCAGTGTCAGCGCCGCGGAGCTGTCGGCGAAATTACGCCAGAGCAGCAGCGCCGGCGGTACCAGATAGAGCAGCTGCATCAAGGTCTGCGAGATCAGCCATGGATCGCGCCACAGCAGCATGAATTCCTTGCGACGCAGCGCCTGCTGGCGCGATCCGCCGCGGAACGGGCGCTCCTTGGCACGGACGCGGCCGGACGTGGCGTAGGCCGCCGCATCGATCGCGGTGTCGGCAAAGCGGTGCGAGAAGATCGCCATCACGCCGCCGAGCATGACCAGAGCGAGCGCGAGAAGCAGCGCCAGCGCCTCGCTGTCGCCCATCGCTGCCCGCGCCGGCCACCACCAGATGCTGTCGACGTCGGGGGCGTAGGCGGCAACGCTGCCCGAGGTCAGGATAGTGAAGCGCGACAGCGTGCCGTAGGACATGATCGCGGCGACCTGAAGCGCGATCACGAAACCCGCACCGATGATGGCGGCGAGGATCTGTGCGATCAGGCGCGTCCGCGCCGGGCCGATCAACCGGAACAGGAGAATGGTGATGGCGATCGCGATCGCCGCCGCGGACAGGCCCATCGCAATGACGACGCCGAAGGCCGCCAGCCAGCGCGCGCCGCCGCCGATCACCAGAACGTCGATGAAGGGCGTCGAGAACAGCAGCGCCAGCACGGTGACGGTCAGCGCGATCGCGGCGATGCGGACCGAGAACAGATTGGCCAGCCGCGCCGGCGAGGACATGATCAGGTCGAGATCGGCGCGGGCGTAGAATACCCGCGTCACGGATTCGATCGCCTGCGACAGCATCAAGGTCCAGGCGAGAAAGATCGTCGCCGAAATCACGATCAGAGAGGATTTGTCGAGCGGCAACTGCAGGTCGGCGAAACGGCCGATCACCGCCCAGGCCGGCAGGTGGAGCAGCGCGGCGAAGCACATGAGGCCGATGATTGCGGCGCGCGCCCGTTTGCGCCGCCCGCCCGTCATCATGGCGAGCCATTCGCGCCAGGCGAGCCGCAGCTCGTGGCGGGCAAACCAGGACAGCGCGGTGGCCGAGCTCATGCCGCTTCCTGAAGCGTCACCAGCGCGATGAAGAGGTCTTCCAGGCTGGTGTCGGCATGGCCGTTCTGGTGGCGCAGCTCGGTGAGCGTGCCTTCCGCGACCAGGCGGCCGGAGGCGATCACGCCGATGCGGTCGGCCATGCGCTCGGCGACTTCGAGGATATGCGTGGTCATGATGACGGTGCAGCCGGCGCGGACACGCGCGCTGAGCAGGCCCTTCACATGGCGGGCGGAAACCGCATCGAGCCCCGTCAAGGGTTCATCGAGAATGATGAGGCGGGGATCGTGCACCAGCGCCCCTGCGAGAGCGACCTTCTGGCGCATGCCCTTGGAAAAGCCCTCGCAGCGCTCGTGGCGGTGCGCCTCGAGGCCGAGCGAATCGAGCAGTTCCTCGGCGGCCGGTTGCGAGATCGACGGCACGATGCCCCAGAGGCCGGCGACGAATTCGAGATATTCGAGCGGGGTGAGCTTGTCGTAGATCATGGGCTCGTCGGAGACCCAGGCCATCACCTGCTTGGCGGCGACGGGGTCTTGGAGCGCATCGATGCCGAAGATCGAAACGGCGCCGGCATCGGGCCTGAGCAGGCCCGCAACCATGCGTAAAGTGGTGGTCTTGCCGGCGCCATTGGGGCCGACCAGGGCGTAGAATTCGCCGGCGTGAATGGTGAGATCGAGGCTGTCGACCGCCAGACGGTCAAAACGCTTCGTTAACCCTCGGACTTCCAAGGCCGAGTTGTCCGGCTTCATGACGGCCACACCATCCGGTTTGCATCGCCCGCGACCATGACCCGAAGATGTTTCGGCACCGTGAATCGCACTGCCGCAAATTCCGCCAACCGGATTGGACTAAAGACAAGGTATCTCGACAAGTCACCGTTTGTTGACAGCGCGCGGGCGTTCAGGCTGAATTGATTCCGGACAAATGGCGCTAACGCGGCGAAACGACTGCGTAGCGACTGGACACAAGATGCGGCAAGGCGGCCTCGAAGATCGCCGGTTGCATCGGGGAGGACGCGCGTCAATGCTGGATTTCGTTCAGCAGCTGGTCAGCGGTGTTGCGCTCGGCTGCGTCTACGGCCTGATCGCGCTCGGCTTCGTGCTCGTCTACAAGGCCACCGAAGTCGTCAATTTCGCCCAGGGCGATCTGATGATGCTGGGCGGTTTCTTCGCCTTCACCTTCATCGGCATGATGGGCCTGAACTACTGGATCGGCTTCGCCGGTGCGGTCGCCGCCATGGCGCTGTTCGGCATGCTGGCCGAGCGCGTGGTGGTGCGGCCGATCCTCGGCTATCCGCAATTCTCCATCATCATGGTCACAATCGGTCTCGGCTATTTCCTGCGTTCGGTCGCCGGCATGATCTGGGGCACCGACGACCTGAAGATCGAGACGCCTTTCAGCCAGGGCGTGCTGCGCATGGGCTCGCTGGTGCTCGCCTACGACAAGCTCTCGGTGATCGCGGCGACGATGATCCTGTGCACGCTGCTCTGGCTGTTCTTCAACAAGACCACGCTCGGTACCGCGATGCGCGCCAGCTCCGAAAATATGCTGGCAGCCTATTACATGGGCATTCCGGTCAAGCGCGTGGTGTCGGTCGTCTGGGCGATCAGCGCTGCGGTCGCGACCTGTGCCGGCGTGCTGCTGGCGCCGATCACCTTCATCCACTCCAATGTCGGCCTCGTGCTCGGCCTGAAGGCGTTTCCCGCCGCCGTGCTCGGCGGCTTCGGCTCGATCCCGGGCGCGGTGGTCGGCGGCGTCCTGATCGGCGTGATCGAGAGCATGGCCGGCTTTTACCTGCCCGAGGGCTGGAAGGACGCCGCGCCTTACATCGTGCTGCTCACCGTGCTGCTGCTGAAGCCCGAGGGCCTGTTCGGCCTCCACGTCCGCAAGAAGGTCTGAACGCCATGCGCTTCCTGTTCAAGACCGACTACGAGGACGACATCAAGCTGTTCCCGCATTCGGGCTACGTCGTCACCTACGGCGTCCTGCTCGCGCTGCTGCTGATCGCGCCCCACGTGCTCTCCAGCTATCTGATGAGCCAGCTCGTCTTCGTCTGCATCTATGCGATCGTCGGCGTGGCACTGCTGATTCTGACCGGCTTCACCGGCCAGGCCTCGCTTGGGCACGCGGCGTTCCTCGCGATCGGCGCCTACACGGCGGCGTACTTGCAGAAGTACAACGTGCCGTTCCCCGTCTACTTCCTCGCGGCGGGGCTGTTGACCGGCATCATCGGCGCGATCGTCGGCTTTCCGGCGCTGCGCCTCACCGGCATCTATCTCGTCATCGCCACCATCTCGTTTGCCCTGATCGTGGAGGAGATCCTGGCGCGGTGGGAAAGCGTTACCCACGGTAACGAGGGCATGCGGGTCAAGACGCTGTCGCTGCTCGGCGTCGCCGTGCCGCGCGACAGCCCGACCTTCTATTACCTCTGCCTTGCCGTGCTGGTGCTGACCATCGTCGGCACGCTCAATCTGCTGCGTTCGCCGACGGGCCGCGCCTTCGTCGCGATCCGCGATTCCGAGACGGCGGCGCGCAGCATGGGCGTCAATGTCGCGCTCTACAAGGTGAAGTCGTTCGCGATCTCGGCCGCGATCACCGGCTTTGCCGGCGTCCTGTTCGCGCACAAGCTCTCCTTCATCTCGCCGGAGATGTTCACGCTTCAGCTCTCGATCGAGTTCATCATCGTGATCCTGATCGGCGGCACCTTCAGCCTGCACGGCGCCGTGCTCGGCGCGATCTTCATCGTGATGATCGACCCGTTCCTCACCTATCTCAAGGACGACATGCCCGGCATCATCGCCGGCATTGCCGCGACATTCGGCGCCGGCGCGGCGACTGCGGGCAATATCGAGGCGAAGGTCGCGGCCTTCGCCTCGCTCAACGGCCTGAAGGGCGCGATCTACGGCATCATCATCGTGCTGTTCGTGCTGTTCGAGCCGCTCGGGCTCTACGGCCGCTGGCTCAAGATCAAGCTCTTCTTCCAGCTGTTCCCTCTCTACAAGCGCGCCACCTTCAAGCGGCAGAAGATCTACGTGAAGTCGGAGCGCAATCGATGAGCTATTTCCGCGCCGAGAACCTGTCGCTGCATTTCGGCGGCCTCAAGGCGGTCGATGCGGTCTCGTTCGCGGTGGAGAAGGGCGAGATCCTCTCGATCATCGGGCCGAACGGAGCCGGCAAGAGCTCGATCTTCAACCTGATCTCGCGGATCTACCGGCCGACCTCGGGCCGTATCTTCTTCGAGGACCAGGACATCACCGAGCAGCCGCCCTACGACATCGCCAAGCTCGGCATCGCCCGTACCTTCCAGAACATCGAGCTGTTCGAGAACGCGACCGTGCTGTCGAACCTTCTGGTCGGCCGCCACCGCCATTCGACCACGCAGCTGTGGCAGGAGCTCTTATTCCTGCCGAGCGTGCGGGCCAACGAAAAGGTTCACCGCCGCCGGGTCGAGCAGGTCATCGAATTCCTCGACCTCGAACCCTATCGCGACAAGCTGATCTCGGGCCTGCCTTACGGCGTGCGCAAGGTGATCGAGCTGGCGCGAGCGCTCTGCTCGGAGCCGAAGCTGATCCTGCTGGACGAGCCGTCCTCGGGTCTCAACGTGGAGGAGACCGGCGACATGTCGTTCTGGATTCGGGACATGAGGACCGAGCTCGGTATCACCGTGCTGATGGTCGAGCACGACATGTCGCTGGTCAACCGGGTCTCCGATCGCGTCATCGCACTGAACTACGGAAGGGTGCTGGCGATGGGCTCGCCCGCTGAAGTGCAGCAGCACCCCGACGTCGTCGCCGCGTATCTGGGAGCCTGACCGATGGATGCCGCTGCGCCCCAGGATATCATCCTCAAGCTCTCCAACATCGAGAGCTATTACGGGCCGATCATGGCGATCCGCGGCATCTCGCTGGAGGTGCCGCGCGGGCGCATCGTCACGCTGCTCGGGGCCAACGGGGCCGGCAAGACCACGGTGCTGAAGACCATCTCCGGCATCCTCGATCCGCAGAAGGGCGCGATCGAGTTCATGGGCAAGCCGATCCAGCGCATGGAGGCCGACCGCATCGTGCGGCTCGGCCTCAGCCACGTGCCCGAGGGGCGCGAGGTGTTCCCGTTCCTCTCGGTGCGCGAGAACCTGATGATGGGTGCCTATCCGCGCAAGGACCGGGACGGCGTCGCGGAGGACATGGAGCGCGTCTACGGCTATTTCCCGCGCCTGAAGGAGCGCATCAACCAGCCGGCGGGCCAGCTCTCCGGCGGCGAGCAGCAGATGCTCGCGATCGGGCGCGCGCTGATGAACCGGCCGACGCTGCTCTTGCTCGACGAGCCCTCGCTCGGCCTGTCGCCACTGCTGGTGAAGGAGATATTCACCATCATCCGCCGGGTCAACGAGGAGCAGGGCATGTCGATCCTGCTGGTCGAGCAGAACGCCAAGGTGGCGCTGGAAACCGCCCATTACGGCTATGTGCTGGAGATCGGCCGTATCGTGATGAACGATACCTGCGACCGCTTGATGCATTCCCAGGACATCCAGGAATTCTACCTTGGCGCCAAGGAAGCCGGCGCGCGCGGCGAGCGGCGCTGGAAAAAGAAGAAGACGTGGCGGTGAGGACGAGCTGGCAGTAAGATGAGCTTGCCCAACGTTGAGCAAAGACCGGCCGGCAAGGCAGGCAGCGGAGGGAAGGCGACAAGGAGGAGAGGTGCATGGCCCGACCGGCGGTGCTGACGGTCGCTGATACGATCGCGAAGAGCTTCTTGCGCGCCGCCGAGACGCGGGGCGACAGGCCGGCGATCCGCGAGAAGAAGTTCGGCATCTGGCAGCCGACGAGCTGGCTAGAATGGCTGGAGATCTCCAAAGAGATCGCCTACGCGCTCCGCGCCGTCGGCTTCATGCCCGGCGAGGTCGCCTCCATCATCGCCAATGCCGTGCCCGAATGGGTTTATGCCGACATGGGCATATTGTGCGCCGGCGGCGTCTCCAGCGGAATCTATCCGACCGATTCTTCGTCCCAGGTCGAGTATCTCGTCAACGACTCCGCCACGAAGGTGATCTTCGCCGAGGACGAGGAGCAGCTCGACAAGATTCTCACCTGCCGCGCGCGATGCCCCAGCTTGCAGAAGATCATCGTGTTCGACATGGAGGGCCTCAGCGGTTTCTCCGACGACATGGTGATGTCGCTGGACGAGTTTCGCGCGCTCGGCCGCAACCACATGGTCGGCCGCGAAGCGCTGTGGCAGGAGATGATCGACAGCCGCAGCGCCGGCGATCTCGCGGTCCTCGTCTATACGTCCGGCACGACCGGCCCGCCGAAAGGCGCGATGCACGCCAATCGCAGCGTCACCCACCAGATGCGACACGCCAACGACTTCATACCTGCGCGAGAGGACGAGAACCGGCTGGTCTTCCTGCCGCTCTGCCACGTCGCAGAGCGTATCGGCGGCTATTACATCTCGGTCGCGCTCGGCTCGGTGATGAATTTTGCCGAGAGCCCGGAAACCGTGCCTGACAATCTGCGCGAGGTGCAGCCGACCGCCTTTCTGGCCGTGCCGCGCGTCTGGGAGAAGTTCTATTCCGCCATCACCATCGCGCTGAAGGATGCAACGCCGCTGCAGCAATGGGTCTATCGCCGCGCCATCGGCATCGGCTACCGCATGGTCGATTGCCGGCTCGAGGGCAGGGCGCCGCCGCTATCGCTGCGCATCGCCAACCGCATCGCCTACCTGGTCGCGTTCCGCAACATCCGCCGCATGATCGGACTCGACCGCTGCCGCATCGCGTTCACCGGCGCAGCCCCGATCGCACCGGAGCTGATCCGCTGGTATCTGGCGCTCGGCATCGACATGCACGAGGTCTACGGTCAGACCGAGAATTGCGGGGTCGCAACCATGATGCCCGCGGACAAGATCAAGCTCGGCTCGGTCGGCACCGCGGTGCCCTGGGGCGAGGTCGCGCTGTCGCCCGCCGGCGAGATCCTGATCAAGGGCGACTTCCTGTTCATGGGCTATTTGAACCAGCCGGAGAAGACCGCAGAGACGATCGATTCCCGCGGCTGGCTGCACACCGGTGACGTCGGCACCATCGACAATGAGGGCTTCGTGCGCATCACCGACCGGATGAAGGACATCATCATCACCTCGGGCGGCAAGAACATCACGCCGTCCGAGATCGAGAACCAGCTCAAGTTCTCGCCCTACATCTCCGACGCGGTCGTGATCGGCGACAAGCGGCCCTATCTCACCTGCCTCGTGATGATCGACCAGGAGAATGTTGAGAAGTTCGCCCAGGATCACGACATCCCCTTCACCAATTATGCCAGCCTGTGCCGGGCGAGGGAGATCCAGGACCTGATCGGGCGCGAGATCGAGCATGTCAACGGCAATTTTGCCCGCGTCGAGACCATCAAGAGGTTCTACCTGATCGAGCGCCAGCTCACGCCCGAGGACGAGGAGCTGACGCCGACCATGAAGCTGAAGCGCGGCTTCGTGAACAAGCGCTACGCCGCCGAGATCGAGGCGATGTATCGCGAGCGCGCGGTGGCGTGACGAGCCGGTCCATTTCGAGAAAGCGAAGGAGCTGTGGCCCCGCCCTTCGTGCAATACGGGCCTTTAGGAGAGGAGACGTCAATGTCGAAATCGTTCAGCGCATTCGGCCTTGCTGTGGGTGCCGTGGTGCTCACCTGTCTGCCGGCCGCAGCGCAAACCAAGGTCACCAACGAGGGCATCTCGGCAACCGAGATCGTCATCGGCACCCACCAGGACCTGTCAGGCCCGATCAAGGGGTGGGGCGTTCCGGTCGCGAACGGCATGAAGATGGCGGCCGAGGAGATCAATGCGGCCGGCGGAATTCACGGCCGCAAGATCCGGCTGGTCGTCGAGGACAGCGGCTACGATCCGAAGAAGGCCGTGCTCGCGTCGCAAAAGCTGATCGAGCGCGACAAGATCTTCGCGATGGTGGGGCCGATGGGATCACCGACGGTGCTCGCCGCGCAAGACATCCTGTTCGATGCCGGTGTCCTGCAGCTGTTCCCGCTGACGGCGGCCGAATTCACCTTCAAGTTCGATCCGGCCAAGCCGCAGGAGCGCCTGAAGTTCAACAATTTGCTGCCCTATGTCGAGAGCACGCGGGCTGCGGTGAAATACATGATCGAGTGGAAGGGCTTCAAGAAGCCCTGCATCATGCATCAGGACGACGAGTACGGTAAGAACGTGCTCGATGGCTTCAATCAGCAGCTCACTGCCATGAAGGCGCAGCCGGCCTCGATCACGAGCTACAAGCGCGGCGCCTCCGATTTCAGCGCGCAGATCGCCAAGATGAAGTCAGATGGCTGCGACCTCGTCGTGCTCGGCACCGTGCTGCGCGAGACCATTGGGGCGATGACCGAAGCCAAGAAGCTCGGCTGGGACGTCACCTTCCTCGGGGCCACCCCCACGAACGTGATGGAGGTTCCTGCGCTGGGTAAGGACGCCGTCGAGGGTCTCTATGCTGCCAGCGGCTTCGAGATTCCTTATGAGGACACCGCCAAGGGCAAGGTGAAGGATTGGCTCGTCAACTACAAGAAGATGTTCAACGCCGACGCCAACACGCAAGCCATCATCGGCTACAATGCCATGATGACGTTTGCGTTCTATGCCAACAAGGCCGGCAAGGATCTCACCGGGCAGAAGATGCTCGATGCGCTCGAGTCGGGCGAGAAATTCCTCGACATCTTCAACTCGCCCCCCACCAAGTTCTCCAAGACCGACCACCTCGCCAACACCATCACCCAGGTGCAGCAGGTCAAGGGCGGCCGCTGGGTCCTGGTGAAGGACAATCTGATGTTCTGATGCGGGCTCTCTTGCGTCGAGCTCAGTGCACCCTCTCCCCTTGTGGGAGAGGGTGGATCGCCGCGAAGCGGCGAGCCGGGTGAGGGGTCTCTATCCTTCACGCACGTCTTGCGTGCGGAGAGAACCCCTCATCCGGCGCGCTTGCGCGCGCCACTTTCTCCCACAAGGGGAGAAGGAAGAGAGAACCCTACGATCCTCCGCCCGCGGTGCCCGAATTCACCGGGGCGAGCTCGTCTTCCCGGCAGCGCCAGCCGTCGGCGGCTTTAACGAAGGCGAAGGTTCGCTGGACCCTCAGCCGGCGCGTGACGTTGAAGACGTCTGCTGGGCGCGTCTTGTTGCCGGCTCCCTGCTGCGGCCGACCCGTCGTGGCGTCCCAGCAGGTGCCGGTGCAGATGGAGGCGATCCTGCTGCACACGGTGAAGGGAGCGAGCACGGCCATTTCGATTTCGCCCGTGACCTGTGCCTCCTGGTCGGTCACCTGGCTGTCGAGCGCATAGACGCGGTTGATGCGCAGGAAGTTGCCGCAGGAATTGGCCGCATGAATCCGCGCGGCGCAGAAATCGACGGCGTCGGCGTCGGGAATGCGGGCCGCGACCTGCCGGCCGAACACTTTTTTGGGATCGCCCTTCGCGGCGCGGATTTCATCTGTCTTGCGCTTCAAATGGTCGGCGAGACAGTCCTCCGCGGATTCCAGCTCCTGCAGCGGCACGTTCTCCTTGCCGACCAGATTGCATTTGCGGTCGCGCTCGCGCGTCCACCGTCCATATTCGGCGAAGGCAAAGCGTGCCGCAGTCGGGTCCAATTTGCCGATCAGGCCGAGCACCTGGCCGTTGAGCTCGGTTTCGGCAAGCGTCAGCGAGGGGTCTGCGCAGATCACCGCGCCCGCAGCAGTGTTGGCCGCAAGGCAGTCGAAATCCGGATCGCGAACGATCGCGGCGCGCTCCTCGGTGACCTTGAGCAGGCACGCCTTGACGGTCTCGAATTGGTCGGGGCGGATCGCGGTCTGGCCGACGATGCCGCAGCTGAGGTTGCGTTGGCGGACCCAGATCGCATTCTCCTCGATAGCGGGCAGGCGATCCGGCAGGCGGGCGAGCCGCTCCTCGATCGCGATGCTCAGCTTCTCGGCGGCGGCGGCAAGCGCGGCATCACCGCAGAACAATTGGTTGCCGGGGTCGCGAATCGGCTGGCACTTGTTCCTGGCAAACAGCGGCAGCCTGTCGGCGATCGCGCGGTCGGATTGCGCGGACGCGGGCACCGCCGGCAATGCCAGCAGCGCAAGCACAGACAGCACGATGAATCGCATTCCAAGTCGCCCCGCACGGAAGGCGCCATGCTAGCGTCTGGTCTTGCGCGGTGAAATGGGTTTGTGGGGACGAGCAGTGGAAGGTCTGTAGCCCGGATGGAGTGCAAGCTTAATCCGGGGCCGGTGCGAGTGGTAAGAGTCCCGGATTTTGCTGCGCTCCATCCAGGCTACGAGCAATCAACGTGCCTCGGCGGCCGCCATCGAGACCTGCACCGGCTCGTCGACATATTTCAGCACGGCCGACTGGTGGAGCACGAACAGTGGCTGATAGCTCCGCGTCGCGTCATCCTTGACCATCGCCATGCGGCGATTGTCCAGCATCAGCCATTGCCCGTCGAGCTTTGCCGCGGCAATTGCGTGCGCCTCGCCGGCCCTGACGTCTCGCACCACGACGATGCGGAGGTCCTCAGAGGCAATTCCCGCCAGCCGCAGTGCGGCCAGCTTGGCGATGGCATAGTCCTCGCAATCGCCGGTCCCGCGCGCGAAGGTCGAAAGCGGCGAGCTCCAGACGTCGTCGGTGCCATCATTGGCGGCATGGATGGCGAGATTGATGGCGCGGTTGACCTCGCCGAGCCGCGCGCGACCGTCGCGGGCGCGGGCGTGGTCGACTATGGCGAGCAGCTCGAGCGCTGCCGGTGAAGCGCAATTGTTCCGGTCGCCGTCGCACAGCGCGAGCTGCACCATGTCGTCGTCGAGCTTGTCCTTCAGCGCGGACCATCTCTGCTGCAGGCTACCGGACGAGATGGCGAAGGCGAACACGCCGAACGGTTCGGCGGATTTGCGCACGAGGACGCCGGCGCCGGGCGACAGCAGCGTGCCGGCGCGAAGCTCGGCGGCCGATCCGAGCAGGATCAAGCCGCACATGACAAGGATTGCGCGCCAGGCGCGCGAGCGAGCAGCGGTCTCCATCTGACATCCCCTTCCCAGGCTTCACGAAATCCCCCTCGATCTCGACGTGCCGGGCTTTGTTGCTTTCGCGGAGATAGTGCGAGACGGGCCGTTTTGTTCTGCTTAACGCGCCCGGCAGGGGTTCCAAAACCGGGTGACAGGCTGAAATGGGCCTACCCAAATTGCGTAAAATTTTACGATTCGCCGGCTAGGAGGTGTCGCGTTGCCGCGAAATGGAGCCAATTGCAGACACAGGTTGTGGCAGTGCCGAATCTGGGTCCCATGGCTAACAACCCCCATTTCATGGGGTTCTGTAGATAGGTCACAGATTTAACTCCATATTTGCCGCAGGATGCTGCGGGAGCTCGCGAAGGAAAGATGATGAAAGTATCTGCTTCCTAACTATACAGCAGGTTACTTTGGATGACTGGAAATGCGTGGAAACAGGCTGAATTCGACATACGAATATTTGAGGAATTACTTTCACTCCTCTGTCGCGGCGCCACGCCGTGGGGCCTCCCGGGGGCAAGTGATGCGAAATCACACAAGCAATAGATGGTATCGCTAAGGACTTGCTAATGCTATGCAAGCTTAGGCGGTCGATACTTACTTAAATTTTAACCCTTTATACGGTGCCCGGTTGAATTACGCTGGCCAATTTGACGGCGCGATTTCTTTGGACGGCCAGGGTTCCCGCTCGCCCGTCGGGGCAAATATCGATTCTTTTACCGCAAAGGCGAACGGTCACGTGCCCGACGGCGCGTTCGTCGTTCCCGACCCCAATCTGATCTTCAACGGCGAGTTCAAGCGTGCCGGGCTCGACCTTGTGCTGTCCCACGACGGTCATGAGTTCGTCGTTCACGATTATTTCAGGGGCGACAAGCGCGCCGCGCTCGCTTCGCCCGACGGCGCCCACCTCAGCGGCGACGTCGTCAACGCCCTCACCGGCCATGTCCAGGTTGCCCAGGCCGCGCCCGGTGCCGGTGCGGGCCAGGTCATCGGTCACGTCACCAAGCTCGTGGGAAGCGCGACCGCGATCCGCAACGGCGTCTCGGTCATCCTGAACAATGGCGACAACGTCGAGAAGGGCGACGTGGTCTCGACCGGGGCCGACTCGACGCTCGGCATCACCTTCATTGACGGCACCGTGTTCGGCCTGTCCTCCAACGCGCGGATGGTGCTGAACGAGATGGTCTACGACCCCAACGGGTCGAACAATTCCTCGCTGCTCAGCCTGGTCGCGGGCACCATCACCTTCGTCGCCGGCGAAACCGCCAAGCGCGGCGACATGAAGGTCGACACGCCGGTCGCCACCATGGGCATCCGCGGCACGGCGGTGCTGACCCAGATCAACTTCGTCGTTCCCGCCGGCGGCGGCGATCCGCAGCCGCAGGCGAGCTTCCAGGTGCTGGTCGAGCCGAACGGCACGACCGGCTCCTACATCCTGTTCGACAAGGTCACGCTGCTGCCGATCGCGACGGTCAACCAGGCCGGCCAGATGATCCAGATCAGCGGCGGCAACGTCTCGATCACCAATGCACTGATGTCGCCGGAGGTGCAGAAGCTGATCACGGACGTGTTCACGCTGAAGTTTACCGACAACAACACCAACACCAAGCTGACCACGAACTACACCGATACGATCACGCCGTTCGGCTATGAGGTGTTACTCAAATCGTCGTCCGGCCCTAGCGCCACCGCAACATTCGTCAATCTCAATCCGCAGGGATCGGAGACGCCCACCACCTCCACGCCGCTCATCGTACGCATTCCCGGCCAGCCGATCGCGCAGAGCTTCGACGCGAGCGGCAACGTGAAGACGGCGTTCGCGTTGACGGAGCGTGCGGACACGACCGGCGACACGCGCGCCGACACGATTTCCGGCGTGATCAGGTTCGTCGATCAGAACCTCGGCGACCGGCCGACGGTGAGCATCAGCCTCGCCGAGGCGCCGAACTACGTCTACAAAACTGCGGGCCAGAACGACGTCACCGGCTCCCTCTCGGAGCTCCAGAAGCAGGGCATCGCGGCGACGCAGATCCAGATCAGCGTCGTCCCCGACCCCGCCAACAACAACAACGGCTCGGCGGTCTGGACCTACACGATCCCCGACCACGTCTTCGACTTCCTCGCCGCCGGCGAAACCCTGACGCTGACCTACATGGTCCGCGTCGACACCAATTTCACGGTGAACCCCGAGTCCAGGTTCATCCCGATCACCATCACGATCACGGGAACGAACGACAAGCCTACCGTTGCGACGTCAGGCGGCACCGTCATCGAACAGGTCGGGACCGGCAACGAGGCGCTGGACATCATCACGGGCACGGTCACCTTCACCGACGTCGATCTGACGGACCGGCCGATCGTGAGCGCGGCGCTCTCATCCGTCGAGCCGTTCAAATATCTCGATGCCGAAGGCAACGATATCACCGCGTCCCTGACGCCGGAGCAACTCGCGGCGATCGCTGCCGTCAAAGTGCCGCTGACCGTGGTTCAGGGTGCCGGAAACAGCAACAACGGCACGGCCACCTGGACCTACAGCGTTCCCGACCATCTCTTCGACTTCCTGGCCGAGGACGAGAAGCTGATCCTCAACTACGTGGTGCAGGTCGATGACGGGCACGGCGGCGTCGTCAGCACGCCGATCACCGTGTCCATCGACGGTGCGGACGTCAATGTCGAGGGCACCAACGACGTGCCGACGATCGTCGAGGACTCGACGACGCCCACCGGAGCGGTGACAGAGGATACGGCGGCAACCCTGACGGCGAACGGCACCGTCGCCTTCAACGACCCCGATCTCACGGATACGCACACTGCCAGTTACGTCCTGAAGTCGACGACGTCGAACGCGCATCTGCCCGGCTTCGGCAACGGCACCTCGCATATCGGGAACTTCGCGCTGACCGCGGTGAGCGAGAGTCCGGGTGTCAGCACGCGCGGATCAGTGGGCTGGACCTTCACGCTCAACGACAACGATCCGGTGCTGCAGTCGCTGGCCGAAGGCCAGACCATCACCCAAGTCTACACCGTGACCGTCGACGACCATCACGGTGGCACCGTCACCCGGGACGTCACGGTCACCATCACCGGCACCAATGACACGCCGACCATCACGAGTGATGCAGACGCTGCAAAGGGCAGCGTCACCGAGGATGCCTGCGCGACGCTGTCGATCGAGGGCACGCTCGCGATTCAGGATCTCGATCTGATCGACACCCACACCGCGCAGGCCGCATTCAAGTCGGCGACGTCGAACGCGCATCTGCCGGGCTTCGATGGTAATGCGCCGCTCGGCACCTTCACGATCGATTGCGAGGTCGCGGAGTTCAACACCGATACCGACAACAGCGCGACGCTGGGCTGGCACTTCAGCCTCGACAACGACAATGCGGTGCTGCAATCGCTGGCGCATGGCCAGACCATCACCCAGGTCTACACCGTTACCTTTACTGACGATCACGGTGCGCAGGTCTCCCAGGACGTCACTGTCACGATCAACGGCGCCAACGACGCGCCGACGATCACGAGCGATCCCGAGGCGGCAACGGGTGCGGTTACCGAGGATGACGGCGCCTCGCTGACGACCAGCGGTACGCTGGCGATCCAGGACGTTGACCTGATCGACACCCATACGGCGCAGGTGCAGTTCAAGTCATCGTCCGTCAGTTCGGCTCTGCCGGGATTCGAGGACGACAGCACGAATATCGGCACCTTCTCCATCGGCGCGGTGTCCGAATCCAACGCCGACACCAGCACCGGCGCGACGCTCGACTGGCACTTCACGCTCGACAACAACGATCCCGTGCTGCAGTCGCTGGCGGAAGGGCAGACCATAACTCAGGTCTACACCGTCACCTTCAAGGACAATCACAACGCGACTGTCACGCAAGACGTCACCGTCACCATCACCGGCACCAACGATGCGCCGACCGTCTCCTATGTGACGTCCGACTACATGAACTTCGACGGTGCGACCATCGCGGTCGGCGACGTACCGACGGTCGCCACCGACGACGTGACGCTGGACGGCTGGGTGAACTGGAACGGAGACGCTGCCTCCGCCAGCCAGGTCTTGTTCTACAATGGCAATACCTCGACCACCGGTTTCGGCCTCATGGGCACCGTCATCAGCGGCAAGCTGGAGATCGCGATTCTCGAGGGCGGCGTCGAGATCCAGGATACCGGCTTCGCGCTTACTGCGGGGCAATGGCATAACCTCGCCTTGACGCGTGACGACGGCATCTTCACGCTTTATGTCGATGGCAACGCCGTCTATTCCCACAGTGGCGGCGTCAACGCGATCGCTGGCGCTCAGGAGCCGTCCTACATGATGATCGGAGCGGCGAGCGGCAGGTACGCTCCGGGCTTCGGTACGCAAGGCTTCACCGGCTCGATCGCCGATGTCAGCGTCTGGACCACCGCACTCACGCAGGCGCAAATCCAGTCGTACGACTTCACCGCGCTCACTGGCAACGAGGCCAATCTGGCCGCCTATTATACGCTTGGCGACGGCAGCGGGAGCACGGCCTCCAACACGGTCAACCCAACCAAGAGCCTCGCCATTGAAGGTGATGCGGATTGGGCCAGCGGGACCTCCGGGCCGGGCGGCGCATTTGCCGATCTGATGGAGACCAATGGCGGCCAGCTCTCGCATGGCGTGCTGGCGGTCTCCGACGTCGACGCGACCGATCACGTCACGGTATCGGTCGATGCGGTGCAGGTTAAGCTCGACAACGTGTTGCAAACGGGCAGCGTCGGCGGGCTGTCGCATGCCGATCTCCTGAACTATCTGACCGTGCCGTCCGGCGACATTCTCAACGGCACGGCGACCCACGCCCAGTTTACCTGGCAATTCAACTCGGCCGGCCAGGCCTTCGACTTCCTCGCCGCCGGTCAGACGCTATCGCTGCAATACACCATCGTTCCGTCGGATGCTCAGGGCTTTGGAACTAGCGCGGTCGTGACCATCAACATCACCGGCACGAACGACGCACCGACGCTGTCCGATCTCCACATCGGCCCGCTCACGGACACCGCTGACGACGACAGCTTCTCCAATCTCACCGGGCAACTGGCGGGGACCGACGCCGACAGCGGTGAGACGGCGACGCTGACCTATGCCGTCCTCAATTCAGATCACCAGGCGGCCACGACGGTCGCGGGACTCTACGGCTCGCTGACGGTCAATTCCAACGGCAGCTACAGCTACGTTCCGAATGATGCTGCGATCAATGCGTTGGCGGACGGATCGTATGTCGATACGTTCACGGTCCAGACCACGGATATCCATGGTGCGACCGACACGGCAACGCTCAAGGTGAACGTGACCGGTGCGGACGACGGTGCGGGCCCGGTCATCAACACCGAGAGCTTCCAGGTCGAGCACATCACCGAGAACAGCAACGAGATCATTACCGACCTCGTCGTCATGGACGCCGATCCCGGCGCTGCGACGGACACTTTCACGGTCACGCTGTCGACCGCGAATCCGGACGTCAGCCTCGCAAGTGTTTATCCGACGACCGGCACGCTCGAGCAGATCAACACCGCCCTCGCGCAAGGCGCGGGCATCGTCTACGAGCCGACCGGCGCTGATCCCGAGGCGGGACTGCCCGCCACCGATCAGATCACGCTGACCGTTGCCGATTCGGCGGGCCGCTCGGACACGGTGAACTTCATCTTCGTCGAAGGAGCCGAGAGCCAGGGCATGACCCTGCAAGGTACCGCCGGCAAGGACGTCATTTTCGCGACCGAGTCGAGTGATACGCTGATCGGCGGCAGTGCCAAGGATCAGTTCGTATTCGCACCGGCCTCGTCGCAGGATTCGGTTCAGCACACCGTGAATGATTTCGAGTACGGCCTCGACAAGCTCGACCTGCGGCAGTTCAGCGGCATCAGCTCCTTGAACGACCTTGCCCCGACCGCCGCGCAGGATGGCGGCACGTTGCTTACGCTGGATAGCCACGAGACGATCCTGCTCAAGGGTGTCGCCGTCGCGAATCTCCAGTCCAGCGATTTCATCTTCGGCACTCACGTCGGCTAGTGGAAGCAGGCGGCGCTTCCGGTTTGCACCTCGACCGCGGCAAAAAATCCATAATCCTCAGCACTCGGGGAATAGCCAATCGCACGCCGACGCTTCATGATCGGTGCGCCCGGCATGATCTGGGTCAGGAAGTCTGACTGGCATGAAGCGTTTCAAAATCCTGCGGCGGTGGTTTGCGCGGAAGTTCGGCCTTGCGCGGCTGATCTGCCTTGCGCTGCTGGTCTTGTTCGCGGGCGCGCGCCTGTGGGATCCGCCGCCGATCCAGGAATTGCGGCTGCGCACCTTCGACATGTTTCAATTGATCGATCCGCGCGAGAAGGCGGCGCGGCCGGTCGTCATCGTCGATATCGACGACAAGAGCCTCACCAGACTCGGACAGTGGCCGTGGCCGCGCACGCGCATCGCCGACATGGTCCAGAACCTCACCAACAACGGCGCGGTGGCGATCGGCTTCGACATGGTCTTCTCCGAAGCCGACCGGCTCAACCCGGATCAGGTCGCGAGCCAGATGCGCTATCTCGACGACGCGACCCGCGCCAAGCTGCGTGAGCTGCCGAGCAACGATCAGATCCTCGCCGACGCGATCAAGCGCTCGCACGTCGTGCTGGGCGAGACCGGGCTTCCGGAGGTCTTGTCCGAGCTCGACAAGTCGCTGCCGTTCACGGGGGTTGCAACGGTGGGGGAGGACGGGGCCGAGCGTTTCCTGTTCGAATTCCCCGGCTTGCTCCGCAACGTGCCGGTCATCGAGAGGGCCGCGGCCGGCCGCGGCCTGTTCTCGATCCGGACCGAGCGTGACGGATTGATCCGCCGCGTGCCGATGATCATGCGCGCCCAGGGCAACATCATGCCCTCACTCAGCCTCGAGATCCTGCGCGTCGTCACGGGCACGCCGACCCTGCTGGTCCGTACCGATAAGACGGGCATCAAGTCGATCCGCCTCAAGGGTTTGGAGGTTCCGACCGACAAGAACGGTCAGCTCTGGGTGCACTATGCCCGCCGGGATCCTTCGATCTACGTCTCCGCGGTCGACGTGCTCGACAATGCGGTGCCGCCCACGAGGTTTGCCGGCAAGCTGGTGCTGGTCGGCACTTCCGCGGGCGGCTTGAACGACATCAAGACCACGCCGGTGTCCCGGGCCATGCCGGGTGTCGAGATCCATGCCCAGGTGCTGGAGGGCGTGCTGAGCCGCGCGGTGATCTCGCAGCCGAACTATGCCCTGGGCGTCGAGCTGATCGCGGCGCTGATCATCGGCCTGCTCGTCATCATCTTCACGCCGAATCTCGGCCCCGTCCGCCTCGTGCTGGTGGGCGCGGCCTTCGCGGCCATCCTGATCGGCGTGTCCTGGTTCTCCTACACGCAGCACCGCTATCTCATCGACTTCACCTATCCGCTGCTGTCGACGACCGCAGTCTACCTGACGCTGATCTTTGCGAGCTTCGTGCGCGAGCAGCGTCAGCGCGTGCAGATCCGCGGGCAATTCGCGCAATACATGTCGCCTGTGCTGGTCGAGCAGCTGGCGCAGTCGCCGGAAAAGCTCGTGCTCGGCGGCGAGGAACGCGAGATGACGATCATGTTCTCCGACGTGCGCGGCTTCACCACGATCTCCGAGAGCTACAAGCACGATCCGCAGGGGCTGATCGAGCTGATGAACCGCTTCCTGACGCCGCTGACCGACGTCATCATCGACCGCAAGGGCTATATCGACAAGTACATGGGCGACGCCATCATGGCGTTCTGGAACGCGCCGCTCGACGACGCCGAGCACGAGATCAACGCCTGCGAAGCCGCGATCCAGATGCTCGAGCAGATCGACGAGGTCAACAAGGAGCGCGAGCAGGAGGCCGCCGACGGCGGCCACGTCTATATCCCGCTCAATGTCGGCATCGGTCTCAACACCGGCATCGGCGTGGTCGGCAACATGGGGTCCGACCTGAAGAAGAACTATTCGGTGCTCGGCGACAGCGTGAACCTGGCCTCGCGCCTCGAGGGCCAGTCGAAGGCATACGGATTTCCGATCATCGTGGGCTCGCGCACGGCACTCGCTGCCAAGGAGAAATTCGCGATCCTCGAGCTCGACTTCATCATGGTCAAGGGCAAGACCGAGCCGGAAGTGATCTACGCCATCGCCGGCCGCGAGGACGTGATGCATTCGGCCGCGTTCCAGCGCCTGCGCAACATCACCATCGAGATGCTCGGCTGCTACCGCAGCCGCGACTGGCAGGGCGCCCTGGATGCCATCGAGCGCGGCCGCAAGAGCGAGGACGCCGACACGCTGGAGAAGCTGTTCAGGCTTTACGAGGCGCGGATCAAGGATTTCCAGATCGATCCGCCGCCGGAGGGCTGGACCGGCGCCTATGCCCTGCTGACCAAGTAGTCGTCACGGTCACCGCTCGTGCAGGGTGGGCAAAACATTGCATGCCTACCATATGCAGGTGCATCGAGGTAAGTATGGTGGTGGGACGGCGCTTGGCGCCTCTGCCCAACCAAAAGAAAAAAGGGCGAGCTGAGTGATGGACGCACAAGTCAGACAGAACGACCGCATCGGGGTGCTCGAAGAGCTCCTCAACGAGCGCTACTCCGTTCGCGCATTTCTCCCCAAGGAGGTCGATCGCGCCACCATCGAGCATGTGCTGGCGACCGCGCAGCGCACGGCGTCCTGGTGCAACAGCCAGCCCTGGCAGGTCATCATCGCCAGCGGCGAGGCCAAGGAGCGCTTTCGCAAGGCGATCTACGCGGAGGCCTCGAAGGGCCTCGGCGATGACTACGACTTCACGCCACCGCGCGAATATGTCGGGGTCTATCTCGATCGCCGCCGCGAGAGCGGTTTCCAGCTCTACAACACGCTCGGCATCGCCCGCGGCGACAAGGCGGCCTATGCCAAGCAGGCGCTGGAGAACTACAATTTCTTCGGCGCACCGCATGTCGCCATCATCCACACCAACGAGCCGCTCGGCATCTACGGTGCGATCGATTGCGGCGCCTATGTCTCTAACTTCGTGCTGGCGGCGCAGGCGCTCGGGCTCGGCACCATTCCGCAGGCCGCGCTGGCGCGGCATTCCGGCCTGATCCGCCGCCACTTCGATCTGCCCGATGACCGCCGCGTCGTCTGCGGCATCTCGTTCGGCTATGCGGACCATGCGCACAAGGTCAACAGCTACCGCACCTCGCGGGCGAGCGTGGCCGAGACCGCAACCTTCGTGGATGTGTGATCGCGACGTGAGCCGGACGCATCGCGCGCGAAGACAGCCGTGGAAGCGGCCGTCTTCGTCTCGTTCCGGTGCGATTGACGGCGGCGGTCAGCCGCCGCTGCCGCCGATCACGGCCCGCACGGTCTCGTCAGGCCCAAAATCCTCGGCGCCGTCGACATAGAGCAGCGCGGCGAGCTTCGAGCGGGCGCGGTTCACGCGGCTCTTGATGGTGCCGACTGCGCAGCCGCAGATCGAGGCCGCGTCCTCATAGGAGAAGCCGGACGCGCCGACCAGGATCAAGGCTTCACGCTGATCCTGCGGAAGCTTGTCGAGCGCGGTGCGAAACTCCTCGAATTCGAGGTGCGCATTCTGCGAGGGCTGGGTCTTCAGCGTCTTGGCGTAATTGCCCTCGGCATCTTCGACCTCGCGCCGCCGCTTGCGATAGTCCGACCGAAACAAATTGCGCAGGATCGTGAATAGCCAGGCCGGCAGGTTGGAGCCGGGCTGGAACGAGTCGATGTTGGCGAGCGCACGCAGCAGCGTCTCCTGGACCAAATCGTCGGCGCGGTCCGCATTGCCGCTGAGCGAGATGGCGAAGGCGCGCAGACTGGGCACGGCCGCCAAGATGTCGTTACGCAGGGAGTCCGTGAGAGGCATTAATCCCTCCCATTGTTGTTGTCGTTGGATCCGCCCTCATTTTCTACGTGGGGTGACGCTCCCGGCGCATCAAGCTTCTTGATCAGTTCTGCGAACCGATCCGGAACCCCCTGTCGCACGACATCGTCGTACATGGCGCGCAACTGGTGCCCGATCCGGGATTGAATCTCCGGAGTCAGGCCTCCCTTGCCGGGGGTCGTGCTTCTGCTGGCTTGAGACTTGAGATCTTTCATGACCTGTTCCACGTTTCCCCGAGTTAAGTGACTGTAAAATCGAGAAGTTTTCTCAACCGGGAGCCGTTCCCTGGATAGGCACAATTCCAGCTGCGCCAAAAAGTTCCCAGCTCGGCGGAACTTTTGTTGTCGTGAGGCGTAGACAGCCCAGCAGGGGAACCTGGGCCCCCCGCGTGATGCCTGACCTCAGGATTGGACCTCAAGGTTGGCCCGAAGACGAATGGAGTGGGGATGTCCCGTTCACAGGTAGTTGCTGAACACTTGCCGTTGTTGCGCAGGTACGCGCGGGCTCTGACAGGCAGCCAGGCCTCTGGTGACGCCTATGTCGCCGCCATGTTGGAAGCCATGCTGGGCGATCCGTCGGTGCTCGACGAGAACCATGGGCCCCGGGCCGGCCTGTTCCGGCTCTTCACCCAGATCTGGAATTCAGTCTCGATCAACGACGATGCCGAGGTGACGACCTTGCCGATGCCGCCGGAACGGCGGCTGTCGAACATCACCCCGCTGCCGCGCCAAGCCTTCCTGCTGCTCTCGCTCGAGGGCTTTTCGGAAGAGGAAGTCGCCTTCATTCTCGGCACCGATGTTGCCGAGACGCGCCGTCTTGCGGACGCAGCCGGACGCGAGATGGCCGCCGAGATCGCCACCGACGTGCTGATCATCGAGGACGAGACCTTCATCGCCATGGACCTCGAGAGCCTGGTGAAGAATCTCGGCCACAACGTCGTCGGCGTCGCGCGCACCCATGCCGATGCGGTGGCGCTGGCCAAGAACAAGCGGCCCGGCCTGATCCTTGCCGATATCCAGCTTGCCGACGGCTCGTCCGGCCTGGACGCCGTCAACGAGCTCCTGCGCACCTTCGAGGTGCCGGTGGTGTTCATCACCGCCTATCCGGAGCGCTTCCTCACCGGCGAGCGTCCCGAGCCGGCGTTCCTGATCTCAAAGCCGTTCCAGCCCGCGATGGTATCGGCGGTGGCGAGCCAGGCCCTGTTCTTCCAGCGCAACTCGCGCAATCGCACGCCCAAAGCGCCTGCGGCGTAACAAGGCGCCTGCGGCCGTCCCAATAGCGAAGTCCGGCGTGCCCAAGGCACGCCGGATTTTTTCATGCCGCCGGCCCGCTTGACGGGCGCTGAATTCGCCGCCCATAGCTCATGTAGCAGCTGCGCGTGCGACCACGCCAATCGGAGACGTGCCCATGGACCAGCAACTCCTCGATCGTCTCGCCATCCGCGATCTCGTCGAGAACTGGGCGGTGTGGCGCGATGCCGGCGACTGGGAGCGCTTTGCCACGGTTTGGCACGAAGAAGGCAGGATGTCCGCGACCTGGTTTCAGGGGCCGGCCCGGGATTTCATGCGAGTCAGCCAGGAGGGTTTTGCCAGGGGCGTGCGCATCCTGCATTTCCTCGGCGGCACCAGCATCGATCTTGCGGGTGCGCGAGCGATCGCGCAGACCAAGATGACCATCTCGCAGCGCGGCCTCGTGCACGACGTGCTCTGCGACGTCGTCTGCACCGGACGCTTCTATGATTTCCTGGAGAAGCGGGACGACCCATCAGGTATCGGCAAATGGGGCATCGTCCGCCGCCAGCCCATCTACGAGAAGGACCGCATCGACCCGGTCGATCCCGCCGCGACGCTTCGGCTCGACCAGGATGCGCTGGCTGCACTCCCCGAGGGCTACCGCCACCTCGCCTACATGCAGGAGCTGATCGGCTACAACGTGAAGCGCGACATGCCGGGCCTGATCGGCCCCGAGGTCGAGAAGCTCTATGGCGAGGGCCGGGAGTGGCTGGCAGGAAAGGCGAAGTAGGCCCCAGATAAAAGTAAGGCGCGACTGGCATCACCACAGTCGCGCCCTACGTCGCCGGCTTATGGGGCAGGGGGGAATAGCCGGCTGCTGAGACGACTCCTGTGCGCGAAAGTCGTTCCAAGGCGCGCGAAATATTTTGCCGTCTGCTGCATTTTTCGCACACGGTTAAGTGATCGTAGCTGTCGAGAACCCCCGATCCTGCGGCGGCGTTGTTCCCGTGCCCGCCATGGGGCGAGGGATCGGCAGCCATGTCACAGATTCAAAAGGTTTTTTTGAGCGCAATTGCGGTCGTCGCCACCCTCGGTGCCGTGCAACTGGCCTCCGGCCACGATCTTGCGGACCGCTGGCAGGCGGTCGCCGACATCCCCAGCCATAGCTCCACAGCCGCGGTGGGCCATAACGTCAACCGCGTCGCCAAGACAGACCGGCTCGCCGAGATCAAGCCGGCAGCCGTTCCCACCCGTACCGTCTCGATGCGGCTGAACGACCTCGCCGATACGTCGGTGCTGCTGCGGGTCCCCGCCGTGATCGAGACCGGCAATGCCAAGACGCCGGTGCTGCTCCAGAACCAGAAGAAGCCTCGCAACAAGCCGACGATCGCCTGTGAGCCGATGGTCAGCTCCCTGACCGAGGTCGCAAGGCTGCTCCAGCCCGGCCGCTGCGTGACCTGACCCCCTCTCCGCGAGGGGGGTGGCGGACCCAGACTTCACATCCTCTTGATCCGCCATTGCCTCGCGCTATATCCGGGTTCCCTCCCTTTTGTTTGACCGGGTAAGCGCATGACGACGTCAGATACGGCTGTGCATACGCAGCCTTTCCAGGCCGAAGTTTCCGAACTGCTGCACCTGATGGTGCACTCCGTCTATTCGGAAACCGACATCTTCCTCCGCGAGCTCATTTCCAACGCCTCCGATGCCTGCGACAAGCTGCGCTACGAGGCCATCGCCAGTCCCGCCCTGCTGGGCGAAGGCGACGCACTCAAGATCCGCATCATCCCGAACAAGACGGCCAAGACGCTCACGATCGCCGACAACGGCATCGGCATGGAGCGGCAGGAGCTGATCGACCATCTCGGCACCATCGCCCGCTCCGGCACCAAGGCGTTCGTATCCAAATTGAAAGAGGCCAAGGACGGGCTCGGCCTGATCGGCCAGTTCGGCGTCGGCTTCTATTCCGCCTTCATGGTCGCCGAGAAGATCGTGGTGATCAGCCGCCGTGCCGGCGAGAGCGATGTCTGGACCTGGACGTCCTCCGGCGGCTCCGGCTTCGAGATCGCCCGTGCCAGCGACGAGGAAGCGGCGCGCGTGACGCGCGGCACCGAGATCGTCCTGCACCTGAAGGACGACGCCAAGAAATATCTCGAGACCTACGAGATCGAGCGCATCGTCACTTCCTATTCCGACAACATCCTGTTTCCGATCGAGCTGGTGCCCGAAGAAGGCGAGCCGCGCCAAATCAACTCGGCGAGCGCGTTGTGGCAGCGCTCCAAGTCCGAGCTGACGGCTGACGATTACAAGAAGGCCTATCAGCAGATCGCCTCTGCCTTCGACGATCCCGCGATGACGCTGCACTACCGCGCGGAAGGACGTTACTCCTACGCCGTGCTGCTGTTCGCGCCCTCGACCAAGCCGTTCGACCTGTTCGAGCCGAACCGCAAGGGCCGCGTGAAGCTCTACGTGCGGCGCGTCTTCATCACCGACGATGCTGACCTCTTGCCGGGCTATTTGCGCTTCGTCCGCGGTGTGGTCGACAGCGAGGACCTACCGCTCAACATTTCGCGCGAGATGCTTCAGAACAATCCGCAGCTGGCGCAGATCCGGAAAGCCGTGGCGACCCGGGTGGTGTCCGAGCTCGAAAGCCTCGCCGAGAAGGACCCGGAGAACTTTGCCAAGATCTGGGACGCCTTCGGCGCGGTGCTGAAGGAAGGCATCTACGAGGATTTCGAACGGCGCGAAAAGCTGTTGTCGCTGTCGCGCTTCACCACCACGTCGGGCGAGAAGCGGTCGCTGAAGCAGATCATCGCCGATTTCAAGCCGAACCAGACCGAGATCTATTATCTCGTCGGCGACAGCATCGAGCGGCTGAAGTCCAATCCGCGGCTGGAAGCTGCGACCGCGCGCGGCATCGAGGTGCTGCTGCTGTCGGATCCCGTCGATGCCTTCTGGACCTCGATGCCCTCGGATTTCGAAGGCAAGCCGCTTAAGTCGCTGAGCCAGGGCGATCTCAATCTCGATTTGATTCCGCGTATCGACGATAAGGACGAGGCGAAGAAGGACGAGCCGGCTGCGGACGAAGCAGCCACCATCGCCGTGATCAAGGCCGCGCTGGGCGAGCGCGTCAGCGACGTCAAGGTCTCGACGCGCCTGACCAGCTCGGCCTCCTGCCTCGTCGCCGACAGCCAGGGTCCGAGCCGCGAGCTCGAGCGCATCTTGTCGCAGCAGAACCGCGGCATGAAGACCAAGCCGATCCTCGAGATCAATTTGCGCCATCCGCTGGTCACCGCGGTCACCAAGGCGCAGGCTGGCTCGACAGTCGTCGACGATATCAGCCTGCTTCTGCTCGAGCAGGCGCAGATCCTGGACGGCGAATTGCCGGAAGACCCGGCGGCGTTCGCGGCACGGCTGAACCGGCTGGTGTTGCAGGGGCTCGGCGGCTAGCGCTGCCTCGCAGCATCATTCGGACCGCCAGGTTGTCAGATCGCTCATCGCGCAACGCCTCTGGCGCTGCGCGTCTCACTCACCTTGACGTCATCAGGTCTCAGGAACAGTCGCGGACGGCGAGATGTTGTGTCATATGAAGCGACGTCACCAGTTCGAGGATTTCCCATGCGCTTGTCATTCCTCACTCTTACCGCGGTCTTCACGCTGCTGGGCGCAGCGGATGCCAGCGCGCAGCGATACGATCCGGCCTATCCCGTCTGCATGCACCGCTACGTCGGTGGCGGCCCTGGTGGCGGAGGCAGTGACTATTTCGACTGCTCGTTCACCTCGTTGGAGCAGTGCCGCGCCACGGCGTCGGGCCTTGCCGCGACCTGCGACCTCAATCCCTATTACGCCTTCAACGAATCGCCGCCGCCGCGCCGGCGTCCCAAGAAGGTGCACTGAGGCGAACGGGACCAAGGCCGGGAATTCTGCATTCATCGCTCTTTCGACCTGGTCACACCCGTCGGCGCGCTGCCGGCGGGTGCGACCTTGGCTGCGCGCTGCCGACAGTTAATCGCGCCCTAACCGGGTTTTACCTTGTCTCTTAACGCCTGGGTCAGGGCGCGCGGGCTAAACTGCCGGAAACCGCAGACCGCCCGAAAGAGTAAACAATATGACCACCGGCGTCATCGAGAAGCCGAAAGCCGCGCGCGCACCGTCGGCTTCCAAGATCTGGTTGAGGGCGATCGAGCTCACCGCGCGGATCGAAACGCTGCCGGGCCGCCTGTTCGCCGACGTCGTCGACGATTGGGCGCAGCGCCAGCCTAACCGCGTTGCTCTGGTGGCGGACGAGGCAAGCCTCGATTACGAAGGCCTCTCGAAGAGGATCAATCGCTACGCCCGCTGGGCGCGCTCGCTCGGCCTGTCCAAGGGCGATACCGTTGCGCTGATCATGCCGAACGGCATCGATTATATCGCGGCCTGGCTCGGCATCAGCCGCGTCGGCGGCGTGGTCGCACTGATCAACACCAAGCTCGTCGGGCAATCGCTCGCGCACTGCCTTGATGTCGCGAAGCCGATGCATGTCATCGTTGCGCATGAGCTAGCGGGGATGCTGGACAGCGCGGCACCTCATCTGAAGACGGCGGCAAAAGTCTGGACGCATGGCGATAGCCGCAGCGAACGTGCGATCGACGTCGCGCTTGCCGTTCTCGACGACGGCCCGCTATCGCCGGAGGAGCATGGCGAGGTCACCATCGACGACCGTGCGCTGCTGATCTACACCTCCGGCACCACCGGCCTGCCGAAAGCGGCCAGCATCAGCCACCGCCGCATCCTGAATTGGGGGTTTTGGTTCGCTGGCCTCACCGGCGCGACGCCGCAGGATCGGCTCTACGATTGTCTGCCGCTGTTCCATTCGGTCGGCGGCATCGTCGCGCCGTGCAGCATTCTGGCCGCCGGCGGTTCGGTAGTGATCGCCGAGAAATTCTCGGCCTCGCATTTCTGGTCCGACATCGTCCGGCACGACTGCACGCTGTTTCAATATATCGGCGAGCTCTGCCGTTACCTACTCAAGGCCGCGCCCTCGGAATACGAGAATCGGCATCGCCTGCGGCTCGCCTGCGGCAACGGGCTGCGCGGCGATATCTGGGAGGATTTCCAGGCGCGTTTCGCCATTCCGCGCATCCTCGAATTCTACGCCGCGACCGAAGGCAATTTCTCGCTGTTCAACGTCGAGGGCCAGCCGGGTGCGATCGGCCGCGTCCCGGCGCTGCTCGCGCACCGCTTTCCTGCCAGGCTCGTCAAGCTTGACCCCGATAGCGGCGCGCCGCTGCGCAATGAAGAGGGCTTCTGCATCGCCTGCAGCCGCGGCGAGGCCGGCGAAGCGATCGGCCGCATCGGCACCGCGGACGAGGGCGGTGGGCGCTTCGAGGGCTACACCGATGCCGGTGAGACCGAGAAAAAAGTCTTGCGTGACGTCTTCGTCAAGGGCGATGCCTGGTTCCGCACCGGCGATCTGATGCGGATGGACGACAAGGGATTTTTCCATTTCGTCGACCGTATCGGCGACACGTTCCGCTGGAAGGGCGAGAATGTCGCGACCTCCGAGGTGAACGATGCCGTGCGCGATTTCATTGGCGTCGTCGATGCCGCCACCTATGGCGTCAGCATTCCCGGCGCCGACGGCCGGGCCGGGATGAGCGCGATCGTCGTGAACGAGGGCTTTGACATCAGCGCGCTGCCCGCCCATCTCGCGCAACGCCTGCCGGTCTACGCCCGCCCGCTCTTCATCCGCATCTCGCGCGAGCTCGACGCCACCGAGACCTTCAAGCAGAAGAAGGGCGAGCTCGCCCGCGAGGGATTTGACCCGGCCGCGGTCGCCGATCCGCTGTTCATGCTCGACCCGATATCCGGCGTCTACGTCGCGCTGGACGCGGAGACATATGCGGCCGTCTCGGGCGGTACGATCAGGCTGTAGGGCAACCAAAATCGAGAGATAGGTCAAATTTTATCTGAATTGTCCAAGAAGCCATTTACTTCTGTCGGGTAAACAGACCGCGATGGGGAGGCGGTCAGCAAGAGCCGCCGCAACAACGAGATCGATAACAAAGCGAGCCAGCCATGTCGGTAAGGTCAAAGGTCATTGAAGCGATTCAGCAGATCGCCAAGGAGCAGCACGTCACGCTTCCCGCCCTCTCGGACGATCTGTCCCTGCATGAGACGGGCTTCGACTCGCTCGCCTTCGCCATCCTGGTCGCCCGCCTCGAGGACGAGACCGGCGTCGATCCCTTCACCATTTCCGAGGACGCAGCGTTCCCCGCCACGGTGGGCGATTTCGTGCGGGCCTACGAAAATGTCCCCGCGTGAGATCTTTGCACTTCGCGACCATCTTGGCGCGGAGCTGAAAGGCCGCACCATCTCCGATGCGCATGATGTCGTATCGCTGACGGGCATCCTGTCGCACACTGTTCTGGGCGGGCGGCTGCACGAGCTCTCTGGCCGTGCCGTGCTGCTCAAGCTGTCGGACCAGCTCCGGTCCGGCCTTGCCATGATCGAGCTCGACGGCATCGCCCGCCGCATGCTGTTGTGTCCGCCGGACCTCAATCCGGCGCATCTCGACGCGTTGATCGCGGATGCCGGGATCGATGCCGTCGTCACCGACGAGCCCGAACTCTGGGCGGCATCCGGCGTGCCGCTGGTCGTCACCGCGCAATTGCCGCCGCAAGCCGCCGCGCCGGCCAAGACCGCGCGCGGCACCGAATGGCTGATGCTCACCTCGGGCACCTCGGGGGTGCCAAAGATCGCCGGCCATACGCTGGAAGCGCTGACCGGCGCGATCGTCGCCGAAGGCCCATCGCGCGGACCTGCACCGGTCTGGGCAACGTTCTACGACATCCGCCGCTATGGCGGCCTGCAAATCTTTCTCCGTGCCATCCTCTCCGGCGGCTCGTTGGTGCTGTCCGATCCCCATGAGGCGCTCGCCGATCACGTCGCGCGGCTGAAGGCGCGCGGTGTCTCGCATATCTCCGGCACGCCTTCGCATTGGCGCAAGCTCCTGATGAGCGGCTCGGCCGCCCAGTTCGCCCCGGCTTACGTCCGTCTCTCCGGCGAGATCGCCGACCAAGCCGTGCTCGACGGCCTGAAAGCGGCATTCCCCAATGCGTCCGTCGGCCATGCCTATGCCTCGACCGAGGCCGGCGTCGGGTTCGCCGTCAATGACGGGCTGGAAGGCTTTCCAGCTGACTATCTCGGCAACCGCAACGGCGTCGAGATGAAGGTCGTCGACGGCTCGCTGCGCATCCGCTCGACGCGCACGGCCCATGCCTATATCGGGCGCAATGCGGCGTCGCTCACCGACGACGACGGCTTTGTCGACAGCGGCGACATCGTCGAGCTGCGCGGCGACCGCTATTATTTCGTCGGTCGTCGCGGCGGCATCATCAATATCGGCGGGCTGAAGGTCCACCCCGAGGAGATCGAGGCGGTGATCAACCGCCATCCGGATGTGCGGATGTCGCGCGCGAAGTCGCGCAAGAGCCCGATCACCGGCGGCATCGTCGTCGCGGACGTGATCCTCACCGAGGGCACCGATCCGGCGCGCGCGAAAGAGATCCGCGACCAAATCCTGGATCTGTGCCGCGCCCAGCTCGCATCCCACAAGGTGCCGGCGGTCCTCCGCTTCGTCGAGGCGCTCGACGTCACCCCGGCCGGAAAACTGGCGCGCACCGATGCATAACGTTCTCGTCACCGGCGGCAGCCGCGGCATCGGGCTTGCGATCGGCAAGCGCTTGGTTGCTGCCGGCTTCAACGTCATCGCGGCGGCGCGACGCGAGAGCGACGAGCTCAAGGCGGCCATCGCGGCCGCCGACGGGCGCCTGCATTTCCGTGCCTGCGATCTTGCCGTGATCGATGCAATCCCGGCCTTCGCAAAGCTCGTGCGCGACGAATTCGGCCCGATCTACGGCCTCGTCAACAATGCCGGTCTCGGCACCGAAGGCCTGCTGGCCACCATGCACAATTCCGAGATCGAGGCGCTGGTGCAGCTCAACGTGCTGTCGCCGATCATCCTCACCAAATATGTGGCGCGCCAGATGATGGCCGACGGCGCCGGCCGCATCATCAACATCTCCTCGATCATCGCGACGACAGGCTATAACGGCCTCTCCGTCTACGGCGCGACCAAGGCCGCCGCGACCGGCTTCACCCGCTCGCTGGCCCGTGAGGTCGGCAAGCTCGGCATCACCGTGAACGCGATCGCGCCGGGCTTCATCGACACCGAGCTCACCCACAATCTGTCTGAGGAAGGCCGCAAGCGCATTGCGGGCCGCAGCGCGCTGCGCCGGCTGCCGGAGACGGACGACGTCGCGCGCATGGTGGAATACCTTTTGGGCGAAGGCGGCCGCAACGTCACCGGCACCGTGTTCACCATCGATGCCGGGAACACAACGTAGACGGAACCCGGCTGCCACAATTGCGCTGATCGTGCGCAATGACAGCCAGCCGGATTTGGTCGTAAGATGCCCCGCAATCGATTGGTTTACGTCAATCGATCTGCCCTAAACGAAGGGGAGCAGTCGATGGCCACTTCAGACATGACCGCTTCAAGCCGGGCCCTGAAAGAGCCGGTGCGTGTGAAGTCGGATGGGGTCCGCTGCCCGCCGATGTCGCATCAGAATTCCGGCGATCACGGCCACGAGGCGTATCCACAGCAATTCGTGCGCCTGATCGGCTGCCACGACGTCCCTGCATCCCAGCTGCGCAAGCGTCAGGACGAGAAGCTGCACTAGCCGCTCACGGCCGCTGCTTCGGCAGGTCGAATCGTTCGTGTGAAAATTCCGGCGGCCCTTCGGTGAGGCGGCGAATGCGGCGCTCGCGCTCGTCTGGCGGCAATGCCGGATCGAGCAGTAACTCGATCTCATGCACTGCGATCTCTTCGATCTTGGTCGCGTCCGATACGACCGGGTGCGCGGGCGCGGAGACGGGGAGTGCCAACTTCAGCCCCAGCTCGATCAGCTTGCAGATCGCATCCGAGCGGGTCAGGCGGTGAGCTTCAGCCCAGGCATCGACCGCCTCCGTCAATCTTTCCGGCATCTTCACCGCGCTAATCGGGTCGACACCCGTGCGCCGGCGGACCGGAGAGGTGGAGTCCTTGCTGCTGAAGTCGGACACCTCGATTTTCCCATGCAACCCCTTGGAGCCGACCGACGATAGCCGCTCTCCCCGGATGGCCGTTTGATGCCGATCAATGATCCCGCCGAGGCATTGCAAGGCGGCCGCATCTTGTTGTCCGGGCCACTTTCGGCCAATGATCGAAAGGGGGCGCGAGCCAGCGAACCCGGATCGATCCTGCCACGTATCTTGCTTCGCATTCCAACAGTCCGGCAATCCCGATGAGCTCAGGCGAGTCCTTCTATGGCGGCATTCCCGTCTTCCGAGGCTTCACCAGCCTGATGGATCCTGCGCTTTATGCGCCGCTGCCGGACGACTGGAGCATCGGTGTTGCCGATATCGTCGATTCGACCAAGGCGATCGCGGCGCAGCGCTACAAGGCCGTGAACATGGCGGGTGCCGCCGTGATCGCGGCGGTGACCAATGCGCTGGAGGGGCGGGAATTTCCCTTCGTGTTCGGCGGCGACGGCGCCAGCTTCGCGGTGGCGCCAGACGACGTCGAGCTTGCCCGCCAGGCGCTGGCTGCGACCGCGACCTGGGTGCGCGAAGGCCTCGATCTGACCCTGCGCGTCGCCTTGGTGCCGGTCAGCGTCATTCGCACACACGGCCTCGATGTGCGCGTCGCCCGGTTCGGGCCGTCGGCCAACCTGTCCTATGCGATGTTTTCGGGCGGCGGGCTCGCCTGGGCCGACGCCGCGATGAAGCGCGGCGAGTTTGCCGTCGATGAGGCGCCCGCCGGCACGCAGCCGGACCTTTCGGGCCTGTCGTGTCGTTTCGAGGTGATGCCGGCGGCGCGCGGCCTGATCCTGTCGGTGCTGGTGATGCCGGCGCGCGGCGTCGATCAGGTGGCCTTCCGCAGGGTGATCGAGGACATCATTCATCTCGTCGAGCGCAGCCCGGAGGGCGGCCGGCCGGTGCCGCCGCAGGGGCTGCCGCTGAAATGGCCGCCGCAGGGCGTGGAATTCGAGGCCCGAACCAGGCGCGGGGGTCCGCTGCTCGCGCGCAGAGCCAGCGTACTCGCCTATACGTTGTTCGCCTATTTCATCATGCGCTTCGACATCAAGATCGGCGGTTTCGTGCCCAGCCTCTACAAGCGGCAGGTGGTCGAGAACTCGGACTTCCGTAAATACGACGACGGCCTGCGCATGATTCTGGACTGCACGCCGCAGCTCGAGCGCGCGTTGAACGATCGTCTCAAAGCCGCTGCGCGCGAGGGCATCGTGCGCTACGGCCTCTACCAGCAGGACGCTGCGATGATGACCTGCTTCGCGCCGTCGGCGCTGCGCAGCGATCACGTCCATTTCATCGACGGCGCGCGCGGCGGCTATGCCTCGGCGGCGACGGCGTTGAAGGCGATGATGGCAGCGGGTTAGCGCCCCGCGCGCGTCCAGGTCTCACCGCCGCAGAGCGCGCCGACGCAGCCTTCGACCCGCAGCGCGTCCGCGCCAGTCAGGCTGATGTTGCTCGCATAGGTGCTGCCGTCGTCCGCATTGTAGATCTGGCCCGACCATTTGTTCGGTCCCGTCGGCTCCATGCCGCTGAACAATGGCAGGCCGATCATCGGGCGCCTGGCGAGCGCGGGATTGGGATTCTTGCTGTCGGTGGCGGGCTGGCCGGTCGCGCTGTCCATGGGCTCGCGCAGCCAGACGATGTGGCCGCAGATGCCGCCGCCGCATTTGCTGATTTTGACGCGCGCATCGCCCGCCTGGGTGAGCCAAGTCCCGTCGGCGCTCTGCGCATGGGCGGAAGGCGCACCGATCAGCGCAGCCAGAATGACGGTGAGAGCGACGAATCTGAATGTCATGGAGAGGAGCCCTGGAATGGAGGCGACTCCATAGCAGCAAATCGAGCGCGCGCAACGCCCGAGGGAATCACATCTCTGAGCTTATCTGCCGGCGCTTATTTGCCTGCGATCATTTGCCCCAGCGCGCGAATGCGACCGAGGCGGCGGTCGAAAGCCCGAACACGACCATGGCGCCCCCGACCAGCGCGAACAGGGTCCAGGCCGGAGCCTGCGCGGTCATCAGTCCGATGCCGCCGATCGCGACGATCAGAAGCCGTGCCGTCGAGGCGAGCACGGGCCCGCCGACGCGTGCGGCGCCTTGCGAGGAGAAGTAAAGCGACACGCCCATGCCGAAGAACACGAAGGCCGGACCGGCCCAGTGGAAATAGCTGTGCGCTGCGGCGGTGACGCCGGGATCGCGGGTGAAGAGCCCGACCCACAGTGACGGCGCGAGCGCAACGACGAGACCGATCAGCCCCACCGTGAGTCCCGAGGCGGCAGCCGCGGTCCAGGCGACACGCCGCGCGCGCTTCACATGCCCGGCGCCGATCGCCATGCCGACCATCGGGACCGAGGCGATGCCGAAGGCGAAGGTGATCGGGATCAGCAGAAATTCCAGCCGCGAGCCGATGCCGTAGCCGGCCAGCATCTCGGTGCCGAAGGTCGCGAGGATCTTCGTGAAGATCAGAATGGTGAGCACGGTCTGCAGCGGCGACAGGCAGGCCACCGCGCCGACTTTGAGAATGTCCAGGAACATCGCGCGCTCGAAATGAAAGGCGCGGACATCCAGCGGCAGCCGGCTGCGCCCCGACAACAGATACCAGATGAAGAAGATCGCCGCGCAGCTGAACGCGATCAGCTGCCCGCTCGCCACGCCCGGCATGCCGAATTGCGGCACTCCGAACAGGCCGAGCCCCAGCGTGCCGCCGAGCACGATCTGCAGCGCGCTCGCGCCGATCAGAATCATCGAAGGCAGGCGCATGTCGCCGGTACCGCGGATCACCGAGGCCAGCGTGTTGACGAGCCAGATCGCGACCGCGCCGGAGAACAGCACCTGCGAATAGCCGCTGGCCTCCTCGAGCACGCGCTCGCGTCCGCCGAGCAGCGCGAAGAAGGAGCGGCCGAAGGCGAGCATCATCACCGTGAAGAACAGCCCGCCGCAAAGGCCGATGATGGCGGCATGCAGCGCCAGCGTGGCGGCGCGGTCGCGATCCCCTGCGCCGAGGGCGCGGCTGATTGCGGACGAGACGCCGCCGCCCATCGCGCCCGCGCTCATCATCTGCGTCAGCATCGCGAACGGAAACACCAGCGCGATCGCGGCGAGCGGGATGGTGCCGAGCCGGCCGATATAGGAGGTCTCAGCCACTGCGACGAGCGTGCTGCCGACCATCGCGATCATGTTGGGGATCGCGAGCCGCAGCAGCGTCGGCAGGATCGGCGCGGTCAGGAGGCTCGCGATGGGGGAGGCGACCGGCGCAACCGGCGGGACGGCATCTGCGGGGGCGTCGATCGTCATGTTCACCGGGCGGAAAATTAAATGATGACCGACATATTATAAGAGAATGAGCCGGCCGGCGCAGCCCTGGCTCACGCAGGGCTCACCACGGCAGGCCGCATAGGTCGATGGTGCCCAGCGTCGGCGCGCGCACGATGTGGAAGACATAGGGCGCCATGTAGGTGAACCGAATCCGCCCTTTCGGCTGTTCGCAATAGACCTCGCCTTTGAACGGCAGCCAGCTCCGGGCCTCGTAGAACGCGAAATTGTGCGGCTCGCAGACCAGTAGGGCGAACCGAACCGCCTCGTTGGCGCGCATGGTATGCACCGCCGCGTCGATCGCCACGGTCGCATAGCCACGGCCGCGCTGGTCCTCGCGCGTCGAGACGCCGCCGATGCCGCCGATATGAACCTTCTGTCCATTCCAGGTGATGGTGCGGAAGTAGATGCCGACATGGCACACGAGACCATCCTCGGGCGTCTCGACCAGCACGCGGAGATCGGCATTGGCCCATTTGACATGAGCCCAGGGCTTGCCTGCGACCAACTGCGGTGCCCAGACCGCCTGAAGTAGCGGCTCGGCCCTCGGCCACGAGGCGTCGCCGTTCAATATGTCGATCTCGATGCTCATGGCCTCGTCCTCCACAGCTCCGCTTCTTCGCGCGTTTGTTCTGTCTTAAGCGCCTCAAAGGCAATGATATTTTACAGCGAACCGCAGGTCTGATCACGGCGGCCGGGTTGCGGCGAATTTGTGCATTCAAGCAGGACGCGCCAAGTCACGCCTTTTCGCAAATTCTGAGGTATTTAATGGCCGCGGAACCTTCTATAAGGGGTGACCGTTAGAACTCGTTCCCCACCAGTTGCGGACAAGAAGCCATGACCTTTACGCTGCCCCCACTTCCTTACGCCTATGACGCCCTCGGCCAGTACATGTCGAAGGAGACGCTGGAATATCACCACGACAAGCATCATCAGGCCTACGTCACCAACGGCAACAACGCGCTCAAGGGGACCGAATGGGAAGGCAAGTCCCTTGAAGAGATCGTCAAGGGCTCGTTCGGCAAGAACCCCGCGGTGTTCAACAACGCCGGCCAGCACTACAACCACATCCACTTCTGGAGCTGGATGAAGCCCAATGGCGGCGGCACCAAGCTGCCGGGCAAGCTCGAGAAGAAGATCAACGAGGACCTCGGCGGCTTCGAGAAGTTCAAGACCGACTTCCAGGCGGCCGGCGTCGGCCAGTTCGGCTCCGGCTGGTGCTGGCTCCAGGTCAAGAACGGCAAGCTCGAGATCTCCAAGACCCCGAACGGCGAGAATCCGCTGGTGCACGGCGCCACACCGATCCTCGGCTGCGACGTCTGGGAGCACTCTTACTACATCGACTATCGCAATCGCCGTCCCGACTATCTCAAGGCGTTCGTCGAGAACCTCGTGAACTGGGAATACGTGGAGTCCCTGTTCGAGAAGGCGTGACAGGTGTCATTCCGGGGCGCGGGAAGCGCGAGCCCGGAATCCATTTGTCTGCTCGGGTGACGCCCGATGGATTCCGGGTTCGGCGCTGACGCGCCGCCCCGGAATGACAGAAACAAAGGCGGTCGCAGGCGCGACCGCCTTTTTGCTGTGCGGAATTGCCCTGCGTGGCGCGCGCATGGGTCTGTCGTCACACCGTTTGCATCGGGGGAACACCGCCCTTAATCAAAACGGGCATCACCCTCGAGCGACCCAGCCCGTTGTCAGAACCTTCCCCGAACAATCCGGTGCCTGGCGGCGACGCGGAATCCGAGCCGCGGCCGGGCCGGGTCCGCAAGCCGATCGGCTGGTCGACCGTCATCATCGCAGCTCTGGTGGCGGTGAGTGCTGCACTGGTCTGGCGGCGGGACGGCACTGACGGCGTTCTGGACATCCTCACCCACGATCTCTCGCTGTTCTCGGGCATCCTGCCGCGCGTGCTCGCCGGCTGCCTGCTCGGCGCCTTTATCTCGGAAATCCTGCCGCACGAGAAGGTCTCGCGCTCGCTCGGGCCGAAATCCGGCCTGATGGGCCTGCTGATCGGCACCGCCTTCGGCGCGATTCTGCCCGGCGGTCCCTTCACCGCCTATCCGGTCGCGAGCGCACTGCTCGCGGTCGGCGCCGATTTCGGCGCCACCATAGCCATGGTCGTGAGCTGGACGCTGATCGGTTATGGCCGGGCGGTCGCCTGGGAAATCCCGATCATGGGCACCGATTTCACGCTGTGGCGGATCGTGATCTCGCTGCCGCTGCCGGTGCTCGCCGGCGCCCTCGGCCGCTTCGTCTATGTCAGGCTCTATCCGAAGCCGCTCGCGAAGGACGACGAGAGTTGAGCGCAGCGCTTCTGATCGACATCCTGCTGTGGGGCTCGGTGCTCGGCGTCGGGCTGATCGCCTTTCGTCGTGGGCGCCCGGTGTTCGTGGCCTCGCTGCGCGAAGGCACGATGGATTTCGTCAACATCGTGCCGCGGATTGCGCTTGGCGTGATCGGCTCCGGCTACATCGCCGCTATCATCCCGCAAGAGGTGATCACCGGCTGGCTCGGCCCTGATAGCGGCTGGCTCGGGGTTGCCACCGCCGTGGTCGCCGGCGCCGCCACGCCCGGCGGTCCCGTGGTCGGCTTCTCCATCGGCACCGTGGCGTTGAAGTCGGGGGGCGGGGTGCCGCAGGTGGTTGCCTATGTCGTCGCCTGGGCGCTGTTCGCCTTCCAGCGGGTGATCTTGTGGGAGATCCCGTTCATGCCCGCCCGTTTCGTCTGGTTCCGCTGCGCCGTCTCGGTGCCGTTCCCATTCGTGGCAGCCGCCATCGCCATGGTGATCGGCAAGCCCTGAGCCGCGATGTCAGTCCCGCCGTGGACAGGCGTAATGTTATAATATAACGTCCGCAAATGGCTCCCGCCGCGTCCCACGCCCACCAGCACGACCATGCTCATGGCCATTCCCATGGTCACGGCCATGGACATTCGCACGGGCACGATCACGCCCACGCCCATGTCCACGATGCGACGTCGCCGCATCCGACCCAGACCGCGCCTTGGTCGATCCTGCGCATGACCATGGCGGGCCGTCTCGCGGCCGCGCTCGCGGTCTGTGCCGTGCTGTGGGGCATCGTCTTGCTGGCGATGAGGTGACGATGGCAGCGTTGCACTTTCACAACGTCACGCTCGGCTATGACCGGCACCCCGCCGTGCATCATCTCAGCGGCGAGGTCGCGCCGGGCGCGCTGGTCGCCGTGATCGGCCCGAATGGCGCCGGCAAGTCGACGCTGTTGCGCGGCATCGTCGGCATCCTCAAGCCGCTCGACGGGACGATCCATCTCGGCGGGCTCGACGCCCGCGACATCGCCTATCTGCCGCAGAGCGCGGAGATCGACCGCAGCTTCCCGATCTCGGTGTTCGATTTCATCGGCACCGGGCTGTGGCGTGGCACAGGCCTGTTCGGCGGCATCGGCAAGGCCGCGCGCGACAAGATTCTCCGGGCAATCGGAGCAGTTGGCCTCAGCGGTTTCGAGAACCGCCCGATCGGCACGCTCTCCGGCGGTCAGATGCAGCGCGTGCTGTTCGCCCGTGTGCTGCTCCAGGATGCCAGCCTGATCGTGCTCGACGAGCCCTTCAACGCCATCGACAGCAAGACCACCGCCGATCTGCTCGCGCTGGTGAAGCGCTGGCACGGCGAGGGCCGTACCGTGCTCGCCGCGCTGCACGACATGGAGATGGTGCGCAACCACTTCGCCGAAACGCTGGTGCTGGCGCGCGGCCCGGTCGCGTGGGGCCCGACGGCGGAGGTGCTGACGCCGGAAAATCTGCTGGTCGCGATGCGAATGTGCGAGGCCTTCGACGACAGCGCGGCGGCCTGCGCGGCCGATGATATCAGCTCGCGGGCGGCCTGATATCCGATGCTCTATGACGCGCTGATCGGTCCGTTCACCGAATTCGAGTTCATGCGGCGCGCGCTCGCCGCGGTGATCGCGTTGGCGCTGGCGGGGGCGCCGATCGGCGTGTTCCTGATGCTGCGGCGGATGAGCCTCGTCGGCGACGCCATGGCGCACGCGATCCTGCCTGGCGCGGCGGTTGGTTTCCTGCTCTCCGGCCTCAATCTGTTCGCGATGACGGCCGGCGGCCTGGTCGCCGGCTTTGCCGTCGCGATCCTCGCTGGCGTGGTCGCACGCTCGACCGGGCTGAAGGAGGACGCCTCGCTCGCGACCTTCTATCTCGCTTCGCTTGCGCTCGGCGTCACCATCGTCTCGATCAAGGGCACCAACATCGATCTCCTGCACGTGCTGTTCGGCAACATCCTCGCAATGGACGATCAGACGCTGTTGGTGGTCGCCTTCAACGCCACGGTGACGCTGCTGGTGCTCGCGGTGATCTACCGCCCGCTGGTGATCGAGAGCGTCGATCCCCTGTTCCTGCGCACCGTGAGCCGCGCCGGTGGCCCCGCCCATCTCGCCTTCCTCGCGCTGGTCGTCATCAACCTCGTCAACGGCTTTCAGGCGCTGGGCACGCTGCTGGCGGTGGGGCTGATGATCCTGCCTGCGGGCATCGCAAGGTTCTGGTCGCGCGATCTCACCGCGATGATCTGCATCGCCGTCATTGCTGCCGGGGTCTCCGGCTATGCCGGCCTCGTGCTCTCATTCCAGACCCGCGTGCCCTCGGGTCCCGCGATCATTCTGGTAGCGACGGTGCTCTACATCGTCTCCGTCCTGTTCGGCCGCGTCGGCGGCATCGTCCGGCAGCTGTTTCCCGGCCGGCATCTGGAAGCATGACGATGCGGCTCATCCTGGTTTGTGCGCTGTTGCTGATCGCCTCGCCGCTTGAGGCCGCGGAGCGGCTCAACGTCGTCGCGAGTTTCTCGATCCTCGGCGATTTCGTCCGTAATGTCGGTGGCGACCGCATCAACCTGACGACGCTGGTCGGGCCCGACGGCGACGTCCACGTCTATACGCCGGCCCCTAGCGATGCCAAGCGGGTCGCGGCGGCGAAGCTCGTCATCGTCAACGGGCTCGGGCTGGAGGGCTGGCTGCCGCGCCTCGTGCAATCCGCAGGGAGCAAGGCCAAGGTGATCACCGCAAGCGCCGGCATCGCGCCGCTGAAGCTGGGCTCGGCCGCTGATCCCCACGCCTGGCAGTCCATCCTGAACGCCAAGATCTACGTCACCGACATTGCGAGCGCGCTCGCCACGGCCGTTCCTGACGATGCGGAGTTCTTCCGCGCCCAGGCCAAGGCCTATCTGGAAAAGCTCGAAGCCCTCGACCGCGAGGTCCGCGACGCTGTCGCAAAAATCCCGCCGGAGCGGCGCAAGGTGATCTCCACCCATGACGCCTTCGGCTATTTCTCCAGCGAATACGGTATCCGGTTCATCGCCCCCCGGGGCGTCTCCACGGAGAGCGAGCCGAGCGCGCGAGATATCGCCGCCATCATCGGCCAGATCAAGGCCCAGAAAATCCCGGCCGTGTTCCTTGAAAATATCAGCGACGATCGCCTGATCCGGCGGATCGCCGCCGAGACCGGCGCCAAGGTCGGTGGCACCCTGGTTTCGGACGGTTTGACCGGCGAAAAGGGCCCTGCACCCACTTACATTGACATGGTCAGGCACAATATAAAGGCCCTGACCAGCGCGCTTGACCATTAGGGCAGGGGCCACCCCGCCTCGCGTCGCGCGAAAAAGCCTTGAAGTCCGGAGTTGTTATGTCTGACGCGACCTCCCAGAAGATTCCCGTGACCGTGCTGACCGGCTATCTCGGCGCCGGCAAGACCACGCTGCTCAACCGCATCCTGTCGGAGAACCACGGCAAGAAATACGCCGTCATCGTCAACGAATTCGGCGAGATCGGGATCGACAACGACCTCATCATCGGCGCCGATGAGGAAGTGTTCGAGATGAACAACGGCTGCATCTGCTGCACCGTGCGCGGCGACCTCGTCCGCATCATGGACGGCCTGATGAAGCGCAAGGGCAAGTTCGACGCCATCATCGTCGAGACCACCGGTCTTGCCGATCCCGCCCCCGTCGCGCAGACTTTCTTCGTCGATGAGGACGTGCAGAAGAACGCCCGGCTCGATGCGGTCGTGACGGTCGCCGACGCCAAATGGCTGTCCGACCGTTTGAAGGATGCACCAGAGGCCAAGAACCAGATCGCCTTTGCCGACGTCATCGTTCTGAACAAGACCGACCTCGTCAACAAGGGCGAGCTCGCCGAGGTCGAGGCCCGCATCCGCGGCATCAATCCCTATGCGAAGCTGCATCGCACCGAGCGCTGCGCGGTGGCGCTGGCCGACGTGCTCGACCGCGGCGCATTCGACCTCGACCGCATCCTCGACATCGAGCCTGACTTCCTGGAGGCCGACGATCATGACCACGATCATGATCATCACCACCATCACGGCCACGATCACCATCACCATGATCACGGCCACGGCCTGAAGCACTATCACGACGAGGAGATGCAATCGCTCTCGCTCAAGACCGACAAGCCGCTAGATCCCAACGTGTTCATGCCCTGGCTGCAGAACCTGGTGCAGGTCGAGGGCGGCAAGATCCTGCGCTCCAAGGGCATCCTCGCCTTCCTCGACGACGACGATCGCTACGTCTTCCAGGGCGTCCACATGATGCTGGAGGGCAACCACCAGCGGAAGTGGAAGGAGGGCGAGCCGCGCGAGAGCCGCCTCGTCTTCATCGGCCGCGAATTGCCCGAAGAGGCGATCCGCAAGGGTTTCGAGAGCTGCATCGTCTCGTGATGAAAGAGTTTACGCCAGCGCCCGAGTCCGCTTCGATCGTTTCCGTCACCGACCGCGTCCAGCCGATTGCGCTCGGCATGGCCGTGACCTCGGTGCATTTCCTGAAGGATCGCGCCGCCTTCGTCGGCGGCGAGGAGAACGTCGCATTCGTCGATGCCAATTGCGAGATCACCACGGTTGCCGTGCATAGCGGCGGCATTCTCTCGACCGCCTCCGACGGCAAGCGCCTCGTCATGGGCGGCGACGACGGCAAGGTCGTCTCGATCGATGCCAAGGGCGAGGTGACGCTGCTCGCCACCGATCCCAAGCGGCGCTGGATCGACGCGGTGGCGCTGCACGCCGACGGCGCGTTCGCCTGGTCGGCCGGCAAGACCGCGACCGTCAAGAGCGGCAAGGCTGAGGAGAAGTCGATCGACGTGCCCTCGACGGTCGGCGGCCTTGCCTTCGCGCCGAAGGGCCTGCGGCTCGCAATCGCGCATTACAACGGCGTGACGCTGTGGTTTCCGAACATGGCGGGATCGGCCGAATTCCTGCCTTGGGCCGGCTCGCATCACGCGGTCACCTTCAGCCCCGACAACAAATTCCTGGTCACCGCCATGCACGAGCCGGCGCTGCACGGCTGGCGGCTCGCCGACAACAGGCACATGCGCATGACCGGCTATCCCGGCCGCGTCCGCTCGATGTCGTGGAGCGCCGGCGGCAAGGGGCTGGCGACGTCGGGCGCCGACACGGTGATCATCTGGCCGTTCGGCAGCAAGGACGGTCCGATGGGCAAGGAGCCCGCGATGCTCGCGCCGCTGCAGGCGCGCGTCTCCGCGGTCGCCTGTCATCCCAAGAACGACATCCTCGCCGCCGGTTACAGCGATGGCACCGTGCTGATGGTCCGTCTGGAGGATGGCGCGGAGATCCTGGTCCGCCGCAATGGCACGCCGCCGGTGGCCGCGATCGCCTGGAACGCCAAAGGCACGCTGCTGGCCTTTGCCGACGAAAATGGGGACGGCGGTCTGCTCGAGCTTTAATCTGTCATGGTTCCCGCCGTATAGGGAACCATGCGATTTCTGACGACCTTCCAGCTTGCCGACTTTGGCGACACCCTGGTCAGCCTGATCACGGCCTTCGTGCTGGGCACGCTGATCGGCGCCGAACGGCAATACCGTCAGCGCACCGCGGGGCTGCGCACCAACGTGCTGGTCGCGGTGGGCGCTGCCGCCTTCGTCGATCTCGCCATGCAGCTGGATGGCGCCGACGGCGCGGTCCGGGTGATCGCCTATGTCGTCTCCGGCATCGGCTTCCTGGGAGCCGGCGTCATCATGAAGCAGGGCATGGATGTGCGCGGGCTCAACACCGCGGCGACGCTGTGGGCCTCGGCCGCGGTCGGCTCCTGTGCGGGCGCCGACATGATCGCACAGGCGGCCGCGCTGACCGTGTTCGTCATCGCCGGCAACACCATGCTGCGCCCGCTGGTCAACGCCATCAACCGCATCCCGCTGAACGAGAAGGCGCTGGAGGCGACCTACTATTTCAAGCTCGCAGTTGCGGCCGACGCCTTGCCCGACATGCGTGACCGCCTCGTCGACAAGCTCGAAGCGGCGAAATATGCCGTGGCCGATATCGAAGTCGCCGAGATCAGCGAGGGCATTCTGGAGATCGCCGCCAAGCTGGTTGCGACCGCGGTCGACCCGAACGAGCTGAACGCGGTCGCGACCGATCTGCAGCATCTGCCAGGCGTCCGGCATGCAACATGGGAAGTCAGCACGACGGAGTAGCGCGGCGTTTTGGCGCGTGCGGGTGGGTTCCGCGCGTTTTCAGGTTCCGGAACCGGCGCGCCCCAGTTTCGTTGATTCCGCGAACAAAGGCGGTGATCGACATGCCCGGCCGAGATGACAAACGTAGACTGAAGCTCAACCTGACAATCGCCGGTGCGCTGTTCGCAGCAGGCGTTGCGGTGTCGGTGATGTCCCTAGCGCAAATCCGCGCCGAAAGCCGCATGCAGCTGGCGCAGGCGACGCCCCCGCTCCAGGGCACCCCGTCCGACGAACAGAGCAAGGTGCCCGCGGAGGCGAAGCCCGGCGGTGATCGCCCGACCACGCCGGCCCCCGAGCCGGCACGGCCGGATCCGCAGACTCAGGGCGCGGCTGGTGCGGCCAAACCGGCGCTGCCGCCGGCCCCGGCCGAGAAGATCGCGCCGCCGATGGAGAAGAAGTAGTTTTTCCGGTCATTCCGGGGCGCGCGAAGCGCGAACTACGGTGCGCAATTGCGCACCGGAGAATCCATTTACCTGCAGAGTCTGCCGCCCGATGGATTCCGGGCTCGCGCCAAGTGGCGCGCCCCGGAATGACGGGCGGAGAGAGCCCGCCTCACCGCACCAGAATATTCCGGAACTGCCAGGGATCGCTGGTGTCGATGTCCTCCGGGAACAGTCCCGGACGATCCGTCAGCGGCGTCCAGTCGGTATAAAAGCCCTTCACCGGGCCGAGATAGGGCAGCTGAATTTCGAGCAGGCGCTCGAAATCCATCTCGTCGGCCTCGACGATGCCTTCGTTCGGGTTCTCCAGCGCCCAGACCATGCCGCCGAGCACGGCGGAGGTCACCTGCAGGCCGGTGGCGTTCTGGTAGGGCGCGAGCTCGCGGGTCTCTTCGATGGAGAGCTGCGAGCCGAACCAATAGGCGTTCTTGTCGTGGCCGAACAGCAGCACGCCAAGCTCGTCGATGCCGTCGACGATCTCGTTCTCGTCGAGGATGTGGTGCTTCTCCTGCATCTTCCCGGCGCGGCCGAACATTTCATGCAGCGACAGCACGGCATCGTCGGCCGGATGGTAGGCATAGTGGCAGGTCGGCCGGTAGATCGCCTTGCCCGACGCATCGCGCACGGTGAAGTAATCGGCGATCGAGATCGACTCGTTGTGGGTGACGAGGAAGCCATACTGGGCGCCGCGGGTCGGGCACCAGGTGCGCACGCGCGTGTTGGCGCCGGGCTGCATCAGATAGATGGCAGCGCCGCAGCCGGCTTCATGGGTGTGCGCATTCTCGGGCATCCATTTCTCGTGGGTGCCCCAGCCGAGCTCGGATGGCTGCATGCCTTCCGACAGGAAGCCTTCCACCGACCAGGTGTTGACGAAGACGTCCGGCTCCTTCGGCTTCTTCGAGCGCTGGGTGTCGCGCTCGGCGATGTGGATGCCCTTGATGCCGGCCTGCCGCATCAAATCCGCCCATTCGCCCTTGGTCTTCGGCCTGGGTGCATTGAGCTTCAGATCGGCGGCGACATTGAGCAGCGCCTGCTTGACGAAGAAGGAGACCATGCCGGGATTGGCGCCGCAGCAGGAGATGGCTGTGGTCGAGCCGGCGGGGCGCGCCTTCTTGGCGGCCAGCGTCGTTTCGCGTAGCGCGTAATTGGAGCGCGCTTCCGGACCCTTCGAGGAATCGAAATAGAAGCCAAGCCAGGGCTCGTTGACGGTGTCGATGTAGAGCGCGCCGAGCTCGTTGCAGAGCTCCATGATGTCGGTCGAGCCGGTATCGACCGACAGATTGACGCAGAACCCCTGGCCGCCGCCCTCGGTGAGCAGTGGGGTCAGCACCTCGCGGTAATTGTCCTTGGTCAGCCCCTTCTGGATGAAGCGGACATTGTGCTTCTCGCAAAGCGCCTTGCGGCCCTCGTCCTTGGGATCGAGCACGGTGATGCGCGACTTGTCGTAGTCCAGATGCCGCTCGATCAGGGGCAGCGTGCCTTTGCCGATGGAGCCGAAGCCGACCATGACGATGGGGCCGGTGATCTTCGCGTAGATCTGCGAGGGAGGGCTCATGGGATGGATTCTCCGGAACGTGCTGGCAGTGAGGGATGGATCAGGCGCTGCAGGGCTTGTCAGATGCTGCGGCGCTTGGCGGTGACTTCAATCTCGACCTTCATCTCGGGCCTCGCCAGGGCAGAGACGACCAGCAAGGTCGCCGCCGGCCTGATGTCGCCGAGGACCTCGCCGCAGACGGCGAAGTGGGCATCGATATAGCTGGCGTCGGTCACGTAATAGGTCGCACGGACGATATCGGCCATCTCGAATCCGCCCTCCTTCAGGGCGGCGGCGATGGTCTTGAAGCAGTTGCGTGACTGGCTCGTGACATCTGATGGCATCGTCATCGTGGTGTAGTCATAGCCGGTCGTTCCCGCGACGAAGGCGAACTCGCCGTCGATCACGGCACGGCTGTAGCCGACGGACTTCTCGAGCGGGGAGCCGGTGGAGATCAGGCGACGGGACATGGTCATGGGCCTCGACTGAAGGGGGTGTTTCGCGGGGTTAAAGGGCGTTTCCGGCGCCTGCGCAACCCCAAAGGAACGGGCCTCGCGCAGGCGCGGCAGGGCGTTGCCGCTCAATGCGGCTGCGGTCGTCGCTACACGAGCGATCCCTCAGGCCGCGTGCGCCTCAGGCGCGCGAACCGACCTCCGTTTGGGCAGGGCCGCGCCGGTCGGGACGATCATCCCGGCGGCGCCATCAAGCGCGCCATCAGTGAACTCGATCGCCAGCAGGCGGTTGCGCTCGAACGGGCCGGGCAGCGACAGCTCGGCGGTCTTCTCGGCTGTGAAGCCGAAGCGGGCGTAATAGGGGGCATCGCCGAGCAGGATCACGGCGCCATGCCCGCGCGCCCGGGCGGCAGCCAGCGCTTGTTGCATCAGCGCGGCGCCGATCCCGAGCTCGCGGCAGGCAGGGTCGACCGCCAGCGGTCCGAGGACCAGAGCGGGCCTGCCTCCGGCGCTGACATGCCACAGCCGCACGGTTCCCACGAGCTTGCCCTCGCGCATCGCCGACAGGGCAAGGCCTGCAGCGGGCGCGCGTCCGTCGCGCAGGCGCTGGCAGGTGCGGCCATGGCGGTTCTCGCCAAAGCAGGCATCGAGCAGCGCTTCACGCGTCGCGACGTCTCCAGCACGTTCCGCACGGATCACGAACGGAGCGGCTTTCGAGGTGAGGGCAACTTGCGGCTTCCGAGGAGCAGTCATGGCACGTCAGTCCCCGCTTGAACCGGCGTGCGCACAGCACGCCTGTCCAAGACGTCGTCAGAAATCGAGATGTTGGATGAGGAGCCGGCGGACCGGCTCCCGGGTTCGTCAGGCCTCTGGAAAAGAGAGGCGGATCAGATGTGGTACGTCCGCAGCGGCGGAATGCCGTTGAACGCCACCGACGAGTAGGTCGACGTATAAGCCCCGGTGCCTTCGATCAGCACCTTGTCGCCGATCTCGAGCGTCACCGGAAGCGGATACGGGGTCTTCTCGTACAGCACATCGGCGCTGTCGCAGGTCGGACCTGCGAGCACGCACGGGGTCATGTCCGCGCCGTCGTGACGGGTGCGGATGGCGTAGCGGATCGACTCGTCCATGGTCTCGGCGAGACCGCCGAACTTGCCGATGTCCAGGTACACCCAGCGCACCTCGTCCTCATCGCTCTTCTTCGAGATGAGCACGACCTCGGATTCGATGATGCCGGCGTTGCCCACCATGCCGCGGCCCGGCTCGATGATGGTCTCCGGGATCTGGTTGCCGAAGTGCTTGCGCAGCGCGCGGAAGATCGAGCGGCCGTAGGTGACGACCGGCGGCACGTCCTTCAGGTACTTGGTCGGGAAGCCGCCGCCCATGTTGACCATGGACAGGTTGATGCCGCGTTCGGCGCAGTCGCGGAACACCTGCGAGGCCATCGCCAGTGCACGGTCCCACGCCTTCACCTTGCGCTGCTGCGAGCCGACATGGAAGGAGATGCCGCACGGCTCCAGGCCCAGGCGCTTGGCGAGGTCGAGCACCTCGACCGCCATTTCCGGGTCGCAGCCGAACTTGCGCGACAGCGGCCACTCGGCGCCGGCGCAGTCATAGAGGATGCGGCAGAACACCTTTGCACCGGGAGCGGCGCGGGCGATCTTCTCGACCTCGGCGGCGCAATCGACCGCGAACAGGCGAATGCCGAGCGCGAAGGCGCGAGCGATGTCGCGCTCTTTCTTGATCGTGTTGCCGAAGGAGATGCGGTCGGGCGTCGCACCCGCAGCCAGCGCCATCTCGATCTCGGCGACCGTGGCGGTGTCGAAGCAGGAGCCCATGGACGCCAGCAAGGCCAGCACTTCCGGCGCCGGGTTCGCCTTGACGGCATAGAACACGCGGCTGTCGGGCAGCGCCTTGGCGAAGCTCTGGTAATTGTCGCGCACGACCTCGAGGTCGACGACGAGGCACGGCTCGGTGTCGAGGCCTTCGTTGCGGCGGTTGCGCAGGAATTCCTGGATACGTTCGGTCATGGCACTCTCCAACGGTCCCAGCGACGGGAGCCGTATCAACGTGACGTCTGATGAGAGTGCTTCGGCCGCATCGCGCGATGGAGGCGCGCTGGGGCCAAAAAACTCAAACCAGACTGTGCTGCCGTGGATTGGTTGGGAGAGTTTCCCGCCCGCTCACCTGGCAATGAAGGACAAGCCTTTTCAGTAGCCCGCGCCGGCGTTGGACTGCCGGTAGAGACCAAAAAAGCCCGATCCGTCGTTGCTTTAAGTCGCGTCCCCCGTTGAGAGCGGGGTGCGCCGGTTCGCCTCCGGCTGCCAGTCACGGTTGCAAAGAGCGAAGTTACCTTCGACATGGCATCTCTTTGAGAGAGATGCTGGGCGCTCCGGGTTTGCTTCGGTCGCTCGACGTTTCAGTCTCGACTTCCGCACTTCCGAAGAGCCCCTCGGCTTCTTCACCCCTTGGCGGCTGTCCGGCCTCTTGTCCGGATACCTACCGACTGACACACGACCACAGGCACGTGCGAAATTGGGCAAGTCCGCACATAAGCGTTTTGACTCTGGTTCGCAAGAATTTTTTTAGGCTGCGGACAGGATTGCCTAACATCTGCTTGCGCACTGTTGCGCGAGCGACGCGGAAGATGAACGCGCGTTAAGTTTTCGCCGCGCAGCGCGTGCTGCCCACGCGCGAGACGCGTCAGCCGCGCTTGGTGAAGGGCTCGATGCGCTGAGCGCCGCGGATGAAGGCGGTCATCACGAGCACGCCGAGTGCGAACAGCACGGCCTGCAGGCTATGGGCGCCCTGGTCGCCGAGCCCGAACAGGATCGCGAGCGCCCAGCCGCCGGCAAACGCCGCGCCGAACACCTCCGCGCCGATCAGGATGGCGGCGCTGATGACGGTGATGACGCTGGACCAGACGATCTGGCGGGACGATGAAGAAGGCGCGTTCATGGTTTCAGAGAGTCCTGGCTTCGAGGGCCGCAATCTCCCCGAAAAGGAGGCTGGGGGCAAGGGCAAACGGCCCAAAAAAGCCCCACGCGTGCTATAGCTGGCCGCAACAATCGAGCCACGAAATCCGGGACTTGTGATGTCAGAACCCCGCCAAACTACGGACGCCGAGACCAATCCGCTGCTGAAGGCCTGGGTGACGCCGTTCGCGACCCCGCCCTTCGACGAGATCAAGCCGGAGCATTTCCTGCCGGCCTTCGAGCAGGCCTTCGCCGACCACGCCGCCGAGATCGCGGCGATCACCAACGATCCCGCGGCGCCCGACTTCGCCAACACCATCACGGCGCTGGAGCGCTCGGGCAAGCTCCTGAGCAAGGTCGCGGCGGTCTTCTACGACCTCGTCTCGGCGCATTCCAACCCGGCCATCCTGGAGATCGACAAGGAGGTCTCCTTGCGGATGGCGCGGCACTGGAATCCGATCATGATGAACGCCGTGCTGTTCGGCCGCATCGCCCATCTGCACGAGAACCGCGCGGGTCTCGGTCTCACGCCCGAGCAGCTCCGCCTCTTGGAGCGCACCTACACCCGCTTCCACCGCGCCGGCGCCGGCCTCTCCGAAGAAGCCAAGGTGCGGATGGCCGAGATCAACGAGCGGCTGGCCCAGCTCGGCACCGGCTTCAGCCACCATCTGCTCGGCGACGAGCAAGACTGGTTCCTGGAGCTCGGGGAGTCCGACCGCCAGGGCCTGCCGGAGAGCTTCGTCGCCAGCGCCAAGGCTGCGGCGGAAGAGCGCGGCATGGCAGGCAAGGCCATCGTCACGCTGTCGCGCTCCTCGGTCGAAACGTTCCTGAAGAGCTCCGCCCGGCGTGACCTCCGCGAGAAGGTCTACAAGGCCTTCATCGCGCGCGGCGACAACGGCAACGCCAATGACAACAATGCGACCATTGTCGAGATCCTGAAGCTGCGCGAGGAGAGCGCCGGGCTCCTGGGCTATCCGACCTACGCCGCCTACCGGCTCGAGGACTCCATGGCCAAGACGCCGGACGCGGTGCGCGGCCTGTTGGAGCGGGTCTGGAAGCCGGCCCGCGCCCGCGCGCTTGCCGACCGCGACGAGATGCAGGCGCTGATCACGGAGGAGGGCGGCAATTTCAAGCTCGCCCCTTGGGACTGGCGCTTCTACGCCGAGAAGCTGCGTCTGCAGCGCGCCAATTTCGACGATTCCGCGATCAAGCCGTATCTCGGTCTCGACAACATGATCGCCGCCGCCTTCGACTGCGCCACGCGCCTGTTCGGCGTCACCTTCGAGGAGCGCAAGGACGTTCCGGTCTGGCACCCGGACGTCCGGGTCTGGGAGATGAAGGACAGGGGCGGCAAGCACAAGGCGCTGTTCTATGGCGACTACTTCGCCCGGCCGTCCAAGCGCTCCGGCGCCTGGATGACCTCGCTGCGCGACCAGCAGAAGCTCGACGGCGACGTCGCGCCGCTGGTTCTCAACATCTGCAATTTCGCCAAGGGCGCCGGCGGCGAGCCGTCGCTGCTGTCGCCCGACGATGCCCGCACCCTGTTCCACGAGTTCGGCCACGGCCTGCACGGCATGCTCTCCAACGTGACCTATCCCTCGCTGTCGGGCACCTCCGTGTTCACCGACTTCGTCGAGCTGCCGTCACAGCTCTACGAGCACTGGCAGGAGCGGCCCGAGGTGCTGCAGAAGTTCGCCCGCCACTACCAGACCGGCGAGCCGCTGCCGGACGACCTGCTGCAACGCTTCCTCGCCGCGCGAAAATTCAACCAGGGCTTTGCCACGGTCGAGTTCGTCTCCTCGGCGCTGGTCGACCTGGAATTCCACACCCAGCCGGCCGCCGCCGCGCAGGATGTCCGCGCCTTCGAGAAACGCGAGCTGGAGAAGATCGGCATGCCCGAGGAGATCGCGCTGCGTCACCGGCCGACGCAGTTCGGCCACATCTTCACCGGCGACCATTACGCCGCCGGCTATTACAGCTACATGTGGTCGGAGGTGATGGACGCCGACGCCTTCGGCGCGTTCGAGGAGGCCGGCGACATCTTCGATCCCGCCGTGGCCAAGCGCCTGCACGACGACATCTATTCGTCGGGCGGATCGGTCGATCCGGAAGCCGCCTACGAGGCGTTCCGCGGCCGCCCGCCGGAGCCGGATGCGCTGCTCCGCCGCCGCGGCCTGCTCGAAGACGCCAAGGCGGCCTGATGAGCATGCGCGCCCTGTTCGGATGCCTGCTCGCCGCCGCGATGACGCTCGTATCAGGTGCGGCGAGCGCGCATCCCCATGTCTGGATCACCGCGACCAGCGAATTGCTCTATGCTGCCGACGGCAGCGTCACCGGCGTGCGCCACGCCTGGACCTTCGACGACATATTCTCGGCCTATGCGGTGCAGGGGCTCGAGAGCAAGACCAAGGGCGCGTACACAAGCGAGGAGCTGAAGCCCCTGGCGCAGACCAACGTCGAGTCGCTGAAGGAATACGCCTACTTCACCTTCGCCAAGGCCGACGGCAAGAAGGAGCGGTTCCAGGAGCCGGTCGACTATTTCCTGGACTACAAGGACACGGTGCTGACCCTGCACTTCACGCTGCCGCTGAAGAACCCGGTCAAGCCCAGGCAGCTGGTGCTCGAAGTGTTCGATCGTTCCTTCTTCATCGACTTCCAGATGGCCAAGGACAGTCCGGTCAAGCTGGTCGGTGCGCCCGCGGGGTGCCAGATGAAGCTGGAACGGCCGAACGACGGCACCGCGAGCGCCCAGAAGCTCAACGAGCAGACCTTCCTGAACGGCGAGAACTCGAATTTCGGCATGATGTTCGCCAACAAGATCACGGTGGATTGCCCTTGAAGCCGCAACTCTCTCCGCTTGCGCGCGGGCTGCTCGCCACTGCCGCTGTGCTGCTGGTCGTGGCCGTGACTGATGCCGCGCTTCATGATCTTCTCGCGCAAAACCCGTTCGGTGCGCCGCGACCAGCGCAGGCGGCCGAGCCTGAAGCGAGCGGCCTCATCGGCTGGCTGCTCGCCAAGCAGTCGGAATTCTATCGCCAGATGTCGGCGACGATCCGCGCCGCGAAGTCCGATGGCTCGGCGGTGTGGACGCTGCTGTTCATCTCGTTCGCCTATGGCATCTTCCACGCCGCCGGTCCCGGCCACGGCAAGGCGGTGATCGCGTCTTATCTGGTCGCCAACCGCGAGACTGCGCGGCGCGGCATCGCGCTGTCCTTTGCCTCGGCCCTGATGCAGTCGGTGGTCGCGATCCTCATCGTCGGCATCTCGGCCTGGGTGCTGAATGCGACGGCCAAGACGATGTGCAAGGCGGAAGGCGTGATCGAGATAGCGAGCTACGCCCTGATCGCGCTGTTCGGCCTGCGCCTGGTCTGGGTCAAGGGCCGCACCTTCATCGGCGCACTTCAGGCCACCCAGCCGGTGCCGGCGATCGCAGGCGTGCCGCACGACCATGATCACGATCATCACCATCATCGTGATAGGCACGATCATCATCACCACGATCACGGCCATGATCATCACGGCCACGCTCACCATCACCACGGGCACGACCACGTCCACGACGAGCATTGCGGCCATTCCCACGGACCCACGCCAAGCGAACTCGCCGGCCCCGGCGGCTGGCGGCGCGGCTTCGCTGCGATCCTGACCGTCGGCATCCGCCCCTGCTCGGGCGCAATCCTGGTCCTGGTGTTCGCGCTGGCGCAGGGCCTGTTCTGGGCAGGGATCGCCGCGACATTCCTGATGGGGTTGGGCACCGCGATCACGGTGGCGGCCATTGCTGTCGTCGCCGTCTCCGCCAAGGACATTGCCGCCCGCCTCAGCGCCGGACGCGACGGCGGTGGCGCGCTGTTTATGCGCGGCATCGAGTTCGGCGCCGCGAGTCTGGTCCTGCTGTTCGGCGTCGGCCTCCTGTTCGGCTACATCGCCGCCGAACGGACCACGTGTTTTTGAGGCGATAGATGTCGCGCGAACACTTCTGGTTCTTCCACCCGTTCCGGGTGCGCTATTCCGAGATCGACGGCCAGGGCGTCGTCTTCAACGCGCATTATTTGACCTATTTCGACACTACCATCACCGAATATTTCCGCGCGCTCGGCTTCGACCAATATGCGGATGCAAAGGCGAGCGGCATCGATTTCCACGTCGTCAAATCGCTGATCGAGTACAAGGCGCCTGTTAGGTTCGACTGGGAGCTCGACGTTGGCGCGCGCGTGGCGCGGATCGGCAATTCAAGTCTCGTGTTCGAGCTCGCGATTTTCGTGAAGGGTGGCACGGATGCGCTGGTGACCGGCGAGATCGTCTGGGTCTACACCGACCAGAAGACCCATCGTCCGGTCACGATCCCGGCATCAATGCGGGCACTGATCGCAACGCGAGAACGCCATCTTTCGGCGTGAAGCCGCTCACACCGGCAGAAACCGCTTCAATGCCGGCATGAAGAAGATGCCGAGATTGATCGCAAAGCCGATGCTCCAGAGGATCGAGCGCAGCGTCGGGCGGTTGCCGAGATACGTCAGCACATAGGCAATCCGCACGATCAGGAACAGCGCCGCGAGCTCGTCGATCAGCCGCTGCGGCGCTTCCCTGTATTCGGCGAGCAGCACCGCGAACGCAAAGAACGGAAACGTCTCGATGCCGTTCTGGTGCGCGCCGAGCGCCCGTTGCGACAGGGCGTCCTCATAGAAGGCGGGGTCGCGCGGCCGGGAATTGTCGAAGCGGCGAAACCTGATCCATTTGACCGTGACGATCGTCGACAGATAGAGCAGCAGCGCCCCGAAGACGCACCATTCCGCGAGTGTCATCCTGCCTCCCCCCGCTTGGGTGCGACCCTAGCGAACCCCGGCTCATCTTGACAAGTTCGGACCAACGCGCGACCCAACCAGTCATGAACAGCGTCCTCCCCCTCGAGACCGCGAAACCGGCCACCCGATCCGCCCTACCGCGCGTCGGCGTGCTCCTGATCAATCTCGGAACGCCCGATACGGCCGATGCTCCGGGCGTGCGGGTCTACCTCAAGGAGTTCCTCAGCGACGCCCGCGTCATCGAGGACCAGGGCCTGATCTGGAAACTGGTGCTGAACGGGATCATTCTGCGCAGCCGTCCGCGCACCAAGGCGCTCGACTACCAGAAGATCTGGAACAATGAGCGGAACGAGTCGCCGCTGAAAACCATCACGCGCTCGCAAAGCGACAAGCTCGCGGCCGCATTGTCGGACCGCGACAACGTCGTCGTGGATTGGGCGATGCGCTACGGCAATCCGTCGATCAAGTCGGGCATCGACGCGCTGATCGCGAAGGGCTGCGAGCGTATCCTGGCCGTGCCGCTCTATCCGCAATATTCGGCCTCGACCTCGGCGACCGTCTGCGACGAAGTCTTCCGCGTGCTCGCGCAGCTGCGGAACCAGCCGACTCTGCGGGTGACGCCGCCCTACTATGACGACGAAGCCTATATCGAGGCGCTCGCCGCCTCGATCGAGGGCCATCTGGCGACGCTGTCCTTCAAGCCGGAGCTGATCGTGGCATCCTTCCACGGCATGCCGAAAGCCTATGTCGACAAGGGCGATCCCTATCAGCAGCACTGCATCGCGACGACCGAGGCGCTGCGCCGCCGGCTCGGCATGGACGAGACCAAGCTGCTGCTGACCTTCCAGTCGCGCTTCGGCAACGACGAGTGGCTGCAGCCCTATACCGACAAGACCATGGAGCGGCTTGCCAAAGAGGGCGTGCGCCGCATCGCAGTGGTGACGCCGGGCTTTTCCGCCGACTGCCTGGAGACGCTAGAGGAGATCGCGCAGGAGAACGCGGAGATCTTCAAGCACAATGGCGGCGAGCAGTTTTCCGCGATCCCCTGCCTCAACGACAGCGGACCGGGCATGGACGTGATCCGCACCCTGGTGCTGCGCGAGCTCCAGGGCTGGATCTGATGGGCGTCCCATGAACCGCCGCCGGTGCCTGGCGCTTCTGGGGATGCTCGCGGCGCTGCCGGCCCCGGCCCTGGCGCAGCAGCCGAACGCGACACGGCGGCTCGGCGTGCTCTCGGTCACGGCTGCTGATGATGCGATCGGCCAGACGCGCAGCATGGCCCTGGTCGAAGCGCTCGCCGGCCAAGGCTGGAAGGAGCGCGACAATCTCAAGATCGATTGGCGCAACGGCGTCGGCGAGCGCGCCCGCATCGCGCAGCTCGCCGACGAGCTGATCGCGCTCAAGCCCGACATCCTGCTTGCGGTCGGCACACCCTCGGTCGAAGAGCTGCGCCGGCGCACCACGACGATCCCGATCGTGTTCGCCGTCGTCACCGATCCCGTCAGCCAGGGCTTTGTCGAAAACCTCGCGCATCCCGGCGGCAACCTCACCGGCTTTACCGATTACGATGGTCCGCTGGCCGGCAAATGGCTGGAGATGCTGACGCAGGTCACGCCGAAGGTGTCCCGCGTTGCGGTCGTCTTCAATCCCGCCACCGCGCCGTTTGCGCCCCTGATGCTGCGCACCATCGAGGACGCCGCACGGACGCTGCGCCTGACGGTCGAGCCCGCGCCCGTCCGTGACGCCGTCTCGATCGGGGCGCTGGCTTCCAGGCAAGACGGCGCCATCCTGGTCCTGCCGGACTTCTTCACCATGGCCAACCGCGCGCAACTGCTCTCGGCGATCGCACAGGCGCGTGTGCCCGCGGTGTTCTGGAGCCGTACCTTCGTCGACGAAGGTGGGCTGATGTCCTACAGCACCGACAGCGTCGAGCAGCTTCGCCGCGCCGCGGACTATATCGATCGGATCCTGAAGGGCGCACGGCCGGCCGACCTGCCGGTGCAGAATCCCACCAAGTTTGAGCTCGCGCTCAACCTGAAGGCGGCGAGAGCGTTCGGCATCACGCTTTCCCCGGGCCTGCTTGCAATTGCGAATGACGTGATCGAATGAACCCGTCCGTGACGGACGCCTCGCCCGAATTCGTTAATTTCCGCTGCTAGAGCATGATCCGGAAAAGTGTGAAGCGGTTTTCCGAAAAGATCATGCTCAAACAATGACCTAAAGCGCGATGACGATTCATCCTGATCGCATCGCGCTTTAGGCCTGCGTCCGTGCGCTTTCAAGAGCCTGTCGCAAATACATATCGCGACCGTTCTCTTGCTGTACGTCTTGTGTGGAATTGCTCCGATACCGACGTGAATTGCGACCGCTGAACCGGTAGGATCGTGATCCCGACCAATGACAGCGCCGGAAAGGGCTTTTTCCTGACGTCTTGTCCCGGCTTGGAGGAGATATGAGCGGCTTCGACATTTTCGCGATTGTTCTGGTTTTGCTCGTCATCGTCACGCTGGTCGCCGGCGTGAAGACGGTGCCGCAGGGCTATGACTGGACCATCGAGCGGTTCGGCAAATACACCCAGACGCTGAGCCCCGGGCTCAATTTGATCGTGCCCTATTTCGATCGCGTCGGGCGCAAGATCAACATGATGGAGCAGGTGATCGACATTCCCGAGCAGGAGGTGATCACCAAGGACAACGCCACGGTGACGGTGGACGGCGTCGCCTTCTATCAGGTGTTCGATGCCGCCAAGGCGAGCTACGAGGTCGCCAACCTGAACCAGGGGATCACGGTGCTGACCATGACCAACATCCGCTCGGTGATGGGCTCGATGGACCTCGACCAGGTGCTGTCGCACCGCGACGAAATCAACGAGCGCCTGCTCCGTGTGGTCGACGCCGCGGTCTCGCCCTGGGGCGTCAAGGTCAACCGCATCGAGATCAAGGACATCGTGCCGCCCGCCGACCTGGTCGAAGCCATGGGGCGGCAGATGAAGGCCGAGCGGGTCAAGCGCGCCGACATTCTCGCGGCCGAAGGCCAACGCCAGTCCGAGATCCTGCGCGCCGAGGGCGCCAAGCAGGGCCAGATCCTCCAGGCGGAAGGCCGCCGCGAGGCCGCCTTCCGCGATGCCGAGGCGCGCGAGCGGTCGGCGGAAGCCGAGGCCAAGGCCACGCAAATGGTCAGCGAGGCCATCGCCAAGGGCGATGTCGCTGCGCTAAACTATTTTATCGCCGATAAATATATCAAGGCATTCGGGCAACTGGCCGATTCGCCGAACCAGAAGGTCATCATGCTTCCGGTCGAAGCGATGAGCATGCTGGGCTCGCTCGCCGGCATCGGCGAAATTGCGAAGGCCACGTTCGGGGAGAGCGCGGTGGCCGCGGCCCGCCGCGGCGGCTCGGTACCGTCGTCGGGCCCGACACCGCCGTCCGTGCCGCAGCAGTAACGGGACTATTCACAGAGGTCGTGTCATGACCGACATGTTCGTATCGCTCGGCAACTGGAACTGGCTGATCCTCGGCTTCATCCTGATGGCCCTGGAGGTGCTGGCGCCCGGCATCTTCCTGTTCTGGCTTGGGCTCGCTGCGCTGCTGGTCGGCCTGATCTCGTTCGCGGCTGCGATCTCCTGGCAGATCCAGCTCGTGATGTTCGCGATCTTCGCCGCCGCCGCCGTGCCGGTCTGGCGCCGTCTGGCCAAGCCGAAGCCGGACGCCAGCGCCAGTCCGTTCCTCAACAAGCGCAGCGAAGCCCTGCTCGGCCGCGAGTTCACGCTGGAGAAGCCGATCATCGACGGCACCGGCACCGTGCGGATCGGCGACACGGTATGGCGCGTGGCTGGGCCCGATACGCCGGCCGGCACGCGGGTGAAGGTGGTACAGGTCGACGGCGCCAACCTGACGGTCGCCGCGGCGTGAGGACTTTTCCCCTCTCCCCTTGCGGGAGAGGGTGGCTCGCCGCAAAGCGGCGAGACGGGTGAGGGGTGTCTCTCCGCGATAGCTAAGCTGAGTTCGTGGAGAGAGACCCCTCATCCGGCGCTTCGCGCCACCTTCTCCCGCAAGGGGAGAAGGAACACCAGCGCGTGGCAACGAGTGATGCTCACCTTCTCCATCGCTCCGCAAACCTGTGCAGTGGCATGAAGGTCTCGCACAATTCCCGGCCCAGCGGTGTCAGTCCGTAACCTCCGCCGTCGCCCAGCTCCACGAAGCCCGCCTCGCGCAGCTCGGTCAGCCGGGCCTGCAGCACCGTGGGCGAGGCCTCGTCGCAGGCGCTGCGCAGGGCGCGCGAGGTGAGGGGCTCTCCGCGCAACTCCCACAAGATCCGCAAGGCCCAGCGCCGGCCGAGCAGGTCGAGCAAAGCCATGATCGGCCGTCCGGTGCGCGAGCCGCGGACGCGGCGTTCTGCTGTTGTCGCCCGTTTCGCCATGGTCACCTCTTGCGTCATGCTACGGATAATGTAGCGTAGTGCTACGGTAAATGTAGCAATGGAAATCGCTCATGTCCCAGGCCTCACCGCGCATCGCCCCGCTCTCGCCGCCTTATCCCCTGGAGATCCAGGCGCAGTTCGACCGCATCATGCGCGGTGCGCCGCCGCTGGTGCTGTTCCGGGTGATGGCGGGCCATGACCGCGCCTGGGACAAGTTTCGCGCGGGCGGGCTGCTTGATCCGGGGCCGCTCTCGCTGCGCCAGCGTGAGATCGTCATCGACCGCACCTGTGCGCTGAACGGATGCGAATACGAATGGGGCGTGCATGTCGCGATCTTCGCCGGGCCGGCGAAGCTCACCGCGGAGGAGGTGCGTGCGACGGTGCTGGGTGATACGAATTCGGCCCTTTGGTCGCCGGCCGAGCAGGCGCTGATCGCAGCCGTCGACGCGCTGCATCATCGCGCGACACTCGCGGACGAGGAGTTCGCCGCGCTGTCGACGCATTACGACGAGGCGCAGATCCTGGAGATCATGCTGCTGTGCGGCTTCTATCGCACGGTGTCGTATCTGGCGAACGGGCTGCGCTTGCCGCTGGAGGAGAACGCGGCGCGGTTTCCGGCGCCGCTCTAGCGGCCGTCATTGCGAGGAGCGTCTCATCCTCACCGTCATTCCGGGGCGCGCGAAGCGCGAGCCCGGAATCCATCGGGCAGCGACCTCGGGGTGAAATGGATTCCGGGTTCGCGCCAAGTGGCGCGCCCCGGAATGACGGGTGAAGCGGGCTGGGCGCCCTACGCCACGCCCGCGCGCAGCAGATCGTGCAGGTGCACGATCCCGACCACCTTGCCCGCTTCCGTCACCAGCAGCGAGGTGATCTTGCGGGTGTTCAGCACCTCGATCATCTCGGTCGCGAGCATCGAGGGCGGCACGGTCTTGGGTTGCTTCGTCATGATCTCGTCGACGGTCACCGTCAGCAGATCGGGCCGCATGTGGCGGCGCAGATCGCCGTCGGTGATGATGCCGACGGCCTCGCCCGCATCGTTGACGATGCAGACGCAGCCGAGCCCCTTCGCCGACATCTCGACCACGGCTTCCGACATCTCGGTGCCGAGCGGCTTGAGCGGAATCTCAGCGCCCGTGCGCATGTAGTCGCGGACGAATTTCAGCATCGCGCCCAGCTTGCCGCCGGGGTGGAAATGCGCGAACTCCAGCGCGGTGAAGCCGCGTCCCTCCAGCAGCGCGATCGCGAGCGCGTCGCCGATCGCGGCCTGCATCAGCGTCGAGGTGGTCGGCGCCAGATTGTGCGGGCAGGCCTCGCGCGCCTTGGGCAGCTCGATCACGAGGTCGGCGGCCTGGCCGAGCGAGGACGACGCGCTCGAGGTCACCGCGATCATCGGGATCGCAAAGCGCGCCGAATAGTTCACGAGGTTCTTCATCTCCGGCTGCTCGCCGGACCAGGACAGCGCCAGGATGACGTCGTCGGGCGTGATCATGCCGAGGTCGCCATGACCGGCTTCGGCGGCGTGCACGAAGAAGGAAGGCGTGCCGGTCGAGGCCAGCGTCGCGGCGATCTTGCGGCCCATATGGCCTGACTTGCCGAGCCCGGTGACGATGACGCGGCCCTTGGCATTGCGGATCAGCTCGACCGCCTTGGCGAACGGCTCGCCCAGCGGGCCGCGCAGCGCGCTAGCGAGCGCATTGATGCCGCCGCTCTCCGTCTCCAGCGTGCGGAGCGCGGATTCGACGCTATCGGGAATGGAGCCGGATGATTGGGTCATCAGCGGTTTCGAGCTCGGCATGGTCGGGTCCAGGGAGGAGGGGCGTTCCCCATTGGCGCCTGCTTAGCACGCCCCGATCAGCGAGGCGACGCGCGGCCGGATGCCCTCAACCGGTCATTAACCATAATTGTTTTAACTCCATTAACGATGGTTCTCGCCAGTCGGCGGGGATGATCGAGAAAGTGTTTGATTTCGTTGGGGTAATTCCATCGTGGGGTCGTCTCCAGGCAGGGGCCGGAGCAAGGTCGCGCATTTCCTGCGCGCCTCTTTGCCGTGCCTCGCGCTGACCACCCTCGCAAGCGGCCCGGCGGCGGCCCAGGGGCTCACGCCCGACCTGTTCAATCCCAACCGCGGCGCCTTCGCCTCGCCCGAGACGCTGCCGACCCGCCGCACCGCCGGCGTACCCCAGGCGCCCTCCGATGCCTTGCCGAAACTGCCTGATCCCAACGCCGACCCGCGCCAGCGCCAGCAGGCGCCGGCGAGCTCGCGTGTCGGTCAGGTCCCGACCTACGGCCTGCCGGCCGCCACCGGCGCGAGCGGCTCCGGCTACGACTCGCTCAACCGCAAGCGCCAGCAGCCCAAGCTCTATCCGGGCCAGCCGAAGCCGAAGCGCGCCGCCGGTCCCGGCTCGCCACCGCCGCCGGCAACGCCGGCCACGACGCTGGGCCCGCCGCGCATCGCGCCCCCGCCGTCCGAGACGGCGCACAAGGTCCCGGTGCCGGCGGCGATGGCGGGCAACGTGCCCGGCCAGCCGCTGCGCCGTCGTCTCAAGCTCGACGAGGATCCGTTCGGTGCGGTCGGCGATTACGCCGGCAGCTTCCTGATCAAGGGCGGGCTCGAGCTCTCCGCCGGCTACGACAGCAATCCGACGCGCCTCAACAGACCGGTCGGTTCGCCCGCCTATGTCATCGCGCCCGATCTGCTCGTGGTGTCGGGTTGGGAGCGCCACGCGCTGGTCGCCGATCTACGCGGCTCGTTCTCGGGCTACACCAACGACATGCCGGCGACGATCAACGGCTTGGCCTCGCCGTCGCCGGTCGAGGCCAACCGTCCCGATTTCAACGGCCATGTCGATGGCCGGCTCGACGTCACCCGCGATTTCAAGCTGACCTCGCAGCTGCGCCTGCGGCTCGCCACCGACAATCCCGGCAGCCCCAACGTGCAGGCCGGCCTGCAGAGATATCCGGTCTACGCCGCCTATGGCACGACGCTCGGCTTCGACCAGACCTTCAACCGCTTCCAGGTCGCGGCCGGCGCCACCATCGATCGCACCGCCTACACCGATTCCAAGCTCACCGACGGCTCGACCTTCAGCAACGACGACCGCAACTTCAACCAATATGGCGGCGTCGGCCGCTTCTCCTACGACCTCAAGCCCGGCCTAAAACCCTTCGTCGAGATCCAGGGCGATACCCGCGTCCACGACCAGGCTTCCGACCGCAACGGCTATTTCCGCGATTCCAACGGCGGCTATGCCAAGGTCGGCTCGTCCTTCGAGTTCTCGCGCATCCTCACCGGCGAGATCTCGGTCGGCTATTCCGCGCGCAGCTACACCGATCCGCGCCTCAGCCAGCTCGCAGGGTTTCTGACCACGGGCTCGCTGATCTGGAGCGCCAGCGGCCTCACCACGGTAAAGTTCTTCACCGACACGCAGATATCGGAGACCACGGTCCCCGGCTCATCCGGCGTCCTGGTGCGCACTTACTCCGCCCAAGTCGACCACGACTTCCGCCGCTGGCTCACCGCGGTCGGCAAGTTCACCTACGGCACGCTCGACTACCAGGGCCAGAACCGCAACGACAAGACCTACTCGTTCGAAAGCAATTTGATCTACAAGCTCAACCGCAACATCTGGGTCAAGGGCACGCTGCGCCACGACATCCTGAATTCGAGCCAGCCGGGCTCGAGCTCGCAGGGCACGGTGGTGCTGCTCGGGGTGAGGCTGCAGAATTGAGGCGCTTGTTAGCGCGTCGCACGAGACGAAGCCGAAAGGCACGGCTCTCTCCAATTGTCATTCCGGGGCGCGCCACTTGGCGCGAGCCCGGAATCCATCGGGCGTCTGGGTTGGTGATGAATGGATTCTCAGGTGCGCAATTGCGCACCATAGCTCGCGCTTCGCGCGCCCCGGAATGACATCTCAGCGCGGCAAATCCGTCTTCCCCATAAGGAACGTATCGATCGACCGCGCGCACAGCCGGCCCTCGCGGATCGCCCACACGACGAGCGATTGCCCACGCCGCATGTCGCCGGCGGTGAACACGTTGGGGCGCGAGGTCTGGTAGTCCAACGTGTTGGCCTTGACGTTGCCGCGCGGGTCGAGCTCGACCGCGAGCAGCTTGAGCAGGCCCTCGTGCACGGGATGGACGAAGCCCATCGCGAGCAGGACCAGCTCGGCATCGAGCTCGAACTCGGTGCCGGCAATCGGCTTGAACTTGTCGTCGACGCGGACGCAGTGCAGCTTCTTGACCTGGCCGTTCTCGCCCGAGAACTTCTGGGTCAGCACGGCGTATTCGCGCACCGCGCCTTCGGCCTGGCTCGAGGAGGTCCGCATCTTCAGCGGCCAGTTCGGCCAGGTCAGGCCCTTGTTCTCGCGCTCAGGGGGAGCGGGCATGATCTCGAGTTGGGTCACCGACAGCGCGCCCTGGCGCAGCGAGGTGCCGATGCAGTCCGAACCGGTGTCGCCGCCGCCGATGACGACGACATGTTTGCCGCCGGCCAGGATTTCCTGGACGCCGCCGAGCGGCTCCTCGGAGACGCGGCGGTTCTGCTGCGGCAGGAAGTCCATGGCGTAGTGGATGCCGGCGAGCTCGCGGCCGGGGATCGGCAGGTCGCGCGGGGCTTCCGCACCGCCGGTCAGCGCCACGGCGTCGTACTCGTTGAGCATCTCGCGCGGATCGACGTTGCCCTCAGCGCCGACATGGCTGTTGTAGTGGAAGGTGACGCCTTCGGCTTCCATCTGCGCCACGCGGCGGTCAATGACGCCCTTCTCCATCTTGAAGTCGGGGATGCCGTAGCGCAGCAGGCCGCCGGCCTTGGCGTACTTCTCGTAGAGGTGGACGTCGTGGCCGGCGCGCGCCAGCTGCTGCGCACAGGCCATGCCGGCCGGACCCGAGCCGATCACCGCGACTTTCTTGCCGGTCTTCACAGTCGCGACTTCCGGCTGGAGCCAGCCATTGTCCCAGGCGCGATCGACGATCGCGCATTCGATGGTCTTGATGGTGACGGGGTTGTCGTCGATGTTGAGCGTGCAGGACGCCTCGCACGGCGCCGGGCAAATGCGCCCCGTGAACTCCGGGAAATTGTTGGTCGAATGCAGGTTGCGCGAGGCTTCTTCCCAATTGCCCTGGTAGACGAGGTCGTTCCAGTCGGGAATCTGGTTGTTGACCGGACAGCCCGGCGTGCCCGGCGCGACCGAGCCGGTGCCGTGGCAATAGGGAATGCCGCAATTCATGCAGCGCGCGGCCTGGTCGCGCACCTCCTTCTCGGAGAGCGGAACGACGAATTCCTTGTAATGCTTCACGCGCTCGGCGACCGGGATGTACTTGCGGTCGTGCCGTTCGATTTCCAGAAAACCCGTGATCTTGCCCATTAAACCCGAAGTCCCTGCCGCTTAAATTCGTCTTGTTGTTTCCTCACCGTCATTGCGAGGAGCGAAGCGACGAAGCAATCCAGTCTTTTTTCCGCGGAGAGATTCTGGATTGCTCCGCTTCGCTCGCAATGACGAGGTGTAATGCCTTACGCCCCGATCGCGATTTTCGGCTCGGCGTCCGCGTTGGCCGCCATCTCGCGCAGCGCGCGCCGGTACTCGACCGGCATCACCTTGCGGAATTTGGGCAGCCAGTCCTTCCAATTGGCAAGGATGTCGGCGGCGCGCTTGGAGCCGGTGGCTTTGGCGTGGCGCGAGATCAGGACGTGCAGCCGCTCGACGTCGGAGGCGAGCAGGTTCCTGAACACGTCGACCCGGCCATGCGCCTCGAGGTCGCCGGCATGGTGATAGGTGCCGGCGTTGATCAGCTCCTCCGACAGCACCGGCTCGAGCTCGACCATGCTGAGGTTGCACAGCTTGTCGAAGTCGCCGGCCTCGTCGAGCACGTAGGCGATACCGCCGGACATGCCGGCCGCGAAGTTGCGCCCGGTCTTGCCGAGCACGACCACGATGCCGCCGGTCATGTATTCGCAGCAATGATCGCCCGCGCCCTCGACCACGGCGACCGCGCCCGAGTTACGCACGGCAAAACGCTCGCCGGCGATGCCGCGGAAGTAGCACTCGCCCTCGATCGCGCCGTACATCACGGTGTTGCCGACGATGATGCTCTCTTCCGGCACGATGGCCGAGTTCCTCGGCGGCTTGACGATGATCTTGCCGCCTGAGAGGCCCTTGCCGACATAGTCGTTGCCTTCACCTTCGAGCTCGAAGGTGACGCCGTGGGCGAGCCAGGCGCCGAAGGCCTGGCCCGCGGTGCCCTTGAGGCTGACATGGATGGTGTCGTGCGGCAGGCCGGCATGGCCGTAGATCTTGGCCACCGCGCCGGACAGCATCGCGCCTGCGGAGCGGTTGGTGCTGTTGATGGCGGCCTCGATCTTCACCGGCGCGCCGCGGTCGAGCGCTGCTTGCGCCTTCTCGATCAGCGTACGGTCGAGCACCGCCTCCAGATGATGGTTCTGGCGCTCGGAGTGATAGATCTTCTGGCCCTTCTCTTCCTTCTGCTTGACGAAGAGCTTGGAGAAGTCGAGCCCCTTGGCCTTCCAATGCGCGACCAGCTTGGTCTGGTCGAGCAGCTGCACCTGGCCGACCATCTCGTTGAAAGTGCGGAAGCCGAGCGAAGCCATGATCTCGCGGACTTCCTCCGCGACGAAGAAGAAGTAGTTGATCACGTGCTCGGGCTGGCCGGTGAAGCGCTTGCGCAGGACAGGGTCCTGGGTCGCGACGCCGACCGGGCAGGTGTTGAGATGGCACTTGCGCATCATGATGCAGCCGGCCGCAATCAGCGGCGCGGTGGCGAAGCCGAACTCGTCGGCGCCCAGCAGCGCGCCGATCGCGACGTCACGGCCGGTGCGGAAGCCGCCGTCGACCTGGACCACGATGCGGCTGCGCAGCCGCTCGCGCACCAGGGTCTGGTGGGTTTCGGCGAGCCCGATTTCCCACGGCGATCCCGCATGCTTGATCGAGGTCAGCGGCGAAGCACCCGTGCCGCCCTCGAAGCCCGCGATGGTGACATGGTCGGCACGCGCCTTGGCAACGCCTGCGGCCACAGTGCCGACGCCGATCTCCGAGACGAGCTTGACCGAGACGTCACCCGTCGGGTTGACGTTCTTGAGGTCGTAGATGAGCTGCGCCAGGTCCTCGATCGAGTAGATGTCGTGGTGCGGCGGCGGCGAGATCAGGCCGACGCCCGGCGTCGAGTGCCGGACTCTTGCGATGGTCGCGTCGACCTTGTGGCCGGGCAGCTGGCCGCCTTCGCCGGGCTTGGCGCCCTGTGCCATCTTGATCTGCATCATGTCGGAGTTGACGAGATACTCCGTGGTGACGCCGAAGCGGCCCGAGGCGACTTGCTTGATCGCCGAACGCATGGAATCGCCGTTCGGCATCGGCTTGAAGCGGTCGGCTTCCTCGCCGCCTTCGCCGGTGTTCGACTTTCCGCCGATCCGGTTCATGGCGATCGCGAGCGTGGTGTGCGCCTCGCGCGAGATCGAGCCGAAGCTCATCGCACCCGTGGCGAAACGCTTGACGATCTCCTTGGCCGGCTCGACCTGGTCGAGCGGCACAGGCTTGCGCTTCTCTTCCTCCGCGTTCTTGATCCGGAACAGGCCGCGCAGCGTCAAAAGGCGCTCCGACTGCTCGTTGAGGATCTTGGCGAAGGCGCGGTAGCGCTCCTGCGAATTGCCGCGCGCGGCGTGCTGCAGCAGCGACACCGACTCCGCGGTCCAGGCATGGTCCTCGCCGCGGCTGCGATAGGCATATTCGCCGCCGACATCGAGCGCGGTCTTGTAGACCTGCGCCTCGCCGAACGCGTCGGCATGACGGCGCACGGCTTCCTCGGCGATTTCGCCAAGGCCGACGCCCTCGACGCGGGTGTGCGTGCCGGCGAAGAACTTGGCGACGAAGTCGGCCTTGAGGCCGACCGCGTCGAAGATCTGCGCGCCGCAATAGGACTGATAGGTCGAGATGCCCATCTTGGACATCACCTTGAGCAGGCCCTTGCCGATCGACTTGATGTAGCGCTTGACGATCTCATAGTCGTCGAGCGAGCCGGGCAGGCGGTCCTTCATCGCGGTGATGGTCTCGAACGCGAGGTACGGATTGATCGCTTCGGCGCCGTAGCCGGCAAGGCAGGCGAAGTGATGCACTTCGCGCGGCTCGCCGGATTCGACGACGAGGCCGACCGAGGTGCGCAGGCCGGTGCGGATCAGGTGATGATGCACGGCGGCGCAGGCGAGCAGCGATGGGATCGGCACGCGGTCGGTGCCGACCATGCGGTCGGACAGGATGATGATGTTGACGCCCTCGCGCACCGCGCTTTCGGCGCGCGCGCAGAGCTCGTCGAGCACCTGGTCCATGCCCGCCGCGCCGAGACCGGCGTGGAAGGTGGTGTCCAGCGTGCGCGACTTGAAGTGCGACTCCGCCACCTCCGAGATCGAGCGGATCTTTTCCAGGTCCGCGTCGGTCAGGATCGGCTGGCGCACTTCGAGGCGCTTGGTCGTGGCCATGCCCTGCAGGTCGAACAGGTTCGGCCGCGGCCCGATGATCGAGACCAGGCTCATCACCAGCTCTTCGCGGATCGGGTCGATCGGCGGGTTGGTGACCTGCGCGAAGTTCTGCTTGAAGTAGGTGAACAGCGGCTTGGCCTTGTCCGACAGCGCCGAGATCGGCGTGTCGTTGCCCATCGAGCCTGCGGCTTCTTCGCCCGTGGCCGCCATCGGCGTCATCAGGAGGGTGATGTCTTCCTGGCTGTAGCCGAACGCCTGCTGGCGGTCGAGCAGCGACAGGTTTGAGCGCACGCCCGTGGTCGGCACCTTCGGCAGGTCTTCCAGCACGATCTGGGTCCGCTCCAGCCACTCCTTGTAGGGATGGCTGGCGGCGAGCGAAGCCTTGATCTCGTCGTCCGGGATTAGGCGGCCTTGCTCGAGGTCGACCAGCAGCATCTTGCCCGGCTGCAGCCGCCACTTGGTGATGATCTGGTCCTCTGGGATCGTCAGCACGCCCATCTCGGACGCCATGACGATGCGATCGTCCTTGGTGACGAGATAGCGCGCGGGCCGGAGGCCGTTGCGGTCGAGGGTGGCGCCGATCTGGCGGCCGTCGGTGAAGGCGATCGCCGCGGGGCCGTCCCACGGCTCCATCAGCGCGGCATGATATTCGTAGAAGGCGCGGCGCTTCTCATCCATCAGCGGATTGCCGGCCCACGCCTCCGGAATCATCATCATCACGGCGTGCGGCAGCGAGTAGCCGCCCTGCACCAGGAATTCGAGCGCGTTGTCGAAGCAGGCGGTGTCCGACTGTCCTTCATAGGAGATCGGCCAAAGCCGGTTGATGTCCTTGCCGTAGAGCTCGGAGCTGACCGAGGCCTGGCGCGCCGCCATCCAGTTGACGTTGCCGCGCAGCGTGTTGATCTCGCCGTTATGCGCGATCATGCGGTAGGGATGCGCCAGCGACCAGGCCGGGAAGGTGTTGGTCGAGAAGCGCTGGTGCACGAGCGCCAGCGCGCTCTCGAAGTCCTTCTCGTGCAGATCGGGATAGTACTTGCCGAGCTGGTCGGCGAGGAACATGCCCTTGTAGATCACGGTGCGGCAGGACATCGAGCACGGGTAATAGCCGGCGAGGCCGCGGTCGCGGCGTTGGTAGATCGCCTGCGAGATCGACTTGCGCAGGATGTAGAGCCGGCGCTCGAACTCGTCCTCGGTCTTGGCGGTGCCGTTGCGGCCGATGAACACCTGCATGCAGGCGGGCTCGGTCGGCTTCACGGTGACGCCCAGCGAGGAATTGTCGGTCGGCACGTCGCGCCAGCCGAGCAGGGTCAGGCCCTCTTCCTTGATCTGGTCGGCGACGATGCTCTTGATGACGTTGCGCCAGGCGGTGTCGCGCGGCATGAACAACGCGCCGATGGCGTATTCGCCGGGCGCCGGCAACTTGAAGCCGAGTTCGGAGGCCTTACGGCTGAAGAAGGCGTGCGGGATCTGCACCAGAATGCCGGCGCCGTCACCCGCGCGCGGGTCGGCGCCGACGGCGCCGCGATGCTCGAGGTTGCAGAGGATGCTCAGCGCGTCCGAGACGATCTCGTGCGACTTCTTGCCCTTGATGTTGGCGATGAAGCCGACGCCGCAAGAGTCCTTCTCCAGGCTCGGATCGTACAGGCCTTCGGCTTTGGGGCGCGAATTGTGCTCTTGAATCGGTGAGGTGATCGGATCGGTCGTTTTCGAGGCGACCGTCGCCGACAGCTCTTCTGCCACGATGTTTGCGCGCTCGAATTGCGACCCGTTCATTGTTCCTGTCCTCTCCATGCGGCAAGCTGCCTCACCGCCATCTTCGGCGCACCTTGGGCGTCCCGCGGCACCCGCTCCTGGGCCACCGCTCGTCCTCTGCGAGCCGCATTTTCTTAAATTCAGGCCTAGGCGTTCTTCGTCCCCGAGAACGGCTTTGCCTGGTACCTTGCCGGCGCTCGAGAGCACCAGTTCTCGCTGCAATCCCTATGCCGGAACCGCAGGCAAAATTGAGACAGTCTTCCTGTCCTAACCATCACCTTGCCAAATTTTTGTCTAGCACACAAGCGCGCGGAAGTCCCGATTCCGCAGAAGTCAATCGATCGCTTTCCAAAAGTTGCGCAGCCCCGGTTTTGAGGCAAACACGCCCTGATCCGGCCCCGGCGGCGCCGAAATCCCAAATGAAGCTTCGGATCAACCCTTCGGAAGGCGCGCCACGCCGCGAGAAGCGAAAGAGGGCGGCCACCGGAGGGCCTGACAGGAGCGTCTGGATCATGAAGTTTTTCACAGGATGTGTGGCCGCCGCCGTGCTGGCGCTGGGTGCCAGTGCGGGGCAGGCCCAGGTTCCCGCGAGCGGTATCGCCAGAGGGGCCGTCATCGCGGTCTCGGATTTCGACGGGCCCTATGCGCCGCCGGAAGCCGCCCCGCCGCCGCGCTACGGTTATGGCTACGAGGAGCGCGGCCCTGCGCTGGCCTTGTTGCCGCCGACCGAGGTTTACGCCGTGCTGCGCGAAAACGGCTTCTCGCCGCTCGGCATTCCGCGCCTGCGCGGCGGCGTCTACACCATCGCGGTGATCGACAGAAACGGCGACGATGGCCGGCTGGTGATCGACGCCCGCGACGGGCGGATCATCCGCTTCATGCCCGCCCCTGACGCCTATGGCATGGCGCCCGCCTATGACGAGCGCGCGGTCGCGCCCTACGGGCCGCAAACCGCACTGCCGCCGACCGTGGTCCGCGGCGGCCCGCCGCGCCCGCCGGCGTCGATCCCGCATGTGGCAAGCCGCGCCGTGCCGCTGCCGAAGGCCGCCCCGCGGCGCGCTGAGACGCCGGTCGCCGCGAAGCCGGCCGCGCCCACTGCGCAGCAGGCTCAGGCAGTGCAGGCCCAGCCGGCGCAGCAGGCCGCCGTGGTGCAAGCCAAGCCGGCCGAGGCCGCCCCGCAAGCAATCGCACCAACCGTCGGTCAGGCCCGGCCGGCTCCGACCATCCTGCCGACGCAGGAGATGCCAGCCGCACTGGGGCTGGATTAGGCCTCAGCAAACGGAAAGCGCCCGAGAATCTCTCGGGCGCTTTTGCGTGAACTGACTGCGCCTCAGCTCCGCGGATAGCCCGCCGCATCCAGGATCAGATTCGCCACCTCCTTCGGATGCGACACCAGCGAGAGGTGGCCGGCATCGAGCTCGATCGTGGTGGCGTTCATGCGCTTGGCGAGGAAGCGCTCGAAATCGGGGTTGATGGTGTAGTCGTTCTTCGACACCGCGTACCAGCTCGGCTTGGAGCGCCAGGCCGCCTCCGTGGTGCGGCCGGCGAAGATCGAGGCCGCCGTCGGCCATTGCACGGCGTAGAGCTCCTTGGCCTGCGCCGGCTTCACGCCGTTGGCGAAGTACTTCAGGAAGGCCTCTTCCGAGAGCTTGGTGTAGCCGTCGCGCTCGACGATGCCGGCGCGCGCCGGCCCGGCCGGAAACTGCTTCGACAACGCCACGAAATCCTCGTTCGCATCGGGCGCGCGTGCGGCGACGTAGACGAGGCCGGTGACCTTCGGGTCGGTGCCGACCTGGCTGATCACGGTGCCGCCCCAGGAATGCGCGACCAGCACCGTCGGCCCGTCCTGCTCGGCCAGCGCCCGCTTGGTCGCCTCGACGGAGTCGCTGAGCGAGGACAGCGGATTCTGCACGGCGGTCACATGCAGGCCTGCAGCCTGCAGGATCGGGATCACCTCCGACCAGCTCGAGCCGTCGGCCCAGGCGCCGTGCACCAACACGACGTTCTTCGCTTTGACCGTCTGCGGTGTCTGGGCATGAGCGAGGTTGAGAGGAGCGGCCAAAAGGCTCGCGGCGACGAAAAGGCTGCGCCAGAGTGACATGATCTTCTCCGTGTTTTTGGTTCGATGCCCAAAGGACGGAGAGCGAGGCGACGGTGTTACGCCATCACTGCTCTGTGATGCATTGCAACGAAAAAAACGCCCCGGGGCACCGGGGCGTTTTCGCAACCTGGACGTCGCTGGGTTTGGTCGCCTGGCTCAGGCGGCCTGCGCGGCGGAGTTCTCGATCACCTGCGCCTTGGCGCCGGCGTTGATCGCGATCTGGCGCGGCTTCTTGGCCTCGGGAATCTCGCGGACGAGGTCGACGTGAAGCAGCCCGTTCTCGAGCGAGGCGTCCTTCACCTGCACGAAGTCGGCAAGCTGGAAGGCGCGCTCGAAGGCACGCGCGGCGATGCCGCGGTAGAGCACTTCGGATTTCGAGTTCTCGTTCGCGACTTTCTCGCCCTTGATCGTCAGCGTGTTTTCCTTGGCGACGATGGAGAGCTCATCCTTGGCAAAGCCCGAGACCGCAACGGTGATGCGGTAGGCGTTCTCGCCGGTGCGCTCGATGTTGTAGGGGGGATAACCGGGGCTGCCGTCGGAGCTGGCCTGGTCGAGCAGGTTGAAGAGACGGTCGAAGCCGACGGTGGAACGATAGAACGGAGTGAGATCGTAGCTACGCATGGTCAAGTCCTCCATTGAGCGACTGTTGGTAACCCGCCCGCCAATCGGGCCGGGCTTTAGTCTGTGTGCAGCCTGATGTTCCGGTTCCGAAACACTGGTAGCGGCCTGCACGAAGGTGATATGGGTGGAACGAGACGGCGTTCAAGAGGGCGGGACAGGCGCCTTTTCGGCGCTTTGGCCCCTTGATTTGCAGCACTTCCCGCCCAAGCACGCCCAATGACGCTGGTCTCGATTCCCGCCAATCCGGTCCCCGAAAACGTCGTCAGCGGCACCATCAAGACCCCTGATGGCGTCGAGCTGCGCTTTGCGCGCTGGGCGCCGCCGGCGAACCGTAAGGGCACGGTCTGCGTCTTCACCGGGCGCAGCGAGCAGATCGAGAAATATTTCGAGACCGTGCGCGACCTGCGCGACCGCGGCTTTGCGGTGGCGATGATCGACTGGCGCGGGCAGGGCCATTCGTCGCGCCGCCTGCGCGATCCGCGCAAGGGCTATGTGCGCGACTTCGCCGATTTCGAAATCGACGTCGAGACCTTCGTGCAGCAGGTGGTGCTGCCGGATTGCCCGCCGCCATTCTTCGCGCTCGCCCATTCCATGGGCGGCACGGTGCTGCTGCGGGTGGCCCATGCCGGCAAGCGCTGGTTCGACCGCATGGTGCTGTCTGCGCCGATGATCGACCTGCCCGGGCGCACCACCTCGCTGCCGGTGCGTGCGCTGCTCAAGACGATGCGCCTGCTCGGGCAGGGCGGCCGCTACGTTCCCGGCGGCAGCGACCGCCTCACCGGGCTCGAACCCTTCATCAACAATCCCTTGACCAGCGATCCCGTCCGCTATGCGCGCAACGCCGCGATCCTGGAGGAAGACCCGACGCTTGGCCTAGCCTCGCCGACGGTCGCCTGGGCCGATACCGCCTTCCGCGCGATGCACACCTTCAAGCGCGTGAACTACCCCTCCCAGATCCGCCAGCCGATCCTGATGCTGGCGGCCTCCAACGATACCGTGGTCTCGACCGCGGCGATCGAGGAATTCGCCTATCATTTGCGCGCCGGCTCCCATCTCGTGATCGCCGGTGCCAAGCACGAGATCCTCCAGGAGCAGGACCGCTACCGCGCGCAGTTCTGGGCCGCCTTCGACGCCTTCGTGCCGGGCACGCCGCTGTTCAAGTGAGAAGAGATCGGGAGCCTCCACGAGGACGATGAGAATCGGAGTCGAGGAGCGTCCTCATTCTCCGTCATTGCGAGGAGCTCTTGCGACGAAGCAATCCAGGCTATCTCCGCGGCGACAGCCTGGATTGCTTCGCTGCGCTCGCAATGACGAAGCAAGATTCTTTACAGCGTCTTCAGATACTCGATCAGGTCGTAGCGTTCGGCGTCGTCCTTGAACATGCGGCCGATGACGCCGGGGCGCTTCGACTCACCGTCCTTGCGCTCGAAGGAATGGCCGAGCACGCTGTTGCCCTGGATCGGCTTGCCGTCGGTAGCAGTCGCAGAGAACTCCGTTTCACCGGTCTTGCAGCGCTCGTCGGCGGCGACTGCGAAACCGACGGTGTCGGGGTCGTAGTCGCGGCGGCCCATGCAGAATTTTTGCGGACGCTCGTTCTGCGGCTTCAGCAGCCAGTACAGCGAAGGCACCGAGCCGTTGTGCAGGTAAGGCGCAGTGGCCCAGATGCCGTTCAAGGGCCGCGCGCGATAGCGCGGATCGGGCGCCGGATTGAGACAGTTCTTGCGCGCCATATTCCACATTTGCGCCCGTTCGGCCTCCGGGATCTTCTCGTCGTCCATCCATTTGCGGGCGACGAGATCGACCACCGTCATGAGCCCGAGTGCATAGACCATCTCGTTGGGCGATTTGCTGGCGGTCGGGATCTCGCACTGCCACCACGTCTGCAGGTCAGCCGTGTTGACTTTCAGAAAGCCGGGCACGTCGACGGTCCGCTTGCTGAGAACGAGGGACTGCTCGGGATCGGTCTTGATCTCGTCGAGCGGGATCGTCACCGCATTCAGCACCTTGCTGTCGCCGCTCGGCTCCCAGCGCTTCGACGACCAGAAGGCCGGGGTGTTGATGTCAGGCAGATGGCATCCGGAGCACATCTCCGCGTAGATGGCGCGGCCGCGTTCGACCCGATCGGGCTTCAGCTTCCAAGCATCGCCGAGGATGTGCGAGGGCCATTTCGGTGCGAGCAGACCGCCGAACTTCGGACCATCAGCCGCCTTGAATGGATCGGGGCCTCTCAGCATGTCCTCGATCCAGCCGAGCGTCCTGATGTTCACCGAGGAGCGCCACAGCCTGTCCTGCGGATAGGCATCGGACAAATTGAGCAGCGCCGTCACGCCGAGGGCTTCGCCGGCGTTGCGGATCAGCGGCTGCTCGATCGAGGCGTCGTACTGGGCGAATTTGAACCAGGGCACCGTCCAGATCGCGGGGTAGCTGACCGGCGCGTCCTGGGCGTGCAGGTTCTTCTCGAATCCCTTGACCCCGCTCATTGCGAGGTCCTGCGAAAACACCTGGTTGCCGATGCGGTTGAGGGCATCGAGCCGGCCGAACCCTTCCTCGGTGTCCTGCTGCTGCTTGCCGTCCCAGGTCGTCTTGCCTTCGATCGTCTTCTCGTAAGTCTTGGCCCAGTCGATCAGGAAGCTGCCGATCGTGCTCAGCTTCTGCTTGAGCGCGGCGCGGTCCGCCTTGCTGGCGTCGGGGCCGAGCACGCGATCGGCGAAACGCTGGAAGCGGAACGGGACGTACAGCGTGTAGGCGATCGACAGGCCGGTCGCGAGCTCGAGCTTCTTCAGGTCGGTCATCGCCGGGCCGCCGTCGAAACGGACGTCGATGCCCTGGTAATGGATCTGGCCGGTATGACAGGCGGCGCAGGTCAGTCCGATCATGTCGTCCTCGCGGCGGCTCGTCGCGGGATCGACCACGCCGGTCATGCGCGCGAAGCCGACCGGCAGGCCGTCAACGTTCTCCGCCGGCGTCCAGCGCGTCGACCAGTCCGACGCTTGCGTGGTCTCGTAGACATTGGCGTAGCCGAAGCGGCGCAGCGTCGCCGTGTCGGTCTGGATCGTCTGCGGGCTCGGGATGAAGCCGAAGCGTTCGAGATAGGCGCTGTCCTTGATCAGGCCCGGTTTGGAGAACAGGTGGAGCTGCGGCTGCTCCAGCGCCACGAACCACTCATAGGGCACCGGGAACGTCGCGGTGCCCTGGCTGGCGTGGTGGAACCAATGTCGGTCCTTGAGCGACCAGTTTTGCTCGAGCCAATAGGCAGCCTTGGTTTCGGGCATCGCCGGCAGGGGCGGCGGCAGGAGATTCACCAGCACGCCCTTCTGCGGCAGCATGGCACGAACCTGGTTGGGGAATTCGGCGACCGCGACCAGGGCGACGAGGCCGAGGCCGATGACGAACGCCGTGAGCGCGACCGCCCAGCGAAAGCGGAGCTGGCAGGACGACAGCAGCGGCTGCGATACGATCCGCTGATTGATGCGGTCGGGGAATTGGCGCTGTTCGAACAGCGTGCGCACGTCGGCCACGCTGAGATAGCGCTCTTCGCCCTGCTTGCCCTTGCCGATGATCTTCAAAAGGATGGGCCATTCGAACTTCATCAGCAGCGGGTAGTACCAGCGAGCGGCGCTGCCGGCGCGCTCGAGGTTGTCACGCATGAAGGTCTTGATTTCCGCGGCGTTGAGGCCGGGCTCGCTGCTGCCGGTGTTCGGGTCGGTGTAGTTCCGGCCGAAGCTCGCGAGCCGCGCGATCTCGTCCTCGTCGATCTTGCCGTCGACGCCGAGGATGCGCGAGCCGGCGCCGCGCTTGTCCAGCGGGCCGCCGCGCAGCGCGTCGAGCTGCGCGCCCGAAAAGATGCTCTTCAGAATGTGCTTGACGCCGTTGGCGATCATCGCGACGCCGCGGACCTGGATGCGGGCCGAGACCTTCTTCAGCCCCGTCTCACCGGTCGCATTGGCGATGGTCTGCGACAGCGTGTTGAGCGGGACGGTGCCGCCCTCGACGAAGCCTTCGCCGACGAGGCCGCGCAGGAACGGGCAGGGATTGTTCGGCGAGACTGGAATCGAGGGATCGAAGGGCGGCTTCGAAGCGGGGTGATGCATGGCCCAAATCCTGAAAGCAGCGAATCTTGAAAAAGCAGGCGCGTTGTTAGAGCGCGGAAAGTCCTAACAAACCGACAGCACGATATACTACTTCAGCGTGTGACGAGTGTGGCCCATTTCACTGTCGTGTCAACAACGAGCAGGCGGTCGCACCGGAACCACGTCGGGCCTGCGGCCCCCTTCGTTCAGGATTCGGCGGCCCGTTTGACGTCGCTCTGGACCAGCGTCAGCTTGCCGAGCGGCACGCCGGCCTTCAGCAGCCCCTCGCGATAATGGGCGATGTCCTCGGGCCGCTTCCAGTGGAAGTTGCGCAAGTGCCTGTCGACATTCAGCGTTGGATAATTTGCCATCAGCACGCGGGCAGCTTCGCTGGCCTCGTCGCTTCGCCCGAGCTGCGCCAACGCCGCGGCGCGGATCGCCAGCGCCTGCATGTGATTCGGGTTGATGTAGAGCTGCTCTCGCGCCCATGACAGCGTCGCGTCATATTGGCGCAGAAGATAATGACTGAACGCGTTCAGCGCCGCCCATTGATAGCGCGGGTCGCTGTTGTCGCGCTGCGACGCCATCGAGAACAGCTCGATCGCCTGGCGGTGCTCGCCGATCATGAAATGGCAGATGCCGAGCACGCCGCGCGCGCCATTGTCGTAAGGGTTGAGCGCGACCGCGCGCTTGGCGGCGTCCATTGCCGCCTCGTGATGACCCTCCAACGCGTGCGCCCAAGTCAGGATCGAGAACGCGAAGGAGGAGCGCGGATCGAGCCGGACGCTGGTTTCGGCGAGGCTCATCGCCTCGGCCCACATCTCGCGCGTGCCCTTGACCCAGCCGAACTGAATGCTCTGGATCTGGATCGTGGCGAGATAGGCATGCGCGATCGACAGCTTGGGATCGAGCCCGATGGCCTCGCGGAATAGGTCGACCGCGACGGCCAGATCTTCCTTGGTTTGCCGATAGTAATGCGACAGCCCCTTGAGGAAGCGGTCCCAGGCGGTGACGTCGGTCGAGAGCCGCGCCGGCGCCGAGGCCTCGGCACGGACGATCTCGGTGGCGATGGCGGCGGACAAATTGGTTGTGATCTCGTCCTGCATCGCGAACAAATCGCCGATGTCGCGGTCGTAGCGGCCGGTCCAGAGCTGCTCGCCGGTCTCCGGCGCGATCAGCTCGGCGGTGACGCGGATCTTGGCGCCGGCGCGCCGCACCGAGCCCTGGATCAGATAGGTGGCGTCGATCTCGCGCGCGATCAGCCGGGTGCCCACGTTCTTGCCCTTGAAGGCGAAGGTCGAGTTGCGGCTCAGCACCCGGTAGAAGGATTGCAGCGACAGCGCGTGGATCAGGTCCTCGGTGAGGCCGTCGGAGAAATATTCGTCCTGGGCGTCGCTGAGATTGGCGAAGGGCAGCACGCCGACGATGGCCGTGCGGTACTGCTGCGACAGCGCCGAGGCCTCACGGAGCTCGGGGGCAAGCGCCGGCGCGCCCTCGGGCGTCCAGGTAAAGACCCCGATCGCATCCTTGATGTTCTTGAAGCGATGGTTGCCGGCATCGGTCAGCGGCACGGTGAGATGCTTGCTCGCCTCCCGGTAGGCCTTGGCCGAGATCGCGAAGCCGCCGGGGCTCGCCACCGATTCCAGGCGGACGGCGATGTTGACATCGTCGCCGAAGACCTCGTCCTCGTCGGCGATGACGTCGCCCATGTGGATGCCGAGCCGGAACTGCATGGCGCGGTCGGCCGGCAGATGGCGGTTGCGTTCGGCCATCAGCGTCTGCATCGCGATCGCCGCCTCGGCGGCGCCGACGATCGAGGCGAATTCCAGCAGGAAGCCGTCGCCGGTGTTCTTCACGACGCGGCCGCCGTGATTGAGGATGATGGGATGGATCGCGGCGCGATGGGCCTTGAAGGCGGCATGGGTGCCGGCCTCGTCGCTGCCCATCATGCGCGAATAGCCGGCGACATCGGCGCAGACGATGGCGGCCAGACGTCTTTCCATATCCTCAAAGCTCCAAGGGACCAGATGACCGGCCACAGCGTGGCGTTTGCCGCGAATCCCGCATTTCAAGAACCCCACCTTTATAGAGCAGATGCGCCGCAGCGGAAGCATGATCCGCATTGCAAATTCGAGGTAAATCCTGCGCAATCCCGGCGGTGGACGGGAACGGGCGAACCGACTAAGCGGAACCAGGACCGCCAGGACGGCAGCGGAGGACCTTCATGCTGGGCATTCACGAGATCGGGCTTTTCATCCTCTCGGGCGTGGTGCTCAACATCACGCCGGGGCCGGATTCGGTCTATGTGATCGGCCGCAGCATGCAGATGGGCTGGCGGGGCGGCGCCGCTGCCGCCCTGGGCATCAGTTGCGGCTGCTTCGTCCATGTCGCGGGCGCGGCGATCGGGCTTTCGGCTCTGCTGATGGCCTCGTCCACGGCCTTTTCGATCCTGAAGCTGGTCGGCGCGGCCTATCTCGTCGTGACCGGTCTTCAGATGCTGTGGTCGCGCCCGGCGCTGGCTGCAAGCATCGACGAGCCGGCGCGGAGCTCATTGCAGCGGGTCTTCCTCCAGGGCGTCTTCACCAACGCGCTCAATCCCAAGGTCGCGCTGTTCTTCCTCGCCTTTCTGCCGCAATTTGTCGCAGCGGATGCCCCGCACAAGCCGCTCGCCTTCCTGACGCTCGGCCTGATCTTCATCTTTACGGGGACGCTGTGGTGCCTGGTGCTGGCGGCGTTCGCCGCCAGAGCCGCCTACCGGCTGCGGCAGTCCGAGGGCGCGATCGCCTGGGTCAACCGCGCGCTCGGCGGCCTCTTCATCTATCTCGGCATCCGCGTCGCCATGCTGGAGACACGGTAGCTCCTTCTAGTGAATGAGAAGCGGTCCGATCGAGGCTGCGCTCGGGAGGTTTCGATGATCCGTGGAAGCTGTCTGTGTGGCACGGTGCGGTTCGAGATCGAGAAGGTGCGCGCGTTGACGCACTGCCATTGCGTCAATTGCCGCAAGCTGAGCGGCGCGGCCTTCGCCACCTACGCGCATGTCGATGCGGACAAGTTTCGCTTCGTGGCGGGCGAGGACATGACGGCATCTTACGAATCCTCGCCGGGCAGTATCCGCTATCGTTGCAGGACCTGCGGCTGCCCGACGCCGGGCAAGGCGAGCTATCTCCCGACCGTCAGCATTCCCGCTGGCCTGCTCGATGACGACCCGGAAGTCCGGCCTCGCCTCCACGTTTTCACCTCGTCGCGCGCGTCGTGGTGGACAATCCAGGACGACCTGCCCCAGCACGAAAAATGGGTGCCGGGCTACGGGCCGAAATCGTAAGGCGCTTAAGCGAATTCTTTCGCCAGCGCGCTGCCGGCCAGGTAAAGGCCGAGCAGGATCATCGCGATCAGGAACCAGCGGCGAAACGCCTCCGCGGGCATCCGCGCCCGCACCGATTGGCCGATGAACATGCCGGCAAAGGCCATGGCGAGTCCGATCGCGCCCGGCACGACATTGGCGGGCGTGAGCAATCCGACCGCGGTCAGGTTGAAGGCGAGCGCCAGCGTTGCGGTGGTGAAAAACACCCCAAGCGCCTGCACCAGCTCGTCCTTTTCCATGCCGATCGCCTGCATGAACGGCATCGACGGGATCACCTGCACGCCTGTTGAGGCCGAGATCACCCCGGTGATGACGCCGACCACGCCGCCGACCCATTTCTCGTTCTCGGGCGCGACGCGGAAGTGGAACTTGTTCAGTCCGATCACGGCGTAGACGACGAGCAGGGCGCCCAGCACGATCGTGCCGTAGCGAGCATGCGGCCCGGTCAGCGCGCCGGCATTGAGCCAGCAGCCGACCACGGTGCCGATCATCAGCGGCCACAGCCGCCGCAGGATGTCGCGCAAATGCGGGCCGACGAAGGTCTGCCAGATGTTGGTGACGATGGCGGGAACGATGACGATGGCGATGGCGCGGCTCGGCGCCATGCTCACGGCGAGCAGGCCCATCGACACCGTCGGCAGGCCGAGCCCGACCACGCCCTTGACGAATCCGGCGAGGAGGAACACGGCGGCGATGAGGATGAGCAGCGGGTCGATCATGTCTGCACATTGACCGAAGCCGCGCCGGCGCACAATCTGGAGGTTACGGAGAGAGCCTTCGGCCTCAACGAAGGCTCAAGGGAGACATCGCATGCGCTTCGACCTGGTCGATCTCCAGCTCTTCATCGCGGTCGCCGACCAGCGCAGCATCACCCGCGGCGCGGAGCGCTCGCACCTCGCGCTGGCCTCGGCCAGCGCGCGCATCAAGGGGCTCGAGGATACGCTCGGCGTCGCGCTGCTCAAGCGCGGCCGCCGCGGCGTCGAGTTGACCGCGGCCGGCGAGAGCCTGCTCGATCATGCCAGGCTCGTGATCCATCAGATCGACGCCATGCGCGGCGATCTCGCCGGCTTTGCCAGCGGCGTGCGCGCCAGCGTGCATTTTCTCGCCAACACGTCGGGCCTGTCGGAGCATCTGCCGAAGGCGCTCGCCGGCTTCCTGCGCGAGCATCGCGACGTCGCCGTCGACATCGAGGAGCGCGAGAGCACCGATATCGCGGCGGCGATCACCGCAGGCGCCGCCGATCTCGGCTTCGCCGCCGAGCACGCGCTGCCCGAGCATATCGAACGCTTTCCCTTCAGCGAGGATCGCCTGACGCTGGTGACGTCGAAACGCGGCCCGTTCGCCGGCCGCCGCCAGATCGACTTTCAGGAGGCGGGGGCTTGCGACTTCGTCGGCCTCACCAGCGCCACCGCGCTTCAGATGCACATCTCGAAGCACGCTGCGCGGCTCGGCATGCGGCCGCATTTCCGCGCGCGCCTGCGCGACTTCGACGCGATCTGCCAGATGGTCGCGGCCGATGTCGGCGTGGCGCTGGTGCCCGAAGCCGCCGCCCGCCGCTGTGCCAGGACCATGCCGCTCGCCATGGTCCGCCTGCGCGATGCCTTCGCCAACCGCCGCCTCGTGATCTGCGCGCGCAGCTTCAAGGCGCTGCCGAAGCCGGCCAAGCTGCTGGTGGAGCATTTGCGAGCCGAGGCGGTGTGAGGAGCTGTTACCCTCCCCTGGAGGGTCAATCGCAATTGAATTTTGCAGAGGTCGTCATGCCCGGGCTTGCCCCGGGCATCCACGTTCTTTGTGCCGCGTGGAAAGGCGTGGATGGCCGGGACAAGCCCGGCCATGACGCTGCCATAGCGGCATCTCATATGCGATAGCCCTGGCCCTCCAGGGGAGGGTAAGACACCTACTTCGCCATCTCCGCTCCCGCGTCGGTGATGCAAGCCCTCCGCCCGCGCGCTACTGGTTCAAAAGCTTCAACGCTGCCTCGTGCACCCGCGCGTCGCCAGCGGCGATGATGCGGCCGCCGCCCTGGGCCGGCTTGCCTTCCCAGGTGGTGACGACGCCGCCGGCGCCGGTCACGATCGGGATCAGTGCCGCGATGTCATAGGGCTTCAGCTCGGTCTCGACCACGAGGTCGACGTGGCCCGCGGCAAGCATGCAATAGGAGTAGCAGTCGCCGCCATAGCGCGACAGCCGCGCGCTCTTCTCGATGTGGCCGAAGATGGCGCGGTCGCGCTCGTTCATCAGCAGCGGGCTGGTGGTGTAGGTCGTGGCCTCCGACAGCGAAGCGCAGCGGCGGACCTGGAGCCGGCGCTCGCCCGACGGCCCTTTATAATTGGCCGAACCGTTGTCGCCGGAAAAGCGCTCGCCGATGAAGGGCTGGTGCATCATGCCGAACACCGGCGTGCCCTTGTGCAACAGCGCGATCAGCGTGCCCCAGATCGGAAAGCCGCCGATGAAGGATTTGGTGCCGTCGATGGGGTCGAGCACCCAGACATAGTCGGCGTCCTCGCGCTCGTTGCCGAATTCCTCGCCGACGATGCCGTGCTGGGGGAAGTTGGCCTTGATCAGCCGCCGCATCACCGCCTCCGCGGCGCGGTCGGCCTCCGTCACCGGGTCGAAATCCTTGGTCTTGCTCTTGTCGTCGATCGACAGCGAGGTGCGGAAGAACGGCAGGATGGTTTCGCCGGAGGCGGTGGCGAGCCGACCGATGAAGGCGGAGAAGTCGATCACCGTCACAGGCGAAATCCTCGAAGCGAAGTTGGAGAGCTTGCCTCCTGCCTAGCTCAATTCGACTGCCGCGTGCAGCGCTGTCTTGATGTTGCTCCCTGGTATTTTGGATGCCGGGGCGGGCTGCCCCATTCCAGTCATCTGCTGGCCAAATATCGATCATGGAGTTGAAATCTTAGTTCCGACCTTGCCTTGTTCGTATGCAAATGACTATCAACCCATTGAATTCCCTTATCAAAGAAACTGAATCTGGGTTTCCATAGAAGCAACTGAGCCATGTGCGATTTGCATGGGAAACCGCGCAAAAGCCCTTGCACTTTGTGCGGCGCGGTCGCATATTGTTGCGGTGCGGTAGCGCCTCGCGTTACCGCTGCCCTCCTTGGGCGTTTCCTCCCTAGACTTGGGCCGCTTGCGTCATTCGCGAGCGGCCCTTTTTTCTGAGCCCCGCCGTTTTCATTTGGGGCGCGCAAGCTTGCGAAGCGAAAACGCAGTCGCGCGCAAGGCCTCGTCGTTTCAGAGAAGAAGCTGCGTCCTATTCCGCCGCGGCCTGGAACGGGCCGAGATCGGCGAACGGAATCGTGGTCGCCAGCACGTCGGCGAGAACGCCGAAGTCGGAGGCCACTTGCGCAAAGCGAGCGCTGCGCTCGCGCCGCCGCTCGTCCATGTAGATCGCGCGGTTGAGCTCGAGTTGCACGGCGTGCAGGCCGCTCGCGGGATTGCCGTAATGCTCGGTGATGAAGCCGCCGGCATAGGGCTTGTTGCGGCCGATCGAATAGCCGAGCCCGCTCATGGTCTCCTCGACGCGATCGGGCAAGAGCGGCGTGCAGCTGGTGCCGTAGCGATCGCCGATCACGACGTCGGGCCGGCGCGGCTCGTCCCTGCTGACGCCGACCGACGGCATCGAGTGGCAGTCGACCAGCACCACCGTGCCGAACATCTGGTGCACCTTGTTGATCAGCCGGCGCAGCGCGCGATGGTAGGGCTTGTACAGCGTCTCGATCCGTCCCAGCGCATCGTCGACCAGGAGGCGGTCGCGATAGATCTCCTGGCCGTCCCCCACCACGCGCGGAATGGTGCCGAGGCCGCCGGCGACCCGCATCGAGCGCGTGTTGGCGAAGCTCGGCAGCCGGCCGGTGAACATGCGCGGGTCGAGCTCATAGGGCTCGCGGTTGACGTCGACATAGGAGCGGGGAAAGTTGACCCGCACCGTCGGAAAGCCGCGCGCGCTCAGATGGCCGATCAGCTCATCCATGAACGAATCTTCCGACCGTCGCAGCGTGGGCAGGTCGATCCGCGACGCCGCCAGGAATTCTTCAGGATAGGTCGAGCCGGAATGCGGCGAGTTGAAGATGACGGGCGCGCGCCATTCGGCAGGCTCGAAGATCTCGAAGGCTGGCGACATGTCGCCGTCAAAGCGGGTCATCTTCTCAGGCTTCGTCCCTTCGTGCCGCACGATCCGGACAAGCTCCGGGTCCAATGATTCGGCCGATCTCGCGGCTCTTATGTGTCGTCATTGTCCGGAATCGCAACCATTCTGCCAAGCGAAAAGATGTCATGGCCCCTTGGAACACGTCTTAACCGTGCAGGCATCGGGATGGGGACGCGCCGGTCCGGCTCGATTGATCTGGACCTCGTTCCGGTCCACAAAGAGCCGGCAGCGGGGCCGGCGCAGGGTTAAGATTTTCACCCCAAATTTACCCTCTGTCGGGCTTAGTGACCTCTGCTGATATCCTCTGGGGATTCGACGTTTCCTGCCATGCCAAAGATCCTGCTCGCCGAAGACGACAACGACATGCGCCGTTTCCTGGTCAAGGCGCTGGAAAACGCCGGTTTTCAGGTCTCGTCCCACGACAACGGCATGGCCGCCTATCAGCGGCTGCGGGAAGAGCCGTTCGAGATGCTGTTGACCGATATCGTGATGCCGGAAATGGACGGCATCGAGCTCGCCCGCCGAGCCTCGGAACTCGACCCCGACATCAAGATCATGTTCATCACTGGCTTTGCCGCGGTCGCCCTGAACTCGGATTCGGACGCCCCCAAGAACGCCAAGGTCCTGTCCAAGCCGGTGCATCTGCGCGAATTGGTCAGCGAAGTGAACAAGATGCTGGCGGCCTGAATCGGCCCCCTTCCGTCCTTGCGCCGGCTCCCCTGAGCCGTTATAGGGACCCCACCCGACACAAGTGGACTTTAGGGCACGTAGCTCAGCGGGAGAGCACTACCTTGACATGGTAGGGGTCACAGGTTCGATCCCTGTCGTGCCCACCACGCTTCGCCTTCGGCTTCGCGTGGCACAGCCTGGAAGATTGCGGCGAAGCGTGTCCGGCGTAGCTCGAAGAGCGAAGACGGACTGGTGCGGCTTGCTCGAAAGCTTCTAGCCCGTTGCAGCGACGCGCAATCCGGCCGCAGTTTCCCGGCCGCTGTCCCGGATGACCCTGCACTCCATCCGGGCTACAATGACATCTCCGACACGAGGCCGCCCATGACCGTGTCCGTCATCGAGCAAGCGAAGATCCAGGCGCAGGTGCTGGTGCCGCTGATCAAGACGTTGCAGGCCGAGCTCGGCGAGGCGCGCGCCAATGCGCTGGTGCGCAAGGCGCTCGGCGATCTCTATCGCGGCTTCGGCGAGGCGTTCTGGAAGGCCAAGAACGAGAGCAATCTCGGCAAGGCCGTGTCGTCGGCCTTCAAAACTTATGCCCGCGACGATGCGCTCGCTTATGACGTGATCGAACAGACGGCGGACGCCTTCGCGTTCGACGTGACGCGCTGCGCCTATGCCGAGTTCTACAAGACCCTGGGCGAGCCCGAACTCGGCTTCCTGCTGATCTGCACCGCGGACTTTGCGACCGCGGAGGGGTTCGGTCCCGACGTCAGGCTCACGCGCACGCAGACCATCATGCAGGGCGCCTCTCATTGCGATTTCCGCTACCGCCGGGATGGAGGCGGATCCCAGTGAGAGGAGCGATGCGGACGATCTGTCTCGCCATGGCGATGCTGGCGCTGATGGCGCCGCGCGCCGACGCCGCGATCGTCGACTGGCAAGCCGAGCTCCAGCGCTGCCGCAGCTTGCGCCAGAACGTGGCGCCGCTGCTTCAGGCCGGCGAGGGGATCTCCGCCGTCGGCCGCTCCAGCAGGTCCGTCCGCCGCTGCATCTGGATCCAGCGGATGGCGGTGCGGAAGAAAATTCCCGGCGCGGAGGTGTGGTAGCCTGACCGAGCTCATGGCCCCGGCGTGACGAAGGCCGAGATGATCGTGCCGTCGTTGCCGAGCGCGATGTGCCAGTGCGAGGCTCCGCCACCCTGATGCCAGACGGAATAGACGTCCTGTCCTTGTGCGTTCACACCGAGGAATTCGATCGAGGTGATCGGACCCATTTCGGCAAGGCCCGGCTGCAGGCGCGGCAATTGCTTGCGTGTCGCATCGGCCAAGTCGGCGCTCATCTCGCCGTAATTGGGCTGGCCCGATGCGACGCTCTCGATCAGACGGCGAAGCGCGGCCGCGGTCCCGGGATTGGCGGACCGGCTGCTCATACGAGACTCGATCGCGCGTTGGAGCTCTTGCGCCGTGCTCGTGTCGATGCGTGGCATGGTGTGATCGTTGCCGTGCTGGCGCAGGATCACGGCGGTAGGCACCCCATCCGGCCCGAGGGTAAACCGTAGCTCGACATCGATCTCCCGCGCGGCGAATTCCGTTTCGCCCACCGCGTAATATTGCGCCGAGCTTTGACCGCTCAGCCGTCCGGACAGATGATCCTGTTCACGCGTCACGGTGAAGACGGCGCTATGGAATTGGTATGTTCCGGCATAACGATCCAGCACCGCCTGCGGCAACTGAGTTTCTTTGGCTCTCGAGCGGAGCTGATCCGCAGCATCGGTCTTGGTGCTTTCCTCGTTGCTGCGGCCCGAGCCGGCCTGCTCCGCAGAACGGATTCGGGCCGCCAGGACATTCCAATCGGCCAGCCCGAATAACCTCGCGATGAGCTCGAGGCTCTCGCTGACGGTGAGGGAGACCGATCGGGCGTTGAGGGATTCTCGGAGCGTCTGCGCCATGGCTTTGGCGTCGCGGAAATCGCGCATACTCTGTTCCTTTGCAACATGAACGGAGAATGTCAGGGCTTGCGTTACTGACCCGTTCGCGTGAGCAAAGGAAGCGGGCGGCGGTCCGATACACTTCACCATACCCCGAAGGGCGCAAGCGGCCGGCGGTATCAACCTTTCGAAATTTTGCTTGAGAGCGCCATGCTTGTCAACTGACGTCGTCGGCGTCTCGACATGGATCACGCATCACTCTTCCGTTGATGCACGACGCGCAGGCTGCAGCAGCAAGTCCTTCAGTCCGGTCGGATAGAGCTTCGGCCCGCCGTCCAGGTCGAGATCGGCAAGGTCGAACCACCGCGCGACGATCTGCTCTCCATTGTCCTCGCGGAAGTCGATGCGCTCCCGGCCGGCGAATGCGCCATCCGGAAACGCGACCTCTGCGATGTACATCACCTCGTGCCCGGTCGATCCCTCGTGCACAAAGATGTTCTCCAGCATCAAGGGCTCACCCACGATGCCGACGTCGATGCCGAGCTCTTCGTTGAATTCCCGCACCAAGGCCGCGCGCCAGCTCTCGCCGAACTCGATCTCGCCGCCGAGCGGGCGCACCCCCTTGATCCGCCCCGCATCGTCGCGCACCTCGGCCGCCAGCAGCCGCCCGCCGCGCCAATGCAGGCCGATCGCGACGACGCGGATACCGGGATGTGGGCGCCAAGTGGTCATGGCGGATCGTTAATCCGTGTCGCATGCTTTCGCAACGAGGGACGAGATCGTGTGCTTGCGATGGCGAGATGAGAGACCCGTCACTCCACCAGATACTTCTTCACCGCCGCTTCGTCCCACGCGATCCCGTTGCCCGGCTCCTCGCTCGGCAGCGCAAAGCCGTCCTTGATCTGCAGCCGCGTTGCCAGCACCGCGTCGGCCCAGTCGACATATTCCAGCCAATGCGCGGTCGGCGTCACGCAGAGCAGATGCGCGCTGACTTCAGAGAACAGGTGCGACGACATCTCGATGCCGGCAGCATGGGCAAGCGAAGCGGCGCGGAGCCAGCCGGTGACGCCGCCGATGCGCTGGACATCAGGCATCACGTAGTCGCAGGCCTCTGCCGAGAGCGCGGCTTGCATGGAAAACGCGCTGTCAAAATTCTCGCCGATCTGGACCGGCGTCTGCAGCGCGTCGGCAATGCGGGCGCAGCCGGCATGATCGTCGTGGCGGATCGGCTCCTCGATCCAGCTGAGGCCCTCGTCGTCGAGCATCTCACCGCGGCGGATCGCTTCGGTGACCGTCAGCGCCTGGTTGTAGTCGCACATCAGCGTGACCTCGTCGCCGACGGCCTTGCGCACCGCGCGCACGACGGCGAGATCCTCCCGCGCATCGCGTCGGCCGACGCGGATCTTTGCGGCGTGAAACCCCTCGGCCAGCAGCTTGTGGGCTTCCTCCACCGCGGCGCCTGCCGGCATGATGCCGAGCCCCTTCGAGTTGTAGGCGCGCACCGGCTTCGGCGTGCCGCCGAGCAGGCGGGCGAGCGGCAGGCCGCGCGAGCGCGCCAGCGCGTCCCATGCCGCCATGTCGATGCCGGATTGCGCCAGCCGCTGCAGGCCGGCGAGGCCCAGCAGCGTGAAGCGCTGGCTCAGCTTGCGCTCGATCTCGAACGGCAGCAGCTCGTCGCCGGCGACGAGGTCCGACATTTCCGTGACCATCGCCGCCAGCGGCTTCAAGGCCGAGGGCGTGAGCGAGAACAGATAGGAATGACCCACCGCGCCGTGGTCGGTCTCGCAGTCGATCAGCACCAGCGGTGCCTTGGCGACCGCCCCGGTCGCGGTCTGGAGCGGCAGGTTCATCGGCACGATCACGGGACGTGCCTGGAAGCGCTTGATGCGGACGGTCTCGGTCATGGCTCTCTCCCGGCGGAGCGGATGCAGGTCGGCGCCGATCTTAAGCATCCGTGATCAAACGAAAAGGCGCTTGCTGCGACCACCATAAAATGGGGTTGCGCCGGCCGGCAATTCTTGGCTCTGTGCCGCCGCATGCATTGTCTCGGATTCTGGAAGGATTTGCGACAAAATCGCACAGAACGGAGCCACAGGGTGAAACAAGAGATCTCCGAACAACAGCGCAAGAGTGGCATTCTCACCGGCGCCGTGATCGTCTTCCTCCTGCTCGCCCTGCCGGTCGCGGTGTGGCTGGACCTGACCGAGCTCAGCAAGACGGCGCTGCGCCGGCAGGCGATCGATCTCAACTCGGTGATCACGAGCGTGCGCAGCTACTACGCCTCCAACGTGGTCGGCCGCGTGCTGGCCAATCCGAACGGCAGCACCAAGGTCGTTCACAACTACGAATCCGTGCCCGGCGCGATCCCGATCCCGGCGACGCTGTCGCTGGAGCTCGGCCGGGTGATCGGCGCCCAGCAGGAGAACATCACCTATCGCTTCGTCTCGGACTTCCCGTTCCAGAACCGCGCTCCGCACCAGCTCGACAAGTTCGAGAAGGACGCGCTCGATGCGCTGCGCCGGGATCCCGAGCAGAAGATCGTGGAGACCGAGACCTCGCTGTTCAACGACAAGGTCCGCCTGGTTGCGCCCGTCACGATGGGTCCGGCCTGCGTCAGCTGCCACAACAGCCACCCCGAGAGCCCGAAGAAGGACTGGAAGGTGGGGGATGTCCGCGGCATCCAGGAGGTGATCATCGCCCAGCCGATCGCCGCCAACATCTTCTCGTTCAAGTTCCTGCTGGCCTATTTCGTGATCGCCGCCGGGAGCGGACTGGCGTTCCTGTCATTGCAGCGACGTCAGGCGCGCCGCATCAAGAACATGAACAAGGAGCTCGAATCCGCCAACGACTTCCTGGCCTCGCTGTCGATGAAGATCTCGCGCTACATCCCGCCGCAGGTCTACAAGAGCATCTTCTCGGGCCAGAAGGACGTCACCATCCACACCGAGCGCAAGAAGCTCACCATCTTCTTCTCCGACATCCAGAACTTCACCGCCACCGCCGAGCGGCTGCAGCCGGAGCAGCTGACCCAGCTCCTCAACGAATATTTCACGGAAATGTCGGCGATCGCCCACGAATATGGCGGCACCATCGACAAGTTCATTGGCGATGCCATGCTGATCTTCTTCGGCGACCCCGAGACCAAGGGCGATCGCGCCGATGCACAGGCCTGTCTGCAGATGGCCTGGCGCATGCAGCAGCGCCTTGCCGAGCTCAATGCGAAATGGCGGGCGTCCGGCATCGAGCAGCCGTTCCGCTCGCGCATGGGCATCAACTCGGGCTATTGCAATGTCGGCAATTTCGGGAGCGCCGACCGTATGGACTACACCATCATCGGTGCGGAGGCGAACCTCGCCGCGCGCCTGCAATCGATCGCTGAGCCCGGCGGCATCGTCTTGAGCTACGAGACCTTCGCCCTCGTCAGCGACATCGTCCGCGCGCATGCGCTGCCGGCGATCACGATGAAGGGCATCAGCCGCGAGGTGATCCCCTATTCGGTGGATGCACTGAGTGACAAAGCTGCGGAGAACAGCGGCATCATCACCGAACGCGCGCCGGGCCTCGAGCTCTATCTCGATCCCGCCGTGGTGAAATCAGGCGACGCCGCACGCGTGCGCTCGCTGCTGGAGAACGCGCTGGCCTCGCTCAAGCCGGCGTGAGGGGAGCTTCTTACCCTCCCTGGAAGGGGAGGGTCGATCGCGCGTAGCGCGAGCGGGGTGGGGTGATCTCTCCCCTCGGGCGGTGTCGGATGTGGAGAGACCGTCACCCCACCCCGCTACGCATTCCGCTTCGCTACATGCGTAGCGACCTACGGGCGAGCTACGCTCGTCCCGGACCCCTCCAGGGGAGGGTAAGTGACCTCACCTTGCCGCCCCTTCCGTGAACGCCGTCTCGATCACATCCCCAAACGGCTGCCACGACCGCCCGTCGAACTGCACCAGCCGCATCTGCCTGATCGGCAGGTAGCGGTTGGGCGAGGTGTTCATCCTGATGTTGGGCAATGCGACCGAAGGCTGATAGTCCCTGAGCGAGGCCGCCTGGCGCATGATGTTGTCGCGTGAAAAATCGTCGCCGCATTGCTTCAGCACCTGCGTCAGCGCCTCGGCCGCGGCGTAGCCATAGACGGCCGCACTGTTGTTGGTGCTTTCGACCCGATGGTATTTGTCCATGAAGGCGAACCAGTCCTTCATGCCGGGATCGTCCTTCCAGGCGGGATCGCTCGGATCCTTCAAAAAGGCCGCCGAAATCACGCCGGCAGAGTTTTCCAGCCCCGCGGGCGCCATCGCGTTGGCGATCGAGGCGGAGGCATCGTTGACGATGAAGACGGGACGCCAATTCAGGGACGCTGCCAGCTTGATCACCTTGGATGCGGTCGAGGGCACGCCGAGGAAGACGAAGATGTCGGCGCCGGCGCGCTTGAGGATCGAGACGTGCCCGTCGAGATGCTCGTCGGCAAGGTCGAAGGCGATGTCGACCAGGACGTGACGATTGAGATCGCCGAGGCCTTCCTGGATACCCTTGTAGAGCATGCGCCCGAACTGGTCGTTCTGCCAGAGCACGACGATCTTCTTCCTCGGGTAAGAGGCCTGGATGTAGTTGGCATAGATGCGCCCCTCCGACCGGAACGACGGCTGCCAGCCCATGGTCCAGGGATACGCGCTCGGCTGGCTCAGCTCTTCGTCGCCGGAGGCGACGAACAGTTGCGGGATCTTCTTCTCGTTCAGGTACCAGCGCGTGGCGAGATTGCCGGGCGTGCCGAACGAGCCGAACATCAGGTGCACGCCGTCCTTCTCGACCAGCTTGCGCGTCAGCTCCAGCGCGGTCGCCGGATCGGAATTGTCGTCGCGGGTGATGAAGCGGATCTTGCGGCCATTGATGCCGCCGCGCGCGTTGACCATGTCGAAATAGGCCGCTTCCGCCTGGCCGATCGCGCCGAATTCCGAGAGCGGCCCCGAATACGGCATAACATTGCCGATGCGGATTTCCTCATCGCTTGCGGGTTGATCCGAGTGCTGCTGCCGCGACATCGCGCCCAGCGATGCGATGGCAATCACGGAAACGAACAGCATCCTGCCGATGACGCGCATGTTCGATGCCTTGTGGTTGGCCCCCAACGAGGTCGGCTCAATCCCCACCAAGGCCGCTTGATCTAGGTCAAGCGTTTGGCAATCGTGTGGCTGTCGCGCTTCGATGAATGCGGCAGGCGTGCTGCCGCAACGCGTTACGGCAACCCTCGCGCTTCCAGCTGACGCACCAGCAGCAGCGTCGGCTCCGCGAGGCTGTCGCCGGAACCATCGAGGCCGAAGGCGTTCGCGATGCCGTCGCGGCTGCGCAGCAGCGTGCTGCGCGGGCAATGGCCGGCGCCGCACAGCGTCTTCTTTAGCGTCTCGCCCTGCGCCACGAGGCCGGCGGAATCATCCGCGGCCCAGGCCAGCACGATCGGCACGTCGACATTGAGGATGCCGGGGAATACCGAGCGCTTGTCGTACTGGGTGGCGTCACCGCCGAGATAGGCCTTCTCGCTGTCGCTCGCGTCCTTGCCGACGCGGTAGATCCCGGACACCAGCACCACGCCCGCGACGTCGGCGCCGGCGGTCTGCAGCTCGGGATGCGCCAGCATGGTCGCGACGTGGAAGGCGCCGGCGCCGTAGCCGACCGCGACGATCTCGCGGGCATCGCCGTTGAAGAGGTCGATATTGCCATGAACCCAGGACAGCGCCGCGGCCACATCGGTCGCGCCGGCCGGCCAGGTCGCCGCGGGCGCCAGGCGATAATCGACGCGGACCCCGATCATGCCGTTGCGCGCGGCAAAGCACATCGCCTGGTCCTGGATCTGGCGCGACAGCTCCGGCGCTCCGCGGTCGCCGGTGAAGGTATCTCCCGTCACGAACAGCAGCACCGGCCGCGGCGTGTCGGCCTTGGTTGCGCTGGTCGCGACATCGAGCACATTGGCCTCGCTCTCGCCATAGCGCAGGCCGCGCGAGAAGGTGACCTGCTCGCATAGCCGTGCGGTGCCGCCTGCGGTGGTGTCGGAATCGGTGAGGCCCGCCTGCACGAGACCCGAGGGCGGCCGGAGCCGGCCCGGCACGGGTCCGTGCGCGAAGGCCGTGGTCATGGTCAGAAACAGGAAAAATGTCAGATAATTCTTCATGGATGTGGCGGCCTTGCGGGGCTCCATATCGGCTCGCTGATCTGGCCCGTCTTTTCAATTCATCTCATTAGTCAGCCGGCCTTGAGGCGAATTCGCGGCACCTTGGATGCGCAGCCGCCGTTTATCCCGATCCGTCAGGCCGTTGTCCAGCGCCGCCGAGGCTCGCGCCTGAAACGGCTTTCTACTGTGCATGGGGTTGTTTTCGCACCTTTTGTTTTGGCCTGGTCCGTCAGGCCCGCTTCATCGTCCGGAAGGTGATGGAATAGCGCCGCGCCGCGACCGGGGGGATGCTGTGCTCCCACTGCGACCGCGCCTCGCCGTCCATCATGTAGAGCGAGCGCGGCAGGGCAGTGAGCGTATGGCGCTCCCACTTGGCGCCGTTGCGGCGGCGGAAACGGAAAGCGCACGGCGAGCCCAGCGACAGGCCGAGCACCTTGTCGAAATGCGGCTTGTCGCGATGCCAGCCGATGCCGACGCCGACCTCGTATTCGGTGCACAGCACCTGCCGGACGCCGGCCTCCGGCAGCCCGGCCCAGGCCTCGACCTGGCGCGCGACCGGCCGCACCCAGTCCGGGATCGGATCGGCCTCGGCGAGACGCTGCAGCGTGTAGTCATAGCGATAGCCGAACGACGCCACCCGGCGGTTGCCCTCGAACGCGCCGAACTGAAAGCGCTGGAGCGGCAATGCTGCGATGCGGCCGATCAGATCCTGCTCGGCGGCATGATCGATAAAATCGTCCGTGTAGTGAAGGCCGGTCGGGCCTTCCTGCGGGTCGGCGAACAAACTTAGCTGCGTCATGCCTCGCATTTCCGTGATGGAACCTGTTGGCGTCTGATGCGACTTATCTATGACGCGGGAAGAAACGTGCGAGGCTGTTATGGCAGAGAAGCATACCGCCGATCCGGTTGAGATCATGCGGGCGACCGGTCATCCTGAGTTGGAATACGCCGCCGGCTGGACTATCGCCGGTCTCGCCACCATCGGCACCATCGTCGCCGTCTGGGTCTTTGCGATCTAGGCAACCGGAAACTGGAGCTCGAAGGCTGCGCCCTCGTCGGTCGGCTTAAGCCTGATCGAGCCGCCATGGCTCGCCATCACCGCGCGCGCGATCGCCAGCCCCATCCCGGTGCCGCCCTGGTCGCGGCGGGTGGTGAAGAACGCATCGAAGATCCTGTCGCGGTTCGGCGCCGAGATCGGCTCGCCGTCATTGCTGACCGTCACAAGCACGGTCGTCCGTGCGTCGACCGCCTCCAGCCTGATCGTGCCGGCCTTGTGCCGCACCGCATTGTCGGCGATGTGCGACAGCACGATCAGCGCCTTCTCCGAGGACATTCCGATCGCCCGGTCGAGGCTGCCGCTGGCCTCGATCGCGCTTGCCGGAAACCGGCTTCTGAGATCGGCGATCACGGGTGCCAGCTCGGTGCGCTCGTTCTGCGGCAGGCTCTCGGCGCGGGCGAGCTCCCGCAGCCGCTGCGCCATCGCCTCCAGCCGCTGGGTATCCGACAGGATGTTGGCGATGAAGGTGTTCTGCTCGGCCGGCGTCAGGCCCTCGGCCTTGCCCTGAACCGAATCCTGCAGCAGCTCGGCCGCGCCCTTGATCGAGGTCAGCGGCGATTTCAGCTCGTGGGTGAGATGGGCCGAAAAGGTCGCGATATAGTCGGAGCGCCGCGCCAGCTGCTCGGCCATGCCGAGGAAGCTGTGCGAGAGCTGGGCGAACTCGCGCGTGCCGTAATGCTTCAGCGGTTGGAACGCCTCCCGGTCGCCGCGGCCGATTCGGGCGGCGCGGTCGATCAGCTCGCGCATCGGCAGCGTGATGGTGCGTGAGAACACGAGGCCGATCGCGATGGTGCCGAGGATGACGGCAAGGCCGGCCAGCACGAACTTGGCCCGCTCCTGATAGAGATGGTCGAAAATGTTGCTCGGCGTGCGCGTCGTGTAGATCACGCCGGCGACGCGGTTGTTGACGATGACGGGCATCGCCGAAAACACGTGCACGCCGAGGCCGCGGCTGAAGGAATAGATCGGCGGCGGCGGCTTGTCCGGCACGCGGTTGCGTAAAGTCGCGCGGTATTGCCCGTGCAGGGCGTCCGCGACCTCCTCGATATGGGCGAGCGACTGCCCGACCTCCTGCCGCCCGGCAATCACCACGCCTTGCGGATCGAGGATGCGAAAGCCGGCCAATGTCACCTTCTGGGTCTCGCGGATGATCGGCGTCAGCCTGGCCCCGATCTCGACATAGGCTGCTTGCGCCTGCCCGGGCGCGGGCAATGCGTCGGGCCGCCGCCGCAACAGATCGTTCGCGGTGAGGTCGAGCGCGGGGCGGATCGGCGTGACCTGGTCACCGGGATCGGGCAGCACGCCCGGCGGCACCTCGGCGCCGAGCACGAGGCCGCTGTCGAGCCGGGCCGCGACCTCCTGCGCATAGATCGTCGCCAGCACGCGGCTCTGTGCGATCAGCTCGGCCTGGGTCTGGCGGATCAGCTGGTTGTCGTAGAGTCGGAAGAAGAACAGGCCGACCAGCGGCAATATGCCGACCGTCGCCAGCACCGTGAAGATCACGAGCGTGAGCGACGGACGCCATTTGTCGGGCGCAGCGCTCATGCCTCTTTCTCGCAGCGGCCGAGCTTGAAGCCGACGCCGTGGATGGTCTCGATCACGTTGTCGCAGGAAAGCGCCGCCAGCTTGGCGCGGATGTTGCGGATATGGCTGTCGATGGTGCGGTCGGAAACCTGGATGTTGAGCTGGTAGGCGGCCCGCATCAGCTGCTCGCGGTTGAATACCGACGTCGGCCGGGTCAGGAATGCGCGCAGGATGCCGAACTCGATCGCGGTCAGCTTCAGCGGCGTGCCGGCAAAGGACGCGACGTGCTGCTCGGGATCGATCAACAGCCCGCCTTGCGTCAGCGCGGTGGGCCCGGCCTTGGCCTCGCCGTTGCGCGGGCTGAGGCGGCGCAGGATGACATTGACCCGCGCCACCAGCTCGCGCGGGCTGAACGGCTTCGTGACGTAGTCGTCGCCGCCGATCTCGAGGCCCAGGATACGGTCGATCTCCTCGTCGCGCGCCGACAGGAACAGGATCGGCACGTCGGAGCCTTTGCGAATCTCGCGGCAGACGTCGAGGCCGTCGAACTCGGGCATGCCGATGTCCAGCACGATGAGATCGGGCCTGTCGGCGGCAAAGCGGAGAAGCGCCTCCTTGCCGTCGCGGGCCTCGATCACGTCCATGCCGGCCTTCTTCAGGGCGACGCGGATGACCTCGCGGATGTGGCCTTCGTCGTCGACGATGAGAATGCGATGCGCCAAGAAACTCTCCGTGTCCTCGTCAACTCGCCGGCTGGCTGCCGGCCTGAGCTTTCGCCTCGGCGTCCAGCCTGCGCTGGAGTCGCCAGTTGCGAAAGCCCCAGCTTCGCCAAGCCAGGTCCTGACGCTGCTGTTCTACAAGGCGGTCGCGGCGTGACACAAGGCAGCCCTCTTTGACGGCGGGCCGTAGCGCGATCGCCTTGTCGATGGCTGGCACCGCCTGCGGCCCGAGCGTCAGGAGATAGTCGATGTCGATCTGCACGCCTTTTCCCGAAACTTCCCGGCTGTGGACGACATTGTAGTCGGCGATGAAGGCGTCGAAGTTCACGAGCGAGCAGCCATAGAGCACGATCGCCAATGCGGCGAGATTGGCGCCGATCAGCCATTGATTGGACCTGTCGAGCACGATGCGCGCGACGATCAGGATCAGGCCGATCGCTACCAGTCCCATCCAGACGAACGCTGCAATCCGCCAATAGGTCAGCATGTAGATGTCGACATAGAGATCGAGCCGGCGGATGGAGGAGACGACCAGCAGCACGTTCTGTCCGACCCAGAGATAGACCAGCGGCCGGATCACCTTCGATTTCTCGGCCGGCCCGCCCGGACGCATCGCCACCAGCACGAAGGCAGCGGCGAGGAGGGCGGTCGCGATCAGCGGATAGGCGCCGCGATGGGCGTAGGTCGCATAAGTCATGTTGTCGGGCAGCGCCACGTGACCCCAGAGATAGATGCCGTCGAGAATGGACTGTGCCGCGAACAGCAGGTTGAACAGGATCAGCGAGCGCAGGATGGTGGAGGGGCCGAGAAATTCCGCCGAGACCATGGGCGGCAGCGGCGGTGGCACGGGGCCCTCGGCCACGGCGGCGGCGACGACCGCCCTGCGCCGCCAGCGCACATGGATGAACGGCCAGACCAGAGCCAGCATCAAGGTCCAGAACAGGACGCGCCACATGTTGACATAGTCGAGCATGACCTTGGGATTGAGCAGCGACACCCATTGCTCGATCACCGGATTTGCGGCGGCGAACAATGCGATGAAGACGGTGCTGAGCGCCGCGGGCATCAGCCAGAGCGCGATGCCGCGGGTGAAGGCCGACATGTTGAAGGCTTGGGGCGCATCGAGGAAGAACCTGAAGGGACCGAGCAGGAGGAAATTGCACAGCGCGCGGGCGCGGTCGGTGAGCCCGGTCGTATCGGGATTGGTTGCAAGCAACAGCGCAATCGTCAGCGACGCGACGAGGATCAGGAACGATAGCGTGTTGAGCTCTTCCATGGCCGGCACAAGGCCGAGCACGAGGATCGCGCCGCTGATCGCCGCGCGCCGCCAGTCCACGGCCGCGTGATTGAACAGCACCCGCAAACAGCGTCAGCGACAGCCCGATCCGCTGACCGTAGAACAGCCAGTCGGCGAGCCCGGCCAGCAGCAGCGCCATTGCGAGCTTGGCCGACAGTGCAGAAGGCCTGATCGGTTGGATATCCGTCGTCGAAGCCAGGCTCGTCATGTCCAGAAAGTCTCCGTGAATGGTGGCATCACGAATTCTGAACGGCACTTGTGCAGACGGCGGGATCATCGTCTGCACGGCTTCAGGAGTTTCTTGCAGTTTTCGTGCAGGCGCGCTTTTGCCTCTCGCGCAGCGCGATTCGCTTTGCTAGGTGCGAAACATTCATCGCCCATCGCACCTGGTGCATCATGCAATTGCTCAACCGCATCGGTCTCGCCCTGCTCTGGCTCGCCGCGCCGCTCGCTGCATTTGTCGCCGCGAACAAGAACGATCCCTATCTGCTCGTGCTGCGTGGCGCCGGAAACATCTCCCTTGTCGTCGCAAGCATCGCAATCGTCGCTCTTCTGCTGCGCGGAGGTCACTGGCGCACCTTCGCCGGCAAGGCGCTCGTCGTGCTCTGGTGCGTGCCGCCTGTCTTGATGTCCGCCGCGCATCTGAAGTTCGAGCTGCGCAAGCATGACGTTCTCGGCGCCGGCGCCGCCGAAGCGCGGCAGCTCGGGCCGCACTTCATGGTCGGCTATTCCTCCTTTCCCGAGGTCGCGCGTCTCGCCAGGCAGGGCCTGATCGGCGGCGTCTATGTCACCCGGCACAACATCCGCGGCCGTGCCATCGAGACGCTGCGGGCCGAGATCGCGGCGCTGCAGGATCTCAGGCGCGCAGCCGGCCTGCCGCCGCTGATCGTCGCCGCCGATCAGGAGGGCGGCATCGTCGGGCATCTTGCGCCGCCGCTGACGAAAGTGCCGGCGCTGGCGACGCTCACGGGACTGGCTTCCGATGAGCAGCAGGCCAAGGCCGAGGAGTTCGGCCGCATCCACGGCCGCGAGCTCGCCCACGTCGGCGTCAACCTCAATCTTGCGCCGGTGCTCGACCTCAAGCCGCCGGCGCGGCGCAACCGCCTCGATTTTCACACGCTGATCGGCCAGCGCGCGATTGCGAGCGATCCCGCCGTCGTCAGCACCATCGCGAGCGCCTATGTGCGCGGGCTGGAAGAGACGGGCGTCGGCGCCACGCTCAAGCATTTTCCCGGCATCGGCCGCGTGCGCGCCGACACGCATCACTTCAGCGCCAATCTCGACACGCCGGTGAAGGAGCTGGAGGCAACCGACTGGCTCCCGTTCCGCGAGGTGCTGTCGCATTCGCGCAGCGCCCTCATGGTCGGCCACGTCACGCTCACAGCCGTCGATCCCGATCGCGCCGCCTCGCATTCGAAGCGCGTCGTCGATGGGATCATTCGTGGGACGTGGGGTTACCAGGGCGTGGTGATGACCGACGATCTCATCATGGGCGCGATCTACCAGAACGACGTCTGCAAGGCCGTGGTCGAGGCGATCAATGCCGGCGTCGATCTGCTGCTGGTCGCCTATGACGGAGCGCAGTTCTACCGTGTCTTTGCCTGCGCCCTGGAAGGATCGCGACAGGGCAGGCTCGACGCGGCGATGCTGCATGCGAGCACCGCGCGCCTGGAGCGCGGCTTTTCGACCATGCAGGCACGAGCTGCCTCACGCGCCATCAGCGTCGCCCGGCAGAACTAGCCCTTCGCGAACTGGCGGTAGTCCGGTTCACGGTGAAACCAGAATTCGTAGCCGGAGATGCCCTTTTGCATGGCAACGTCGTGGATCGGCTGGTTGAGCGGAACCACGGGGACGTCGCGCATACAGAGCGCGATGAAATCCTTCACCGTCCTGTCGTATTCGGCGGCATCGGTGGTGAAGCGCGCCTTGTCGATCAGGGCGTCTATCTCCTTGTTCTTGTATGAGGAGATGTTGAAGATCGAGTTGTTGCCGTGGAAATTCCAGTAGAAGTAATATTCGGGATAATCGAGCCAGCCGCTGAAGCGGTTGAGCGCGAGCGGCAGCTCCTTCTTGTTCAGCGTCGTGCGCCAGTTCGCGCCGGGAATCTTTTCGATTGCCGCCTTGATGCCGATCTTGGCGAGATTCTCCTGGATCAGGATCGCGGTCGGCTCGCCGACGGTGGCGGTGCCGGCGTCCAGCGACAGCATCGTCTCCAGGCCGGATTCGAAACCCGCTTCCTTCAGCAGAGCCTTGGCCTTGTCGAGATCGGTGACGTAAGGAAACGGTTGCGGCCACACCGGCTTTGAGACTTCGGCGGTGCCGCCATACATGGGAACGGCGCGGCCGAAGAAGGCGCTGGTCTGAATCTGCTCGTACGGCATGGCCCAGGCGATGGCCTGGCGCAGCTTGACATTGTCGAACGGCGGCTTGGCGGTGTTCAGCGCGACGTACCACAGCGCGTTCGGGATCGGCACGCCCGAGACCTTGACCTTGCCCTCCTTGATGATCTGCTCGAAATCGCGCGGGGCAAAGCCGCTGGAAATATCCGCATCGCCCCGCTCCAGCATGGCACGGCGCGTGCCGGCGGAGGGAACGTCGCGGGCAATCACGCGCTTGACCTTCGGCAGCGGCCCGCTCTTCCAGTCGTCGAAGCGCGTCAGCACGGTCTCGCTACCCGGCTTCCAGCTCTCGATCTTGTAGGCGCCGCCGCCGGCCTCGTTGTTCTTCAGCCAGGCCAGCGCCCACGGATCTTCCGGCGTCGCGTTCTTCCTGGCGAGCTCGGAATTGATGATGAAGGGCACGACGACGGCCACGTTGAACAGCAGCATCTTGTCATTGCGGACATAGTCGATACGGAAAGTGTGGTCGTCGACCACCACGAACTGCTCCGGCTTCTCCAGCGATCCCGCCGACATCTGGAAGGTCGGAAAGCCGCCGACCTTCACGGCGCGGTCAAACGACCATTTGACGTCCTTGGCGGTCACAGGCGTGCCGTCGTGGAATTTTGCGTCCTTGCGAAGCTTGAAGGTGCAGGACATGCCGTCGGCGGCGACCTCCCAGCTCTCGGCGAGCTCGGGCGCGAGCTTCTCGCGGTCATACGACAACGTGCCGTCCGGCAGTGTCTTGGCGGCGTAGGTGAGCAGGCGGTCGTAGCAATTCCAGGACAGGCCGTTCACGGTCTGGTTGGAGCCGACGCCCTGCATGTCCAGCGAATTCGGTCCCAGCTCCTGCACCACCAGCAGAGTTTCGCTGCGTCCCTGCGCCCCAGCGAGGCGTGGAGCAAAGGCTGCCGTACCGGCGACACCGAGGCCGCCGAGCATGACGCTCCGGCGGTTCAAATCGAGGGGTGAAATGCTCAAGAGTGCCTCCCGTTCCGGAATTGTCCGGCATCGAGAGGCAAGCTGTATGCCAGAGCCAGGAAGCCCCAAGCCGCCCCGCGACAAGGCGAGGCGGCTTGGATCGATAGGTGTTGCGCGTCGGCGCGGACTACTCGGCCTGCTCCAGCGCGGCGGGCATCTTCGCCACCGACATCAGCGATCGCGCGACCTGGTTGAGCAGGAGATCGGCATTCTCTTCCTCGGCGAGAGATTTGGAGAGCAGGGCGACGATCGCGCTGTGGCGCAGCTGCTGCGCGAGGTTGCGCGCGGTGGCGTAGCCGGCCATCTCGTAATGCTCGACACGTTGCGCCGCAGAGATCAGCGCGAGGTCGGCGGCTGCATCCTCCTTCTCTTGGCTTTCCTTCATGACCTCCTGGCCTTCCTCGATCAGGCCCATCATGCCCTTGCAAGGCTTGGCGCGAGCGTTCTCGCCGAGCAGCTCGAAGCACTCGTTGATGCGCTCGACCTGATTTTCGGTCTCGGCCAGATGCTGCTCGAACAGCTCGCGCAACTGATCGAAGCGGGCGGCCTGCGCCATCTTCGGGAGCGCCTTGGTCAGCTGCTTCTCGGCATGGAGGATGTCACGCAGCTCATGCAGCAGCAGATCGGTCAGGCCCGCCTCGTCGACAGGCGGTGAGCTCTCCGCGACGATCGACGGGGCAGCGCCGGGATCGGAGGATTGCAGCGCAGGCGATTCTGTGAACACCCAGTCCTCGCCCTCGTTCCAGGGACCGCGGGTATCGATTTCGCCGTGGTCGCCGCTACCGGTGGAATCGTTGAAGTACTGGTTGACGAGGCCGGGCGTCGGGGCAATCCGGCCGATGCTGAAGGCCGGCTTCGACAGGCTCTCGAGCGCGCGCGCGAACGCCTTCATATGCGTGATCTCGCGCGTCATCAGGAATTGCAGCGCGTCCTTGCTGCCGGCATCGTCGCAGAAATTGATCAGTCGCTCGTAGACGATCTTGGCACGCGCTTCGGCGGCGATGTTGCTGCGGAGATCGACGTCGAGCTCACCGGTGATCTTGAGATAGTCGGCGGTCCAGGGATTGCCTTGCGAGTTGAACAGATTGACGCCGCCTCCGCCGGCAATCGCGATCAGCGGATCGGCCTCCGCCGCCTGGCGGTCGTTGCGCGAGGGCGCAAGATGCATCCGGGCGAGGCAACCGACGACCTCGAGATGGCTGAGCTCCTCGGTGCCGATATCCATCAAGAGGTCCTTGCGGTCGGGATCCTCGCAATTCAACCCTTGAATCGAATATTGCATCGCAGCCGCAAGTTCGCCGTTGGCGCCGCCGAACTGCTCGAGGAGCATATTGCCGAAGCGCGGATCGGGTTCGTCGACGCGCACGGTGAACATCAGCTTCTTGACGTGGTGATACATGGAGGGACTCGCGTGCTGGAGGGAAATATGCGCGACAACGAGACCTCCAGCCGTTCGTTCCTAAGTCTCTCCGAGATTGAGGCCGGACGTCTGCCAGGGAGCGCGATGGCTACGGCGTCACCGCACTGCGCGCGACGGCGCGCGGAGCCGTCAGTTCCTTCCAGGTCGAATTTGCCACATGCACCGGCGAAAAGGCGGGACGTTCGACGTATCGTCCATCGCCGGCCTCGGCGCGCAGATCACCATCCGTCCAGACGATACGGCCGCGCGACAGGGTCGCGGCCGCACCACCCGTGCAGGCAAAGCCCTCGAACACGTTGTAATCGATCCGGCTCATCTGCCGTTTGGCACTGATGGTCTTGCTCTGCTTGGGATCCCACACCACGATGTCGGCATCCGAGCCTATGACGACCGCGCCCTTGCGCGGATAGATGTTGAGGATGCGGGCGATGTTCGCCGAGGTCACCGCGACGAATTCCTCTTTGGTCAGCCGCCCCGTGGCGACGCCCGCGGTCCAGAGCAGCGCCAGGCGATCTTCGAGGCCGCCGGTGCCGTTCGGGATCTTCCTGAAATCGCCGCGCCCGAACCGCTTCTGCTCGGTGGTGAAGGCGCAATGATCGGTCGCAACCACCTGGAGCGAGCCGGCTTGCAGCCCGGCCCAGAGGCTGTCCTGATGCTGTTTGTCGCGGAACGGCGGCGACATCACGCGCTGTGCGGAATGGTCCCAGTCCTTGTTCCGGTATTCGCCGGCATCGAGCAGCAGATGCTGGATCAGCGGTTCGCCATAGACCCGCTTTCCACTGGCCCGCGCGCGAGCGATGGCCTCATGCGCCTCGCGGCAGCTGGTGTGGACGATATAGACCGGCGTGCCCGTCATGTCCGCGATCATGATGGCGCGGTTGGTGGCTTCGCCCTCGACCTCCGGCGGCCGTGAATAGGCGTGGCCTTCCGGGCCGGTGACGCCGCGCGCAATCAGCGCGTCCTGCATCAGGGCGACGACGTCGCCGTTCTCGGCATGGACGACAGGCATGGCGCCGAGATGGGCGCAACGCGCGAACGAGTTGTAGAGCTCGTCGTCGTTCACCATCAGCGCGCCCTTGTAGGCCATGAAATGCTTGAAGGTGTTGATGCCGTAGGTCCTGACCACGATCTCCATCTCGTCATGGATCTGCTTCGACCACGACGTCACCGCCATGTGGAAGCCGTAGTCGCTGGCCGCCTTCTCGGATTTGTGCCGCCACTCCTGATACGCCGCGAGCATGGATTGGCCGGGATCGGGCAGGCAGAAATCCACCACCATGGTGGTGCCGCCGCTCAGCGCCGCCTTGGTTCCGGATTCGAAGTCGTCGGCGGTGACGGTGCCCATGAACGGCATTTCGAGATGGGTGTGCGGATCGATCCCGCCCGGAATGACGTAGGCGCCGCCTGCGTCGATGATCTCGCTACCTGTCGGGGCATCGAGCGAGGCGCCGATCGCGACGATGGTCTCGCCGTCGATCAGCACGTCCGCGCGGCGCGAATGATCGTGATTGACGACGGTGCCGCCGCGGATGAGGAGGGGCATGAGGTGCTCCGAGAGGTGAGGGACGGCTCGAAGGCTAAGCGCGCGACTGGCGATGCGACAGGTGAAATTTTAGTCAGCCGCCGCCGCTCCTTTCACGTCGTGCGCGATCAGCCCGTCGATCATCGCGCGCACGAGGCCCGTGATCTCCTTGCGCAGCGCCGGCAGCGGCACGGCCACCAGCTTCTGCTCCAGCCCGAGCGCCACCATGCCATGCACGGCCGAGAACAGGCTGCGTGCGGTGATGCCGAGTTCCTCCGGGCTGCGCCCAGGAAACAGTGCGGCCAGCGGCTGGTAGATATGACGGAACAGCTGCATCTGGTCGTGCACGGACCAATCCGGCACCAGCTTGCCCGTCTCCATCCGGTGCTCGAACAGCGCGCGCCAGAGCTGGAGGTTTTCGGCGGCGAAATCGCAATAGGCGAGGGCAATGCGGACCAGGGATTCCCGTGGCGATGGCTCGCCGGCATTCGTTGCGAGAGTCAGCGCCTCGTCGAGCCGGAGCAGCGTGCGCGAGCCGACCCGCAGGATCAGCTCGTCGACATCAGCCACGAGATTGTAGACCGCGCCATTGGCGCAGCCGATCTCGCGGGCCAAATCGCGGGTCTTGAGACCCGCCAGCCCCCGCTCGGCGATCATCTGTTCGGCCGCTTGGATCAGGGCCGCACGCAATTTCTCTCGCCGTTCCAAGGCCTTAGTCATTCTTAACCAAATTCTTGAGCGTCGCTCAAAATAATATTGAACGATGTTCAGGGTTCCTGCTACAAACCATCTGTGAGCAACGCTCATAGACAGGGAGCAACCAATGTTCAAGACCGTCGTGACCCTCTTCCGCGGCAGCGTCGCCGCTGCGGGCGAGGAACTGGAAGATCGCACCGCCCTTCTGATCCTGGATCAGCAGATGCGCGATGCAGCCGCAGCCGTCGAGCGCAGCAAGCGCACGCTGGCGCTGGCAATCGCGCAGGACCAGCAGGAAGGCCGCAAGCTCGAGGCCACGAATGCGCGTATCGCCGATCTCGAGACCCGTGCCGTTGCGGCGCTGGATGGCGGCCGCGAGGACCTCGCCAAGGAGGCCGCCGAAGCCATTGCGGCGCTGGAGGCCGATCGCGATGCGGCCATGACGGCGCGCGCGCTGTTCGCGACCGAGATCATCAGGCTGAAGCGCCACGTCGCCAACGCGCAGGCCCGCATCACCGAGCTCGATCGCGGTCGCCGGATCGCCCGCGCCTCGGAAGCGGTGCGCTCGCTTCGCCGCAGCGGCATCGAGGCCGCGCGCCCCTATGAACCGACATTGCCGGAGGCGGAGGGGACGCTGAGGCGTCTGCGCGAGCGGCAGATGGAGGCTCAGGCGGCCGACGATGCCCTGGTCGAGCTCGACGCGGCCACCGGCCCGCTCGCCACCGCCGAACGACTCGCCGAGCAGGGCTTCGGCCCGCGGCTCAAGACGACCGCCGACGATGTGCTGGCGCGCTTGAAGTCCAGGCGCATGCCGGCGGGCTGATCTCAAGTTCCAATCCGAACGCAATCATCATTCCAATCGACAGGAGACCATCATGAACCAGAATGGCCAGCCCCACAGCGGCGCCTGGGTGAGCTTCACCTACGCGTCCTTCGCAGCTTCCGCCTTCCTCGTCGCCATCGGCATCTTCTTCCTGCCGATCGACCTCTGGATGAAGGGTTATCTCACCATGGGCATCGTGATGATGATCCAGACCTGCGTCACCCTGACCAAGACCGTGCGCGACAATCATGAGAGCAGCCGCCTCGTGAACCGCATCGAAGATGCCAAGGCCGAGCGGCTGCTGATGGAGGTCTCCAAGGCGGCGTAAGGCGAACGGTCGCAGCGCGCGCTCTGGGGCGACAGGGGCGCGCGCGGCAGGCAGGGTGCATTGTGCTTCGCGTGCAGGTGCGATATGGCTCTCGCGCTTTCCAGAGGCGGAGACGAGCTTTGTCGAAACAATCCCTGCGCGAGGAGGCCGAGCGCCTGATCCGCGAATCGATGGAAAAGAAGACCATCGTGGTCAAGCAGGGCACGACCCGCATCGAGGCTGTCTGCGGCAAGTGCGGAGCGCCGAACCGGGTGCAGGCGGAGAAGGGCCAGACCCGCGTCAAGTTCGCCTGCAAGAACTGCGGGCATAAGCAAGAGACGTTGTAGGCGTCTTCACCTCATCCGGGTCGCTCCCGGCGATGCGCAGCATCGTCCGGCGCGATCCGGCTAGAGGCCCTACGGCCTCTCCCTCACATCACCTGATGCACGTCGATCACGACGCGATCCGCATGGCGCGCCGCTGACGCCACGAAGATGTGCTCCATCAGCCAGCGGTACGTCTCGTGCCCGGTCTCGAACTTCGGCACGGTGCGGAAATAGATCAGCTTCGGATCGACCGGCTCGCCGCGCTTGAGCTTGTGCAACAGCTCGACCGGGCCGAAGCGCATACCCTTGTTCTCGACGTAGACGGTCGCACCGTCGTCGGTCTCGAAGGCGTATTTCGCTTCGAGATCGATCAACTCGTTGGGCCGGATGGTCTGGAAATCGGCGCCGAAGGGGAGCACCTTTCCGCTGACCGCGCCCGTCACCTCGCCGCCGATGATCGGAATGATGCGGCGGACGCCGATCCCGGTCTCGCCCGCGGTCACGACGTCGCCGATCCGCGCGGTGATGGTGAAAACGTATCTTGTTTCGAGGGTCGGGGTGGTCATCTCTGCCTCCAATTATCGACGAGCCTTCCCTTCTCCCCTTGTGGGAGAAGGTGGCGCGAAGCGCCGGATGAGGGGTCTATCTCCACAAGCGTGCTCGCGGAGAGAGATCCCTCACCCGTCTCGCCGCTATCGCGGCGAGCCACCCTCTCCCACAAGGGGAGAGGGGAAGCAGCCACGCCGTGCGGCATTCAATCTTGTCACCTCTAATGCGCCATCATCCGCGTCGGCAGCCAGGTTGCCAGCAGCGGGAAGGCGATCAGGATCACGAGGCGCACGAGGTCCGTTGCCACGAACGGGCTTACGCCCTTGAAGATGGTGGAGAAGGAGACGTCCTTCACCACGCTTTTTATGACGAAGACGTTCATGCCCACCGGCGGAGTGATCAGGCCGAGCTCGACGGTCACGACGATGATGATGCCGAACCAGATCGGATCGAACCCCAGATGCATGATCACCGGGAAGATGATCGGCACGGTCAGGATGATCATCGCCATGGCATCCATCAGGCAGCCGAGCACGAGATACATCACCATGATCAGCGCCAGCACGCCGTAGGGGCCGAGGCCGAGCCCGGTGAGGAATTCCGTCACCTTCTGCGGCGTCTGCGTCACCGTGAGGAAATAGCCGAAGATCAGCGCGCCGATCAGCACGGTGAACACCGCAGCCGCGGTGCGCGTCGCCTGCAGCAGCGAGGCCAGCACCTTCTCGCGGTCGAGCCGGCCGGTCAGCACGCCGATGATGAAGGCCCCGGTCGCGCCGACGCCGCCGGCCTCGGTCGGCGTGAAGCGCGGCAGGAAGGGCAGGCCGTAGAGGCCGCCGATGACGAAGATGAACAGCAGCACCGGTGCCCAGATCTCCTTCAATCCGGCAAAGCGCTCGCGCCACGGCGTCACCTTGCCCTTGGGCAGGAACTCGGGGCGGAAATAGCCGATCAGGGAGATCGTGATCATGTACATGGTCATCGCGAGCAGGCCCGGGATGATGCCGGCGATGAACAGCTTGCCGATGTCCTGCTCGGTGATGATGCCGTAGACCGCAAGAACAGTGGATGGCGGCAGCATCGCGCCCAGCGTGCCGCCGGCCGCGATCACGCCGGTGGCGAAGGATTGCGGATAGCCGAAGCGCCGCATCTCGGGATAGGCGACGGCGGAGAAGGTCGCCGCGGTCGCGACCGAGGACCCGCAGATCGCGGCAAAGCCGCCGCAGGCGCCAACGGTGGCAATGCCGAGTCCGCCGCGCAAATGTCCGACGAAGCCGTTGGCGGCGCGGAATAGCTCGCGGCTCATGCCGGAATTGCTGACGAAGGAGCCCATCAGCAGGAACATCGGGATGACGCCGAAGGTGTAGTCGGTCACGGTGCGCATGGTGACCTGACCGACCATCTTCAGGGCCGGTGTCGAGCCCACGAGATAGCTGAAGCCGCACACGCCGACGAGGCCCATGGCCATGCCGACCGGCACGCGCAGCAGCATCAGGGCGAACAGGGCGACGAAGCCGATGACGGCGACGGCGTCGGTACTCATGGTTACTCCGTCACCTTGATCTTGGGTTCATGCATGTCTTCGGGGTGGAAGATCAGCCGGTACGTGCGGATCGCGATCAGCAGCACGGCGCAGACGTCGCCGATCCACGCGACGAGGAAGAACGGCCATGTCGGCATGTGCAGGTCGAAGGTCTGAACGTTGTCGTTGTAGGTCAGCCGGACCTTGTCGAACAGCGTCCAGGTCTGCACGGTGACGACGAACAGCAGCACCAGGGTCGCGAACACGTCGATCCAGCGCTGATGGCGCGGCCCGACATTGCCCCAGACCAGGTCGACCGTGATGTGGGTGCCGCGATAGGAGGTTGCCGCGATGCCCCAGAAGATGAGGATGCCGAGCAGCATTCGGCCGATGTCGAAGCTGTCGGGGATCGAATAGTTCAGCGTGTTGCGCAAGAGCACCGACAGGAAGATGTCGAGCGCGACGATGCCGACGAAGCCGGCCGCGATCCATTCGATCGAGTCGATCACGCGATCCATCCAGGAGCGCTTCATGGGTGTTTCCTAAGCACTGCTATTCTCATTCTCGGCTCTGGCGGCGGCACTTCGCCTCTCCCCGCTTGCGGGGAGAGGCCGACACGCGAAGCGTGGCGGGTGAGGGGGACTATCCACGCGTCCGATTGTCACCGTCCCTGCGGAGACTCCCCCTCACCCCAACCCTCTCCCCGCAAGCGGGGAGAGGGGGAAGAGACACGGTGCGCTCCTCACCTGCTCTCAGCTTGCAAGGCAACGGCGGCAGGACCAATCCCGCCGCCGCGTTTCCTTCGCCACCGCGTCACTCCGCCAGCGCGTTGTATTTCTTCAGCGAGGCCTTGAGATCCGCGAGCGCGGCGTCGGGATCGGCACCGGCCTTCTTGGCGCCGTCGCCCCAGGTCTTGACCAGCGGCTCGGCGGCCTTCTTCCAAGCCGCGATCTGCTCGGGCGTCAGCTTGTAGACCTCATGGCTGGATTCCGCCTTCACCTTGGCGATGCCGGCGTCCTCGAACTTGCCCCAATGCTCGCCGACCGCGCCTGCCATCTCGACCGTGCAGTTCTTGTCGATCGCGGCCTTCTGCTTGTCGGACATCGCATTGTACTTGTCCTTGTTGATCACGAACACGAAGGTCGTGGTGTAGAGCGGCGCCTCCATGTCGTACTTGGTCACCTTGTCGATGCCGAACAGCACCAGTGAGCCCCAGGGGAAGGTGACGCCGTCGGCGACGCCGCGCTCGATGATGTCGCGCACTTCCGGCGCCGAGGACTGCACATTGGTGCCGCCAAGCGAGGTGACGAAGTTCGCCATGGTAGCGTGCGCCGGGCGGATCTTCATGCCCTTCACGTCCTCGGGGTTGACGATCTTCTTGGTGCGGGAATGGAACGAGGAGGGCGAGTGGACGAAGGCGAGGCAGTATTTGACGTCCTTCATCTCCTTCTCGGCAAATTTGCGATACCACGCGTCGAGCCCCATCGAGCCGCCCTTGGCATCCGAGATCAGGAACGGCAATTCCCCGGCGCCGATGATCGGGAAGCGGCCGGGCTGGTAGCCGGGATTGACATAGGTGACGTCGGCGATGCCGTCGCGCGCCATGTCGTAATGGTCGAAGGCCTTGCCGAGCTGCTGGGCCGGAAACACCTTGCCGGTAATGGTGCCGCCGGAATCCTTGTTCACCGCAGCCACCCAGTCTTCCAGCGATTTCTGCAGCGGATGCGATGCCGGCACCCAGTGCGAGACCTTCAGGTCAAATGTCTTGTCCTGCGCGAGCGCGGGGCTCACGCTTGCTGCCAGCAGCAAGGCCAGACAGGCTTTCCTCATCACGCGTCTCTCCCTTTTGCGACGGCGGGCTTCGTTGGCCCGGTCTCGTTAATTAACATGTTATCTAATTCGCCAGCGCGTTCAAGCCGGAACTGAGGCCCGCCGTGTCGCGCCATCTACGTCAGTCATGTTGCATGGATTTGTCGCTGCTCGGGCGACCACCGCTCTCCCTTTGCGCAAACGTTATATGGTATAATTATCGCCTGCGAGCCTTTGCCACAAGCAGGCTGCGGCCAAAGCCTAACAGGATCGGAAGCAGCATGTATTGCGGACAAAGGTCGCAATCGTCGGGCCGTTGCGGCGATGGCGGGGCTCGTTTCAAACATCTGCACAAATTCCGTTTAAAGCTTTGTAGGTGATGCATTCCTCGCGTCATTCGCTTCCAATGCAGCCGAGACAATGAAGCGAGACCGCCATGACCCGCACCGACATCCCCGCCGGCTACGAGCCACATTTCCGCAAAGCGCCGCTGACCGATCCCTGGGAGCCGCTCTATTCGAAGAAGACCGATAAGGGCGTCACCGTCGGACTGCGCCTGGCGACGCCGCACACCAACGCCCGCGGATTGATCCATGGCGGGCTGATCGCGGCGCTCGCTGACGCCGCCATGGGCTACAGCTGCGCCCAGGCGACGGGCTGGACCACGTCATTCGTCACCATCTCGCTGTCGGTCGACTATGTCGGCGCCGCCGAGATCGGCCAATGGCTGGCGGTCGAGGGCGAGGCGATCAAGACCGGGAACACGATCTGCTTCGCGCAGTGCCTGGTGAAGGCGGACGACGCCGTGATCGCGCGGGCCAGCGGCACGTTTCGGGTAGTGCCGAAGAAGGGGTGAGGCCCAACTCTCTCCGTCGTCATGCCCGGGGCAAGCCCGGCCATGACGGAAAAGATCACCCAAACCTCCACTCCGCCGTCTCCACCACGAGGTCGACGAACGCGCGCACCTTGGCCGAGAGCAGGCGCGAGGTCGGGTAGACGATGTGGATCGGCAACGCCGGCTGCTCGTATTGCGCCAGCACGATCTTCAGGCGCCCGCGCTTCAGGCCCTCGGCGGCCTGATAGGCCAGCACCCGCGTTACGCCGCCGCCGGCCTCGGCATATTGCAGGGCGGCGTCGGCGCTGTTGCTGATGAAGCGAGGCGACAGCGGCAGCCCGATATCGCGGCCGTCGCGCAGGAAACGCCATTCGGACCAGGGGCCGAACTGGATGGTCTGGTGCGTGGCGAGCGCTTCCGGCGTCTTCGGCTCGCCGTTGCGCTTGAGATAACCGGGCGCGGCCACCACGATCCGCCGCATCTCGCCGACCTGGCGCGCCACAAGCGAGGAATCGGCGAGATGGCCGATCCGCACCGCGGCATCGACGGCGTCCTCGACGAGGTTGACGAGATGGTCGGACAGCCTGAGTTCGGCGGCGACCTCGGGATAGCGCTTGAGATAGGCGGTCATGACCGGTCCGACATGCAGGCGGCCGAAGCCGACCGGCGCGGACACGACGAGACGCCCGCTCGGCCGGTTGCGCTCCTCCCGCGCCGAGCCGTCGGCCTCCTCGACGTCGGCGAGGATGCGCCGCGCGCGCTCCAGGTACCGCGTGCCGACGTCGGTCAGCGCCACCTGCCGCGTGGTCCGCTGCAGCAGCCGCGCGCCGAGATGCTCCTCCAGCGCCGCGATCATCCGCGTCACCGCCGACGGCGACAGCCGCAGTTTGCGCGCGGCCGGCGCGAAGCCGCGCAGGTCGGCGACCGTGACGAAGACGTGCATGGCTTCCAGGCGGTCCATGGACATTATTGCATAAATCGCAATGATGAAGTGTCAAGCTGCTCAATTGTTTTAGACGCCGAAAGGTCCAGATTAGGCGCGGAAGACGCAGCAATGCGCCGGAATTTCAGGAGATGTTCCGATGACGGCAGTTCACACCTATGCCAGCGACGTGGCCTTTTCGCCGGCGGTGAAGACGATCCAGGCGCGCAAGGGCTCGCGCGAGGCCTATGCGCGCAGCGAGCAGCGCGGCTGGCGCACCGAGGTCGACGACAATCTCGCCGCGTTCCTGGCCGACGCCAACAGCTTCTATTTCGCCACGGCTTCAGCCGACGGCCAGCCCTACATCCAGCACCGCGGCGGCCCGAAGGGCTTTCTCAAGATGCTGGACAAGCAGACGCTCGCCTTCGCCGACTACGCCGGCAACCAGCAGTTCATCACGCAAGGAAATCTCTCGGAGAATCCCAAGGCCTACATCTTCGTGATGGACTACGCCCACCGCCGCCGGGTGAAGATCTGGGGCGAGGCGCGCGTGGTCGAGGACGACGAAGCCCTGACCACGTCATTGATGCCGATAGACTACCGCGCCCGGCCCGAGCAGGTGATCCTCTTCAAGATCGCAGCCTGGGACACCAACTGCCCGCAGCACATCCCGCAGAAGTTTGATGCAGCCGATGTCGCGGCCGCGCTCGCCGCGAGAGATGCGAGGATCGCAGAGCTGGAGGCGCAGGTTGCGGCGCTGAAGGGGTAGGCGGCGAGCTTAGCCTCTAACGAAAGCTGAAGCAGGCTGCGCGGTGCACCCTCTCGCCTTGTGGGAGAGGGTGGATTCGATGCGAAGCATCGAAGCCGGGTGAGGGGTTCTATCCTCTCGGACGGTCTCACGCGCGGAGAGAACCCCTCATCCGGCGCTTCGCGCCACCTTCTCCCACAAGGGGAGAAGGGAAGAAGAGCGCTGAATCGCTAAATCGCACTTTCGCCTTCGTGCTGGAAGCCGAGATAGCTCGCGGCCACCCGTTCGTTGGCGGCGATGTCGCTGGCCTTGCCGCTGAGCACGAACTCGCCGAGCTCCATGACGTAGGCGTGGTCCGCGATCTTCAGCGCGGCCTGCGCGTTCTGCTCGACCAGCAGCACGGAGACGCCGGCGGCGCGGAGCTCGGTGACGATGCGGAAAATGTCGGCGACGATGATCGGGGCAAGGCCCAGGCTCGGCTCGTCCAGCATCAGGAGCTTCGGCTCGCCCATCAGCGCGCGGCCCATCGCGAGCATCTGCTGCTCGCCGCCGGAGAGCGTGCCGGCGAGCTGCTTGCGCCGCTCCTTGAGCCGCGGAAACAGCGCATAGACCCGCTCCATCGAGGCTTTGGCCTTGCTGCGCTCGATCCGGAACGCGCCCAGCTCGAGATTGTCCTCGACATTCATGGTCACGAACAATTCGCGATGCTCGGGAACGAGACCGAGCCCCATCGCGACGCGGTCCTCGATGTCGAGGCGGGCGAGATCCTGCCCGGCAAAGGCGACGCGGCCCTTCAGCGGCAGGATGCCCATGATGGCCGAGAGCAGCGTGGTCTTGCCGGCGCCGTTGGCGCCGACGATGGTGACGATCTCGTTGGCGCCCACCTCGAGCGAGACCGAACGCACCGCCTCGACCTTGCCATAGGCGACATGCGCGTCGGTGACGGACAACAGCGTGCTCATGCCGCCACTCCGAGATAGGCCTTGATCACTTCGGGATTGGTCTTGATCGTCGCCGGCGTGCCCTCCGCGATCTTGGTGCCGAAATCGAGCACCACGATGCGGTCGGCAAGGTTCATCACGAAGCCCATGTCGTGCTCGACCAAAAGGACGGACATCCCGCCGTCGCGCAGCTCGCGGAGCAGTGTTGCCAGCCGCTGCTTTTCCATGTGGCGCAGTCCGGCTGCCGGCTCGTCCAGCAGCAGCAGCATCGGATCGACGCAGAGCGCGCGGGCGATCTCGACGATGCGCTGCTGGCCGAGCGAGAGCGAGCCTGCCAGCTGGTGCATCTGCTCGGCGAGGCCGACGCGCTCGATCTGGCGGGCGGCCTCTGCGAGCAGCTTGGCCTCGTCAGCGCGGTCGAGCCGCAGCATCGAGGAGATTGGGCCGGAATGGCCGCGCAAATGTGCGCCAATCGCGACGTTCTCCAGCACGGTCATGTCGGGGACGAGCTTGACGTGCTGGAAGGTCCTGCTGATACCGAGCTTGACGATCTCCTGCGGCGGCGCGTTGTCGACCTTCCTGCCGAGCACCGAGATCGAGCCCGAGGTTGCCGACAGCACGCCGGTGATCAGGTTGAAGGTCGTGCTCTTGCCGGCGCCGTTCGGGCCGATCAGCGCGACGATCTCGCGGGCCTGCACGTCGAAGGACACGTTGTTCACCGCGACCACGCCGCCAAACTGCTTTCGCGCCTTCTCGACCTGAAGCAGGACGCCGGTCTCGGCAGGCGCGCGGGTGCGATGCTCCAGCTTCAGCGAGGTGTCCGGCTTCCTGCCGTCGGTGCGCTCGGGCAAGAACGACATCAGCCAGGGCCAGAGGCCGCCGGGCGCAAGCTGCAGCAGCGCCACCAGCATGATGCCGAACACGATGGTCTCGACCTGGCCGGAGCCCGGCAGGATCAGCGGCAGATAGCTCTGCAGCACCTCTTTCAGGATCACGACAATCGCCGCGCCCAGCACGCCGCCCCAGACATAGCCGGCGCCGCCGACCACCGCGATGAAGAGATATTCGATGCCCATATGCGCGCCGAACGGCGTCGGGTTCACGGCGCGCTGGAGATGGGCGTAGAGCCACCCGGACAGGCCCGCGAGCACCGCGGCGTGGATGAACACCAGGAGCTTTGCGCGCGGCGTGTGGACGCCGAACGCTTCGGCGGCGACATGGCCGCGGCGCAGCGCGCGGATGGCGCGGCCGGTGCGGGAGTCCAAGAGGTTCATCGTCAGCAGGGCCGAGAGGATCACGGCGACCCAGATCGCGTAATAGATCGAGCCGGGCGAGAGCATCTTGAAGGTACCGATCGACAGCGGCGGGATCGCCGAGATGCCGTCGTTGCGTCCGAGAAACTCCAGCTTGCTGAACAGGTAGAACAGCCCAAGCCCCCAGGCGAGCGTGCCGAGCGGCAGGTAATGGCCGGAGAGGCGCACGGTGATCAGCCCGAGCAGCACCGCGAGCGAGCCGCTGACCACGAGCGACAGCGGCAGCGTCAGCCAGGGCGACAGGCCATAGGCCGTCGTCAGCACGGCGGTGGTGTAGGCACCGAAACCGACGAAGGCGGCCTGCCCGAACGAGGTGAGGCCGCCGACGCCGGTCAGCAGCACGAGGCCCATCGCGACCAGCGCGGCAAGGCCGATATTGTCGAGCAGCACGATCCAGAACGGGGGCACGCCCGGGATGAGCGGGATCGCCGCCATGAGGATCGCGAAGACGAGGATGGGAAGCCGGCTCTGCATCGGGCTCAGTCCTTCTCTTCCTCGACCGCGGGCGCGGCGAGCGAGCGCAGCAGCAGCACGGGGATCAGCAGCATGAAGACGATCACCTCCTTGTAGTTGGAGGCATAGAAGGACGAGAACGCCTCGACGATGCCGACCACCAGCGCCGCGACGGCGGTGAGGGGATAGCTGACGAGGCCGCCGATGATCGCGGCGACGAAGCCCTTCAGCCCGATCAGGAAGCCGGAGTCGTAATACAGTGTCGTGATCGGCACGATCAGGATGCCCGAGAGCGCGCCGATCACGGAGGCCAGTAGGAAGGCGATCTGGCCCGACAGCGTGGTGCGGATGCCGGCAAGCCGCGCCCCAAGCCGGTTGACCGCGGTCGCGCGCAGCGCCTTGCCGTAGAGCGTCAGGCCGAAGAACAGCCAGAGGGCGACGATGAAGGCGATGGTGATGGCATAGACGGTGATGCTCTGGCCGGTGAAGCGCAATGCGCCGGCGGTGAAGGCGCCGGACAGCACGGCAGGCCCGCGCTGGCCTTCGGCGCCGAAGAACAACAGGCCGAGGCCCTGCAGCGCGAGGTGGACGCCGACCGAGGCGATCAGCAGTACCAGCACCGAAGTGTGCGCCAGCGGCTGGAAGGCGATGCGATAGAGATAGAGGCCGATCATCGCCACGATCACCAGCGACAGCGCGATGCAGACCGCGACCGGCGCCTTCTGCGCGGCGAGGGACAGGGTCAGCGCCAACACGATCGCGGGCAGCACGACGTTGGCGATGAAGCTGCGGACGACCAGCCGCCCGTGCAGCGCCTTGCGCGCCACGAACAGGTCGAAGACGAAGGCGCCGATGCCGAGCGCCAGCGCCAGCTTTGCCGTGCCCGGCATCTGGCCGGCGGCCAGCGAGGCATAGGTCAGCGCGCCGTAGGTGACGAATTCGCCCTGGGGAATGAGGATGACGCGGGTGACGGCGAACACCAGCACCAGCGCCAGGCCGAGCAGCGCATAGATCGCGCCATTGGTGATGCCGTCCTGCACCAGGAACAGCATGATGGTGGTATTCAAGACCGGACGCTCCCCCTAATCCGGACCGGTCCCCTCGATTGCGGTGGACGGTCCGCTCACAGCCATTGAAAAACGCAGGCGATATTTGGTATGGTCCATAACAATTATCAAATATAACTTCAAGGGTGGGAACGACCCGCCCCGGAATTTAGCGGGATTACGAGCACGAGGCGATGACCGTTTCCAAAACCGCTGAAAAGTCCTCCGACAAACCGGCCGACGCGGCCAAGGGCCGCAAGGAGGCAGGCGAGCCGCAGGCGGAGGCCCTCCAGCTCGGCGAGCTTTCCGAGCAGCTCGGCTATGTCCTGAAACGTGCGCAGCTCAAGGTGTTCGAGAATTTTCTGCGCTGCATGGCCTCGCTCCAGCTGACGCCGGCGCAGTTCTCGGTGCTGCTGCTGGTCGAGAAGAACCCCGGCCGTAACCAGACCGAGATCGCCTCCACGCTCGGCATCCTCAGGCCGAACTTCGTAGCCATGCTCGACAATCTGGAGAGCCGCGACCTCTGCGCGCGGATCCGCTCCACCAACGACCGCCGCTCGCACATCCTGGTCTTGACCGACAAGGGCAAGGCCGTGCTGGCGCGCGCCAAGAAGCTCGTCGCCACCAAGCACGAGGCCCGGCTGAACGACCTGCTCGGCCAGGCCAACCGCGAAGCCCTGATCGGGATGCTCGCGAAGATCGCCAACGAGTTTTGACTCTTACCCTCCAGGGGAGGGTAAGCGAACGTCAATCCACCAAAATCACCCTGATGTCGTTCACGTTGGTCAGCGTCGGTCCAGGCTGTAGCAGGTCGCCGGTCGCCTCGAAAAACGTGGTGGCGTCGTTGTTGGCGAGATAGGCCTGCGGCTCGAGCCCCAGCGCCTTCATCTTCGCGAACGTCGCCGCATCGATCAGCGCGCCGGCGGGGTCGGTCGGGTGGCCGGCGCCGCCATCGGCGCCGTCGGTGTCGCCGGCCAGCGCCGCGATGCCGGAAGTGTCCTTCAAGAGCGAAGCCAGCGCCAGCGCGTATTCCTGGTTCGGCCCGCCGCGCCCGTTGCCGCGCACGGTGACCGTGAGCTCGCCGCCGGAGAGAATCGCGACGCGCTTGCCCTGGCTGCGTGCCTGAAGCGCCAGCCTGGCGTGATCGACGGCGACCTCGCGCGCCTCGCCTTCGAGATCGGCGCCGAGATCGATGGTCTCGTAGCCGGCCTCGCGCGCAAGCTTCACCGCCGCGTCCAGCGACTGCTTGGGCCGCGCGATCAGCTCGAACGAGGCGCGCGCAAAGGCGGCGTCGCCCGGCTTGCAGCTCTCGTTGTTGGGATCGTCGAGCGCGCGGCGCACCGCATCGTCGATGTCGAGCCTGTATTTCGCCACGATCGCGCGCGCATCCGCCAGCGTGCTCGGATCGGGCACGGTGGGGCCGGAGGCGATCGCGGACGGATCGTCATGCGGCACGTCGGAGATCGCGAGCGTCACGATCTCCGCGGCGTTGCCGCCAGCGCGGGCGAGGCGGCCGCCCTTGATCCGCGACAGGTGCTTGCGCACGACGTTCATCTCGCCGATCGGCGCGCCCGAGCGCAGCAGCGCCTTGTTGACCGCCTGCTTCTGCGCGAAGCTGATGCCGTCCACCGGCGCGATCCAGTTGGCCGAGCCGCCGCCGGTGAGCAGCACCAGCAGGAGATCGTCCGGCCCGGCCTCGCCCGCGAGTGCGAGCGTGTCGGCCGCGCCCTTCAGGCCGGCTTCGTCAGGCACGGGATGACCGGCCTCGACCACGCGAATGCTGCGCGTCGGCACGCCGTAGCCGTGGCGCGTGGTGGCGATGCCGACGAGGCGCTCCGGCGCCAATCCCAGCGCATCGAGATAATGCCGCTCCGCGGCTGCGGCCATCGCGCCGGCGCCCTTGCCGGCCGCGAGGCAGATCACGCGCCCCCTGGGCGCAGGTCGCAGGTGAGGGGCCAGCACCATTTCGGGATGGGCGGCGGCGACGGCCGCGTCGTAGAGCGCGCGGAGCAGGGGGCGTCGGTCGGTCATGGACAATGGCCTTGCGCAGACTGGACTGGCGGCGAGGAGGTCGCCGCCATCTGCCTACCGCATCGTGTGCCAAAGCGTAAGCGCCTTCGCCGTCATTCGATTGTGCAATCGCGTGATCATAATTGCTACACAAGCAAAAGCCCCCTGCGCGATCAGCGCAGGGGGCTCGTCGTCTGGGCTTTGAAGCTTCTAGCCCCCGGCGTCGGCGCTGATCACCTCGCCGAACAGGTCCCACTTGTCGCCCTTGAACTTCATCAGCTGCAGCGAGCTGATCGGTGCGAAGTCGTTCGGCCCGGTACTGATCTTGATGCCGGGCAGCAGCACTTCGGTGCGGAAGTCCTTCAGGCTCGCCGCCTGCTTCATGACGTTCTCGCGCGTGAGATTGTCGCCGCATTTCTTCAGCACTTCGACCAGCGTCTGCGCGACGCCGTAGCCGACGATGGTGCCGCCGTCGAGCTTGTCGCCCTCGGGGAAGTACTTCGTCATGAACTCCAGGAACGCCTTCATGCCGGCGTCGTCCTTCCACTGCGGATCGGAGACGTCCTTCAGATAGGCGGCCGAGATGATGTCCTGCGAATTCTCGAAGCCGGCGGGCTTGATCACGCTGCCGACCGAGGCCGAGACGTTGTTGAGGAAGTGGGTCGGCTTCCAGCCGATCTCGGAGATCTTCTTGATCGCCTGCGCCGCGAACTTCGGCGTGGTGATGTTGATAAAGACGTCGGCGCCGGTGGCTTTCAGCTTGACGATGTGGTTGTCGATGGTCGGCTCCGACGTCTCGTAGCTTTCCTCCAGCACGATCATGCTCGCGGCCTTGGCCCCCAAGCCGTCCTTCAGGCCCTTCAGGTAATCCTTGCCGTAATCGTCGTTCTGGTAGAGCACGCCGATCTTGGCGTTCGGCATGGCCTTGAGGATGTATTTCGCGTAGATCTGCGTCTCGCTCTGGTAGTTGGGTTGCCAGCCCATGGTCCACGGGAAGTTCTGCGGATCGTTCCACTTGGTAGCGCCGGTGGCGACGAACAGCTGCGGCACCTTCTTCGAGTTCATGTATTTCTGGATCGCGGAGTTCGGCGGCGTGCCGAGCGAGTTGAAGACGAGCAGCACCTCGTCGCTCTCGACCAACTTGCGCGCCTGCTCCACCGTCTTCGGCGGCGAGTAGGCGTCGTCGTATGAGACGAAATTGATCTTGCGGCCGTTGATGCCGCCCTCTTCGTTGATCTTCTTGAAATAGGCGGCTTCGGTGCGACCGATGATGCCGTAGGCGGAGGCCGGTCCGCTGTAGGGCATGATGTTGCCGATCTTGATCTCGGTGTCGGTCGCACCGGTATCGTATTTCTTCTGGGCCGTTGCGGTTGAGGCCGAGGCCGCTATGAGCGCGAGCGCCAATGATGCGGCCGCAAGCTTGCCGGTGACAGCAGGCATTCCAATCTCCCTGTTTTTCTTTGTGTGTGCGTCCCTTTTCTTGTCTCGTTTTTCTTCGCGACGCGGCCGCAATTCAATACGATTTGCCTGAACGCTTCAAGGAAAAGCCCCTGCGGCATGGCCGCAGGGGCTGCGTCTTTACTCGATTTGGCTACATCTTGAGCAAGTGGTTAATGGTCAGCCGCCGACGTCGCCGCTCAGCACCTCGCCAAATGGCACCCAATGCTCGCCCTTGAACCGGATCAGTTGCAGCTGCGACAGCGGCGCGAAGTCGGTGGCCGAGGTGTTGACCTTGATGCCCGGCAACAGGCCCGCCGGCTCGAAGTCCTTGATGTTGGCGGCCTGCTTCATGATGTTGTCGCGGGTCAGATTGTCGCCGCATGCCTTGAGCACGTGAACGAGGCCTTGGGCGACGATGTAGCCGTACATTACCGAGGCATCGGCGCGGTTCGCTTCCGGATAGTACTTATCCAGAAATTCGTTCCAGGCGATCATCGCCTTGTCGTTTTTCCACTGCGCGTCGGTCGGATCCTTGAAATATTGCGACGAGATGATGTCCTGCGCGTTCTCGAATCCGGCCGGCTTGATTACGCTGCCGATCGAGGCCGAGACGTTGTTGAGGAAGTGCAGCGGCTTCCAGCCGATCTCGGCGTTCTTCTTGATCGCCTGTGCCGCGAATTTCGGCGTCGTGATGTTGAAGAACACGTCGGCGTTGGTCGACTTCATCTTGACGATGTGGGAGTCAATGGTCGGCTCGGAGACTTCGTAGCTGTCCTCGATGACGATCATCGAGGCGGCCTTGGCTCCGAGCCCGTCCTTGAACCCCTTCAGATAGTCCTTGCCGTAATCGTCGTTCTGGTAGAGCACGGCGATCTTGGCGTTCGGATGGTTCTTCAGGATGTACTTGGCGTAGATGATCGACTCGATCTGGTAGTTGGGTTGCCAGCCCATCGTCCACGGGAAGGTCTGCGGGTCGTTCCACTTCGTGGCGCCGGTGGCGACGAACAGCTGCGGAACCTTCTTCTGGTTCATGTACTTCTGGATCGCCGAGTTCGGCGGGGTGCCGAGCGAGTTGAAGATCAGCAGCACCTCGTCGCTCTCGACCAGCTTGCGCGCCTGCTCCACGGTCTTCGGCGGGGAATAGGCGTCGTCATAGGTGATGAAGTTGATCTTGCGGCCGTTAATGCCGCCTTCTGCGTTGATCTTGCGGAAATAGGCCTCTTCGGTCTTGCCGATCACGCCGTAGGCGGACGCGGGACCGCTATAGGGCATGATGTTGCCGATCTTGATCTCCGTGTCGGATGCGCCGGTGTCGTATTTCTTCTGCGCGAGCGCTGTCGTGGACAGCGTGGCAGCTAGCACGAGGGCAGCCGAGAAGGCCCCCAATCGCACATGCATTGCAGGCATTTTGATCTCCCTGGACAGGATTGAATGTGTCGTTTGTTCTTATTGGGAGCGATCGTTGCGCGTCGCTCCGTCACGCATTCAATACCTATCCACGGCCGTCAGCAAGAAGAACGCCTGCACGGGCCTCGCGCAGGCGGCGATCTCGTCGAAGGCGGTGCTGAATATTCCGGCGCGTGAGATTCTTTTTGCGGGGCAAACTCACCGCTTGAGTTGCTTTACGAGAAGGCGGCTATTTTGAATTGCGTCGTTCAGTGGCTCATCTCGCTCGAGATGATGTCGCCGAACAGCTCCCATTTCCTGCCCTTGAAGCGCATCATCTGCAGCTGCTCGATCGGGGCGAAATCGTCGGGCGCGGTGTTGATCTTGATGCCTGGCAGCAGCGTGTCGGGTGCGAAGTCCTTCAGGCTGGCGGCCTGCTTCATGACGTTCTCGCGGGTGAGATCGTCGCCGCACATCTGCAGCACCTTCACGATGGTCTGTGCGGCGGCATAGCCGTACACGACGCCGGCATCGAGCTTGTTGGCCCTGGGCTCGTATTGCGCGAGGAAACTGTAGAACTTCTTCATGCCGTCGTCGGCATTCCACTGCGGGTCGGAGCCGTCCTTGGTGTAGGTCGCCGACAGGATGCCTTGCGAGACTTCAATGCCCGCCGGCTCCAATACGCCGCTGACCGAAGCCGAGACGTTGGAGATGATGTGCATCGGATGCCAGTTGATCTCCGCGGCTTTCTTGATTCCCTGCGCGGCGAATTTCTGGTTGGTGAGGCTGATGAAGATATCGGCGCCGGCCGCCTTCAGCTTCACGACTCGCTCGTCGATTGCGGGATCGGACGTGTCGTAGGCTTCCTCCCGCACGATCATCGAAGCCTTGGCGCCGAGGCCCTCCTTCAACCCGTTTAGATAGTCCTTGCCGAAATCGTCGTTCTGGTAGAGCACGCCGATCTTTCCGTTTGGCTTCTCCTTCATGATGTATTTGGCATAGATCCGGGCCTCGCTGACGTAGCTCGGCTGCCAGCCCATGGTCCAGGGATATTGCTTGGGGTCGTTCCATTTCGAGGCGCCGCTCGCCACGAACAATTGCGGCACCTTCTTCTCGTTCATGTACTTGCGGATGGCGCTGTTGGTGGAGGTGCCGAGCGAGCCGAAGATCAGCAGCACGTTGTCGCTCTCGACCAGTTTTCGCGCCTGTTCCACCGTCTTCGGCGGCGAATAGCCGTCGTCATAGGAGATGAATCTGATCTTGCGGCCGTTGATGCCGCCCTCGGCATTGATCTTGTTGAAGTAGGCTTCCTCGGTCCTGCCGATCGCAGCATAGCCGGAGGCCGGACCGCTGTAGGGCATGATGTTACCGATCTTGATCTCGGTATCGGACGCGCCGCTGTCGTATTTCTTCTGCGCCAGCGCCTCGCCGCTCATTGCAGTGCACAAGGCAAGCGCGGCCCAGAGCGTCGCAACCTGGGAACGAACGGCGGCCATTGCTCTCCTACCCCGGGATGGATCGATCGCATTGAACAAGATTGGCGCCTGTCGTCAACAAAAAGCCCCCGCGACTGTCCGCGGGGGCTCCTCGTCCTCGATCATCGCGTCACGCGTCACTCGGAGGCGACGTCACCGCTGATGATCTCGCCGAACAGTTCCCACTTCTCGCCCTTGAAGCGCATCATCTGCAGCTGCGCGATCGGAGCGAAGTCGGTGGCGCTGGTGTTGATCTTGACGCCGGGCAGCAGCGTATCCGGGGCAAAGTCCTTCAACGAGGCGGCCTGCTTCATGATGTTGGCGCGAGTGAGATCGTCGCCGCACATCTCCAGCACCTTGGCCAGCGTCGACGCGGCGCCATAGCCGTAGACCATGCTGGTGTCCGACTTGTCGGCACCCGGCATGTACTTGTCGACGAACTCGTTCCACTTCTTCATGCCTGGGTCGTTGGCCCATTGCGGATCCGTGGAGTCCTTGGCGTAGGCGGCCGACAGCACGCCCTGCGCGTTCTCGAAGCCAGCCGGCTTCATCACGCTGCCGACCGAGATCGACACGTTGGTGAGGATCTGGAGCGGCTTCCAGCTGAGCTCGGCGGTCTTCTTGATGGTCTGGGCCGCGAACTTCGGCGTGGTGTAGATCAGCAGCACGTCGGGATTGGCGGCCTTGATCTTGACGATATGGCCGTCGATCGACGGCTCGGAGACCTCGTAGCTCTCCTCCATGACGATCATGGACGAGGCCTTGGCGCCGAGGCCGTCCTTGGTGCCCTTGAGGTAGTCTTTGCCGAAATCGTCGTTCTGGTAGAGGATCGCGATCTTGGCGTCCGGCTTCTCCTTCATCAGCCACTTCGCGTAGATCTGCGCTTCGCTCTGGTAGGAGGGCTGCCAGCCCATGGTCCAGGGGAAGTTCTTCGGGTCGTTCCACTTGGTGGCGCCGGTCGCGACGAAGAGCTGCGGGATCTTCTTGGAGTTGAGATACTTCTGGATCGCACTGTTCGAGGGCGTGCCGAGCGGATTGAAAACGACCAGCACCTCGTCGCTCTCGACCAGCTTGCGGACCTGCTCGACGGCCTTCGGCGGCGAATAGCCGTCGTCATAGGTGACGAAGTTGATCTTGCGGCCGTTGATGCCGCCCTTGTCGTTGATCATCTTGAAATAGGCTTCTTCGGTCTTGCCGATGATGCCATAGGCCGACGCCGGACCGCTGTACGGCATGATGTTGCCGATCTTGATCTCGGTATCGGACGCGCCGGTGTCGTATTTCTTTTGGGCGAGTGCAGCGCCGGAGGTGAGAGTGATGGCCGCCGTTGCCGTGATCAGCGCGGCGGCTCGCAGTGTTCTTCCAAAATACAATTCGGTCTCCTTGGTTAATTCAACGGGTCTTCAGTTCTTCCTGAGCTTGCCGACGAGTTGCTGGCCCAGGATCGCGACCTGCCTTGCGCCGTGCGGCACGAGGTAGATGACGAGGAACAGCAGCACGCCGAATACCGCGCCGGAGAGGCCCTTGGAGATGCTCTCCGCCATGTTCGGCACGAAGATGATGAAGGCCGCACCGACGAACGAGCCGGGCAGCCAGCCGACGCCGCCGACCACCATGCCGAGGAACAGCGAGATCGCGAGCGTGATGGTGTAGCTGTCGGGCGCGACGAACTGCACCGCGATGGCGCCGAGCGAGCCGGCAACGCCGGTGATGCCGGCGGACACGCCGAAAGCCAGCGTCTTGTACAGCGCGACGTTGACTCCCATCGAGGAGGCCGCGATCTCGTTGTCGCGGATCGCCATGAAGGCGCGGCCCGAGCGGGAACGCAACAGGTTCACCGAGAAGATGTAGATCGCGACCGTCACGGCGAGCGTGAAGTAGTACAGCCACATGTCCTGCGACATCGGCAAGCCGAACGGTGCGTCCGGCTTGGTGACGACGAGGCCCTGCACGCCGCCGGTCCAGTGCTCGAGGAAGTTCAGCTTGAGCAACTGCGGCATCGCGGTCGCGAGCGCAAAGGTCGCGAGCGCGAGATAGATGCCCGACAGCCGCAGCGCCGGCTTGCCGAACAGGTAACCGAATCCGAAGCAAATCACGGCGGAGATCGGAATGGTCAGCGCGTAGTTGACGTTGGCATGCTCCATCAGGACCGCGGACACATAGGCGCCGACGGCGTAGAACGCGCTCTGGCCGAGCGAGAACTGGCCGCTTCCGCCGGTCAGGATGTTCAGCGCCAGCACCGCGAGCCCGTAGATCAGGAGCATCGTCATCTGGAAGATGATGAAGTTCTTGACGAACATCGGCACGATCAACAGCGCCGCCAGCACCACCAGCGAGGTGCCGGTGCCCAGCGTCATGGCCCGCTTCGGAACCGCCTCGACCGCCTCGTGGCCCTCGGCGACGACTTCTTCTGCTGCGCTCATGATCAAACTCGCTTGACGATATGCCGGCCGAACAGACCAGCGGGTTTGACGACCAGGACGGAGATGATCAGCGCGAGCGCGATCGGGAGTTTCAGCTCATTGCCGACGCCGGGGATGTAGGTACCGGCGAGATTCTCGAACACGCCGACCAGGAAGCCGCCGACCACGGCGCCGAACGGGCTCGACAGCCCGCCGAGCACCGCCGCGGCGAAGCCGTAGATCAGCACGCCGCCCATCATGTTCGGCTCGAGGAATACGACAGGTGCGATCAGCATGCCGGCGATCGAGCCAATCGCGGTCGCCATGCCCCAGCCGAGCGCGATCATCCAGCTCGTGTTGATGCCGACGAGGCGGGCCGATTCGGGCACCGACGCTGCGGCTCGCATCGCAAGGCCGATGCGCGTGTACTGGAAGAAGAAATAGAGCGCGAGCAGCAGCGCCACGGTGACGCCGATCATGCCGGCCTGGTGCGTCGAGATCAGCTGGCTGCCGAGGAACGGTGCGGAGCCGAACGGGGTCGGATATTGCTTGATCGTGAAGTCCCAGATCAGGCCCGCCGAGGAGTTGATGATCGCAAACAACGCGATGAAGCCGGCGACGTTGGTGAGCACCGGCGCCTTGACGAGCGGCTTGAACAGGATGCGCTCGATCGCGATGCCGGCAACGAAAGAAAATGCCAGCGTGATCAGGAAGGCAGCCCAATAAGACACGCCCCACTGCATCAGCTGCCATGAGATGAAGGTCGAGAACATCGCCATCTCGCCTTGCGCGAAGTTGAGATGGTCGATGGCCTGGTAGATCATGACCACGGCGAGCGCCATGCAGGCATAGATCGCCCCCGTGGCGATGCCGGCCAGGACCTGGTTGGTGAACAGCTCCATTGTGCCGGCTCCCTCAGTAACCCAGATAGGATTTGCGGATTTCTTCGTTGTTCGCGATGTCCTTGGCCTTGCCCGACATCACGATGCGCCCGGTCTCGATCACATAGGCCTGGTCGGCGAGCTCGAGCGCGAGCTGGGCGTTCTGCTCGACCACCAGGATCGAGACCTTGTCCTCGCGGTTGATCTTGCCGAGGATGCCGAACAGGTCGCGCACCACCAGCGGCGCGAGGCCGAAGGAGGGCTCGTCGAGCAGCATCAGCCGCGGTCGCAGCATCAGCGCGCGGGCGACCGCGAGCATCTGCTGCTCGCCGCCGGAGAGCGTGCCGGCCTGCTGGGTATGGCGCTGCTTCAACACTGGGAAATGCGCGTACATGCGCTCGATGTCGGAGACGATGCCGGCGCGGTCCTTGCGGGTAATGGCCCCGAGCTGGAGATTCTCCTCCACCGTCATGTTGGTAAAGGTGCCGCGGCCCTGCGGCACGTGGGCGATGCCGAACCGCACGATGCTCTCGGTCGAACGGTTGTTCAGCGGCTTGCCTTCGAACTCGACGCCGCCGGTGGAGCGCACCATGTTGCAGATCGCGCGCAGTGTGGTGGTCTTGCCGGCGCCGTTGGCGCCCAGCAGCGTCACGAGCGAGCCCTCGTTGAGCGAGAAGGACAGGCCATGGAGCGCCTGGACCTGGCCGTAATAAGCGCGCAGGTCCTTGACGTTGAGCAGTGGCGTCATTGATCCTTGCTCCCGAGATAGGCCTTGATGACGTCCGGGTCCGCCTGCACCTGGGCGGGCGTGCCTTCCGCGAGCTTCTTGCCGAAATTCAGCGCGACAACGTGGTCGGCGATCGACATCACGAGGCCCATGTGATGCTCGACCAGGAGCACGGTCATATGGCGCTCGTCGCGGATTTTGCGGATGAGATCGCCGAGCACATGAACTTCCTCGTGGTTGAGGCCGCCGGCGGGTTCGTCGAGCAGCAGGATCTTCGGATCGGCCGCCAGCGCACGCGCCAGCTCGACCCGCTTCTGCGTACCGAACGGTAGGCCGGATACGACGGTATGGGCGACGTCCTCGAGGTCGAGGTAAGCAAGGATCTCGTGCACCTTCTTGTTGATGCTGGTCTCGCTGCGCCGGACCCAGGCAAGCTTCAGGGAATCGCTGATAATGTCGCTCGAGGTCTTCGAATGGGCGCCGACGCGGACGTTGTCCATCACCGAAAGGTTCGGAAACAGCGCCACGTTCTGGAAGGTGCGGCCGATGCCGATCTCGGCGATCCGGTGCGGCGGCCGCGTCAGGATGCTCACGCCGTCCATCAAGATGTCGCCGGACGACGGCTGGTACAGCCGCGACAGGCAGTTGAAGAGCGTGGTCTTGCCGGCGCCGTTCGGGCCGATCAATCCGAGGATGGCTCCCTTGTGCATGTCGAAGGACACGCCGTTGAGCGCGACGATGCCGCCGAACACGACGCTGACGTCGCGAACCGCGAGCAGGGGCGATGTACCCTGCGCGAGCTGTGCCTGCGTCATCTCGTCTCGCTCACGTCGTTCAGTGAGCGATGGGGCGATGCGAGCCGCTCCCGATGATGACAAAGGCTATCTGAATCCCTCGGCCACACGCGCAACTTTTCCTCCTGATTTCAGCTTTTTGCTGATGTCTTTTTTTGAATGCGGCATCAGACCCCCGAGCGCCGCCTCGATGTTCCTTACCATCGCTAAGAGACGCGGTCCAATGTCGTTGATCAAACGCTCTTCCGTGAAACGGAATGCGGGCGCGCCGCAATTGAATGCGTAAGGCCCGGTTCCGTCGTTGAGCTTGAGCGCGACGCCGGCGGCGCCGATGTCGTCGTGCCAATCGCCGACCGAAATCGCAAAGCCGTATTTCGCGACCGTCTCGCCGGAACGTTCCAAGCCCTCGCGCATCTTCGGCCAGCGGCTGCCGTAATGTTCGCGCAGGATGCGCGACACTTCGGCGCGACCTTCGTCATCGAGTGCCCAGAAATAGGCGCGGCCCATCGCGCTGGTTGCAATCGGCACGCGCGAGCCGACGTCAAGTTGAACGCCGACGGTCTCGCTGCCGCGGCTCTGCCCGAAATAGATCATGCTGTGGCGGTCACGGCCGCCGACGGCGACGGCGCCGCCGGTCGCGCGCATCACCTCTTCGCGGAACGGCTCGGACAAATGCCGAACGCCCAGATTGGCCAGCGCCGCGTAGCCGAGCGACATCGCTGCCGGGGCGAGCTGGTACTTCTCGAAGCGGGGAACCGGCGTCAGATAGCCAAGCTTGGTCAGCGTGTAGGTCAGTCGCGACACGGTGGGCTTGGGCAGATTGGTGCGGGACGCAATCTCCTGATTGCCCAGCAGGCCGTCATTGGGTTGGAACGCGCGCAATACTTCCAGTCCGCGGGAAAGCGCGACGACGAAATTCCGATCGGTCGCGGTCTTCTTTCCTGTACGCTTCATCCCTGATCTGCTTCTTGCGCGGAGTCGTTGACAACGTCCGTGCTTCAAAATAACCCTGCCGTCAAGATGCGGAATTAAATTCCGCAATGCGAAATCGAATAAATGTAAATCCCCACCAAGGAGGGACACCGTGAGCGAAGTGGTCAAGCTTGAGCGTCATGATGAAGTCGGGATCGTCACGGTCAACAGCCCGCCGGTCAATGCGCTGAGTGCCGCAGTCCGCGGCGGCATCCTCGAGTGCATCAAAGCCGCGATCGCCGATCCCGCCATCAAGGGCATCGTGCTGACCTGCGCCGGCCGCACGTTCATTGCCGGTGCCGACATCACCGAGTTCGGCAAGCCGCCGAAGCCGCCCGCGCTCAACGACGTGCTGTCCGAGATCGAAAACTCGCCCAAGCCGGTCGTTGCCGCGATCCACGGCACCGCGCTCGGCGGCGGCCTCGAGGTCGCGCTGGCCTGCCATTTCCGCGTCGCGGTGAAAGAGGCCAAGCTCGGCCTGCCCGAGGTGAAGCTCGGACTTCTGCCCGGCGCCGGTGGCACCCAGCGCCTGCCCCGTGCGGTGGGCCCGGAGCTTGCGGTCAAGATGATCGTCGGCGGCGACCCGATCGGGGCGGCGGAGGCGCTGAAGAACGGCCTGATCGAGGAGATCGTCGAGGGTCCGGCCTCCGGCGGCGAGGCCTTCGTGCGCAAGCTGCTCGCGGAGAAGCGCCCGCTGCGCCGCCTGCGCGACGACGATTCCAAGCTCGCAGCCGCCAAGGCCGACCGCTCGATCTTTACCAATGCGGTCGCGGCCATGACCAAGAAGTCGCGCGGCCTCGAGGCGCCGTTCGCCGCCGCCGATGCCGTCGGCTACGCCATCGACCTGCCGTTCGACGAAGGCCTGAAGAAGGAGCGCGAGGGCTTCCTCAAGCTCGTCGCCAGCGACCAGTCCAAGGCGCAGCGCTACGCCTTCTTCGCCGAGCGCGAGGCCAACAAGATCGCCGGCGTTCCTGAAGGCACCAAGCCGCGGCCGGTGAACCGCGTCGCCATTCTCGGTGCCGGCACCATGGGCGGCGGCATCGCGATGTCCTTCGCCAATGCCGGCATTCCCGTCACCCTGATCGAGACCGGCGAGGAGCAGCTCAAGCGCGGCATGGGCGTGATGCAGAAGAACTGGGAAGCGACCGCCGCGCGCGGCGGCATCCCGGCCGATGCGCCCGCCAAGCGCATGGCGCTGATCAACGGCGTCGTCGGCATCGAGAATGTCGGCGATGCCGATCTCGTCATCGAGGCCGTGTTCGAGACCATGGCGGTCAAGAAGGAGGTGTTCGGCAAGCTCGACCAGTACGCCAAGCCGGGCGCCGTGCTCGCCTCCAACACCTCGTATCTCAATATCGACGAGATCGCGAAGTCGACCAAGCGTCCGCAGGACGTGCTCGGCATGCACTTCTTCTCGCCGGCGAACGTCATGAAGCTGTGCGAGATCGTGCGCGCCGACAAGACCGCGCCGGATGCGCTGGTGACTGCGGTGACCATCGCGCGAAAAATCGCGAAGGTGCCGGCCGTGGTCGGCGTCTGCGACGGCTTCGTCGGCAACCGAATGCTGGCCCAGCGCGGCAAGCAGTCCGAGAAGCTGCTGTTCGAGGGCGCGCTGCCGCAGCAGGTCGATGCCGTCGTCACCAAGTTCGGCATGCCGATGGGCCCGTTCGCGATGAGCGATCTCGCCGGCCTCGACATCGGCTGGCGCTCGCGGAAAGACCGCGGCATCAAGTCCGAGATCGCGGACGCGCTGTGCGAAGCCGGTCGCTTCGGCCAGAAGACCGGCAAGGGTTACTACAAGTACGAAGCGGGCTCCCGTGCACCGCTGCCCGATCCTGATGTCGAGAAGCTGATCGACGAGACCTTAGCTCGTCTCGGCCGCAAGAAGCGCGTCGTGAGCGACGAGGAGATCCTCGAGCGGATGATGTATCCGATGATCAACGAGGGTGCGAAGATCCTGGAGGAGGGCATCGCCGCCCGTCCCAGCGACATCGACGTGGTCTGGCTCTACGGCTATGGCTGGCCGATCTACCGCGGCGGCCCGATGTACTGGGCCGACAGCGTCGGCCTCAAGCACATCGCCGATCGCCTCGCCTTCTACGCCAAGGAGACCAACGACCCCAGCCTCGAGCCCGCCCCGCTGCTGAAGAAGCTCGCCGCGGAGGGCAAGACGTTCGCCTCGCTGGCTGCGGAGTCTAAAGCAGCGTGATCGGGGCTTCGTCCCAACCTTCGTCATTCCGGGATGCGCCGCAAGGCGCAGGCCCGGAATCCATAACCCCAGCTGGTGGTTATGGATTCCGGGCTCGCGACTTCGTCGCGCCCCGGAATGACGGTCTGTGTTAGTTGTTCGCTCGAGCAATCAGGAAAATGACCCATCCCGGCGAACAGTTTTATCCCGAGGGCGTGCGGTGGGACGACCCCATCGTCCAGGGCACGCTGCCGGACCTTCTCGCAAAGGCCGCCGCCGATTTCGGCCCGCGCACCGCGCTGGAATTCCGCGACCGGCCCATCAGCTACACCGAGCTCGCAAGCTTGGCCGATCGCGCCGCCGCAGCGTTCCTGCGCGAAGGCATCGGCAGGAACAGCTCGGTCGCGCTGTTCCTCGGCAACACGCCGGATCACCCCGTCAGCTTCTTCGGCGCGCTGAAGGCCGGGGGCCGCGTCGCGCATCTGTCGCCGCTCGACGGGGAGATCGCGCTGACGCACAAGATCACCGATTCCGGCTCGCGCCTGCTCGTCACCTCCAACCTCCAGGCCCTGCTGCCGACCGCGCTGAAATTCCTGGAGAAGGGCCTGATAGACAAGCTCGTCGTCTGCGAGGACGATCATTGGGGCAAGGTCGGCACGCCGCAGGCGGCGATCCCTGACGATCCCCGCATCGTTACCTTCAAGGCGTTCGTCGAGGGCGCCACCGCGCCTGCGCAATGGCCAGTCGTTGCGGCCGACGACGTCGCGCTGCTGCAATATACCGGCGGCACCACCGGCCTGCCGAAGGGCGCGATGCTCACGCACGGCAATCTCACCTCGGCGGTGTCGATCTACGACGTCTGGGGCAGGCCGGCCCGCGCCGCCCGCGGCGAGACAATCGAGCGCGTGATCTGCGTGCTGCCGCTGTTCCACATCTACGCGCTCACGGTGGTGCTGCTGTCCTCGCTCCGCCGCGGCAATCTGATCTCGCTGCATCAGCGCTTCGACGTCGAAGCCGTGATGCGCGACATCGAGGTCAAGCGTGCGACGTATTTCCCAGGCGTGCCGACGATGTGGATCGCGATCGCCGCGCTGCCCGATCTCGACAAACGCGACTTCTCCTCGCTGGTCACCATCGGCTCCGGCGGCGCGCCGCTGCCGGTGGAGATCGCGAGCTTCTTCGAGCGCAAGGTCGGCAAGAAGCTGAAGAGCGGTTGGGGCATGACCGAGACTTGCTCGCCCGGCACCGGCCATCCGCCCGAGGGCCCCGAGAAACCGGGCTCGATCGGCCTGACGCTGCCCGGCATCGAGCTCGACGTCGTCGCGCTCGACGATCCCAGGCGCGTGCTGCCACCGGGTGAGATCGGCGAGATCCGCATCAAGGGCCCGAACGTCACCAAGGGCTACTGGAACAAGCCGGAGGGATCCACGGAAGCCTTCGTCGATGGCCGCTTTCTCACCGGCGACATCGGCTATGTCGATGCCGACGGCTATTTCTTCCTGGTCGACCGCAAGAAGGACATGATCATCTCCGGCGGCTTCAACGTCTACCCGCAGATGATCGAGCAGGCGATCTACACCATTCCGGGCGTGCATGAGGTGATCGTGCTCGGCATTCCCGATCCCTATCGCGGCGAGGCAGCCAAGGCTTTCATCAAATTGAGGCCCGAGGCAAAGCCGTTCACGCTCGACGAATTGCGCGCGCAGCTTGCCGGCAAGCTCGGCAAGCACGAATTGCCGGCCGCGGTCGAGTTCGTTGACGACCTGCCGCGCACGCCGGTCGGCAAATTGTCGCGCCACGAATTGCGCCAGCAGCAGAAACCGTCGTCCGGGATTCGCGCTGCCGATGCCCCCGCAATGACGAAAATGAAGTAACGTTTCACAGGAGGATCCAATGGATCTCGCATTCACTAGAGAAGAGCAGGCGTTTCGCGACGAAGTGCGGCAGTTCTTCCGCGACAACGTGCCGCCGGATACGCGGCGCAAGCTGGTCGAGGGCCGTCACCTCTCCAAGGACGAGATGGTGACGTGGTGGCGCATCCTCAACAAGAAGGGCTGGGGCGTCAGCCATTGGCCGAAGGAATATGGCGGCACCGGCTGGACCAGCGTGCAGCACTACATCTTCAACGAGGAGCTGCAGTCCTATCCGGCGCCGCAGCCGCTCGCCTTCGGCGTCAGCATGGTCGGCCCCGTCATCTACACCTTCGGCAACGAGGAGCAGAAGAAGAAATATCTTCCGCGCATCGCCAATGTCGACGATTGGTGGTGCCAGGGCTTTTCCGAGCCCGGCTCCGGCTCCGACCTCGCCTCGCTCAAGACCAAGGCCGAGCGCCGTGGCGACAAATGGATCATCAACGGCCAGAAGACCTGGACCACGCTCGCCCAGCACGCCGACATGATCTTCTGCCTCTGCCGCACCGACAACAACGCCAAGAAGCAGATGGGCATCTCCTTCATCGTGTTCTCGATGAAGTCGAAGGGCGTCACCGTTCGCCCGATCCAGACCATCGACGGCGGCCGTGAGGTCAACGAGGTCTTCTTCGATGACGTCGAGGTTCCCTACGAGAACCTGATCGGCGAGGAGAACAAGGGTTGGGACTACGCCAAGTTCCTGCTCGGCAATGAGCGCACCGGCATCGCCCGCGTCGGCGTCTCCAAGGAGCGCATCCGCCGCATCAAGGATCTGGCCTCGAAGGTCGAATCCGCCGGCAAGCCGATCATCCAGGATCCCGCCTTCCGCGAGAAACTGGCGGCCTGCGAGATCGAGCTGAAGGCGCTCGAGCTCACCCAGCTGCGCGTCGTCGCCGACGAAGGCAAGCACGGCAAGGGCAAGCCCAATCCGGCCTCCTCGGTGCTGAAGATCAAGGGCTCGGAGATCCAGCAGACCACCACCGAGCTGCTGATGGAAGTGATCGGCCCGTTCGCCGCGCCCTACGACGTGCACGGCGACGATGGCTCGAACGAAGCCATGGACTGGACCGCCCAGATCGCGCCGAGCTACTTCAACAACCGCAAGGTCTCGATCTACGGCGGCTCCAACGAGATCCAGCGCAACATCATCGCCAAGGCGGTGCTGGGGCTGTGATCTGCCACCTCTCCGCGACCGCGGGGAGGGCAATCTTTCCACCGTCATTCCGGGGCGCGACGAAGTCGCGAACCCGGAATCCATCGGGCCCATACGCTGAGGCGAAATGGATTCCGGGCCTGGCCCTTCGGGCCATCCCGGAATGACGAAGTCAAATAAGTCCGGGTACGAGGAACCAAAGAAATGGATTTTGATCTGTCCGAGGAGCAGCGGCTTCTCAAGGAAAGCATCGACGGCCTGCTGACCGATTCCTACGATTTCGAGCAGCGCAAGAAGTACATGGCGGAGAAGGGCGGCTGGAGCAAAACGGTCTGGCTCAAGCTCGCCGAGCAGGGACTTTTGGGCCTGCCCTTCAGCGAGGCTGACGGCGGCTTCGGCGGCGGCGGTGTCGAGACCATGATCGTGATGGAAGCGCTCGGGAAGGCGCTGGTGCTCGAGCCCTATCTGGCGACGGTGGTGATCGGCGGCGGCTTCCTGCGTCATGCCGGCACCGATGCGCAGAAGGCCGCGCACGTGCCCGGCATCATCGACGGCAGCAAGACGCTGGCCTTCGCCCAGCTCGAGAAGAACTCGCGCTACGATCTGTTCGACGTCGCCACGACCGCGAAGAAGAAGGGCGATGCCTACGTGATCGACGGCGAGAAGTTCGTCGTGCTGAACGGCGAGAACGCGGATACCCTGATCGTCACCGCGCGCACCAAGGGCGACCGCCGCGACAAGTCAGGCATCGGCGTGTTTCTGGTTCCGGCCAATGCCAAGGGCGTCGCGAAAAAGTCCTATCCGACCCAGGACGGCCTGCACGCCGCCGACATCACCTTCACCGGTGTCGAGGTCGGTCCCGACGCCGTGCTCGGCAACCCCGAGGATTCGCTCGCGCTGATCGAGCGCGTGGTGGACGAAGCCCGCGTCGCGCTCTGCGCCGAGGCGGTCGGCCTGATGGACGAATCGCTCAAGACCACGGTCGAGTACATCAAGACGCGCAAACAGTTCGGCGTCGCGATCGGCTCGTTCCAGTCGCTGCAGCACCGCGCCTCCGACATGTTCGTCGCCACCGAGCAGGCGCGCTCGATGTCGATGTTCGCGACCATGGCGAACGACTTCGAGGACGCCAAGGAGCGCAGCAACGCGATCGCCGCGGCCAAGGTGCAGATCGGCAAGTCGCTGAAATTCGTCGGCCAGCAGTCGATCCAGCTCCACGGCGGCATCGGCATGACCATGGAGGCCAAGATCGGCCACTACTTCAAGCGCCTCACCATGATCGAGAACACCTTTGGCGACACCGACTACCACCAGCGCCGCGTCGCGGATGCGGGCGGGTTGATCTGACCTGTCATCCCGGGGCGCGCGAAGCGCGAGCCCGGGATCCATCGGGCGGCAATACGTGCGGTGAAATGGATTCTCAGATGCGCAATTGCGCATCGTAGTTCGCGCTATGCGCGCCCCGGAATGACCAGGAGGAGGCAACAACAATGAAGAACACCCCGTTCGATCTCACCGGCAAGGTCGCCGTGGTCACCGGCTCCAGCCGCGGCATCGGCCGCTCCTCCGCCGAGTTGCTCGCCAAGTTAGGCGCCAAGGTGGTTGTCTCCTCGCGCAAGGCCGACGCTTGCAAGGAAGTCGCCGACGGCATCAATGCCGCTGGCGGCGATGCCATCGTCATTCCCTGCAACATCGCGCGCAAGAACGAGGTCGAGGCGCTGATCGCGGGCGCGACGAAGCATTACGGCAAGATCGACATTCTCGTCTGCAACGCCGCCGTGAATCCCTATTACGGCCCGCTGCTCGAAATCACCGACGAAGCCTTCGACAAGATCATGGGTTCGAACGTCAAGAGCAACATCTGGCTCTCCGCGCTCGCGATCCCGCAAATGGCCGAGCGCGGCAAGGGCTCGGTGATCATCATCTCCTCGATCGGGGGCCTGCGCGGCTCCACCGTGATTGGCGCCTACGGCATCTCCAAGGCCGCCGACTTCGCGCTGTGCCGTTCGCTCGCCGGCGAATGGGGTCCGAAAGGCGTCCGCGTCAACTGCATCGCGCCCGGCCTGGTCAAGACCGACTTCGCCCGCGCGCTCTGGGAAGACGAAGCCAATCTGAAGCGCCGCACCGCCACCACGCCGCTCCGCCGCATCGGCGAGCCCGACGAAATCGCCGGCGCCGTCGCCTACCTCGCCTCCGACGCCTCGAGCTTCATGACCGGCCAAACCATCGTCATCGACGGCGGCGTGACGACGGCGGCGGTGTAGGGTTCTTCCCCTCTCCCCTTGCGGGAGAGGGTGGCATAGGCGGCCTTCGGCCGCCGTTCTCAAGAACGCCGATGCTTCGCATCGGCTATGGCGAAGCGGCGAGACGGGTGAGGGGTATCCCTCCGCACGTGACTCTTTTGCGGCTGTGTTCGCCGAAGCATACCCCTCATCCGGCGCCGTAGCCGAAGCCTTGCTTCGGCGTTCTTGAGAACGGCGGCCGACGGCCGCCTATGCCACCTTCTCCCACAAGGGGAGAAGGAAGGGCAGCGGCCCCCACTGATCCAAACCTTGACCTTGCCGCCCTAATCCGCTCCCTTTGGCGCGACACAATGACCCCTCCAGGGAAGACGCCCAAAGAAAACGCCAAGGTAAGCCGCCATGTCTTTCGTCCTCGCCATCGACCAGGGCACCACCTCTTCGCGCGCGATCGTGTTTCGCGGCGATATTTCCATCGCGGCGAAGGCGCAGGCCGAGTTTCCGCAGCATTTTCCGGCCTCCGGCTGGGTCGAGCACGAGCCGGAGGACATCTGGACCTCGACCGTGATGGTCTGCCGCGAAGCGATCGAGCATGCCGGGATCACCGCAAAGGACATCGCCGCGATCGGCATCACCAACCAGCGCGAGACCACCGTGGTGTGGGACCGCGCCACCGGCCAGGCCGTGCACCGCGCCATTGTCTGGCAGGACCGCCGCACCGCCGACATCTGCGCCAAGCTCAAGGCAGAAGGCCGCGAGCCCGTGATCTCTGAGAAGACCGGCCTGATCATCGATCCCTATTTCTCCGGAACCAAAGTCGCCTGGATCCTCGACCACGTCCCCGGCGCCCGCGCGCGCGCCGCGCGCGGCGAATTGATGTTCGGCACCATCGATTGCTATCTGCTCTGGCGCCTCACCGGCGGCAAGGTGCACGCCACCGACGCCACCAACGCCTCACGCACGCTGCTGTTCAACATCCACACCGGCGCGTGGGACGACGAGCTGCTGGAGATCATCGGCGTGCCTCGCTCGATGCTGCCCGAGGTGAAGGATTCCTCCGCCCGCTTCGGCGAGAGCACGCCGGACCTGTTCGGCGGCCCCATCGTCATCGCCGGCATCGCCGGCGACCAGCAGGCCGCCACCATCGGCCAGGCCTGCTTCCGCCCGGGCATGATGAAGTCGACCTACGGCACCGGTTGTTTCGCGCTGCTCAACACCGGCACCACGCCCGTCGTCTCCAAGAACAAGCTGCTCACCACCGTCGCCTATCAGCTCGATGGCAAACGCACCTACGCGCTGGAAGGCTCGATCTTCGTCGCCGGCTCCGCTGTGCAATGGCTGCGCGACGGCCTCGGCATCATCAAGCATGCCGCCGAAACCGGACCGCTTGCCGATCAGTCGGACTCCATGCAGAGCGTCTACCTGGTCCCCGCCTTCGTCGGCATGGGCGCGCCCTATTGGAATCCGCGCGTCCGCGGCGCGCTGTTCGGCCTCACCCGCAACACCGGCCCCGCCGAGCTCGCCCATGCCGCGCTGGAAAGCGTCTGCTACCAGACCTTCGACCTCTGGGCCGCGATGCGCGCGGACTGGCCGAGCTCGGAAACCGCCAGCGTCGTGCTCCGCGTCGACGGCGGCATGACCGCCTCCGACTGGACCATGCAGCGCCTCGCCGATTTGCTGGATGCGCCGGTCGACCGCCCGGTAATCCAGGAGACCACGGCGCTGGGCGCCGCCTACCTCGCCGGCCTCCAGGCGGGCGTCTATCCCGAGCCGACCAAATTCGCCGACAATTGGCGCCTCGAGCACCGCTTCAAGCCGAACATGAGCCAGGCCACGCGCGAGCGGAAGCTCGCCGGCTGGGCGCGCGCGGTAAAGGGCGTGCTGGCGAGCGACGAGGGGGAGGGGTAGCGGCAAATGTCGTAGCCCGGATGGAGCGCAGCGTAATCCGGGTCCGCTGTCGATGGTGGCACAAATCCCGGATTGCGCTGCGCTCCATCCGGGCTACACCACCGCCTCTACACCGTCATTGCGAGGAGCTCTTGCGACGAAGCAATCCAGACTGCCTCTGCGGAAAGATCCTGGATTGCTTCGCTGCGCTCGCAATGACGGAGTGTGGCGCTGCTGTGGTGCCTCCAACGGCGCCGCCCGCAAACCGCTAACAAAAGAAGAAACGAAACATGATCGTCCCCGACGGCTATTCCGACGTCCCGAACGGCAAGATCGCCGCAATCGTCACCCATCTGGAGATGACTGCACCGCCCGCGAGCCGCGACGATCCGCCCGGCGCCTGGACCCTGCGCAAGGTCGATGCCCCCGCGCTTCCCTGGTACCGCGATCTCTTCCGCCGCGTCGGCGAGGGCTGGCTGTGGTTCTCGCGCGCCCGCATGACCGACGCCGAACTCGCCGCGATCATTCGAGCGCCCGGCATCGAAGTCTATGCCCTGGTCGCTGACGGCCGCGACGAAGGTCTGCTCGAGCTCGACTTCCGCGAGCCCGGCCAGTGCGAGCTGACTTATTTCGGCGTCACGTCTGGCTTGATCGGCACCGGCGCCGCCCGCTTCCTGATGAACCGCGCGCTGGAGCGCGCCTGGTCACGCGACATCCGCCGCGTCTGGGTCCACACCTGCACCCTCGACCATCCCGCCGCCGTCGCCTTCTACCAGCGCTCCGGCTTCCGCCCCTTCCGCCGCCAGATCGAAATCGCCGATGATCCGCGCCTCGACGGTACGGCACCGCGCGATGCAGCGAAGCATGTGCCGATCATCGAATAGTGCGCGGCTGCCTCCTCACCGTCATTGCGAGGAGCCCTTGCGACGAAGCAATCCAGAATGTCTGTACGGAGAGATTCTGGATCGCTCCGCTGCGCTAAGGACGGAGTGCTGCGCTGCTGTCAATCTTCCAATTGGCGGCCGTGGATGGGGTAACGGGCCGACCCATTCGGATTGTGCGCTACGGACTACTGGATTGCACCAGCACTCGGCTCCGGAAGGTCATAGGAAGCAAGACACCATAATCGCTCCGGAAGCGGCTGCACGGGAGGAGCCTGAAGCTCTCCGTAGCTGGAAAGCAGTGGGAGGCTAGGCACCCAGCGATGGATGACGAATACCACGCGATATTGCTTCGCCGCAGGCAGCCTTTGCTTGTAGTCGGTCTCAATCTCCGTCTCGCCGTCTGCCGTCAGGAACATCTCGTTCCACGCCATCTCCGAGTGGTCCTTGGGGTTGGACGGGTCAATCTGAGCAAAGTCATGGGGATTAAATCGTGGGTCCGGATTCTTCACCAGCACCTCGAGAACCGCGGCGTCGTCCATATAGAAACGCAGCTCGCCTTCCCAATCCTGCCGCTCTTCAGGAGTCAACGGCACGATCTCGTCACCCCTGCCGCCGTTACGGAGGATATCCTTTACTTCTTCGCTGAAATTAGGCGGATCGTGGGAATCGATCAGCTCCCGGATGAAGCGGGCATAGGCGGCCTTGTCCGCGCTGAACGAGTAGACGCCCAAGATACTGAGCGATGGCTTCTGGTCGGCATTCTTGTCGTTCTGGTCGAGCTTCCTCAAAACACCTCCTGCCTCCCCCTTGCCAGCGAAAACCCCCGCTGCATTGCGTTGAAGCACGTCAATCCCGTCTGCTCCGACCGGCAGGTAAATCCCCCGCGCTGCCACACCTCGCCATAGGCCAGCACCGGCAGCGAGGGGTCCATCACGGTATCGCCAGCGCAAATGCGGCCGGCGGCGCCCTGCGCGCTCATCTCAAAGGCATGGCCCCAGTCGAGCTCGCAATCGGCCGGCCGGCGCGGGCGCGCGTCCATGTTCATGATGTCGCAGCGGAGCACGCCCTGACCGTTGTCGGTGAAGAACTGGCAGGCGATGTTTTTCGACGGTGTCAGAAAGCCGATCGGTCCATCCTGCGCTTGGGCGGCGCCGATCATCGGCAGCAGGATCGCCATCAGGATCAGTCCGCGCGGTCCCGTCATGTCATTCCCGCTCAGCTATCGAAATTCACCGCCGTCGTATTCGCCCCGCAGACCAGAACCGCGATACGCTCGCCCGGCGACGGACGATAGCGGCCGGAGAGCACCGCGGCAAAGGCGGCGGCGCCGCCGGGCTCGGCGACGAGGCGCAAATGCGACCACAGCGCGGCCTGGGCCTGCCGGATCGCATCGTCGCTGACCAGGACGACGCGCTCGACATGGGCTCGCGCGACCGGAAACATCAGCTCGCCGACGCGGCGCGGCGCAAGGCTGTCGGCGGCGATGCCGCCGGCCGGCGCATCGACCGGCGCGCCTGCCGCGAACGCGGCGTGCAGGGTTGGCGATTGCTCCGGCTCGACCGCGACGATGCGTGTCCTGCCGGCGTACCATGCCGCAATGCCGCCGATCAGCCCTCCGCCGCCGACCGCCACCAGCAGCGTGTCGATGCCGGGCGCATCCTGCTCCAATTCCAATCCGACGCTGCCCTGGCCGAGCAGGGTTTCGGCCTGATCGTAGGCATGGACGGCCAGCGCGCCGGTCTGCGTGACATGCGCCTCGCTCGCGGCGAGCGCATCGGCGTAGCGGCTGCCCGCGATCACGAGCTTGGCGCCATAAGCCTTGATGCGCTCGGCCTTGGCCGGCGAGGTGATGTCGGGCACGAAGATCGTGGCGGGAATGCCGAGCCGCTGCGCGGCATAGGCGACGGCCGCGCCGTGATTGCCGCCGGATGCGGCGACCACACCCGACTGCGGCACCTGCCGCAGCAGCAGATTGGCGAAGGCGCCGCGCGCCTTGAACGATCCGGAATGCTGCAGCATCTCGAGCTTGAACGTGACCGGCGCGGCCGGCAGGCCGAAATCGGCGAGGTCGGCCTGAACAAGCGGCGTGCGCCTGATATGCGGACGGATGACCGGCTCGGTCGCCGCAATCCGCTCCCGTGTGATGTCCATTGTCGCTGTCATGATGCCGTCCAGGATAGCGCAAAGAAGCGTTGACATCAATTAGGTAATTAGCAAAATGGCTAAATGAAATTTGCCGTCGCATTGCGCGCGCTCGCCAACGAACGCCGCCTGCAGATCCTGGAATGGCTGCGGGATCCACGGCGGCATTTTCGCGAGCAGGAAGATGGCGACCTGGTCGAGGACGGTGTCTGCGGATTGCTGATCGCCGAGAAGCTCGGGGTCAGCGCGCCGACGGTGAGTGAGCACATGCGGGTGCTGACGGCGGCCAAGCTGGTGCGCGCCAAGCGGATCAAGCAATGGACGATGTACAAGCGCAACGAGACCGCCATCGCCGCGATCAAGCGCTCGATCCAGGACGGCCTTTGAGCGCAAGGCCATCGCGGGCGTCGTTGCGGCCGGCGCAATGCTCCCTTTCCGAGATTTTTGTTGCGCCGCGCCGAGCTGGTCGTGGAGACTGATCGGCCCTGTCGTGTTCAATGATCGAGAAGAGCGAGAACCATGTTCCTGATCGGCCAATATGATTCCCCCTTCGTCCGCCGCGTCGCGATTGCGCTGCGGCTCTACGGGCTCGCCTTCGAGCACAGGCCATGGTCGACCTTCGGCGATGCCGACAAGATCGCGCCGTACAATCCGCTCCGCCGCGTGCCGACGCTGGTGCTCGACGACGGCGAGGCCCTGATCGAGAGCATGATCATCCTCGATTATCTCGATGACCTCGTCGGCGCGGACAAGGCCATGCTGCCGCGCGGCGGCATCGAGCGGCGCAAGCATTTGCGCATCTGCGCGCTCGCTTCCGGCCTCGGCGACAAGGCGGTGAGCCTGCTCTACGAGCGCGTGCTGCGGAAGGAGCAGCTCGCGCTGTGGGTCGAGCGTTGCCAGGCGCAGATCGCGGACGTGCTGAAAGTGCTCGAGGCCGAGCGCGCCAAGGTGACGACGCCGTATTGGCTGGGCGACCGCATCGGCCACGCCGACGTTGCCGTCGCCTGTGTCGTCCGCTTCACCCGCGAAGCGCATCCGCAGCTGTTCGATGCCGCGCGCTATCCGGCGCTCGCGGCCCATAGCGAGCGCTGCGAGGCGCTGGCCCCGTTCAACGAGATCGCGCAGCCGCTGGCCCCGCCAAAGGGGTGAAGCGCTCTGTCATTCCGGGGCGCGCGAAGCGCGAGCCCGGAATCCATCGTGCAGCGGATGATGTGGAGCAATGGATTCCGGGCTCGCGCCAAGAGGCGCGCCCCGGAATGACAGCGCGGGGCCTGGCGAGAGTATCGGACGGCCACCGCAGTCGATGATGCAATAATACCCCTGTTTTGCCCGACGCCGCAACCGTGTTTTCGGCAAGTCAGAAAACGTCAAGCCTTTTCAACCCCATCGCTACTGTGCATGGGGTTGTTTTTCACGTTTGTGTTTCGGCGGCGTCTACCCCGCGCCGGCGCGCTTCTTCTGCCAGACCAAGTGCACCGCGCAAGTGCAGCCCGGCGGATGCGAGGCGAGGTCTTTCGGCATTTCGTCGTTCGCCGGCGTGGCGGCGAAGGGCTTGTCCTGCGACGGGATGTAGTTCAGCACCGGCGCGAGCCAGCGCTCGGCTTCGGCCACGCTCATGCCCTTGCGCGCGGCGTAGTCCTCGACCTGGTCGCGCTCGATCTTGCCGACGCCGAAATAATAGCTTTCGGGGCTGGCAAAATAGAGCCCGGAGACGGACGAGCCCGGCCACATCGCAAAGCTCTCCGTCAGCTTCACCCCGGCGGTGGCTTCCGCGTCGAGCAGCTCGAACAGCGTCGCCTTCTCGGTATGATCGGGCTGCGCGGGATAGCCGGGCGCGGGGCGGATTCCGGAGTACTTCTCCAGGATCAGCTCCTCGTTGGAGAGCGCCTCATCCGGTGCATAGGCCCAGAACTCGCGGCGGACGCGGGCGTGCATGCGTTCGGCAAAGGCCTCGGCGAGGCGGTCGGCCAGCGCCTTGCACAGGATCGAGGAGTAGTCGTCGTTCGCCATCTTGAAGCGGTCAGCCACGGCATCCTCGCCGATCCCTGCGGTGACGACGAAGCCGCCGATGTAATCGGGCAGGCCGGCAGGGGCGATGAAGTCGGAGAGCGCCGCATTGAAGCGGCCCTCGCGCTTCTCCAGCTGCTGGCGCAGCGTGTGCAGTGTCGCGATGCTCTTGGTCCTGTTATCGTCGGCATAGAGCACGATGTCGTCGCCTTGCGCGTTCGCCGGCCAGAAGCCGATCGTCGCCCGCGCCCGGAACCACTTCTCCTTGACGATCGTGTCGAGCATCTTGCGCGCATCGTCATAGAGCGAGCGCGCGACCTCGCCGACCTTGGAATCGTCGAGGATGGCGGGGAAGCGTCCGGCGAGCTCCCAGGTCTGGAAGAACGGCGTCCAGTCGATGCAGTCGACGAGCTCGGCGAGATCGTAATCGTCGAAGCTCTTGGTGCCAAGGAAAGTCGGCTTCACCGGCTTGCTCTTGGCAAAATCGACCGGCACGCGGTTGGCGCGGGCATCAGCGAGCTTCAGCCGCTTCTTGTCGGCCTGCGCGCGCAGATGCGCCTCCGAGATCTTTGCGTATTCGGCCCGCACCTCGGCCGCATAGGCCTCGCGCTTCTCCGGCGACAGCAGCGCGGAGGCGACGCCGACCGCGCGGCTGGCGTCGTTCACATGCACGACGGGACCGGCGCGATAGCTCGGGTCGATCTTGACGGCCGTATGCACGCGGCTGGTGGTGGCGCCGCCGATCAGCAGCGGCAGCCTCAAGCCTTCGCGCTGCAACTCGCCGGCGAAGAACGCCATCTCGTCGAGCGAGGGCGTGATCAGGCCTGACAGCCCGACGATGTCGGCCTTCTCCGCCTTCACCGTCTCGACGATCTTGGCGGCCGGCACCATCACGCCGAGATCGATGACCTCGAAATTGTTGCACTGGAGCACGATGCCGACGATGTTCTTGCCGATGTCGTGGACGTCGCCCTTGACCGTCGCGAGCACGATCTTGCCGGCGGACGAGGAGCCCTCGGTGCCGATGCCGCTCGCAAGGTTGCGCGCCTTCTCCTCCTCCATGAACGGCATGAGGTAAGCGACGGCCTGCTTCATCACGCGCGCGGACTTCACCACCTGCGGCAAAAACATCTTGCCGTCGCCGAAGAGATCGCCGACGACGTTCATGCCGGCCATCAGCGGGCCCTCGATGACGTCGAGCGGGCGCGAGGATTTCTTGCGGGCTTCTTCAGTGTCCTGCTCGATGAACTCGGTGATGCCATGCACCAGCGAATGCGACAGCCGCTTCTCCACCGGCCATTCGCGCCAGGCGAGATCGGCTTCCTTGCCTTCGGTCTTCTTGCCGCGGAATTTTTCGGCGAGAGCGAGCAGGCGCTCGGACGCGCCGGGATCGCGGTTGAGGACGACGTCCTCGCAGGTCTGGCGCAATTCGGGATCTATGTCGTCATAGACGATCATCTGTCCGGCATTGACGATGCCCATGTCCATCCCGGCCTTGATGGCGTGATACAGGAACACCGAGTGCATGGCCTCGCGCACCGGCTCGTTGGCGCGGAACGAGAACGACAAATTGGAGACGCCGCCCGAGACATGCGCGCCCGGCAGGTTCTGGCGGATCCAGCGCGTCGCCTCGATGAAGTCGACGCCGTAATTGTTGTGCTCCTCGATGCCGGTCGCGATTGCGAAGATGTTCGGATCGAAGATGATGTCCTCAGGCGGGAAGTCGACCTTGTTGACCAGGATGTCGTAGGCACGCTTGCAGATCTCGGTCTTGCGCGCGAACGTGTCGGCCTGGCCGACCTCGTCGAATGCCATCACGACAACGGCCGCGCCGTGGCGGCGGGCGATCTTGGCCTCAAGGATGAACTTCTCTTCGCCTTCCTTCATCGAGATCGAGTTGACGACCGGCTTGCCCTGCACGCATTTCAGGCCGGCCTCGATCACCGAGAATTTCGAGGAATCGACCATGACAGGCACGCGCGCGATGTCGGGCTCGGCGGCGAGGAGATTGAGGAACGTCACCATGGCCGCTTCGGAATCGAGCAGGCCCTCGTCCATGTTGACGTCGATGATCTGGGCGCCGTTCTCGACCTGGTCGCGCGCGACCTGCAGCGCGGCGGTGTAATCGCCTGATGTGATCAGCTTGCGGAAGCGGGCCGAGCCCGTGACGTTGGTGCGCTCGCCGACATTGACGAAGGGAATCGCGTCCGTCAGCACGAACGGCTCGAGTCCGGAAAGCCGCAGGCGCGGGGTGATCTCCGGCACGAGGCGCGGCTTGTGCGGCGCCACTGCCGCGGCAATCGCCGCGATATGGTCCGGCGTGGTGCCGCAGCAGCCGCCGACGATGTTGACGAGGCCATCACGCGCGAACTCGCCGATCAGCCGCGCCATGTATTCGGGCGTCTCGTCATACTGGCCGAACTCGTTCGGCAAGCCGGCATTGGGATAGGCGCAGACCAGCGTGTCGGCGACGCGGCCGATATCGGCGATATGCGCGCGCAGGTCTTCCGCGCCGAGCGCGCAGTTGAAGCCGATGGCAACGGGCTTGGCATGCCGCACCGAATTCCAGAACGCTTCCGGCATCTGGCCCGACAGCAGGCGGCCGGACTTGTCGGTGATGGTGCCCGACACCATCACCGGCACGTCGATGCCGAGCTCTTCGGTGATCTCGGCGATCGCATAGAGCGCCGCCTTGGCGTTGAGCGTGTCGAAGATGGTCTCGACCAGCAGGAGGTCGACGCCGCCGTCGATCAGGCCGCGGATCTGCTCGCCATAGGACTTGCGCAGATCGTCGAAGGTGACGGCGCGGTAGCCGGGATTGGACACATCGGGCGAGATCGAGGCGGTGCGGTTGGTCGGCCCGATGGCGCCGGCGACGAAGCGCGGCTTGCCGTCCTCGGCCGCGACGCGCCGTGCGGCATTGCCGGCGAGGCGGGCGCCTTCACGCGCCATCTCGTAGACGATGTCGGTGAGGTCGTAATCGGCCTGCGCGATCGAGGTCGTCGAGAACGTGTTGGTCGCGACGATGTCGGCGCCGGCGCGCAAATAGGCGGCGTGGATATCCTCGATCGCCTGCGGCTGCGTCAGGATCAACAAATCGTTGTTGCCGCGCAGGTCGCGATGGAAGTTCTTGAAGCGCTCGCCGCGGAAGGCTTTCTCGTCGAGCTGCAGATTCTGGATCATCGTGCCCATGGCGCCGTCGAGCACCAGGATGCGTTCGCGCGCAGCGTTCAGCAGGGCAGTTCGCTTCGGAGAGATGGTCACGGTCATTTTCTCTTAAGCCGCCTTCTGCGCGCTCTTGGCGCGAATGCCGAGCAAATGGCTGATCGCGAACACGAGATCGGCGCGGTTCATGGTGTAGAAATGGAAGGTGTCGACGCCGTGCTTGGCGAGCTTCTGCACCTGGCCGGCCGCAACGGTCGCGGCCACCAGCTTGCGCGTCTCGGCATCGTCATCGAGGCCCTCGAACTTCGCCGCGAACCAGTCGGGCACCGTGGTGCCGGCACGGGTCACGAAATTGCGCGCCTGCTTGAAATTGTGCATGGGCATGATGCCGGGCACGATCGGGATGTCGATGCCGCGCGCACGCACGCGGTCGAGATAGCGGAAGTAGAGATCGTTGTCGAAGAACACCTGCGTGATCGCGCGCGTCGCACCCGCATCGACCTTGGCCTTGAGCGTGTCGATATCGGCATCAAAGTCGCGCGCTTCGGGGTGCTTCTCGGGATAGGCAGAGACCGAGACCTCGATGTCGCCGTGCCGCTTCTTGATGCCGGCGACGAGCGCGGCCGAGCTCTGATAACCCTCGGGATGGCTCGAATAGGGCGTGCCGATGCCGCCGACGGGATCGCCGCGCAAGGCCACGATGTGGCGGACGCCGACCTCGTGATAACGGTCGACGATCTCGTCGATCTCGCCGCGCGAAGCACCGACGCAGGTCAGGTGCGCCGCCGGCAGCAGCGCGGTCTCTTTCAGGATGCGCGTGATGGTCGAATGGGTGCGCTCGCGAGTCGAGCCGCCGGCGCCATAGGTCACCGAGACGAACTTCGGCTCGAGCGGGGCCAGCCGGTTGATGGTCTCCCAGAGATTGCGCTCCATCTCTTCCGTCTTCGGCGGAAAGAACTCGAAGGAGATCGCGGGCCGCTTCAGGTGCCTGTCCTGCCGGTCGGCTGTCGCAGGCGTCGTCAGGTCAGTCATGGCGCCACTCACTCCAATGTCAGGCCGGCAATCGGGGTCTAGCCTCGGAGAGCTAAAATACGGCAAAGGTCCCTTGATCGACAGCCCATCATGCATGGGAAGTTGCCCATTCAGGTGTAGTTTGGCGGGTCATTCTTGCGAATCATGTTTTGGGTGGGAAGCGCGCTGCATGACATAATGTATTGAATTTTCAGATATTATCTCTCGTGAGCCATCTTTTATGAACGATTTTCTTGGTGGGCAGACCAAAATCGTCTGCAAAGTAGCGGCGCTTGTCCCAACTCCAGCCGCTGGCGTGCCAGCCCGTCCGTACACGTCAGGCCTGCGCAGCCGGCCCATTGTCGCCGCGACCGCCTCCATTACGTTAAGCCGCCATGATCCCGCTCTCCGTCCTCGACCTCTCCGTCGTCACATCAGGCACCAAGCCCGCCGCGGCGCTGCGCAACAGCATCGATTTGGCGCGTCACGTCGATGGCCTCGGCTATGTCCGCTACTGGCTCGCCGAGCATCACAATCTCGCCTCCGTCGCGAGCCCCGCGCCCGACCTGATGATCGGCCAGATCGCGGCGGTGACGAAGCACCTCCGCGTCGGTTCCGGCGGGGTGATGCTGCCCAACCATGCGCCGCTGGTCGTCGCTGAGCGCTTCAAGATGCTGGAGGCGCTATTTCCGGGCCGGATCGATCTCGGTCTCGGCCGCGCGCCGGGCACCGACGGTGCGACGGCTTACGCGCTCAGGAGCCGGCTCGACCGCCGCGAGGGCGACGATTTCCTGGAGCGGCTGCACGAGTTGATCCTGTGGGAGACGCGCGAATTCCCCGCGGGGCACCCCTACAACAACGTCGTCGCAATGCCCGACGACACCAGACTGCCGCCTATCTGGCTGCTCGGCTCCAGCGATTATTCCTCGGAATTGGCCGCCCAGGTCGGCATGGGCTTCGCCTTCGCCCATCATTTCGCGTCCCACGACGCGATCGATGCGATGGTGCATTACCGCAATCGCTTTCAACCCTCGGCCTGGCGTGCGAGCCCACATGCCATTCTCGCGGTCGCCGTCATTGCGGCCGATACCGACGAGGAGGCCGAAAGGCTCGCCTCGTCCTTCGACCTCAACCGTCTTCGCCGCGACCGCGGTCAATATCTGCCGCTGCCGAGCGTCGAGGAGGCGATGGCCTATCCGTATACGGACGCCGAGCGCACCTCGATCCTGCGCAACCGCTCGCGCCTGTTCGTCGGCAGTCCCGCGACGGTGCAGAAGAAGCTGCAGCCGCTGATCTACGCAAGCAAGCCGGACGAGCTGATGGTGATCACGGCGGTATATGACCACGCGGCGCGAAAGAAGTCGTATTCGCTATTGGCGGAGGCATTCGGGCTCAGAGCGGCGGGGTAGCTTACCCTCCCCTGGAGGGGGCGGGTCGATTGCGCGCAGCGCGAGCGGGGTGATCTCTCCACTCGGGCAGTATTCGACGTGGAGAGACCGTCACCCACCCCGCTACGCATTGCGCTGCGCTCCATGCGTAGCGACCCACGGGCGAGCTGCGCTCGTCCCGGACCCCTCCAGGGGAGGGTGAGGGATCAATCCTGCACTTCGCTGAACGTGGCGCGGAACGGATGGCCCGGATATACGCCGACGATGCGGAATTCGCGCGAGAAGAATTTCAGCTCCTCGATGGCGAAGGCGAGGCCCTTGTCATCGGGATGGCCGTCGACGTCGGCATAGAACTGCGTGGCGAAGAAATTGCCGTCGACCATGTAGCTCTCGAGCTTGGTCATGTTGACGCCATTGGTGGCGAAGCCGCCGAGCGCCTTGTAGAGCGCCGCCGGCAAATTGCGCACCCGGAAAACAAAAGTCGTGACGAGCGGCCCGGTGCCTTGGGGCGCCCATTTCGGCTCGCGCGCCAGCACCACGAAGCGAGTGGTGTTGTGGGCCTCGTCCTCGATGTCCTCGGCGAGGATGTCGAGACCGTAGATCTTTGCAGCAAGGCGCGAGGCGATCGCGGCCACCGTCTTGTCCTTGCGCTCCGAGATGTCGCGGGCGCTGCCGGCGGTATCGGCATGCACGATCGGCTTGATGCCGAGCTTGCGGATGATGCGCCGGCACTGGCCGAGCGCATGCACATGGCTCTCGACGCTCTTGATGTCTTCGAGCTTGGTGCCCTTCACGGCCATCAGCTGATGCCGGACCGGCAGAAACCATTCGCCGACGATGAAGAGGCCGGACGCCGGCAGGAGGTGATGGATGTCGGCGACGCGGCCGGCGACCGAATTCTCGATCGGGATCATGCCGAGATCGGCCTCGCCCGACGAGATCGCCGACAGCGCGTCTTCGAATGTGGCGCAGGGCATCGGTTCGGCGTCGGGATAGGCCTCGACGATGGCGATGTGGGAATTGGCGCCAGGCTCGCCCTGGAATGCGATCTTCATCTTGCTCATGCTCGGCCTTGTAGCAGCGGCTCAGGATTTGGAAAGGATGCTGCGCGCGGTCTCGAGGTCCGCCGGCGTATCGACCCCGCGGGGCACGGTGTCGACGATGGTGAAATCGATGCGCATTCCGGCCTCAAGCGCCCGGAGCTGCTCGAGCTTCTCCTGCAATTCCAGCGGAGACGGCGGAAGAGAGACGTAGCGCTCCAGCGCGGCGCGGCGAAAGGCATAGAGGCCGATATGGTGATAACGCGGTCCGTCGCCGGTCGGGGCGGTCGCGCGGGTGAAATAAAGTGCGCGCATCCGCCTGCCGCCAACCGAGGTTCCGATCGCCTTCACCACGCTTGGGGCGAGATCCTCTTCCTCGGTGTGGATCCGCGAGGCCAGCGTCGCGATGTCCACGGCCGGGTCTTGCAGCGGCGGCAGCACCTCGCGGATGTTGTCGATCGTAATGGTCGGGAAATCCCCTTGGACATTGACCACGATCTCGGCCTTGCCCTCGGGATCGAGCTTCTGCATGGCCTCGTGGATGCGGTCGGAGCCGGAGGGGTGGTCGCCGCGGGTCATCACGGCCTCGCCGCCATGGGCGGTCACGACCGAGGCGATCTCGTCGGTGTCGGTGGCCACCGCGACCCTGCCGATTGCGGCGGCCTCGGCACGGCGCAGCACATGCACGATCATCGGCAATCCCGCGATATCGGCGAGCGGCTTGCCGGGCAGACGGGTGGCGGCCATGCGAGCCGGGATCAGCACCAGGATGCGGGGATCGATCATCGGGTTCAAAGGTCTGAGGTCAAGAGCCTGAAAACGGAGCGTTTTCCGCACCGGGACATGGGGTGGGGACGGGCCTGAAGCCGGATCGCTTATACGGGTTGCCAGACCCCGGGCAAACCGATATCTCAATGGCAAAACTCGGGGAAACAATAAGGAACGTTTGATTCTCCGAGGCTCGTCCTGCGGCCATCCGGGCCGCTGTTTCCTTCTTGCGGTGGGGCCTGGCCGGAAATGGACTCTTTCGAACTCAACAAGATTCTCGGCGCCGTGTTCGGCACCTGTCTCTTCCTGCTGGTGACGAGCTTCACCGCGAGCGCGCTGTTCTCTCCCAAGATGCCGGAAAAGCCGGGCTTCGAGATCGCGGTCAAGCAAGATGCCGGCTCCGGCAAGGAGGGCGCCGCTGCCGCCGCATCGTCCGAACCGATCGAAAAGCTGCTCCAAACCGCCTCCGTCGACAAGGGCGCCGCGGCCGCCAAGAAGTGTGGCGCCTGCCACACCTTCGAGAAGGGCGGCCCGAACCGAGTCGGTCCGAACCTCTATGGCGTCGTTGGCGAGCCCAAGGGCCAGGGCCGTGGTGGCTTCAACTTCTCGGCCGCCATAAAGGCCAAGGGTGGCAACTGGAGCTTCGACGACCTCAACAAGTTCCTCGCCAATCCGAAGGGCTTCATTCCGGGCACCGCGATGGGCTTTGCCGGTGTTGCCAAGGATTCCGAGCGTGCCGATATCATCGCCTATCTGAATTCGCAGTCGGAGAAACCTCAGCCGCTGCCGACGGCGTCAAAATAAGGTCCCAAGAACCGGCGCTCGAATACGGCCAGGCTGAAAAGTCTGGCCGTTTCCTTATCCGGGCCTCGCGGCGACGTTATCGGGGCGTTTGGCCGCATCCGATAGGCCGGCCGGGCTTCCAAGATGAGGAAAAAGCAACATATTCGGTCGAAACCTCGCCTATATTGGGAACTTAAAGGAGTAGCCTCCTTCAAGACAGGGATGTTGATTTGGCCATTACCCGACGCGATCTCCTGCTCACCGGCACTGCAGCCGCAGCGCTTCCAGCCCTTGGCTCCGTCGCGGGCGTTCCCGTCGGCGTGGCGCATGCGCAATCAGCAACTGAGCTGCCTTCCGGCGGGTTGCCTTGGCGCCACGCGCTGTCGCTGTTCGGAAAGGTCAAGTACCCCGCCGACTTCAAGCGCTTCGACTACGTCAATCCGGACGCCCCCAAAGGCGGTGTCGCGCGCCAGATCGCCGTCGGCACGTTCGACAATTTCAACATCGTCGTCTCCGGTGTGAAGGGCCAGGTCGCCGGTGCCGTCGCGTTCATCTATGAATCGCTCCTGACGCAGTCGCTCGACGAGGTCTCGACCGAATACGGCGCGCTGGCCGAAGCGGTCAGCCATCCCGACGATTTTTCCTTCGTCACCTATCGCCTGCGGCCGCAGGCGAAATGGCATGACGGCAAGCCTGTTACGCCGGAGGACGTGATCTTCTCGCTCGATTCCTTCAAGAAGAACCATCCGATGTACTCGGCCTATTACAGCCATGTGGTGAAGGCCGAGAAGGTCGGCGAGCGTGACGTGAAGTTCGTGTTCGACGCACCCGGCAACCGCGAGCTGCCGCTGATCGTGGGACAGCTGATCGTCCTTCCGAAACATTGGTGGGACGGGACGGACGCGCAGGGCCGCAAGCGCGATATCGCCACCACCACGCTGGAAGTGCCGCTCGGCTCGGGCCCTTACAAGGTCAAGGAATTCGTCGCAGGACGCTCGATCGCGCTGGAGCGCGTCAAGGACTATTGGGGCCGCGATCTTCCCATCAATGTGGGCCGCAATAATTTCGATGAGCTGCGCTACGAATATTTTCGCGACGGCACCGTTGCGATCGAGGCCTTCAAGGCCGACCAGGTCGATTGGCGCACCGAGAACAGCGCGAAGAGTTGGGCGACCGCCTATGATTTCCCAGCCGTGACCGAAAAGCGGGTGATCCTCGAGGAATTCGTCAATCGCAGCTCGGGCGTGATGCAGGCCTTCGTGCCGAACCTGCGCCGCGCCAAGTTCAGCGATCCGCGCGTGCGTCGTGCGCTCAACTACGCGTTCGACTTCGAGGAGATGAACAAGCAGATCTTCTACGGTCAGTACAAGCGCATCAGCAGCTATTTCGACGGCATCGAGGAGCTGATGGCAACGGGATTGCCGCAGGGTAAGGAGCTCGAAATTCTCGAGACCGTCCGCGCCCAGGTACCGCCCGAGGTCTTCACGACGCCCTACACCAATCCGGTCGGGGGGAGTCCGGAGGCGGTGCGCGACAATTTGCGTGAGGCGCTGCGCCTGTTCAAGGAAGCCGGCTACGAGGTGCGAGATCGCAAGCTGGTCGACGTCAAGACCGGTGCGCAGTTCTCGCTGGAATTGCTCAACTCGGATCCCAGCTTCGAACGAATTACGCTGTTCTACAAGCCGTCGCTGGAGCGGCTCGGCATTGCGGTGAGCGTTCGGACGGTCGATCCGACCCAGTATGAGAACAGGACGCGCGAGTGGGACTTCGACATCGTGACGAACTCCTGGGGCGAGTCACAATCGCCGGGCAACGAGCAGCGCGAGTTCTGGTCCTCCAAATCGGCCGACATCGCCGGGTCGCGCAACATCGCCGGCATCAAGAATCCGGCCATCGACAAGCTGATCGAGCGCGTGATCTACGCCACTGATCGCGACGATCTCGTCGCGGCCACCAAGGCCCTCGACCGCGTGCTGCTGTGGAATCACTACGTCGTGCCGCAATGGACCTACAACAAGGTGCGCACCGCGCGCTGGGATCGCTTCGGCCGGCCGACGGAATTGCCCAGGTATGGTCTGTCCGGCTTCCCGTTCATCTGGTGGTACGACGCAGACAAGGCGGCACGGATCGCAAAGAAATCGTGAAGGACAATCCCCGCATGACGCAGATGTCACGCCGCCATGTGCTGGTCCTGGGTGTTGGCGGCGCCCTCGGGGCGTCCGTCGGCCCGCCGCTGCTGCGCAGCGCGCGAGCATCGGAAGCGGCGACCGAGGCGCACGGCATGTCGGCATTCGGCGATCTCAAATATCCCGCCGACTTCCGTCATTTCGATTACGTCAATGTCGACGCGCCGAAAGGCGGCACGTTCTCGCTGATCCCGTCGGTGCGGGCCTACAATCAGTCCTACCAGACCTTCAACTCGCTCAACGCCTTCATCCTGAAAGGCGACGGCGCACAAGGTATGGGTATGACGTTCTCGCCGCTGATGATCCGCGCAGCTGACGAGCCCGACGCAATGTACGGGTTGGCGGCCAAATCCGTGCAGATATCGCCGGACAAGCTGGTCTACCGCTTCGCGATGCGACCCGAGGCGAAATTCCACGACGGGACCAGGCTCACCGCCCACGATGCAGCCTATTCGCTGACGACTCTGAAGACCAAGGGGCATCCGCTGATCACCGTGCAGATGCGCGACATGGTCAGTGCCGAAGCCCTCGACGATGCGACGCTCGTCGTCACCTTCGCCAAGGGGCGTGCACGCGACGTGCCGCTCTATGTCGCCAGCCTGCCGATCTTCTCGAAGGCGTACTACGCCTCCCGCCCGTTCGATGAATCGTCGCTGGAGATTCCGCTCGGCTCGGGCCCGTACAGGGTCGGCAGGTTCGAGGTCAATCGCTACATCGAGTTCGAGCGCGTGAAGGACTGGTGGGCCGCTGATCTGCCGCCCTGCCGCGGCAGCTATAATTTCGATGTCGTCCGCTATGAATTCTACCGCGACCGCGACGTCGCCTTCGAGGGCTTTACCGGCAAGAGCTATCTTTATCGCGAGGAGTTCACTTCGCGCATCTGGGCGACGCGCTATGACTTCCCCGCGGTGAAGGAAGGCCGAGTCAAGATGGAGGTCGTGCCCGACGATACGCCCTCCGGCGCGCAAGGCTGGTTCATCAATACGCGGCGCGACAAATTCAAAGACCCCCGCGTGCGCGAGGCCCTGATCAACGCTTTCGATTTCGAATGGACCAACAAGACAATCATGTACGGCGCCTATGCCCGCACGGTGTCGCCGTTCCAGAACTCGGACCTGATGGCCGGCAATGCGCCGCCTTCGCCGGAAGAGCTGAAGCTGCTGGAGCCGTTTCGCGGCCAGGTTCCTGACGAGGTGTTCGCGGCGCCGTTCACGCCGCCGGCCTCCGACGGCTCCGGACAGGACCGCAGCCTGCTCCGCAAGGCGCAGCAATTGCTGACCGAGGCCGGCGTGCCCATCAAGGACGGCAAGCGGGTGCTGCCGAACGGCGAATTGTTCAAGATCGAGTTCCTGCTGGATGAGCCCTCGTTCCAGCCGCACCACGCGCCTTACATCAAGAATCTCGCGACGCTTGGCATCGAAGCGAGCGTGCGCCTTGTCGATGCCGTGCAGCACAAAGCCCGGCAGGAAGATTTCGATTTCGACATGACCATCCAGCGCTTCAGCATGTCGGCGACGCCAGGCGATGCCATGCGCGCGTTCTTCTCCTCGCAGGTCGCAAACACCAAGGGCTCGTACAATCTGGCTGGCGTCGCCAGTCCGGCGATCGACGCCATGATCGAGAAGATCATGGCGGCCGACAGCCGCGAAGACCTGACCGTCGCCTGCCGCGCCTTCGATCGCCTGTTCCGCGCCGGCCGGTATTGGGTGCCGCAATGGTACAACAAGACGCACCGGCTGGCTTATTGGGATCAGTTCGGACATCCGCCCAAGCTGCCGCGCTATGCCAACGGCGTCGGCGCGCCCGACATCTGGTGGTATGAGCCCGCCAAGGCGGCCAAGCTCGAGCAGGCAAAATAGCCATGAGCGCCTATATCGCCCGCCGCCTCCTGCTAATGATTCCGACCCTGCTTGGGATCCTCTTCGTGTCCTTCGTCGTGGTGCAATTCGCGCCCGGCGGCCCGGTTGAACGCGTGATCGCGCAGCTCTCGGGCGCCGACACCGGCGGCACCTCGCGCATATCGGGCGGCAGCGATTTTGCGCAGCGCGCGCCGGGGCAGGTCGGTGCGGGCGGCGATTCCGTCAACTCGAAATATCGCGGCGCGCAGGGCCTCGACCCCGATTTCATCAAGAAGCTGGAAGTGCAGTTCGGCTTCGACAAGCCGGCGCCGGAACGCTTCCTGCTGATGGTGTGGAACTTCGCCCGCTTCGATTTCGGCAAGAGCTATTTTCGCGACGTCAGCGTGCTCCAGCTCATCAAGGAAAAGCTGCCGGTCTCGATCTCGCTTGGCCTCTGGCTAACACTTCTGACCTACCTGATCTCGATCCCGCTCGGCATTCGCAAGGCCGTGAACGACGGGGCGCGGTTCGACACCTGGACCTCGACGGTGCTCGTGCTCGGCTATGCCATCCCCGGTTTTCTGTTCGCCATTCTCCTCATCATCCTGTTTGCCGGCGGCTCCTTCTTCAACTGGTTCCCGCTGCGCGGACTGACCTCGGACGGCTGGTCGCAGTTTCCCTGGTATTGGAAGATCATCGATTATTTCTGGCATCTGACGTTGCCACTTATCGCCATGGGGCTAGGTGCCTTCACCACCATGACGTTCCTGACCAAGAATTCGTTCCTGGATGAGATCCGCAAGCAATACGTCATGACCGCCCGCGCCAAGGGCTGCAGCGAGAACCGGGTGCTCTATGGCCACGTCTTCCGCAACGCGATGCTGATCGTGATCGCCGGCTTCCCCGGCACTTTCATCCACGCCTTCTTTTCCGGCTCGCTGCTGATCGAGACCATCTTCTCGCTGGACGGGCTCGGACTGCTCAGCTTCGAGAGCGTGCTCAATCGCGATTATCCCGTGGTGTTCGGCACGCTCTACATCTTCTCGCTGGTCGGCCTCGTGATCAACCTGATCTCCGACCTGACCTATATGTGGATCGACCCCCGGATCGATTTCGAAGCGCGGGAGGTCTGATGACGATCACCGCGCCGACGCCGATCGAGACCACAGCGAAGTCGCCGCTCGGCGATGCCGTTCCGATCACGCGCAAGCCGTTCGCTCCATCGCCGCTTAACCGGCGGCGGTGGCAGAACTTCAAGGCGAACCACCGCGGCTACTGGTCCTTCTGGATCTTCATCGGCCTGTTCGTGATCTCGCTGTTCGCCGAGCTGATCGCGAACGATCGGCCCTTCCTGATCAAGTTCGACGGTCGGCTATATTGGCCGGCCTTCGTGACCTATTCGGAGACGACGTTCGGCGGCGATTTCGAGACGGCGGCCGATTACCGCGACCCGTACTTGCAGAAGCTGATCAAGGACAAGGGCGGCAGCGTCGTCTGGCCGCTGATCCGTTACTCCTATGACACTCACAATCTCGATCTGCCGACGCCGGCGCCGTCGCCGCCGACCTGGATGCTGACGGAGAAGCAGTGCAAGCCGGTGGTGGAGAAGAAGGGACTGAAGAGCTGCCGCGATCTCGAATACAATTGGCTCGGCACCGACGATCAGGGCCGCGACGTGGTGGCGCGGCTGATCTACGGCTTCCGCATCTCGGTGCTGTTCGGCCTTTGCCTCACCATCGTTTCGTCGGTCATCGGCATCGCGGCGGGTGCGGTGCAGGGCTATTTCGGCGGTTGGGTCGATCTGATCTTCCAGCGTTTCATCGAGATCTGGACCGCGATTCCATCGCTGTATCTTCTCCTGATCCTGTCCTCGGTGCTGGTGCCCGGTTTCTTCGTGCTACTCGGCATCTTGCTGCTGTTCTCCTGGGTCTCGCTGGTTGGCCTCGTGCGGGCCGAATTCCTGCGCGGGCGCAATTTCGAATACGTCCAGGCGGCACGTGCGCTCGGCGTCTCCAATCCTCTGATCATGTTCCGCCACCTGCTCCCTAACGCGATGGTCGCGACCATGACGTTCCTGCCGTTCATCGTTTCGAGCTCGGTGATGACGCTGACGGCGCTCGATTTCCTCGGCTTCGGCCTGCCACCGGGATCGCCCTCGCTCGGCGAATTGCTCTCGCAGGCCAAGGCCAATGTGCAGGCACCGTGGCTCGGCTTCTCCGGCTTCTTCTCGGTCGCGATCATGCTCTCGCTGTTGATCTTCATCGGTGAAGCCGTGCGCGACGCCTTCGACCCGCGTAAGACGTTCAGGTAAGGCCATGGATGCGATCAACCAGCCCCTGCTCGCCGTTCGCGACCTCTCGGTGGCCTTTCACCAGGGCGGCGCCACCACGCTCGCGGTCGACAAGGTCTCGTTCCAGATCAAGCGCGGCGAATGCGTCGCGCTGGTCGGCGAGTCCGGCTCCGGCAAGTCGGTCAGCGCACTCTCGATCCTGAAGCTGCTGCCGTATCCGAATGCCTCCCATCCCTCCGGCAGCATCCGCTTCAAGGGCCAGGAGTTGATCGACCAGTCCGAGCAGCAGATGCGGGAGATCAGGGGCAGCGACATCTCCATCATCTTCCAGGAGCCGATGACCTCGCTCAATCCGCTGCACACGATCGAGGCGCAGATCGGCGAGATCATCCAGCTGCACAATCCGACCAGCAATGCGCAGGCCCGCAAGCGAACGCTGGAGCTCTTGACCCAGGTCGGCATTCCCGATCCAGAGACGCGGCTGAACAGCTATCCGCACCAGCTCTCCGGCGGCCAGCGCCAGCGCGTGATGATCGCGATGGCGCTCGCCAACGAGCCGGATCTTCTGATCGCGGACGAGCCGACCACGGCGCTCGACGTCACGGTGCAGGCGCAGATCCTGGCGCTGCTCGCCGAGATCCGCGCGCGGCTCGGCATGAGCCTGCTGTTCATCACCCACGATCTCGGCATCGTGCGCCGGATCGCCGACATCGTCTGTGTCATGAAGGGCGGCGTGATCGTCGAGCAGGGTCCGGTCGAGCAGGTCTTCAAGACCCCGAAACATCCCTATACACGCGACCTGCTCGCGGCGGAGCCCAAGCCCGATCCGGCGCCGCCGCAGCCGAATGCGCCGGTGGTGATGTCGGCCAATGACCTAAAAGTCTGGTTCCCGATCAAGCGCGGCCTGATGCGCAAGACGGTCGGTCACATCAAGGCGGTCGACGGTGTCAGCGTCGCCGTGCGCAAGGGCGAGACGCTCGGCGTCGTCGGCGAATCCGGCTCGGGCAAGACTACGCTGGGGCTGGCGCTGCTGCGGCTGATCTCCTCGAACGGACGCATCGTGTTCTTAGGGAACGACATCCAGGGCCTGCGCTTCAAGGAGATGCGTCCCTTCCGGCGCGACATGCAGATCGTGTTTCAGGATCCGTTCGGCTCGCTCTCACCGCGCATGTCGGTCGCCGACATCATCGCCGAGGGCCTGTCCGTGCATCAGCCGGCGCTCTCGCGCGAGGAACGCGAGGCGCGCGTGGTCAAGGCACTCGAGGATGTCGGACTCAATCCGGAGACGCGCTTCCGCTATCCGCACGAATTCTCCGGCGGCCAGCGTCAGCGCATCTCGATCGCGCGCGCGATCGTGCTGGAGCCTGATTTCGTCGTGCTGGACGAGCCGACCAGCGCGCTCGACATGCTGTTCCAGGCGCAGATGGTCGATCTGTTGCGCGAGCTCCAGCGCAAGCGCGAGCTCACCTACATGTTCATTTCGCACGATTTGCGCGTCGTCGCCTCGCTCGCCAGCCACCTCATCGTGATGCGCGGCGGCAAGGTCGTCGAGGAGGGGCAGGCGGCCGAATTGTTCAGGAATCCGAAGACGGATTATACCCGAGCGCTGTTCGCGGCCGCGTTCCGGCTGGAGACGGCCGGGAACGGGGCGGTGGCGACGTAGCGCTCCGTCAGAGCCGCTTGATCGCGACGACCTCGCTGCCGGCCGCCTTGATCCGCGCGATCGCCGGCTCGATCGGCTCGATCACCGTTGCCATGTGATGCGCATTGGCGTGAACCATGGTGGTGGCGTCGCGCACGATGGCGACATGACCTTTCCAGAAGATCAGATCGCCGCGCTGCAAGCTGCTCCGCTCATGCGGCTCCAGCGTGCGGCCGAGACCGGCGAGCTGCATGTCGCTGTCGCGCGGGCAGCCGATCCCGGCTGATGTCAGCGAGACCTGGACGAGGCCGGAGCAATCGATGCCAAAGCTGCTCTTGCCGCCCCAGAGATAGGGCGTGCCGACGAAGCGCTCGGCCACCGCGACGAAATCCGGCTCGCGATGATCGAGCGGGATGAGATGCGTTCTCGGCAGATATCTGCCGTCGTGCGTCACGGCGAAGCTGCCGTCCTCGCGCGCCACGGCAAGCTTCGATCCCATCACGAGCGTGTCGGCCGGCGGCAGCTTGATCGAGGGGCCGGGGAACGCAAACGTCCGCAGTGCGCCGACCAAGTGCGTTGCGGCAGCCGACGGTTTTGCGAGCGCCGCATCCGGGAGCCAGCCGACATAGCCATCGCTACTGAGCTGGCCCCAGGCCCAACCCTCGCCGTTGCGGTCGTAGATGGTGACGCGTTCGCCGCGCAGCGCTTCGGTCATCAACGTCGCGTTCGAGGACGGCTGCTCGCGTATGGGCGCGATCGGCTCGACGACCTCGAACTCGTCACCCTCGACGAAGCGCTGCGCCTCGACCTTGCCTTCGAGATATTTGGCGGCAAGGTCGCCCCGCGCCGGCGTCAGCCTCGGGTCGTGTCCTGGATCAGGCATAGCGCTCGCTCAGCAGTGCGTAGATGGCGCGTGCGGCCTGGCATTCGCCGCCCTCGGGCCGCGCCGGCTTCGCCGACGGCGTCCAGCCATAGATGTCGACATGGAGCCAGCTCTTGGCGTGCTCGACGAAGCGTTGCAGGAACAGCGCGCAGGTGATCGAGCCGGCGAAACCGCCCGAGGGTGCATTGGTGATGGTGGCGGTCTTGGAGTCCAGCCAGGCATCGTAAGGCGGCCACAGCGGCATGCGCCACAACGGATCGTTCTCCCTCATCGCGCAGCGCGCGAGGTCGGCAGCCAGCGTCTCATCATGGGTGTAGAACGGCGGCAGATCCGGCCCCAGCGCGACGCGGGCGGCGCCGGTCAGCGTGCCCAGGTCGATCAGCAGATCGGGCTTCTCCTCATCGGCCAGCGCCAGCGCGTCGGCGAGCACGAGGCGGCCTTCGGCGTCGGTGTTGCCGATCTCGACGGTGATGCCTTTGCGCGAGGTGAAGATATCGAGCGGGCGGAAGGCATTGCCGGCGACGGCGTTCTCCACCGCCGGAATCAGCAGGCGCAGCCGCACCTTCAGCTTCGCATCCATCACCATGCGCGCCAGCGCCAGCACGTTGGCGGCGCCGCCCATGTCCTTCTTCATGATCAGCATGCCGCTCGACGGCTTCAGGTCGAGCCCGCCGGTATCGAAACAGACGCCCTTGCCGACCAGCGTCACCTTGGGATGATCAGGATCGCCCCAGACGATGTCGATCAGCCGCGGCGCGCGGCTGGAGGCCATGCCGACGGCGTGGATCAGCGGAAAGTTCTTTGCCAGCTCTTCGCCGACGGTGCAGGAAAAGCTCGCGCCGAACTCGGCGGCGAGCGCTTGCGCAGCTGCGGCGAGCTCATCCGGGCCCATGTCGTTGGACGGCGTGTTGATGAGGTCGCGCGCGAGCATTGCCGCATCGGCAATCCGCTCGATCTCGGCCGCGTCGACACTGTCAGGCGGCACCAGCCGGATCTCGGGGCGATCTGCCTTGCGGTAGCGGGCAAAGCGGTAGCAACCCAATGCGAAGGCGAGCGCGGCCAGCCGCGCATCGTGCGGTGCATTGGCAAACCGATAGGTGCCGGGCGGCAAGAGGCCGGGCAGGGCGCCGGGCCGAAACAGGTCGCGCGATCTTGCATCCTCTTCCTCGAGCCCGAACAGCACCTGCGCAATGGTGCCGTCGGTCGCGGGCAGCGCCAGATAGCTGCCCGGCTTGGCGGCGAAGGCGCTGGCACGCGCGAATTGGCGTTGCGCCGGCGGCAGCGTTTCGGCGACCTGATCCCAGCTCGATTTGGTGACGAAGGTGATCGGGGTGGCGGTGGATGACGTCTCGAAGAAAGGCATTGGCGGGTCCGGATCGTCAGTTCAGGCGAGTCATGCGAACGGACGAGACTTCGCAGAGTTTGGCCGCCGCTGCAATCGGCTTTGCCGTCACCGTTCAGCGAGCCGCTACTCGCCGCAAGGTGGGCATGCGGTTCGATGCGCTCGACGAGATCCGCGAGCGGCTTGCCATCGAGTATCGACCGGGCGCGACGAAACCGTCCGCGGACAAATCTCGTATCTCACGCCGAGAGCTGCCGTTCGCAACGCCACGGCCGCAGGGCTTTACTAGCGCTTCGGTTGTGGCATTATCGACGAACATTTTAGATTGTGTCGCTTGTTCTGCATGAACCCGAACGCAGACACGCGGCGGCATGGTGCCTGCCCAGGTTGGGTCGATACGGCTGAATCTGCTCGTCGAAGCATTTTTCTCATTGTTTGGGCGGCGCAGCATATGCAGATGAGCGGCGCAAAATGGATAGATCGTTCGTTGTTGCGCAGATTTCCGACCTGCATCTGGACGGGTCGGGCCGGCTGCTTCCGGCCATCGAGACGCTCAGGGCCGCGATTTGCGAGAAGATGGCGGCTGCCGCGAATGCTCCCGATCGCATCCTGCTGATCACGGGCGATCTGGTGGACGACCCAACGCCGCGCGCGCTCGACGAGGCGCTCGCCGTCATCGCATGCTTCCGGCAGACGGGGCTGTTCACCGACATCCAAGCCGTGGCAGGCAATCACGACGTCAAGCGGCCGAACCAGCGTGCGGGCCGTCACGACGCCTACGATTACCTGCACCTGCCGCGGACCGCGAAGAATGTCTATTACCGTCAGGCAGGCCTCGACCTGGTGCTGCTCGATTCCAATCGCGCCAACTTGAAGGCGCTCGCGAGCGGCAAGATCGACGAGAGCGCTTACAAGGCGATGGTCGCCGATTCCGCCCGGCTGAGCGCCGAGGTCGCGGGAAGCATCGGTTCGGCCGGGCGCGCCGACTACGCCGAGCCGGCGGAAAATCTGGTGCGTGTGCTGGCCCTGCACCATCACCCACTGCCGCAGGCCACCGGCGAAGGAAAGCGCTTTCTAGGCATGCCGGACGAGCCGCTGATGTATCTCGCCGCACCCGCGACCTTCCTCGAGGCCGCCACCTCGCTCAATGTCGATCTGGTTCTGCACGGTCATCGCCATGTCGAGGGGCTGACCCGCTATTCCATCCCCGATCCGCGTGCGACGTCGAGCGAGAGCGGTGAGGCGTTCTGGCGCACGATCTACGTGCTCTCCTGTCCGTCCTCGACCGGGCAAGCCGGCGACGATGCCGGTTTCAACCTCGTCCATTCGGCCCCGCGTCCCATACCGGCCGCAACGAGCACCGCTTCGCGATCACCCGCTATACGAGGCTCCGCAACGATGCGGCCTTCAGGCCGCTCGATTCCAACCTGCCGGGCGGCGTCATCAGGCTGCCGGCGGGGCGGGATTTTTCGCGCGATCCGGCCGTCCAGTCGGCGATCGAGGCGGCCTCGTCCCGCACACTGAAACGCGACCAGGTCGCGGCGATCGTCCGCCGGCTGTTCATGCGTGGCAGCTTTTACGATGAGGCGGAGCCGAACTGGGCGATAGCGCTCTACACCTACATGGTCTCGGCCCATGCCTGGGCGGAGCTCGAGAAGGCCGCGAGATCCCGGCCGGGATTCGACAGCGACGCGCTCGCCGCGGTGAAAACGTTGCTCGGCCGATTGATCGAGCAATCCGCTGACGTGCTCGGCATCGATCGCGCTCAGCTCGATGAGCTCTACGGGAGAGGCCTGATCAATTGTAACGACTTCCTGCGTCAGGTGCCGCGGCTGCCTTCTGAAGGTGTCGACGTTCAGCGGCGGGGGCGGCAGAGGCTGCAACTGCTGCTGGAGCTGGATCAGCAGGTGCAGGCGCTCGGCCCCGATCTCGGCCTCGGCGGCAAAGCGCCGCCGCAACCATCGCCGGCGTGAGAGAAGCGCGTCTGAGCGCTGTTAACCGGCCGTTAGGGTTAACATTCTACTGCTGACACGTTCGGCTCGATCGAGCAGCTCGAGAGTCAAAGCGTCATGCGTCAACGGATCAGGCTTACCCGGCTACTTGCTTCGACGTCGCTGGTCGCGACGGTGGCGATGAGCCTCGGCGGCTGCACGGCGATGTCGAAGCTCTCGGAGGTGACGGGCTCGGTCGGCCCCCGGGCGGACGCGGCCTCCGCCGATCGCGCGCCCACCGATCCGGCGCGTGCGGTCGAAGCCTATGGCGAGCGCTACCGCGCCAATCCCAAAGATGCCGACGCCGCGCTCGCCTATGGACAGGCCTTGCGCGCCAACGGCCAGCGCGCCCAGGCCGCCGCCGTGCTCGAGCAGGCGACCATCGCCAACCCCGGCAACAAGGCGCTGCTTGCCCAGTACGGCCGCGCACTCGCCGACAACGGCAATTTCCAGCAGGCCTTCGACGTGCTGTCGAAGGCGCATTCGCCCGACAATCCGGACTGGCGCCTGCTCTCCGTGCAGGGCACCGCGCTCGACCAGATGGGCCGTCATGAGGAGGCGCGATCCTATTACGCGAGCGCGCTCAAGATCGCACCGGGTGATCCCGGCGTGCTCTCCAACCTCGGCCTGTCCTACATGCTGTCGAAAGAGCTGCCGAAGGCGGAAGAGGCGCTGCGGCAGGCGCATGCCTCGCCGCGTGCCAGCGCCCGGGTCCGGCAGAACCTCGGCCTGGTCGTCGGCCTGCAGGGCCGCTTCGCGGAGGCGGAGACCATCGTCAAGGCGGACCTGCCGCCGGACCAAGCTGCGGCCAATGTCGCCTATCTCAAGGAGATGCTGAGCCGTAGCGAGGCCCCGCGCGGCGCGCCGAAGCGGACGCCGGTCGCTTCGCTGAGCCAGCCCGGCTGATCATCTGACTTCCTGGCCTTGGTGGCGGACCGTACGGTCCAGCCCGGCTCATTGCATCTCGGTGACCTTGATGGCGGTGGGTCCGAGAATGACCACGAACAGCACAGGCAGGAAAAACAGGATCATCGGCACCGTGAGCTTCGGCGGCAGCGCGGCCGCCTTCTTCTCGGCCTCGTTCATGCGCATGTCGCGATTTTCCTGCGCCATGACGCGCAGGGAATGGCCGAGCGGAGTGCCGTATCGTTCCGCCTGTTGCAGCGCCAGACACACCGACTTGACGCCCTCGAGCCCGGTGCGCCGTGCCAGGTTCTCATAGGCGACTTTGCGATCCTGCAGGTAGGACAGCTCGGCCGTGGTCAGGGTGAACTCCTCCGACAGCGCGATCGACTGGCCCACGATTTCGGTCGCAACTTTCCGGAATGCCATCTCGACCGACATGCCCGATTCGATGCAGATCAGGAGCAAATCGAGCGCGTCGGGAAACGCACGCTTGATCGAGAGCTGGCGCTTGGAGATCGCATTCCTGAGGAACAGCATCGGCGCCTGGAGGCCGAGATAGGCGGCGCCGATACAGATGCCGATCTTGATCGGCATCGCCTGTTGCATGTTTCCGATCACGAACACGTAGAGGGCCGAGCCGATCAAGAACACGATCGGGGCGACCATGCGGGCAAACAGGAAGGTGATGTAGGGCGCCTGGCCGCGGTAACCCGCCATGATGAGCTTGTCCCGCGCAGCCTCCTGCGCGAGCCACTTGGTCAGGTTGAAGTCCTCGACCACCTTGGAGACGAGTTGCTTCGGCGTCTGGCGCAGTGAAACCTTCTCGCTCTTGTTGAGACGCTCACGCTCGCGCTGCCGGATGCGTTCACGCTCGCTCGCCACCGCCTTCATGCGCTTGGAGAGGCCCTCGCCGGCGAACAACGGCATCACCAGCGTATAGACGGTGGCGCTCGCGGCGATCGCCGCGAGCAGCATGGTCATGAAACGGACGTCGTGCAGTTTCGAGACGAGGAATTCGACCATGCGACACCGTCAGAAATCGAAGTTGATCATCTTCTTCATCACCAGGATGCCGATCGACATCCAGACGACGCAGCCGACCAGCATCAGCTGGCCGGTGGGATGAGTCCAAAGCACCGAGATGTATTGCGGCGTCGTGAGATAGACCAGGAACATCACGATCGGCGGCAGCGAGCCGATGATGCCGGCCGAGGCCTTGGCTTCCATCGACATCGCCTGGATCTTTTCCTTCATCTTCTTGCGGTCGCGCAGCACCTTGGACAGGTTACCGAGCGCTTCGGAGAGGTTGCCGCCCGATTTCTGCTGGATCGACACCACGATCCCGAAGAAATTGGCTTCCGGCAGTGGCATGCGCTCGTAAAGCCGCGCGCAGGCCTCGCCCAGCGGCATGCCGATCGCCTGCGTCTCGATGATGGCCAGAAACTCGCTGCGCAGCGGCTCGGGCGAATCGGCGGCTACGACCTTGATCGATTCGAACAAGGGCAGGCCTGCCTTGATGCCGCGGACGATCACGTCGACCGCGTCGGGCAGTGCAGCCAGGAACTTGGTTTCGCGACGCTTCTTGAGGAAGCCGAGTGCCCAGCGCGGCAGGCCGAAGCCGCCGGCAAAGGCAAGACCGGCGGCGCCGATCAGGCCCCCGCCCGCGAACATAGCGGCCGCGAAAAAAACGCCGGCCACCACGGCGGACAAGGTCCAGAACTTCTGCGGCGTCCAGTCGAGCCCGGCCTGCGACAGGCGGACGCTGAGCGGAGCGCTCTTCTCCTGGGCGCGCCGCGCTTCGAGGTCCTTCAGCGTGGACTCGACCTGCTCGCGGCGAGAGCGCTGGGTTTTCTCGGCCTGCCGGGCCGTGGGCGCTTCGGCGCGCGCGACCGAGGCACGGCGGCTTTCCGCCTTTCGCTCCCCAGACAGCACCGGATAGAGGAATACCCAGGCGATGCCACCAACTGCTGCGGTGGCGAGGAAGGCGAGGGCGAGGACCTGCATGTTCATGGCGCTGCCAATCTGCTCACGTCTTCGGCGCGACTTCCGCCGCGTCGAGCGCCGCGGCGAGGCGCTTCTCCTCGCCGTAATAACGGGCGCGTTCCCAGAACTTCGGACGGCCGATGCCGGTTGAGCGGTGCCGGCCGATGATCTTGCCGTTGGCGTCCTCGCCGACCATGTCGTAGAGGAAGATGTCCTGGGTGATGATGGTGTCGCCTTCCATGCCCATCACCTCGGTGATGTGGGTGATGCGGCGGGAGCCGTCGCGCAGGCGCGCGGCCTGGATGATGACGTCGATCGAGGCGCAGATCATCTCGCGAATTGTTCGCGACGGAAGGGAAAAGCCGCCCATCGTGATCATGGATTCGCAGCGCGACAGCGCCTCGCGCGGGTTGTTGGCGTGCAGCGTGCCCATCGAGCCGTCATGGCCGGTGTTCATGGCCTGCAGCAGGTCGAAGGCTTCGGGTCCGCGGACCTCGCCGACGATGATGCGTTCGGGACGCATACGCAGGCAGTTGCGCACCAATTCGCGCATCGTGACCTGGCCCTCGCCCTCGATGTTGGGCGGACGGGTTTCCAGCCGCACCACGTGAGGCTGCTGCAGCTGGAGCTCGGCGGCGTCCTCGCAAGTGATGACGCGCTCGTCGTGCTCGATGTAGTTGGTGAGGCAGTTGAGCAGGGTCGTCTTGCCCGAGCCGGTACCGCCGGAAATCAGCACGTTGCAGCGGACGCGGCCGATGATCTGAAGGATCTCGGCGCCTTCCGGCGTGATCGCGCCGAACTTGACAAGCTGATCCAGCGTCAGCTTGTCTTTCTTGAATTTGCGGATGGTGAGCGCGGGGCCGTCGATCGACAGCGGCGGCACGATGGCGTTGACACGGGAGCCGTCGGCGAGGCGCGCGTCGCAGATCGGCGAGGATTCGTCGACGCGCCGGCCGACCTGGCTGACGATGCGCTGGCAGATGTTGAGAAGCTGCTGGTTGTCGCGGAAGCGGATGCCGGTACGCTGGATCTTGCCGCCGACCTCGATGTAGACGGTGTTGGCGCCATTGACCATGATGTCGGCGATGTCGTCGCGCGACAATAGCGGCTCGAGCGGGCCGTAACCGAGGACGTCGTTGCAGATGTCGTCGAGCAGCTCCTCCTGCTCGGCGATCGACATCACGATGTTCTTGATCGCGATGATCTCGTTGACGATGTCGCGGATTTCCTCGCGCGCGGACTCCGAATCGAGCTTGGCGAGCTGGGCGAGGTCGATGGCCTCGATCAGCGCGCCGAAGATGGTCGCCTTGACCTCGTAATAATTGTCCGAACGCCGGCTCTCCATGGTCGGAGGCGGCGGAGCCTTGGCGGGCGCAAGCGGCGGCGAGGCGACGGCCGGCGGAGGCGGAGCGCGCGACACCGTCGGCGCCTGAGCCGGGGCAGGCTCGAGCGACACGGCGCCGGGCTTGGGCGCCCGAAGGTCGGTGTCTGTTCCGCTACGCTTACCGAACACTTAACAACTCCATGCGGCGGCTTATCTTCCCCGCAACTTCTCAATCAGAGGTGAAAGCAGGGACGACTTTTGCTTCTTGGTCTCGCTGCGGCCGGTCAGGCGCTGGGCGATCTGCAGGAACATCTCGATCGACTTGTGGTTGGCGGAGATCTCCGCGATCATCTGGCCGTTGTTGGCCGCCGAGCCGAAGATCTGCGGTTCGAACGGGATCGAGACGACCGGCTGGCTCTCGATTGCCTTGGCGAACTCCGCGGCGGCGATCTCGGGCCGTTTCGGCACGCCGACCTGGTTCAGGCAGTAGAGCGGCGGCCGGTCATTGGGGCGGGCGGCCTTCAATAGATCGAACAGGTTCTTGGTATTGCGCAGATTGGCGAGGTCCGGGGCGGCCACGATCAGGATGTCGTCCGCCCCGATCAAGGCGCGCTTGGTCCAGCCCGACCATTGATGCGGAACGTCGAGCACGATGCAGGGCATGGTGGAGCGCAGCGTGTCGAATACGGCATCGAAAGCGTCAGTGCCGAAATCATAGACCCGGTCGAGCGTCGCAGGCGCCGCCAGCAGGCTGAGATGGTCGGTGCATTTCGACAGCAGGCGGTCGATGAACGCGGTGTCGACGCGGTCAGGCGAGAACACGGCGTCGGCGATACCCTGCGGCGGATCCTGGTTGTAGTCGAGCCCGGCGGTGCCGAAGGCGAGGTCGAGATCGGCGACGACGGCGTCCATCGCGAGGTCTCGCGCGATCGCCCACGCGACGTTGTGCGAGATGGTCGAAGCCCCGACGCCACCCTTGGCTCCGACCACGGCGATGATGCGGCCGACTGCCTTGGCTTCGGGGGCCGAGAACAGGTTGCAGATCGAGCGTACGACGTCGATCGCGCCGACCGGCGCGAGCACGTAATCGCTGACGCCGCGGCGCACCAGCTCGCGATAGAGCGTGACGTCGTTGATGCGGCCGATCACCACCACGCGGGTGCCGGCATCGCAGACGGTGGCGAGCTGGTCGAGTCCGCCCAGCAGGTCGTTGCGACCGTCGCTCTCGAGCACGATCACGTTCGGCGTGGGAGCCGAGCGGTAGGCTTCGATCGCGGCCGCCATGCCGCCCATCTGGATCTTCAGGTGAGCCTTGCCGAGACGGCGATCCTCGCCGGCCGACTGCACCGCGGCGGCCGTCTCCACGGTTTCGCAGAAGGCCTGAACCGAGACGCGCGGCGCAGGCGCAATATGCTCCTCGACCGGCGGAGGAGCTGCTGCCGGCTGCTCTTCGTGTGTCTGGCGCGCGTAACTGATCATTTGCCGGTGTCGCTGAGTTTGGCCCTGTCGGCCTCGGGATAGGTGGTCGCCGTCGTCGTTCCCTTGCGATACTTCTCGAACCCGGTGATGCGCCGCGGCGTGTATGACGGAGTTTCGGGCCGCGGCTGCTCAAGATCCGACGGATTGTCGACCATGGCCGCGAGGTTGCGCTGATAAGCGCAGCCGTAATTGTAATAGTCCTTGTTCTCGAACCAGCGCTTGTTCTTCATCGAGGGTCCGATGTCTTCCGGCCACAGGCCGCAGGGACCGGCGACTGCGGCAATCCGGGAATAGGTGAGCCGGATCGGGGGGAGGAAGCGCTTGTCTTGCGGCTGGTAGGGGTGAAGGCTGACGCCGCGCGGCGGAACGCCTGCCGCCGCCAGCATCGCCTGGATCTCACGCATCGTATCGGCGACCGGGCGAGCATTGGGCGTATGGGAAGGCACGTCGATGCGAATCGCGCCGGTGCCTTCTTGCAACCACGCCGATGCCACGCCCATCACGTCAGCGCGTTGGGCCGCGGTTAATCCGCCGCGGGCATGACCCACGAAGACGACGATCGAGCGATTCTGCTCCTCGACCGCGATCGGATGGCGCTGCTTGTAGTCGTCGGGAATGGACGCCGTGAGGACTTCGTCGTGCTGGCAGCCCCCGACCGCGAGCGCGAGGCCGATGAGCGCGCCACCGAGGCTGATGGCGCGCTTGCGAAGCTGGGGTGGTCTCGTGATCATCGTGAAATCCCCGTTCCGCCTCAGTCGGTAATGAAGCCGTAGGTGCCGCGGTAGTTCTTGGCCGGTTCGGTCCGGCCCGGCACGCCGTAGATCCGGTTGATATTGCCGATCAGCTGCGCCTGCGGATCCGCAGGCGGGGCGAAGCCGTCATCCGGCCGCGACAGGTCTTTCGGCGCCACCGCGCGGACCACATAGGGCGTCACGATCACGACCAACTCGGTTGCATTGTTGACGAAGTCGCGGCTGCGGAACAGCGTGCCGAGGATCGGGAGCTGCATCAGCCCCGGCATTCCGTTGACAGCTTGCTTGGTCTGCTGCTGGATCAGGCCGGCCATCGCCATCGCGCCGCCGGACGGAATTTCCAGCGAAGTCTCTGCGCGGCGTGTCTTGATTGAGGGTACCGTCAGCGAGTTGACCGTGTTCGAGGTCACCGCCTGCGACAGCGTGATCGCATTCTCATTGGACAGTTCGGAGACCTCGGTCATCACCCGCAAGCTGATCTTGCCTTCGCTCAGGACCACAGGCGTAAAGTTGAGTGAGATGCCGAACTTCTTGAAGCTGATCTGAGTGGTACAGACGCGCGTGACGGGATCGCACGAATAACCTGCGGGCACCGGAAATTCGCCGCCGGCGAGAAAGGTGGCGGACTCTCCGGAGATCGCGGTCAGGTTCGGCTCGGCAAGCGTCCTGATCACGCCCGCGCTCTCCATCGCACGCAGGGTCGCCTGCACCGAAGGCGTCGCGCCGAAACTCGCAGTGAGATTGTTGCCATCCACCAGATTACGGCCGAGGGCCGTGAACGGGTTGGAGTTGCTGAAGCTCACCACCGATGTGCCGTAGTTGAGGTTGGCGGTGAGGTCGATTCCGAGCTGCTTGACGATCGTACGCGCGACTTCGGCAACGGTCACCTTGAGCATGACTTGGTCGCGGCCGCGCACCACGATCGAGTTCACCACCTTGTCGACGCCGCCGGCCAGGCGCGCAGCGAGCTCGTTGGCCTGTTGCGCCTCCATAGGGTTGGCGGCCGTGCCGGACAGGACGATACCGTCGCCCAGGCCGTCGATCTGGATGTCCGAATTGGGCAGAACCTGCTTCAGTGCGGCCCGCACGCCGTTGAGGTCGCGCTTCACCGCGATGTCGTAGGCCGCGATCTGCTGCCCGGCGGAATCGAAGAACACGATATTGGTCTGGCCGACCGCGGCGCCGATGATATAGGCGCGCTGTGCGGAGCGGACCACCGCATTGGCGATCTTGGGATCGGCGACCAGCACGTCCTTGATGTCGCGCGGCAGGTCGATCACGACCGACTTGCCGATGCCGAGCGAGAGGAAACGCGCGTTGATCTGGCCGTCCGCCGCGGCCTGCGGCACAGGGCGGTAATCGGCGGCGACCGCCGGGGCGATCGCCGGGCTGAGCGCCAGCGCGAGGGCGGCCGAAAACGACAGGGCGCGGACCAGTGAGGTCCGCATCGTCGCCGAATCTGCCCTGTATTTGATGTCGACTGTCTTCATCGTGCCTTAGCCGTCTGACTTGGAATGCCGTAGCGAATGATCGAGACACCGTCGCGCTTCTGCGCGGAGTCATCGAGCGTGATCTCGCTCATCTTGACGTCGACGATGCTGCGCAGCGCCAGCGACAGCGTGCCGCTCTGACGAGCCGCGGAGAGCGTTGCGGTCTGCGCGGGATTGAGCTCGAGGGTGACGGTCTTGCCGATCACCGCGTTCTGCCCGTCCTTCTCCTTGGGTGCCTGGTCGATGGCCAGGACCCGGATATTGGCCAGGATGATCTCGGAGGTGACGATGTCGGGAGCGCCGCTGCTCTGATCCGGGTTCTTGAGCCGGCGGGTGAGCAGGACGTCGACGCGGTCGTTGGGCAGGATGAAGCCGCCCGCGCCGGTCTCCGGCGAGATCTCGGTCGAGATCGCCCGCATGCCGGTGGGCAGGATTGCCGCCATGAAGCCGGAACCTTCGGCCTTGACCAGCTTCTGGTCGCGGATCGGCTCACCCTGGATGAAAGGCGCGCGCGCGATCGAGCCGGTCACCTGGGTCGCACCGTCGGGGCGCTCGTTGCGTCGGATGAAGGTGGCGCTGGCGGTCGCGGTCGGCCAGGTCTGCCATTGCACGTCTTCGGGCTTCACGGTCTGGCCGAGGCCGATGTCGTTCTTGGCCACAAGGACGTCGACGGTCGGCAGCTGCGCGACCGGAACCGGAGGCGGCGCAGAATTGTCGGAGCCGCTCGCCAGGTACGCGGCGACGCCGCCGGCGCAGATGGCGACCGTCAGGACGACAATGCGTGCCCTATTCATACGCTTCAACTTTCCAACAATACGCCGCGACGCTGCCGCCGCCGTGATCGGCAGTTGACCAGCTATTCGTCAAAGCATGGTTAATGAGGCGTATCTAAATCGCCTTAACGCCGGGTTTACCCGGGGCGTTCAGCGCAGCGCGAGGCGAGCGAGGTCGATCGTCTTCACCCATTCGGTCTCCGGGTAGACCATCAGCGCGCTCAGCGCGAGCGCGATGCCGTAGGGAATGCCGCTCTCCTTGGCGTGCAGCCGTGCGAGCCAGGCCTGTCCTGCCAGCCCGTAAGGCAGCGGCCATTGTCGGAACTGCAGCAGGAGCAGCGTCAGCGCGCCGCCGAACAGCGAGGCGTAGACCAGGAAGTTCATCAGATGTGGGAAGCCGAACCAGAGCGCGACGGAGGCAGCGACCTTGGCGTCGCCGCCGCCCACCCAGCCCATGGCGAAGCAGGTGAAGGCCACGACCAGAACGAGCGCACCGGCGCCGACATGACTCAGCATCTCGTAAGGTGCCATGCCCCCGGCGAGGGCGAGCGCGAAGAAGCCCGCCACCAGCGCCAGCGATACGCGGTTCGAGATCGTCATCGTGAAGAGATCGCTCGCGGCGGCGAACGCCATCAGGGCCGGGAAGAGCAGAAGGCGCGCAAGGTCGAGAATCATGGGCTGCGTCTTGAGGCCTGGGTTTGTCGCGGGAGCTGCTTCGGGCGATGCTAGCGCGCGATGCTAAACAAACCGACAACGGCGGCACGGGCGCGCCCGGGCCTCGGCCCACGAGCGCGCTTTCACCAGAAGCTGGCAATACGTGCGGCGAGCGCGATCGTCGCAACCAGCAGCGCAAGGCAGATCCAATAGACCGGCGAGCCGGCCTGCGCCGCTTCCGCCTCGTGCGCCGCGACCGCGGCATCGGTTCTGAACTCGTGCAACGCCACTGGAACTCGCCGTCTTCAGAAAAACAAACGCCCCGGAGGTCCGGGGCTTTTGCCGTCGTTCGTGGACCCGCTTACTTCAGCGAGGTGCTGATCGAGCTGAACTTGGCGTTCAGCGTGGTGCCGAGATTGTTGACGACGGTGATGATGGCCAGCGCGATGCCGGCGGCGATCAGGCCGTATTCGATGGCGGTGGCGCCGGATTCATCCTTCGCGAAACGCGCAATCAAGTTCTTCATGAACAAAACTCCGTCTGGGTGGGGACCGCCTCGTTCGGCGCTGTCGTTGACGCGACGACCATGAGAGCCGAGCTCTTTCGGGAGAGTTAATTCGACCGGGTAATCCCACGTCCGGCGCGATGCTTTTGCCCAGAGTGAATTTCGCCTTAAGACGGCACCTGCAAATTCGTTGCGGTTCCGGATGCGCCGCCAACGCGGCGCGTGCTTCACCCTCCCTTAAATTTCGCGGAGTAGGCCTTGAGCTACAGCGGAATTCGCGGAGAGAGGCGACGATGTCGAGCCTGCCCATGCAAGTCGCCTTGATGTTCGGCGAGACCATCGTCAAGGTGATCCCGGTCACCTTCGTGCTCGCGGCGGTGTTCACCGTGCTGGAGCATTTCTGGGCTTGCAATCCCGGTGCGCCGTGGTGGCGCAAGCGGGAGATCGTCACCGACATCTGCTACTGGTTCTTCGTCCCGGTGTTCGCCCGCACCATGCGGATCGGGCTGCTGGTCGTCGGCGCCAGCGTCGTCTTCAACATCCACGACGCCGACGAGCTCATCGCCTTTTACGACAATGGCCACGGTCCGCTGGCGCAGCTGCCGCTGTGGCTGCAGGCCGTGCTGTTCCTGGTGCTGTCCGATTTCATGCTGTACTGGGTGCATCGGCTTTTCCACGACGGCGGCTTCTGGAAATATCACGCCATCCATCATTCGTCGGAGGAGATCGGCTGGATCTCCGCGGCGCGCTTCCATCCGGTCAATCTCTTGCTCGGGACGATCAGCGTCGACGTCGTGCTGCTGATGGCAGGCATCTCCCCGAACGTCATGGTCTGGGTCGGCCCGTTCACCACCTTCCACTCAGCCTTTGTGCACGCCAACCTGAACTGGACTTTCGGACCGTTCAAATACGTGCTGGCGACGCCGGTCTTCCATCGCTGGCACCACACCTCCCTCGAAGAGGGCGGCGACACCAATTTTGCCGGAACGTTCCCGATCTGGGACGTGCTGTTCGGCACCTTCCGCATGCCGGAGGGCAGGCTGCCGCAGGACTACGGCAAGGACGAAGCGGCCATGCCCAAGGAGATCGGGGGCCAGCTCGCCTATCCGTTCCGGCACTAAAGCATAATCCGAAAAAGGGCGAAGCAGTTTTCCGGAAAGATCATGCGTAAACAACAACCTAAAGCGCGATGACGATTCCAAAACTCATCGCGCTTTAGGGGGCGGGCCCCGCAAATGTCCGTCCGTTCAAACAATACGCGGCGAGTTTGCGGAACGTTCACGAATTAAAGGCAGGTTAGCCGGGTCGGGCACCGGCTCCGCTGTATTCGTCGCTTCTGCCGGTTTGTGACGTCCCGGGGGTAAGAGTATGCGTAAAGAAATGCTGCGCCGTCATGTGCGCGTCTGTGTTCTGGTTGCCGCTGCGGTGCTGGCCTCGCCGGCCGCCGGCCTTGCCGAGCCCGTCGCCGATACCATCGCCGTCAATGTCGACCAGGCCAAGCTGGTGCGGCTGCCCGGCAAGGTGGCGACCATCGTGGTCGGCAATCCCCTGATCGCCGACGTCACGCTCCAGCCCGGCGGCATGATCGTCGTGACCGGAAAGGGCTACGGGGCCACCAACTTCATCGCGCTCGACCGCGGCGGCGAGATTCTGGTGGACCGCCAGATCCAGGTCGAAGGTCCGAGCGACCGGCTCGTCACCGTCTATCGCGGGGTCGAGCGGGAGTCCTACAGTTGCGTGCCGCTTTGCCAGCGCCGCGTGACGCTCGGCGACAGCGACACCTATTTCAACAACGCGATGAGCCAGGCCGGTACGCTGAGCAGCAGCGCCAGCGGAGGTGCGGGTGCCGGCGCGGCTGCCAAGCCAAACTAGCCCACGGGCGGGCCTCGATCCCGCCAAGCCGCTCGATTCGAGGGCGGCACCTCGTTGCATGCCGTGCTTCCTCCCGCTTGCGGGCGCTGGTTAACGCGGTGTTAACGGCGCGGTCCGCCGGAAGCGGATCGTCTGAAACACTTAGACAATCAGTTTCCGGTATTGAACGGGCAGATGATCGCCGGCCGCTGGGGAATTTGACGAGATGCCATCGCCTGCACCTACGAGGTTCACGCTCCGGAAAGCGCTGCTCCGGTTTCGCGGCAACCGCCGCGGCTCCGCAGCCGTCGAATTTGCGCTGGTCGCACCGATGTTCTTCGCGCTGCTGTTCGCGATCCTCGAGACGGCGCTCATGTTCTTCTCCAGCCAGGTGCTCGAGACCATCGCGCAGGACTCCGCGCGCGCGATTCTAACCGGCCAGGCTCAGGCGCAGGGCGGCTCGGTGGCGGCCTGCCAGTCCGCGCCCAACACAGTCGCTGCATGCGATCAGACGACGTTCAAGACCTTCGTCTGCAGCAAGATTCCGGCGCTGTTCGATTGCAGCAAGCTGTACGTCGACGTCGTCAGCACCAGCTCGTTCGGGACGCTCAGCCTCACCAATTTCGGCAATTCCTGCACCTTCAATCCCTCCGGGATGCAGTACAGTGCCGGAACCTCCGGCCAGGTCGTCGTGGTGCGCCTGTTCTATCAATGGCCGCTCATCGTCACCGGCCTCGGCTACAACGCGGGATGCAGCAACAAGCGGCTGATGGTGGCGACGGTGGCGTTCAAGAACGAACCCTTCTGATGCAGATGGATCTGGGCGGACCGATGCGGGCGATTGCGAACATCTGGAGGAATGCACGCCGCTCCGTGCGCGGCTTCGTCGCCGACAAGCGCGCCCTGGCGGCGACCGAATTCGCGATCATCGTACCGCTGATGCTGGTGATGTTCTTCGGCACCGTGGAATTTTCGTCCGCCGTGGCGATCGACCGCAAAATCACGTTGATCGCGCGGACATTGTCCGATTTGACCTCGCAGTCGACCACGCTCAATGATGCCGGCATGAAGGATACGTTCACGGCAAGCATCTCCGTCGTCATGCCTTACGACGCTGCGCTCGTGAAGGGCACGATCTCCCAGATCTACATCGACGCCAACAGCATCGCCAAGGTCCAGTGGAGCAGGGCCGGCACGATTGCGAGCGGCGCGACGCAAGCCACGCTTGCGACCTCGGCTCGGAACGCCGGCGACACGGTCACCACGATGATTCCCCCGGCACTCTTGATTCCGTCGAGCTATCTCATCCTGAGCGAAGCCAACTACACTTACACGCCCACCATCGGCTACGTGTTGAAGTCGAGCGTAACCCTGAGCGATCTCTCCTACACGCGGCCGCGTCAGGTCACCTGCGTGCCCTACAACAACGTGCCGTCGACGTGTTGAGATCTGTCAGCCGCCCGTGACATGAAAAAAAGGCCGTGCGTTGCGCACGGCCTTTTTGCTTTGGCTCGCTGATCGGGCCGGCGCCCGGCGGGCTCAGCCCGCAGCGCGCAGGTTGTCCGCCGCAGACTTGCCGGAACGGCGGTCGGCCACGATCTCGTAGGAGATCTTCTGGCCCTCGCGGAGCGAGCCGAGGCCGGCGCGCTCCACGGCGCTGATGTGAACGAACACGTCCTGGCCGCCATCGTCGGGCTGAATGAAGCCATAGCCCTTGGTTGCGTTAAACCACTTCACGGTTCCCATGCTCACGGGGGTAGTCCCTCTCAGATAACACTATGTCGGAGCCCGCTCGCGCGGGCAGGGTTAGGATCGAATTTCTGGAAGGGTCGTCAGCGTGTCTGAACCGGCTGTACCGGTGGATGCCAATGTCGTCCGGCCGAAAATCGATTAATTCATTTTATCGGAAGCAACGGTTCGAAACAATCCGGACGCGCACGATTTTTTGATCCGCCGATGTCAACGGCGGATCAATCTACAGATCGGAATTCGAACCCGCGCCGCAGCCGACTAGCGGCGGCGGAATTGGCCGCCGCGCTGTCCGGGACGGGGCGGTCCGCCCGGCGTGCTGGGACGTTCGTCCTTGTGGCGGAAAATCAGCCGGCCCTTCTCGAGGTCATAGGGCGACATCTCCACCGTCACGCGGTCGCCCGCGAGCGTCTTGATGCGGTTCTTCTTCATCTTGCCGGCGGTATAGGCAACGATCTCGTGTCCGGCGTCGAGCTGCACGCGGTAGCGGGCATCGGGGAGGATTTCGGTGACCAGTCCTTCGAACTGGATCAGCTCTTCCTTAGCCATTGATATCTCCAGGTCGTGGACGGCTAGTGCGAATAGGGTTTGCGGTTCGGTTGGCTGTTTGGCCGACTCTGGCGGCGCAAAAAGGCAACGCCTTGTATCCCATCAGGGGTCCCGGCGCTATGCGCGGAACGCTGTTCCGGACGGTCGACAGGCGATGAATGCATCTTACCACCGGAGCGGCGGCGGCGAGAACCCTTGGGGGCATTCGGGCCACCGCCGGGCCGTCCGTCCGCATGCCTTGCCTCGGCGTGGCGTCCCTCACCGTGCCTGCCGTCGCCTTGCTTGCCGGCACTATGGTGGCGCCCGTCGGCATGCCGTTCGTCGGCGCGACGTCCGTCACCGTGCCGTGCGCCTTGCGGGCGCTGGCCCGGCCGGCCGCCCGGCCGGCCCTGTCGTTGCTGTGACGGGGCGGGACCGGGGTCGCGGCGGCCGGCGTCGGTGCGGTGGTCCTCCCGCGGCAGGGCGACGCGAATCAGCCGCTCGATGTCGCGCAGGTAGCCGAGCTCCTCGCCGCCCGCGACCAGCGAGATCGCGGTGCCGTCGGCGCCGGCGCGTGCGGTGCGGCCGATGCGGTGGACGTAGGTCTCCGGCACGTTCGGCAGGTCGAAGTTGATGACGTGACTGATGCCGTCGACGTCGATGCCGCGGGCGGCGATGTCGGTGGCGACCAGGGTGCGGATCTCTCCCGAGCGGAACTGGGCCAGCGTGCGCTCGCGATGGTTCTGCGACTTGTTGCCGTGGATGGCGTTGGCGGCGATCCCGGCCTTGGCCAGCGTCTTCACCACCTTGTCGGCGCCGTGCTTGGTGCGGGTGAAGACCAGCGCGCGGTTGATCGCCTCGTCCTGCAGCAGCTTGGTCAGGAAGGCCGGCTTGGCCGCGAAGTCGACCTGCAGGATGCGCTGGTTGATCCGCTCGGCGGTCGAGGACACCGGGGTCACCGCGACACGGGCGGGGTCGCGCAACATGGAATCGGCGAGCTCGGCGATGTCCTTCGGCATGGTGGCCGAGAAGAACAGGGTCTGCCGCTTGATCGGCAGCTTGGCGACGATTTTGCGGATGTCGTTGATGAAGCCCATGTCGAGCATGCGGTCGGCTTCGTCGAGCACGAGGAACTCGACGCTTGAAAGCTTCAAGCCGTTGCTCTGCACGAGGTCGAGCAGGCGGCCGGGGGTGGCGACCAGCACGTCGACGCCCTGCATCAGCGCACGGACCTGGCGGCCCATCGGCACGCCGCCGATCGCGAGCGTCGAGGACAGGCGGATGTGGCGGCCGTAGGCGTTGAAGCTGTCGAGGATCTGCCCGGACAGCTCGCGGGTCGGCGACAGCACCAGCACGCGGGCGGTCTTGGGCTGCGGCTTGATGCGGTTCTCGAGCAGACGATGCAGGATCGGCAGCGCGAAGGACGCGGTCTTGCCGGTACCGGTCTGGGCGATGCCGACGACGTCGCGGCCGGTCAATGCCAGCGGGATGGTTTGGGCCTGGATCGGGGTTGGGGTGACGTAATTCTCTTCACGAAGAGCGCGCGCGATGGGTTCGGCGAGGCCGAAGTCCTGAAACGAAGTCAAAAGAGGGGTTCTTTCCATGTCAAAAGCGAACGCCCGGCGCATCAGCGCGGCGCGCGCAAAAGGGTGTCGAGAAGACACCTGCGTGTTTGGGGTGTCGGATGGCTTGGGAGAGATGGGGCAAGCCAGAGGCCCGTAGAGGGCTTAAGAACACGCGGCTCGCTACGACCCCTTGATTCGCAAGAGGTCTCGGACGCTCATATGGAACATCGAGGGGGCGCTTTCAAGGCACTTGCCTCCGAAACAGCGGGTGCGATGCAAAAATACTGCTGCCAGAAATTTAGCCAGAATTGGCGATTTGCTTAGAAAGTAGTCTGACTGCCGCTTTCGCATACATTTATGTTGCCTATGATTTAGGCTGCAAGTCTGCGGAGAAACTTCGATTTCTGTCAATTAGTTTTGTAAATTCAATAAGTTGATGGGTGCCCAGCCCATGGCATGGTTCTTGCGATTCCGTTAACCGCAGGCGGCCGTGGGGCCGTTTCGCAGCGTTTTTCACGTCTGCGTCAGGGAGATGAGGCACTCATGTTTAACAAATCCACTCACGATATAGCGGCGTCATTTAGCCGCCGCGGCGTGCTCGCTGCGACCGCCGGACTGATGCTCGGTCTGGCTTCATTGACTGGCGCAAAGGCCGCCGACGACACCATCAAGGTGGGTGTACTCCACTCCCTGTCCGGCACCATGGCAATCAGCGAAACCACGCTGAAGGACACCATCCTCTTCCTGATCGACGAGCAGAACAAGAAGGGCGGCGTGCTCGGCAAGAAGCTGGAAGCCGTCGTCGTCGATCCCGCATCGAACTGGCCGCTGTTCGCCGAAAAGGCGCGCGAGCTGATCACCAAGAACAAGGTCTCGGTCGTGTTCGGCTGCTGGACCTCGGTGTCGCGTAAGTCGGTGCTCCCGGTGTTCAAGGAGCTCAACAGCATCCTGTTCTACCCCGTGCAATACGAGGGTGAGGAGAGCGAGCGTAACGTGTTCTACACGGGGGCTGCGCCGAACCAGCAGGCGATCCCTGCCGTCGACTACCTCATGAAGGACGAGAAGGTGAAGCGCTGGGTGCTCGCGGGCACCGACTACGTCTATCCGCGCACCACCAACAAGATCCTGGAGGCCTATCTGAAGTCCAAGGGCGTCGCCCAGGAAGACATCATGATCAACTACACGCCGTTCGGTCATTCCGACTGGCAGACGATCGTGGCCGACATCAAGAAGTTCGGCTCGGCCGGCAAGAAGACCGCGGTGGTCTCGACCATCAACGGCGACGCCAACGTTCCCTTCTACAAGGAGCTCGGCAACCAGGGCATCAAGGCCAAGGACATCCCGGTGGTGGCGTTCTCGGTGGGTGAGGAAGAGCTCGCCGGCATCGACACCAAGCCGCTGGTCGGCCACCTCGCCGCCTGGAACTACTTCCAGTCGATCAAGTCGCCGGAGAACGAGAAGTTCATCAAGGCGTGGCAGGCCTACACCAAGAATCCGAAGCGCGTGACCAACGATCCGATGGAAGCGCACGTGATCGGCTTCGACATGTGGGTCAAGGCGGTCGAGAAGGTGAAGTCGACCGATCCCGACAAGGTCATCGACGCTCTCCCGGGCATCGAAGCCAAGAACCTGACCGGCGGCACCTCCAAGATGCTCCCGAACCACCATATCACCAAGCCGGTGTTCATCGGCGAGATCAAGGGCAACGGCCAGTTCGACGTGGTCTGGAAGACCCCGAGCCTCGTCCCCGGCGACGCCTGGTCGAAGGAGCTCGACGGCTCCAAGGACCTGATCGGCGACTGGGTCGGCAAGAAGTGCGGCAACTTCAACACCAAGTCCAACAAGTGCCTCGGCTCGGGCTCCTGATCCCGATCTGACGCTCCATTGCAAGACCGGAGAGGGCGGCGATCCCGCCGCCTTCTCCACTCATTTCTGCCGGGGTCATTCACAGTGCCAGCCCATTTGTCCGCTCGTCTCTGTTCGCTTGCACTCTCGTTGTTCCTGATTGCGTTCGCGCTGCCGGCCTTCGCCGGTCCGTTCGAGGATGCGGTCGCCAAATTCGCCAACGATGATTTTTCCGACACGGAAGAAGCGATCGGTGTGATCGCGGGCAGCGGCAGCAAGCTGGCTTTTCCCATCATCAATGCGCTCCAGGACGGCCGTCTCATGGCCGATCCCGACAGTAAGAAGGTCTACGTCACCGATGCGGACGGCAAGTCGATCGACGCTGCGACCGGCGAGGCCGTTGCCAGCGTTCCCGACAGTGCGAGCGCGGTTCGCCTCAACAACCGCCTGCGCCGCAGCGTCGACGCCGCACTCGGGAGCCTGACGCTGCAGTCTCCGGATCTGGGAACGCGCCTGCAAGCCGCGCAGTCCGTCTTCAAGTCGCACGAGGAGACCGCGCTCGAGGCGGTCGATGCCGCGCTTGCCAAGGAAGCCAACAAATCCGTCAAGGCGGCGCTCACTGAGGCCCGAGCCGCGATCCTGCTGTTCAAGTCCGACGCCACCGAGGTCGAGAAGCTCGAAGCGGTCGCAACCCTCAAGGCGCGGGGCGACCAGGATGCGCTGGCGCTGCTCACCGGCATGGGCGACCAGCCGGCCTCGGTCACCAAGGCCGCCGCGAGCGCGATCGGCTCGATCCAGAATTCGCTCGCGGTCTGGTCGATGGTGCAGAATGCCTGGTACGGTCTCTCGCTCGGCTCGGTGCTGCTGCTCGCCGCGATCGGGCTCGCCATTACATTCGGCGTGATGGGCGTCATCAACATGGCTCATGGCGAGATGGTGATGATCGGAGCCTACACCACCTTCGTGGTCCAGGAGGTGATCCGCACCCGCTATCCCGGCCTGTTCGACTATTCGCTCTTGATCGCCGTGCCGCTCGCCTTTCTCGTCGCCGGCGCGATCGGCGTCTTGATCGAGCGCAGCATCATCCGCTTCCTCTACGGCCGTCCGCTCGAGACGCTGCTCGCGACCTGGGGCCTGTCGCTGGTGCTGCAGCAGGCGGTGCGCACCATGTTCGGCCCGACCAACCGCGAGGTCGGCAACCCCTCCTGGATGAGCGGCGCGTTCGAGCTCGGCCAGATCACCATCACCTATAATCGGCTCTGGATCCTTCTCTTCACGCTCGCCGTGTTCGCGATTCTGCTCGCGATGCTGCGCTACACCGCGCTGGGCCTCGAAATGCGTGCGGTGACGCAGAACCGCCGCATGGCGGCTTCCATGGGCATCGCCACCTCGCGCGTCGACGCCCTGACCTTCGGCCTCGGCTCGGGCATTGCCGGCATCGCCGGCGTCGCGCTGTCGCAGATCGACAATGTCAGCCCCAATCTCGGCCAGAGTTACATCATCGACAGTTTCATGGTCGTGGTGTTCGGCGGGGTCGGCAATCTCTGGGGCACGCTCGTCGGCGCCTTCACGCTCGGCATCGCCAACAAATTCCTGGAACCGGTCGCCGGCGCCGTGCTCGGCAAGATCGCGATCCTGGTTCTCATCATCCTGTTCATTCAAAAGCGGCCGCGCGGCCTGTTCGCGCTCAAGGGCCGTGCGGTGGAAGCATGACCCCTCACATGCTGACGCGATCGCTGGACCGCAGCGCGACGATCTTCCTTGCCGTCGTCGCGGCCTGCGGCATCCTCATTCCGCTCTCCAACCTGCTGCTTCCCGCGGGCTCGTTCCTGCAGGTGCCGACCTATCTCGTCGCGCTCTGGGGCAAGTATGTCTGCTACGCCATCCTGGCGCTGTCGATCGACCTGATCTGGGGCTATTGCGGCATCCTCTCGCTCGGTCACGGCGCCTTCTTCGCGCTCGGCGGCTACGCCATGGGCATGTACCTGATGCGGCAGATCGGCACCCGCGGCGTCTACGGCAATCCGATCCTGCCCGACTTCATGGTGTTCCTGAACTGGGAGAAGCTGCCCTGGTACTGGTACGGCTTCGACATGTTCTGGTTCGCCGCGCTGATGGTGCTGGTCGTGCCCGGCCTGCTCGCCTTCTGCTTCGGCTGGCTCGCCTTCCGCTCACGTGTCACCGGCGTTTATCTGTCGATCATCACGCAGGCGATGACCTACGCGCTGCTTCTCGCCTTCTTCCGCAACGACTTTGGTTTTGGCGGCAATAACGGCCTGACCGACTTCAAGGATATCCTGGGCTTCAACGTGCAGGCGGAAGGGACGCGCGCCGCGCTGTTTGCGCTGAGCTGCCTGGCGCTGATCATCGGCTTCCTGATCTGCCGCGCCATCGTCTCCTCCAAGCTCGGCAAGGTCTTGATTGCCGTGCGCGACGCGGAATCGCGCACGCGCTTCCTCGGCTACCGCGTCGAATCCTACAAGCTGTTCGTGTTCACGGTGTCGGCCTGCATGGCCGGAGTCGCCGGCGCGCTCTACGTGCCGCAGGTCGGCATCATCAATCCGAGCGAATTCGCGCCGGGCAATTCGATCGAGGCGGTGATCTGGGTCGCGGTCGGCGGCCGCGGCACGCTGGTCGGCGCGGCGCTCGGCGCCGTCGTCGTCAACTACGCCAAGACGTTCTTCACCTCGGGCGTGCTCGCGCCGTACTGGCTGTTCATGCTGGGCGCATTGTTCATCCTGGTGACGCTGCTGCTGCCCAAGGGCATCGTCGGCACCTTCAACGCCTGGTGGGATCAGTCGAAGGAAAAACGCACCCCCGCGACTTCCGTGAGCGCCGCGGCCGAAGACGGCGTCACCGAACCCAAGATGGCGGAGTAAGCGGTCATGAACGTCATGGACACCCGCGCGACCTCCGCGATGCTCTATCTGGACGGCGTGCACGTCTCCTTCGACGGCTTCCACGCCATCAACAATCTATCGCTGACGCTCGAGCCCGGCGAGATGCGCGCCATCATCGGCCCGAACGGCGCCGGCAAGACCACGATGATGGACATCATCACCGGCAAGACCAAGCCGGATGAAGGCACCGTGCTGTTCGACGGCGTCACCGACCTGACGCGCCTCGACGAGACTCGCATCGCCGAGCTCGGCATCGGCCGCAAATTCCAGAAGCCGACCGTATTCGAGAGCCAGACCGTGCAGGACAACCTCCTGCTGGCGCTCAATGTCGACCATTCGGTCCGCGGCACGCTGTTCTGGCGCGGCAGCAAGGCGGAGTCCGAGCGCATCGACAAGGTGCTGGAGACGATCCGCCTCACCGAGGCTCGCAATCGTCTCGCCGGCAGCCTCAGCCACGGCCAGAAGCAATGGCTGGAGATCGGCATGCTGCTGGCGCAGGATCCGAAACTGCTGCTGGTCGACGAGCCCGTCGCGGGAATGACCGACGTCGAGACGCATCTCACCGCCGAGCTGCTGAAGGAAATTAACAAGACCCACACCGTCATGGTGGTCGAGCACGACATGACCTTCGTGCGCGAGCTCGGCGTCAAGGTCACCTGCCTGCACGAAGGCACGGTGCTCGCGGAAGGGACCATCGACCAGGTCTCGTCCAACGAGCGGGTCATCGAAGTGTATCTGGGACGCTGAGCAATGCTTGAGGTCAAGGACATCAATCTGTTCTACGGCGCGGCGCAGGCGCTCCGCGGCGTCTCGATCTCGGCCGAGCCCGGCAAGGTGACCTGCGTGCTCGGGCGCAACGGTGTCGGCAAGACCTCACTCCTACGCGCGATGGTCGGGCAATATCCGATCTCCTCGGGCGCAATCGTGTTCGACGGCAGCGATATCACCGGCCTCAGGCCGTATGAGCGAGCGCGCAAAGGCATCGGCTTCGTGCCGCAGGGCCGCGAGATCTTCCCGCTGCTGACGGTTGAGGAGAACCTCAAGACCGGCTTCGGTCCGCTCAAGCGCGAGGACAAGCACATTCCGGACGACGTGTTCTCGCTATTTCCGGTGCTGCAATCCATGCTGGGCCGGCGCGGCGGCGACCTCTCCGGCGGCCAGCAGCAGCAGCTCGCGATCGGCCGCGCGCTGGTGATGCGGCCGAAACTACTTTTGCTCGACGAGCCCACCGAAGGCATCCAGCCCTCGATCATCAAGGACATCGGCCGCGCCATTTCGTATCTGCGCAACCTCGGCAACATCGCCATCGTGCTGGTCGAACAATATCTCGACTTTGCCTGCGAACTCGGCGACAGTTTCGCGGTGATGGATCGCGGCGCGGTGAAGTTCACCTGCGACCGCTCCAATCTCGATCCGGGCGAGATCAGCCGCCAGATGGCGCTGTAAGCCGGAACAGACCTGCCGCGACCGGTTGGGGGAGACGGATGCGCAGCGAATTGTCAGCCACGTCCACGCTGTTCGAGGCCAACCGTGCCCGTGGCACCGTGCGCTTCGACGTGCATGCGCGCGACGGGGTGACACGGCGCGGCACCTTGCATGAATCCGGTTCGCTCCGCGTCCGCTTTCCCTCGCCGGAAGATCAGGGCCTGTCCGGCGTGTTCGTCAACACGGCCGGCGGTGTTGCCGGCGGTGATCGCTTTGATATCGAGATAGCGGCGGCGGATGCAGCGCGGCTGACGCTGACCACAGCGGCCGCCGAAAAGGTCTATCGCACGCCCGGAGCGGCAGCGCAGCTCAACAACGCTCTGAAGGTCGGCGCGGACGCGCATCTTGCCTGGCTGCCCCAGGAGACGATTCTGTTCGACCGTGCCCGCGTCCAGCGCCGCTTCGACATCGACCTCGACGAGGCGGCCTCGCTCCTGCTCTGCGAGATCGTGGTGTTCGGCCGCACCGCCATGGGCGAGCGGATGGAGCAGGGCGAGTTCGTCGACCGCTGGCGGCTACGCCGCGGCGGGCGGCTGGTGTTCGCCGAGACGGTCCGGCTCGACGGCGATATCGGTGCCAAGCTCGGCCGGTCCGCCGTCGCCAAAGGTGGCGCGGCGATCGGCACAGCCCTGATCGTGCCCGGCGACGAAGCCCTGGTCGAGCGCATCCGGGAGGCGTCGGAATCGTTCTCCGGCGAAGTCGGAATCTCGGCCTGGAATGGCTTTGCAATGGCGCGGTTCTGTGCCCAAGATGCGGCGCGTTTGCGTACCGACATGATGACGGTGCTGGCGCGCACCGGTGCGGCCCTGCCGCGGCTCTGGCTGAACTAGACTGGTTGAATTGACGTGTTGAACGGAAGAGATGTCGCATGAATCTGTCTCCCCGCGAAAAGGACAAGCTTCTGATCTCGATGGCGGCCATCGTGGCCCGCCGCCGGCTGGACCGCGGCGTCAAGCTCAACCATCCCGAGGCGATCGCGATCATCTCCGATTTCATTCTGGAAGGCGCGCGCGACGGCCGCACCGTCGCCGAGCTGATGCAGTCAGGCGCGCAAGTTCTGACCCGCGACCAGGTGATGCCGGGCATTCCCGAGATGATCCACGACATCCAGGTCGAGGCGACTTTTCCTGATGGCACCAAGCTCGTCACCGTGCACGAGCCGATCAGGTAGGAGCAGAGCATGATCCCCGGCGAACTCTTCATTCAGGACGGCGAGATCGAGCTCAACGCCGGCCGCAAGACCGTGACGCTGACGGTCGCCAATACCGGCGACCGCCCGATCCAGGTTGGCTCGCACTACCATTTCTTCGAGACCAACCCCGCGCTGAAGTTCGACCGCAAGAAGGCGCGCGGCATGCGCCTCGACATCGCCGCCGGCACCGCCGTCCGCTTCGAGCCCGGCCAGACCCGCGACGTCCAGCTCGTCGCCATGGCGGGGAAGAAGACGATCTACGGCTTCCGCGGCGATGTGATGGGGAAGCTGTGACCTCCGCAGGAACGAGCACGGCGCGGCATGGTTGAGGCGGAAACGGAGGTAATTTCCATGCTCTCGCCAATCCGCCTCGTCTCGGAAGCTGCCGAGCTCGCCGCGCAGCGCCATAACGGCATGGCGCGCAAGGGCCGCGGCAACGAGCCCTATATCAATCATCTCGCCGAGGTCGCGAACCTGCTCGCGACCGCGACCAACGGCGCCGATGCCGAGCTGGTCGCGGCCGGCTGGCTGCACGATACCATCGAGGACACCGACACCACGCGCGAGGAACTCGCGCAGAGATTTTCCGATCGGGTCGCGTCCCTCGTTGCCGAGTGCACCGACGACATGAGCTTGCCGAAAGCGAAGCGGCGGCAGAAGCAGATCGAGGACGCGCCCCACAAATCGCCGGGCGCCAAGCTGATCAAGATCGCCGACAAGATCAGCAATACGGGCGCGCGCATTCAAACCGATCCGAGTGCTGGGGAGCGCGAAGATCTCGCCGACTATATCGCCTGGGCCACGCAGGTCGTGGCGGGGTGCCGCGGCGGCAATGCGTGGCTCGACGAAAAATTCGATGACGCCGTGAAAGCAGCAAAGGCCTTGCTGTGACCAACCAGACATTCAATCGCAAACGGGGCTTGTGATGTCCGTCAAGATGAAGCGTTCCGTCTATGCCGACATGTTCGGCCCGACCACCGGCGACAAGGTGCGGCTGGCCGACACCGACCTCATCATCGAGGTCGAGAAGGATTTCACCACCTATGGCGAGGAGGTGAAGTTCGGCGGCGGCAAGGTGATCCGCGATGGCATGGGGCAGTCGCAGGTCACCAACAGGCAGGGCGCGGCCGATACCGTCATCACCAATGCGCTGATCGTGGACCATTGGGGCATCGTGAAGGCCGACGTCGCCATCAAGGACGGCATGATCGCAGGCATCGGCAAGGCCGGCAATCCCGACATCCAGCCCGGGGTCACCATCATCATCGGCCCCGGCACCGACGTGATCGCGGGTGAGGGCAAGATCCTCACCGCCGGCGGCTTCGACAGCCACATCCATTTCATCTGTCCGCAGCAGATCGAGCACGCGCTGATGTCAGGAGTCACCTCGATGCTGGGGGGCGGCACCGGCCCGTCGCACGGCACCTTCGCGACCACCTGTACGCCGGGGCCCTGGCATATGGGGCGGATGATCCAGTCGTTCGACGCCTTCCCGGTCAATCTCGGCATTTCCGGCAAGGGCAACGCGTCGCGCCCCGCCGCGCTGGTCGAGATGATCAGGGCCGGTGCCTGTGCGCTGAAGCTGCACGAGGACTGGGGCACCACGCCGGCCGCGATCGACAATTGCCTGTCGGTCGCCGACGATCACGACATCCAGGTGATGATCCACACCGACACGCTGAACGAATCCGGCTTCGTCGAGGACACGATCAAGGCGTTCAAGGGCCGCACCATCCACGCCTTCCACACCGAAGGCGCCGGCGGCGGTCATGCCCCTGACATCATCAAGGTCGCCGGGCTGAAGAACGTGCTGCCGTCGTCGACCAACCCGACGCGGCCGTTCACCCGCAACACCATCGACGAGCATCTGGACATGCTGATGGTGTGCCACCATCTCGATCCGTCCATCGCCGAAGATCTGGCGTTCGCCGAAAGCCGCATCCGCAAGGAGACGATCGCGGCCGAGGACATCCTCCACGACCTCGGCGCGCTCTCGATGATGTCCTCGGACTCGCAGGCCATGGGCCGCCTCGGCGAAGTCATCATCCGGACCTGGCAGACCGCGGACAAGATGAAAAAGCAGCGCGGGTCGCTGCCGCAGGACAAGGGCAAGGACAACGACAATTTCCGCGTCAAGCGCTACATCGCCAAGTACACCATCAATCCCGCCATCGCGCATGGCGTGTCGAAGCTGATCGGCTCGGTCGAGAAGGGCAAGATGGCCGATCTCGTGCTGTGGTCGCCGGCCTTCTTCGGCGTCAAGCCGGACTGCATCGTCAAGGGCGGCACCATCGTCGCGGCGCCCATGGGCGATCCCAACGCCTCGATCCCGACGCCGCAGCCGGTGCACTACCAGCCGATGTTCGGCGCGTTCGGCAAGGCACGTACGGCCTCCTCGGTGGTGTTCACTTCCAAGGCCGCGATCACCGGTGGCCTCGCGCGCAAGCTCGGCCTCGAGAAGAAGCTCTATGCCGTCCAGAACACCCGCGGCAAGATCTCCAAGAAGAGCATGATCCACAACGACGCGACGCCCGATATCGAGGTCGATCCGGAGACCTATGAAGTGCGCGCCGATGGCGAGCTCCTGACCTGTGCTCCGGCGGAGGTGCTGCCGATGGCGCAGCGATATTTCATGTACTGAAATAGCGTCTCGACGCATGTCCCCGGCGGTTGTCCGGGGACGGCTTTTTGCGGTTTTGCGTTCGGTCCCGCCTGGTCTAATGTCCCGCCCGGTATCGTAACCCTCAGAAGAAAAGCCGGGAGGATTTCTCGTGATCTACGTCGTTGCAACCTTGACCATCAAGCCTGAGACGCGCGCCGAATTCATTGCAGCCGCCACCGCCTGCATCAAGGAGACGCGGAAAGAGCCCGGCAATATCGCCTATGACCTGCATGAGAGCGTCACCGACCCTGCCAAGATGGTGTTCGTCGAGCAGTGGGAGAATATGGAAGCGCTGGGGCCGCATCGCGCTGCCGAGCACATGAAGACGTTCGGCCGCGTTGCGGTGAAATGTTTCACGGCGCCGCCGAAGATCGAATACATCACGCCCGAGAAGGTCGAGACACGGTAAAGAGGTAAGACGCATGATCCGGGCGACGCAGGTCAGGGGACAGCACCGCTTCACGGAAGCTCCGGCGGACACGGTCGTGCTCGATTTCGACGACCGGCACCGCCGCCGCATGACGATGACCGGAACGCGTGGTCTCGAATTCCTGCTCGACCTGGAACATGCCGTCGCGCTGCGCGGCGGCGATGCGCTGGTGCTGGAGGATGGAAGGCTGATCGAGGTGGTCGCGGCGCCCGAGCCGCTGCTCGAAATCCGCGGCCGCGATCCGCACCACCTCGTCCGCGTCGGCTGGCATCTCGGCAACCGTCATCTGCCGACCCAGATCATGGCCAAGGCCCTGCGCATCCGCCGCGATCACGTCATCGAGGCGATGGTGAAGGGCCTTGGCGCGCGTGTGATCGAGATCGAGGCGCCGTTCGATCCCGAAGGCGGCGCCTACGCCGATGCCGGCCACGCGCATGGACACGACCATGCGCATCACGATCGCGGCCATCATCACCATGACCATGGCCACCACCATGATCATGGCTCGCACGACCATAGCCACGAGCACCACCATCACCACGACGAGCATTGCGATCATCCCGACCATCACCACGGCCACAAGCATGCTCATGACCACAAATGAGCCGGTCGGCGCCGGTGATCTTGCCGAGGGCGAGGCGGCGGCGCTGTACCGGCTGATGACCTGGCTTTCGCCGGCATTTCCCGTCGGCGGCTTCTCCTACTCCAGCGGCATCGAATGGGCGGTCGAGGCGGGCGACGTCACCGACACGACGACGCTGGCGGATTGGCTCGATGCGATGCTCGGCGACGGCTCCGGCTTCTGTGACGCGACGTTTCTGGTCCACGCCTATCGCGCCACGGAATCGGGCGAGACGGCCGCATTGAACGAGATCGCCGAGCTCGCGAGCGCCTTCGTGCCGTCGCGCGAGCGGCAGCTGGAGACGACCTCACAGGGCCGCGCCTTCATCGACATCTCGCGCGCCGCGTGGGATGCCGACGGACTGGACGCGACGGTCGCGGCATGCAGCGCGCCATTGGTCTATCCGGTCGCGGTCGGTGTAGTTGCCGCGATGCACGCCGTGCCGTTGGCGCCGACGCTGCACGCCTTCCTGCATGCGCTGGTCTCGAACTGGATTTCCGCCGCCAGCCGGCTCATTCCGCTCGGCCAGACCGATAGCCAGCGTGTGCTGGTGAGGCTGGAAGCCGCCGTCGCCGCCACCGCCAATCGCGCGTTGAATGCGACCTTGGACGATCTCGGCAGCGCGACGTTCCGGGCCGATCTCGCCAGCTTGCGGCACGAGACGCAATATACCCGCTTGTTTCGGTCGTGAGCGGTGCGGCCGTCAAGTCATCAGGAGAGAACAAGTCACATGGCGAAATCTCACGGTCCTTTGCGTGTCGGCGTCGGCGGTCCGGTCGGATCGGGCAAGACCGCGCTGATGGACCTGCTCTGCAAGACCATGCGCGAGCGCTATGACATTGCGGCAATCACCAACGACATCTACACCAAATGGGATGCGGAGTTCCTGGTGCGTTCGGGATCGCTGACGCCGGATCGCATCGCCGGCGTCGAGACCGGCGGCTGTCCGCACACGGCGATCCGCGAGGATGCCTCGATGAATCTCGCTGCGGTCGCGGACATGCGCGCCAAGTTTCCCGGACTTGACCTTGTGCTGATCGAATCCGGCGGCGACAATCTCGCTGCCACTTTTTCCCCGGAGCTGGCCGACCTGACCATCTATGTCATCGACGTCGCCGCCGGCGACAAGATCCCGTCCAAGGGCGGCCCGGGCATCACCCGGTCCGACCTCCTGGTCATCAACAAGACCGACCTTGCGCCCCATGTCGGCGCCTCCCTGGAGAAGATGGAGACGGACGCCAGGCGTATGCGCGGCGAGCGGCCCTTCGTCATGACCAACCTCAAGAAGGGCGAGGGGCTCGACCGAATCGTCGGCTTCATCGAGGCTAAAGGCGGCCTGAAACGGGGCGGCTGACCGGACGCGACCAGTTGGCGCAGGCGTTTCTCGCCGTTAACGCCCGGGCCGTGCCGCAACCCACGGAACAAATTTCGGACACGGCGATTAACTACCTCCGGCGCCCGGGGCGAATTCATCCCGGCCAGACCATCGGCCGGGCGGATTAAGCTTTTCAGGCGACCTAAGTTGCGTACTGATGCCTCCTCCTTCATTATCTCCGCCACTGGGGTTTACCCTGCTTCGGCCTCTGGCCGTTCGAGCGGCGTTCATGTGCTCCGTGTTCATTGCCGACCTCCTGCTTTCGCCTGAGTAATCGCGTGGTCAGGCTGGGTTTCATCATCGGCTTCATCGCTCTGCTCGGGGCCTTGCTCTCCGGGCTTGCGGCTTATCGCGTCCACGACCAGGAGCTGGCGCTGGACCGGATCGCGCTAGCGCGGGCGATCGACGTGCATGCGAGCCTGGTTCAGGACCGCCTGACCGAGCGGGAGCTGCTCGCGCGTGTCGCCTCGGGCCTGTTCCGCGCGCCGTCGGTGATCAAGCCGAACATGCTGGAGCCGCTGCGCTCGGCGATCTACGCCTTCAAGACCGACTTTGTGGTGGCCGGCTGGATCGCCCGGCTGAAGCCGAACGAGCTTGCGGACGCGCAAGCCGCCATCGCCAGCGCCGGCTTCCCGAATCCGCAGATCCGCTCGTTTGACGACAAGCCGATCAATCCTGCCGACGTCACCCAGCCGATCGACGTGCTGTTGGATCTCGAGCCGCGCAGCAACGAGACCACGGCCTTGCCCGGCCGCAGCTACGATCAGGATCCGGTTCGCAGCGCGATGCTGACGCGGGCGCGCGCCCAAAAGAAGTCGGTTGCCTCCGACCCGGTGCCGTTGATCCGCGGAAACGGTCCGATCGGCATCATCGTGGCCGCGCCAGTCGTTCCCGAGGGTGCGACGGAGCCGGCCGGCTTCGTCACATTTTCCTACGAGCTCGCCTCGCTGATGCTGGCCAATGACGACATGTCGCTGTTCGCGGTGGCGCTCAGGGATCCGCGCAAGGACGGCGGCGAGCTGATCGCCAACGATCAGGGCGTGGTCTCGACCCGGATCGCGGCGGCGGACGGGGCGCCGTCGGCGATGCGCACGGTGAGCTTCGGCGGCCGCGATTGGCAGCTCGGCTATTACGCGAAGACCAATTCGGTACGCCGCGCCGAGCAGACCGCCATCATCGTGGCGGCGATCGGCTTTGCCATCACCGCAATGGTGTGCGGCCTGTTCGGTTACGTCGCCTACAACAATCTGCGGCTCAGCCGGGAGATCCAGGTCAGGATCGGCTTCGAGCGGCGGTTGACCGCGGTGATCGACGAGCTCAACCACCGCGTCAAGAACATCCTGGCGGTGATCCAGTCGATCGTGACGCGCACCTTGCGCCACGGCTCGGACATCGACATCGCGCGCGAGCTCCTGATCGGGCGCATCCACGCCATGTCCAATGTGGTCTCGCTGCTCAGCGAGAGCCAGTGGCAGGGCGTCAAGTTGAAGGGCCTGTTCGAGGCGCGCGCGATTCCGCATGCCGATCGCATCGCCGTCACCGGCCCCGACATCGCGGTCAGCGCGCGTGCCGCACAAAGCCTGTCGCTGCTGTTCTTCGAGCTCGCCTCGCATTCCGACGAGGGCCTGTCGCTGGTCGGCAAGCATCCGCACATCACCGCCAACTGGACGGTGACCGGCGAGGAGGGCGATGAGGTCTTCCATTTCCGCTGGGAGGAGTTCAACACCAGCGAGGCGACGCGCCGGCCCGATTCCGATTTCGGCCTGATCCTGCTCGACCGCGTCGCGCCCGAGGCGCTGGGGGGGACCGCCAAGCGCTTCTTCACCGACGTCTCCTACGTCTATGAATTGACCGCGCCGATGGAGACGGTGGTCGACATGACCGAGCGCGACCGCACGGACAAAATCTCGGCGCCGGTCAGGCCGGTGCGAAGCTAGCCCTTCGGCCGTAACACCAGATCGATGAGGCTGCGCGCGTAGCCGGGTGTGATCGGCGCGATGCCGAAGATATAGCGGTAGAACAGGCTGCCATAGATCGCGTCGTATAGATTTTCGGGGGGACCCTCGGCCTGAATGCTGCCGTCCTTCTGGCCGGCGGCGATCATGTCCACCAGCGCGTCGCGGCGGAATTGCAGGTACCGGGCGTAGAACAGCTCGGCCGACCCGGTCTTGGAGATGCATTCGGAGACGACGGCGAGCTGGACCTTGCCGAACTCGCCCTGCAGCGCCTCGGCATAGGCAGCGGCGTGGCGCCGCGCGCGCGCCGCGGGCGTGCCGGCGCTCGCGGGCGGCAGCGGCAGCATCTGCGACGCATGGTGGAGGAAGGCGTCGATCAGCAGCGCTTCCCGCGACGGCCACCATTTGTAGATCGTCATCTTGGACACGCTGGAGTGCCGTGCGATCGCATCGATGGTGGTGGCGGCAAGGCCGGTGGTCGCCATCAGTGCATAGGCGCTTTCGAGGATGGCGTTGGTGGTCTCGATCGACCTTGGCCGGCCGCGCCGGGGCGCGCGCTCCGCCTCTTCACGCCCGTCTTTCGCCATCGCCACGCCCGGTCTCCTCACGCAGGGTCCCGGCATAGCCCAGGGGCGGCATTCGGCCTAGCAGAATCGCACGATTTCGTCGCGAAGCGATCAGCTCTGGGCCTGCTGCCGCAGGGCTGCCGGCAGATCCTGCCGTTTCGACCAGGCGATGTAGTAGGCGAGCCCGGTCATCGCCGCGAAGCCGGTGATGCTCACCGCCACCTGCATCACCGCCAGGTTCGGCCCGGTGATCAGGATGAGGTGGCCAGCGAAGGATAGGAACACGGCGACGCAGAATACCGCGAGCCATTCCTCACCACATGCGATCACCGCTTGCAGCGGTTTCCATCTCAGGCCGGGGTGATCTGCCGGAATGAGATGGGTGGCAATGAATGCGAGGGCGAGGAAGTGGACCACCCGATAGGGAGCGAGGTTTTCCTTGTCGGTCGGAGCGATGCTGTTGAGGAGCAGATCGGGCAGGTAAGCCGACAGCGCCGGCGAATGGCGCATCAAGGTGACGGCCATCGCGAAGACCAGGTAGGCGCCGGCGAGGATCCGCAGCCAGGACATGCCGTGCAGCGCACGTCCCGGAGCGCCCGTCACGGCGAACCAGCCGCCCAGCACCATCAACATCTGCCAGCACAGCGGATTGAAGGTCCATTCCCCGTCCGGATAGATCCGAAAATTCCAGTCGAACCAGCGTGCGGCGAGATACAGCGCGACCGATGCCGCCAGCGTCAGGTTCGGGCCCCGCAGCAGGCCCCACAACGCGAACGGAAAGAACGCCATCAGCGGGACCATCAGCTGCAGCAGGTCGAGGTTCAGCGGCTCTTCCTGGAGCACGAGACCGCGGACCAGGATGCGCAGTGGATGCTCGAGAATTCCGGAGATGTTGTATTGGTGGATGATCTCCGGCGCCATCGATTGCCTGGCGACATAGGCGATGGCATCGATATAGATCACGAACAGCACGACATAGGCGGCATAGAGCCGCCAGACCCGGCGAAAGATGCGCGTCGCCGCGACCAAGTAGCCGCGTTCCAGCGCCATCCTGCCATGGATGATGGCGACCCCGTAGCCCACCACGAACACGAACAGGTCCGCCGCGCCGCTGAAGCCGAAATTGCGCAGCGTCAGCAGGTTGACGACGTTGTTGGGAATATGGTCGACGAATATGGACCAATTGGCGATGCCGAGCGTCAGATAGAGCCTGGCGTCATGCTGGAATGCGGCGAGGTTCGCCTTGACGGACGGTTTCATTGAGCAAAATAGCTTTGGGAATCAGGATGATGCTTTTAACGGCAACCGCCTGCTCGTCCGAGTAGCGTTTGCGTGAGCGGCAAGGCAATCGCGCCGAACGGCGCAGACTGCGGCCCTCGCCTACTATCGAAGTAGGATAGATGCGCCGGAAGGACTTACGACGAAATTTTCTACCCAGCTCCGACCTCTACTCGGCAGGTTCGGCCGACACCTCGTCGGACACGCCGGCGCGGCTCGCCAGGATGCCCAGGGCGACGCCCCCGATCGCCAGGATCGGCAGCAGCCGCTTGACGCCGATGGCACGAACGATCTGGAGCCCGGTGGCGAGGAGCATCGGATCTGCAAGCATGCTCTGCGCGGCCGATTTCGCGGCGCGCTCGGCCGCGATCTGGGCGCGTTTCTGCACCTCGCGCTTGTAGCTCCAATAGGAGCCTGCCGCGGCCAGGGTCAGCAGGAAGAAGATGCCGGCGCCGGCAAGACAAGCCTGCACCGGGCCATATTTCTGCAGCACCCAAATGAAGACGGCGGCACAGAGGAAGCCTGTGGTCACGAGCAGCGCGAAGGCAGCGCCCGCGGCAAGGGAGGTCAGCCGAACCGTCGTGCCGGTTGATGCGCTGATGCCGTCGATGATGCGCTGAAACATGGCCTTGCTCCTCAATCCCCGCCAGCCGAATGGTCACGAGCCGACAGCGGCGGCGTGCCGCCGCCGTATCAAATGGGCGTCGACATCCTTAGCGACGCCAGGCGACGCCGATCAGGAAGCCGATGCCGAGCGCCAGCCCGACGGTCGCCAGCGGCCGCTGCGTGATCGCCTCTTCCAGCGTCTCCTCGATCGAGCCGTAGGCGTCATGTGCAGCTTCCATCATCGCGCTGCCGCGCTCGGACATGTCGTCCATCGCGGAGTCCATGTTCTCGCGCGCCTGGCGATAGCCGCGGCGAGCCTGCTTGCTGGTGGAGTTGGCGAAAGTATTGAGCGCGTCGGTGATCTGGTCGGTGAGGGCGGCGATATCGCTTTTCACGGCTGCTACATCCTTTTCGAGGCGGTCTCGGGTGGCTTTGTCGGTCCAGTCTCTCATCCCGGCTTCGGCATTGGGCGTGGACATCGGGAGCTCCGAACTGTTGACGGCTGAGATGGGCGGAGAACGTTTCGTCGCCGGGTAAGTTCCGTTCGCTGAAACCGGTCAGGCTTGCGGCAGCTGCGGCGAATTCTCCGGCAGCAGGTGGTCCTTCAGGATCAGCGCCACGATCAGGAGCGGCGAGGACAGGAACGCGCCCATCGGCCCCCACAGCCAGGTCCAGAATGCGAGCGCGAGCAGCACGGCGAGCGCGTTCAGGGCGAGCCGCCGCCCGATGATCGTCGGCGTGATGAAGTGACCCTCGAGAAAGGTGAGGCCACCGAAGGCGAGCGCGGCCATCAGGCCGCCGCCGAGGGTCGGGAAGGCGATCAGCCCGACCACGACCAGCACCACGAACATCGCCACGGGCCCGATGATCGGGATGAAGTTGAGCGTGGCCGCCAGTGCGCCGAGCCCGGCCGGATTGGGCATTCCGGTCAGCGCACAGATCAGGCCGGTGGCGACGCCGACGCCGACATTGATGAGGGTGACGGTCAGCAGATAATTGCCGAGATGGACCTCGATCTCGTTGAGGATCCGGAGCGTGCGCAGCCGCGCGTCGTGATTGCTGAAGGTCATGATCATGGCCCGCCGCAGGTCGCGCCAGCTTGCGATGAACAGGATCAGGGTGACGAAGAACAGCAGGAATTCGGTAAAGGTCGGTGACAGGAATTCCAGCGTCGGCTGCACCCACTCGATCTTGGGCATGTGCAGGCTCGGCAATCCCTCCGAGCCGCCGAGCATGGCTTGCAGCTCCCGCCAGAGCGCAAGCGGCCGGTCGAACACGTGCAGCTTGTCCTTCAATTGCGCGCCGAGCTCTGGCAGGCGCGTGCTCCACGCCATGACCGGCGAAGCGATCAACGCGACGGCGAAAGCGACCACCGCGCTCACTGCGACCACGATCAGCACGGCGCCGACGCTGCGTGGGACCTTGCTTCGCTCCAGGAAGGTGGCCGCCGGCGACAGCATGGTCCCGATGACGAACGCCATCACGACCGGCAGGAAGAACGCCCGGCCGACATAGAGCACGGCGACGATGGCGATCAGCAACAGCCCGGCGAGCGCGAACGCGACGAATTCAGTGCGGCGGATCACCGGCGGCAGCTCGACATGGCTCTCGGGAAGCGGATCGCCTTCGCTGTTGCCGGAAATCAAACGTTCACTGGGTAGGACGCGCACAATATCTCTCCCGCACGGAATCCGTGATCCGCGCGCCCATTGATGACGTGACTAATGCTTGGGCGGCGTGCTGGTTCCATCGCGGCTTCGTGAACGGATGCTCGCTTGACTGTGACGTCGCTGCCGCACGCTGCGCCGGAACTTCGATCGAGGCGGCGGAGTTTGTTGAGGCAGCGCATCACCTGATGCACATCCAACGGGGCAGCTCATGACAAAGTTGTTTGCAGTCCGTCGCAGCTTCTCGCCGCGCGCCGTCGGCGCGTTCGCCTTCGCAACCGCTCTTCTCGCAGTGCCGGTGGGCACCGCAAGCGCCCAAACCTTCGGCTATGCGCCGATGCAGCGGGTGTATCCGCAGGACCTTTACTCGCAGGGCCAATACTTGCAGGGCCAACACTTGCAGGACCAAGGCTATTCGCAGGATGACATCAACGAGGCGCCGCAGGTCGCCGATGAGGATGCCCAATTGCCCGACCGGCTGCGCAGGCAGATCGTCGGCTTCGACCGGAGCGAGCCGGCCGGTACCATCGTCATCGATACCAACAGCACCTATCTCTATTACGTGCTCGGAGGCGGCCGCGCGATCCGCTACGGCGTCGGCGTCGGCCGCGAGGGCTTTACCTGGTCGGGCGTGCAAAGCGTCAGCCGCAAGGCCGAGTGGCCGGACTGGCATCCGCCGGCTGAGATGATCGCGCGCCAGCCCTATCTGCCGCGCTTCGTCGCCGGCGGGCCCGGCAACCCGCTCGGTGCGCGCGCGATGTATCTCGGCTCGAGCCAATACCGCATCCACGGCACCAATGATCCCTCCACCATCGGCAAGTTCGTCTCGTCCGGCTGCATCCGCATGACCAACGAGGACGTCGTCGACCTGTATAGCCGCGTCAATGTCGGCGCCAAGGTCGTGGTGCTGCCGAAGAACGCGCCGTTAATGGCGAAGGGAGGTGATCCCGTGCGCAAGCGTCCGGCCGTGACGACACTGCCTTCGGGTCGGCAGGCGCTGAACATGACCACGTCGGCCGTGAATTAGTCTGCGAGGTCCTATGGCGAGACGGCTGATTGACAAACTGGCGGGCGGAGCGGCGATTGTCGTCGTCGTCTCCAGCGGGCTGGCGATGGCGCCGTCGGCGCATGCGCAGGATTTCTTCTCGGGCCTGTTCGGCGGCTTTCGGATGAGGCCACCGCCGGAAATCCGGATGCCTTTCCCCACCGACGATATGCCGCGCTATGAGGCGCCACGCCAGCGCGCGTCCTACGGCGGCGGCACCGCCTATTGCGTGCGCAGCTGCGACGGTCGCTACTTCCCGGCACAAGGCAATGATGCCGAGAGCAAGGCGCAATCTTGCAAGAGTTTCTGCCCTGCCTCGGAAACCTCGCTGGTCTACGGCGGCAACATCGACGATGCCACGACGGAGAAGGGAAAATCCTATTCGGATCTGCCCAACGCATACCGCTATCGCAATGAGATCGTCGCGGGTTGCACCTGCAACGGCAAGAACCCGGTGGGGCTCGCATCCGTCAAGGTCGAGGACGATCCGACCCTGCGCAAGGGCGATATCGTCGCCGGCGCCAATGGTTTAGTGGTCGCCAGCCGCAATGCCAACGACCGCCGCGGCGTTGCGATGAATTTCTCGCCGCTGCCGGATTCAGTGCGCGCGAGATTCCGCCAGGTCCCCGTGGTAGCGAAAGAGTAGGAAACGCCGCATCTGTCGGCCTCCGAACCTTGTCGGACGGCAAATGCCGGATTGGCCTGCCGCGGAGACGGCCTCATGAGATCGCGCGGAGGGTTTCCGAGATGGAACCGGCTTGGGTGCAGCGCGTTAGAACAGCGTAGCAATTGCCTGAAGGGGGCCTCGCGATGCTGGTTGGCGTACTCGTCACCTTTCTCGTCGTCATTCTTGTGCTCTATCTCATCAACATGCTGACAATGGACGGCCGCGCCAAGCAGATCGCGCGCGTCATCGTCATCATCATCGGCATTGTTTCGCTGCTGAAATACCTGGCGGTGTTCTAGCAATCGCAGCCCGGACAAGCGAAGCGGTATCCGGGCCGCAGCGAAGGTCCCGGATCGCACTTCACGCCCGCCGGGGCTACACCTCAAATCAAAAGCCCCGGCTTTCGCCGGGGCTTCGTTCGTGCTGCTTCAGTGCAGCGACTTCAGCCAGTCGTCGACATCCTGACGGACCTGGTCCTTGGCCTTGCCGTAACGCTCCTGCAACCGGCCCTCAAGCTGCTCGCGGCGGCCCTCGATCAGTTGGAGGTCGTCGTCAGTGAGCTTGCCCCATTTCTCCTTGGCCGATCCCTTGAACTGCTTCCAGTTTCCTTCGATCCGATTCCAGTCCATGACCATCTCCCGTTGGTTGATGGCCCGACAACGCGAGGCGCACGCAGCCTGTTCCGTGACACAGCGCGACGTTTCCCCAACAAAAAAGCCCCGGGTTCGGCCGGGGCTTTCGATGTTCCGTGACTCTGCTCAGCCGAGCGCCTCTTTATCCAAGAGCCTCTTTTATCGAAGAGCCTCTTTATGCAAGAGCCTTTTTATGCAAGAGCCTTGGCCTCGCGGCGGCGCGCGGTGAGGATGTATTCGGTGTAGCCGTTCGGCTGCTCCCGCCCCTTGAAGATGAGGTCGCAGGCGGCCTTGAAGGCGACGCCGTCGAAGGCGGGCGCCATCGGCTTGTAGATGGGATCATCCGCGTTCTGCTTGTCGACGACGACGGCCATGCGCTTAAGCGATTCCATCACCTGCGCCTCGGTGATGACGCCCTGATGCAGCCAGTTGGCAAGGTGCTGGCTGGAAATGCGCAAGGTGGCGCGGTCTTCCATCAGGCCGACGTCGTGGATGTCGGGCACCTTCGAGCAGCCGACGCCCTGGTCGATCCAGCGCACGACATAGCCCAGGATGCCCTGGCAATTATTGTCGATCTCCTGCCTGACGTCATCGGGCGCCCAGTTCGACTTCGACACCGGAATGGTGAGGATGTCGGACAGCTTTGCGCGCGGTCCGCCCTTGGCGAGTTCCTCCTGGCGCGCGATGACGTTGACCTGGTGGTAGTGCAGCGCGTGCAGCGTCGCCGCGGTCGGCGAGGGCACCCAGGCGGTGGTGGCGCCGGCCTGCGGATGGCCGAGCTTCTGGGCCAGCATGTCCGCCATCTTGTCGGGCGCGGCCCACATGCCCTTGCCGATCTGGGCGTGGCCGGGCAGGCCATCGATCAGGCCCATGTCGACGTTCCAGTCCTCATAGGCCTTGATCCAGGCCTGCGCCTTCATCTCGTTCTTGCGGATCATCGGACCCGCTTCCATCGAGGTGTGGATCTCGTCGCCGGTGCGGTCGAGGAAGCCGGTGTTGATGAACATGATGCGCTTGGAGGCGCGCTGGATGCAGGCCTTGAGGTTGACGGTGGTGCGTCGCTCCTCGTCCATGATGCCGACCTTGAGCGTGTTCTCGGGCAGGCCGAGCATCTTCTCGACGCGGTCGAAAATCTCGCAGGTCAGCGAGACCTCGTCCGGGCCGTGCATCTTCGGCTTCACGATGTAGGCAGAACCGGTGCGGCTGTTCTTGACCTTGGAATTGCCCTTGAGGTCGTGGATCGCGAGCAGGCCAGAGACCGCGGCATCGAGCAGACCTTCTGGAATCTCTTCGCCTTTCTCGTCGAGCACGGCGTCGGTGAACATGTGGTGACCGCAATTGCGCATCAGGAGGAGGCTGCGGCCGTGCAGCTTGAGCTCGCCCTTGCCGCCGGGAGTCTTGTAGCTGCGGTCGGCGTTGAGTGAGCGGGTCAGCGTCTTGCCGCCCTTCTCGAAATCGGCCGACAACGTGCCGTTCATCAGGCCGAGCGTGTTGCGGTAGACCAGCACCTTGTCCTCGGCATCGACCGCGGCGACCGAGTCCTCCATGTCCAGAATGGTGGAGACCGCAGCCTCCATGATCATGTCGGCGACGCCGGCCGGATCGTCCTTGCCGATCGCGCTGCTGCGGTCGATCTTGACCTCGATATGCAGGCCGTTGTTGACGAGCAGCACGGCGCTCGGCGCGGCTGGATCGCCCTGGAAGCCCGCGAACTGCGCGGCATTCTTCAGGGCGGTGGCGTTGCCGCTCTTCAGCTTCACCGCGAGCTGGCTCGCGACGACACTATAGCCGGTCACGTCGGTGTGGCTGCCGGTCGCGAGCGGCACGGCGTTATCGAGGAACGCCTTGGCCTTGGCGATCACCTTGTCGCCGCGTGCCTTGTTGTAGCCCTTGCCGCTCTCGGACGGATCATGCGGAATCGCATCGGTACCGTAGAAGGCGTCATAGAGCGAGCCCCAGCGTGCGTTCGCCGCGTTCAGCGCGTAGCGCGCATTGGTGAGCGGCACGACGAGCTGCGGGCCGCAGATCTTGCCGATCTCCTCGTCGACATTGGCGGTCTCGACCTTCTGCGTCGCCGGCTCCGGGACGAGATAGCCGATCTCCTTGAGGAAGGCGGTATAGGCATCGAGGTCGAACGCCTTGCCCTTGCCCGCGCGGTGCCAGTCGTCGATCTTGGCCTGCAGATTGTCGCGGAATGCGAGCAGCTCGCGGTTCTTCGGTCCCAGCTCCTTGATGATGCCGGCAAGCCCGGCCCAGAACGCATCCGGCGCGATCCCGGTTTTCGGGGCCGCTTCCTTGGCGATGAAGTCAAACAGGACGGGTGCGATCTTCAATCCGTGGGCGTCGACTCGTTTCATGATGGGCTTTCTTGTTGGAAATGGCTGTTTTTGGCTGCTTTTGACCCGACAGCAGCAAAATGCGCCCGCGCGGGGCAGCTTTCGGGGGCCTATTAGCCCCAAAAAAGAGGCCGTGAGAAGACCCCCGGGAGCTTGTCAAAATGTCAAGGAGAGGTGGGAGACGGTCCCACGCACCGGTGTCATTCCCCGCGACCCGGCTACGCTAAGGCTTCGCCGAGGTTGAGGTCTAGGGGCGCCGAAGCTTTAGCGAAGGCGGCAAGCGGGGAATCCAGTACGCTGCGGCTTCTTCGTATTCCAACGCTGTCTCTGGAATACTGGGTCGCCCGGCCGAGCCGGGCGACGACTAGGGCGGCCTCAAATATTCGCAGCGAGGTCAACGAGCTCGTCGAACAGCACGCCTGATGCCTTCAGCATCTGCTCGATCTCGTCGGCCGCTTCCGCAACCGTCCGCTTCGACGTATCGATCACCAGCTCGGCGGCCTCAGGCTTCTCGTAGTCGTTGCCAATGCCAGTGAACGAGGCGAGCGCGCCGGCGCGGGCTTTCTTGTAATGGCCCTTGGGATCGCGCTCCTCGCACACCTCGGCGGGCGTCGCGACATGGATTTCGCGAAACGCGGTGTCGGCGATGCGACGCGCGGCGGCGCGATCTTCGCGCGCGGGCGAGACCGCCGCGACGATGGCGATGTGGCCGTTGCGGGCGAGATGCGTCGCGACCTCGGCGAGGCGGCGGATGTTCTCGCTGCGATCAGTGGCGGAGAAGCCGAGATCGCTGTTGAGCCCGGCGCGCAGCGTGTCGCCATCGAGCAGGATCGGCGAGCCGCCATTGGTGAAGAGACGCCGCTCCAGCGCCCGCGCCAGCGTCGACTTGCCGGAAGCCGGCAGGCCGGTAAGCCAGACCACGGCGCCATTGTGGCGGTAGCGGGCTGAACGCTCGTCGCTGCGCAGCGCCGATTCCACCGGCACGATGTCGACAGGCACGGCACGCTGGCCGGCATCGACCGACAGCACCAGGCCACCGCCGGCGATGCGCCCGGACACCTCGATCACGAGGCGGCCGGTGCGCGGATTTTCGGTGTAGGGATCGGTCGCGATCGGATTGGACAGGGAGATGTCGATCTCGCCGACATGGTTGCGGCCGATCGCCTTGTTCTCGCTGCTCGAGAGCTCGCCGGGATCGACCGCCTTCTCGATGGCGACCACGGTGGCGCGGCTTTCCTTGGGGCCGCAGCGCACCAAAAGCTGGTCGCCCTTGGCAAGCGGCTTGTCGTGCAGCCAGAAGATGCGCGCGCGCAGCCGCCGCGTCTCGCGCGGGGCGCTGCCCGCATGCGCGATGATGTCGCCGCGCTCGATGAACAATTCGCGGTCGAGCGTGATGCCGACCGAGCGGCCGGCGCCCTGACGGCCCGCTACCGGCGTCGCCGGCCAGCTCTCGACCGTCTTGATCTTGGCGATCTTACCGGCCGGCATGATCACGATCTCGTCGCCGGCAATCAGGCTGCCGGATTCGATGCGGCCGGCGACGATGCGGCGGTCGTCGAACTTGTAGATCGCCTGCACCGGCAGCCGCAGCGCCAGCGCTTCCAGCGGACGCGCCGGCTCGAGGTGATCAAGCGCCTCGACCACGGTCGGTCCCTTGTACCAAGAGATGCGGTCGGTGCGCATCGCAACGCCGTCGCCGTCACGCGCGGAAATCGGGATCACGGCCGTGGGCGTCACGCCGAGGCCGTTCAGATGCGCGGAGATCTCGTCGCTGATGTCCTTGAAGCGTGCGGCGGAGAAATCGACGCGGTCCATCTTGTTGACGACGACGGCGACCTGCTTCACCCCGAGCAGATGCAGGAGATAGCCGTGCCGCCTGGTCTGGTCGCGCACGCCCTCCAGCGCGTCGATGATCAGCACCGCACCGTCGGCCTGCGAGGCGCCGGTGATCATGTTGCGGAGGAATTCGGCGTGGCCGGGCGCATCGATCAGCACGATGTCGCGCGAATTGGTGCGGAAGCGGATCTGGGTGGTGTCGATGGTGATGCCCTGGTCGCGCTCGGTCTGCAGCGCGTCGAGCAGGAACGACCATTCGAACGGCATGCCGCGCCGCGCGCTGACGGCCTTGAGCATTTCGAGCTTGCCCTCGGGCAGGCTGCCGGTTTCATGCAGGAGGCGGCCGACCAGGGTCGACTTGCCGTGGTCAACATGGCCGACGATGACGATGCGGACCTGGGGACGCGTGGTGCCGTTCGGCGTGCCGGGCGAGGCTGACGTGACGATCATGTTCATGGCCGCGTCCTTGATCAGAGATAGCCGGCGACGCGAAGGCGCTCGAAGGCGTCCTCGGTCTCGTGGTCGAGCGCGCGCCCCGAGCGCTCCGGCACCTTGGTCTGTTCGAGCTCGATCAGGATCTCGTCGATGTTCGAGGCATTCGAGGCAACCGGATTGGTGATGTCCTGGTCACCCAGCGAGCGATAACGCTTGCCGTTCTTGGCAAGGTACAGCGGAATGATCGGGATGTTCTCGCGCTTGGTGTAGGCCCAGATGTCGGCCTCGGTCCAATGCAGGATCGGATGGATGCGCAGATGCGCGCCTTGCGGCGGCGAGGCGTTGAAATGATCCCAGAATTCCGGCGGCTGGTCGCGCACGTCCCAATTGCCCTCCAAGCCGCGCGGCGAGAACACCCGCTCCTTGGCGCGCGTTGCTTCCTCGTCGCGGCGGATGCCGGCGATCAGGCCGTCAAAGCCATACTTTGCGAGCGCCATCTTGAGGCCCTCGGTCTTGCGCGCGGCGGAACGGGCGGCCGGCGGCAGCGTTGGGTCGACGGCATCGATCGGCGGGCAGGGCTCGACGCGCAGATCGAGATCCCATTCCTTGCCGTAATGATCGCGGAAGCGATACATCTCCGGAAACTTCTTGCCGGTATCGACGTGCAGGGCCGGGAACGGCATCTTGCCGAAGAAGGCTTTCCGCGCCAGCCAGATCATGACGTTGGAGTCCTTGCCGAGTGACCACAACAGGGCAATCTTCTTCAGCCGGGCAAAGGCCTCACGGAAGATGTAGATGCTCTGCGCTTCGAGCTGGTCGAGATGGTCCATGCTCGAGGCAAGTTCGGCAGCAAATTCTTGCGCGCGCACGCGCTCAGCCAGCGCCGGATTGCTCAGTCGATCAGCAGCGGAATCGTCCTTGAGAAGATGCATCTCTGCCACTTTGCGTTTGGAGGCGAAAATTCTATAGTTGCGGTGCGGAAGAGAAGAAAAAATTTTCTCTTTGCGCGCTCGAAACGAGACATATATAGAAAATAATTCCAGTCAACCCCGTTTGTGGGGAAGCGAGTATCACATGCGGTTCTTGCCGGTGTTTCTCGATCTCAAGGCCGGCCCGGTGGTCCTCATCGGGACGGGCGAGCTTTTGCGCGCCAAGCTGCGCGTGCTCGTCGCTGCCGGCGCGCGCCTGCGCGTGCATGCGATCGATGGCAATCACGACCTTGGCCTCGGCTCCGAAGACTTGGCGCGCATCGAGATCGCGGCAGGCGATCCGCTCACGGTGGATATTTCCGGCGTCATCGCCGTCGTCTGCGCGGGCGCAGGCGATGTCGGTGTGGCCATGTCGGCTCGCGCCAAGGCGGCTGGCCTGCCCGTCAACGTCATGGACGACCTCGAGCATTCCAGCTTCATCTTCCCCGCCATCGTCGATCGCGGCGATGTCGTGGTCGCGGTCGGCACCGGCGGCACCTCTCCGGTGGTGGCGCGGCGCGTGCGCGAGAAGATCGAGGCGCTGCTGCCGGCGCGCATTGGCGAGCTCGCCGAGTTCATCGGCACCTTCCGCAAGTCGATCAACGAGCGCATCGCCGAGTTTCCGCTGCGCCGCCGCTTCTGGGAGCGCGTCATCGACGGTCCTATCGGCGCCGCCGTGCTCGCCGGCCGCAACAGCGAAGCCGATGCATCGCTCAAGGCGATCTCCGATCCCACCGCGTTCGCGCGCGCCGACAAGCCGGAAGGCTCCGTCGCGCTGGTCGGCGCTGGCCCCGGCGATCCCGATCTGCTCACCATCAAGGCGCTGCGCGCGCTGCAGGACGCGGACATCGTCTTTTATGACGAGCTGGTCTCGCCCGAGATTCTCGACCGCATTCGCCGCGACACCACGCGCGTTGCGGTCGGCCGCCGCGTCGGCAAGCCCGGCATCGGCCAGGACGCCATCAACAAGCGCATGATCGAGGCCGCGCAATCGGGCCAGCGCGTCGTGCGGCTGAAGGGCGGCGATCCCTTCGTGTTCGGCCGCGGCGGCGAAGAGGTGGAAGCGTTGCGCGCCGCCGGCGTCGCCTATTCGATCATTCCCGGCATCACCGCAGGGCTCGGCGCCGCTGCCGATTTCGAGGTGCCGCTCACTTATCGTCACGAAGCGACCCGCATCACCTTCCTCACCGCACACAAGGCCCGCGATGCAGAGAACGTGGATTGGTCGACACTGACCGACACCAAGATGACCGTTGTGGTCTACATGGGCATGACCGCAGCGCCCGCCGTGCGCGCAGGCTTGTTCGCGGCCGGCCGCTCGCCGGAGACGCCGGTCGGCGTGTTCGCCCGCGTCACGCGGCCCGATGCGCAAGGCGCAATTGGCACGCTGCGCGATCTGCCGGAACTGGTGCGGCGGATCCATGGCGGTCCCGCCATCCTCATCATCGGCGACGTGGTCCGGCATGCCGGCTCGCTTCGCCGCCAGACACCCAAACAAATCATCTCTGACCTATTGGATGCAGCCGAATGACCTCTCCGCTCGAACAAAAGAAGATCCGTATCGCCGGCCCCTCGGTCGTGACCGCCAACCGCACCTGGGACGGCATCGTGGTCTACCGCACCGCCGCCAAGAGCTGGTCCGCCGAGCTGTCGGAAGCCGCGATCGTGCGCAACTCCGACGAGGCCAAGGCGTTGCTTGCGGAAGCCGTGGCCGATGACGTCGGCGCCATCGGCCCCTATATCGCGCCGGTGCAGATCGGCGACGATGGCAAGGTCCTGCCCGGCAATCTGCGCGAACAGATTCGCCGCACCGGCGTCACCATCGGACAGCCGGCCCAGGTTTAAGGCACCCACTTATGTATGCTTACGACGAAATCGACCGCACGCTCGTCAACGAGCGCGTCTCGGAGTTCCGCGACCAGGTGAAGCGGCGCCTGTCCGGCGAGCTCACGGAGGACGAGTTCAAGATCCTGCGTTTGCAGAACGGCGTCTATCTGCAGCTGCACGCTTATATGTTCCGCGTCGCGATTCCCTATGGCACACTGGCGACGAACCAGATGCGGGCGCTCGCCCATGTCGCGCGCAAATACGATCGCGGCTACGGCCACTTCACCACGCGGCAGAATATCCAGTTCAACTGGATCAAGCTCGCCGAGCTGCCGGATGCACTCGAAGACCTCGCCAAGGTCGGCATCCACGCGATGCAGACCTCCGGCAACAACATGCGCAACGTCACCTCGGACCAGTGGGCCGGCGTCGCGCCGGGCGAGATCGAGGATCCGCGCATCTGGTCGGAGCTGATCCGCCAGCACACCACGTTGCATCCGGAATTCTCGTTCCTGCCGCGCAAGTTCAAGATCGCGATCACCGCCTCGGACCACGACCGCGCCGCGATCAAGATCCACGACATCGGCCTGCGGCTGATCAAGAACGAGAAGGGCGAGACCGGCTTCGAGGTTCTGGTCGGCGGCGGTCTCGGCCGGACGCCGTTCATCGCCAAGACCATCAAGCACTTCGTGCACGGCCGCGACATCCTCAGCTACATCGAGGCGATCTTACGCGTCTACAATCAGTACGGCCGCCGCGACAACATCTACAAGGCGCGCATCAAGATCCTGGTCCACGAGCTCGGCATCGAGAAATTCTCGCGCGAGGTCGAGGACGAGTGGGAGCACATTCGCAACTCCTCGCTCCAGATCGACGAGGAGGTGATCGAGGACATTCGCTCGCGCTTCACCTATCCGGCCTACGAGAAGCTGCCGCATATGCCGGACGAGCTGCGCCAGGCCGCGGCCGACCCCGATTTCGAGGCATGGCGCAAGAACTCGGTGGCCCCGCACAAGGTGCAGGGTTACTCCATCGTCACGATCTCGCTGAAGCCGACCGGCGGGCCTCCGGGCGATGCCACCGCCGAGCAGATGGACGCGCTGGCAGATCTTGCCGACAAATATTCCTTCGGCGAGATCCGCGTCGGCCACGAGCAGAATCTAGCGCTGCCGCACGTCGCCAAGCGCGACCTGCCGGCACTGTGGAAGGCGCTCGACAAGCTCGGGCTGGCGACGCCCAACGTCAACCTGATCACCGACATCATCGCTTGCCCCGGGCTCGACTATTGCTCGCTGGCGAATGCCCGCTCGATTCCGATCGCGCAGGAGCTGACGCGGCGCTTCGCCAATCACGAGCTCGCTAACCTGATCGGCCGTCTGCACATCAACATCTCCGGCTGCATCAATGCCTGCGGCCATCACCATGTCGGCCATATCGGCATTCTCGGCGTCGAGAAGAACGGCGAGGAGGTCTACCAGATCACCATCGGCGGCCGTGCCGACGAGAACGCCGCGCTCGGCACCCTGATCGGTCCCGGCGTCAAGTTCGACGAGGTCGCCGACGTGGTCGAGGACATCGTGGAAGCCTATCTGGCGCTGCGCGAGCGGCCCGAAGAGCTGTTCATGGACACGGTGAAGCGCCTCGGCGTCGAACCCTTCAAGGAGCGCGTCTATGCCACTCGTTAATGGCGGAAAGATCACGGACGACCGCTTCGTCAAGCTCGCCGTCGACACGCCGCTGCCCGAGGGCGGCGACATCCTGGTGCCCGCCGAGCGCTTCCTCGGCGAGGCCGAGGGCTTGCTCAAGCGCGCCGGAAAGGTCGGGGTGATCTGGCCCAACAATCGCGACATCGCCGAGCTCGTGCCGTATCTCGGCCAGATCGCCGCCGTCGCGCTGGTGTTCCCGACCTTCCGTGACGGACGGGCCTACAGCCAGGCGCGGCTGCTGCGCGAACGCTACAATTACCGCGGCGAATTGCGCGCGACCGGTCAGGTGCTGCGCGACCAGTTCGTGTTCATGCTGCGCGCCGGCTTCGATGCCTTCGAGGTCAAGAAGCAGGCCGATGCGGAGGCCTTCATGCAGACCGCGAAGCGCTATTCGGTGTTCTACCAGCCGACCGGCGATGGCCGCATCACAGCGCTGCACCGGCGCATGCAATTGCGCCACTCCGAAGGGGTCGGCACGTGAACGCGATCGCGCCTCAGGTTTCGCCCGTGTCTGCGCTACCTTCGGCGGACGAGCTCGATCGCGCCTTGCGCGATGCCTCGCCTGCGGAGGTCATTGCCGCGGCGCTGAAGACGGTCGGGCGCGAGAAGCTTGCGCTGGTGTCCTCGTTCGGTACTGAATCGGCGACGCTGTTGAAGGTCATGTCGGATGTCGATCCCGCAATCCCCGTGATCTTTCTCGACACCGGCTGGTTGTTCGAGGAGACGCTGGCCTATCGCGATACGCTCATTGCGACGCTGGGCCTGAAGGACGTTCGCTCGATCAAGCCGGCCGAGGAGACGCTGTCGCGCGAAGATCCCGACCGCGACCTCTGGTTCTCCGATCCCGACGCCTGCTGCCGCATCCGCAAGGTCGAGCCGCTGGCGCGTGCGCTGAAGCCGTTCGGCGCCTGGCTCAACGGCCGCAAGCGCTTTCAGGGCAATGCGCGCGCCGACATTCCGGTCGTCGAGGACGATGGCGCGCGGCTGAAGTTCAATCCCTTCGCCAACGTCTCGCGCGAGGAGATCGAGGCGATCTTCACCCGCGCTAAATTGCCGCGGCACCCTCTGGTTGTGTCAGGATTCCTGTCGGTTGGGTGTATGCCTTGCACCAGCAGAACGACTGAGGGCGAGGATGCACGCGCCGGCCGGTGGCGCGGCCGGGCCAAGACAGAATGCGGCATCCATACGATGAAGACTTCGTAGCACAGTCACGCTGCGAGCTAGCGAACAAGAAAATCGGGTTCCGTTGACACAAGAGCGTTTCGCCACGAGTTATGCCTGCCGTCGATGACGCCGATGTCGTCGAGGTGAATGGAGATGGACATGATGCGCCGTATCGTTCCGCTCGCCGCAGGATTGCTCGCGACGGGGTTCTGGGCAGGCTCGGCTCTGGCCGCCGACATCAATTTGCTGAACGTGTCGTACGATCCGACGCGCGAGCTCTATGTCGAGTTCAACAAGGCGTTCGCGAGCGCCTACCAGAAGGAAACCGGCAAGAGCGTCGAGATCAAGCAGTCGCACGGCGGCAGCGGCTCGCAGGCGCGCGCGGTGATCGACGGCTTGCAGGCTGATGTGGTGACGCTGGCGCTCGCCTATGACATCGACGCCATCGCGAGCAAGCGCCTCACCGCGACGGATTGGCAGAAACGGCTGCCACAGAATTCGTCGCCCTACACGTCGACCATCGTGTTCTTGGTGCGCAAGGGCAATCCCAAGGGCATCAAGGACTGGGATGATCTGATCAAGCCGGGCGTTGCCGTCATCACGCCGAACCCGAAAACGTCGGGCGGCGCGCGCTGGAATTATCTTGCCGCCTGGGGCTTTGCGCAAAAGAAATACGGTTCGGCCGACAAGGCCAAGGACTTCGTTGGGAAGCTCTTCCAGCAGGTGCCGGTGCTCGATACCGGCGCCCGGGGCGCCACTGTGACCTTTGTCGAGCGCGGCGTCGGTGACGTGCTGCTCGCCTGGGAGAACGAGGCGTTCCTGGCCCTCAAGGAATTCGGTGCGAACAAGTTCGAGATCGTTGCACCGCCGCAGTCGATCCTCGCCGAGCCGCCGGTCGCGATCGTGGACAAGATTGCCGACAAAAAGGGCACCCGCAATGCGGCTGACGCCTACCTCCAATACTGGTACACCAAGGAAGGGCAGGAAATCGCCGCGCGCAATTTCTACCGTCCGCGTGATGCCGAGACCGCCAAAAAGTACGAAAATGCCTTCGCCAAGGTCGAGCTGTTCACGATCGACGACGTCTTCGGCGGCTGGACCAAGGCACAGAAGGAACATTTTGCAGACGGCGGCGTTTTCGATCAGATTTACAAGAACTGATCGGGCGCTGTCGTAGGGGGCTTTAGCAGGGGGCCTGGTGAGCGCACTCGCAGCACGACGCCGGACATTGCCGGGCTTCGGTCTCACCATGGGACTGACGCTTTCCTGGCTGTCCGTGATCATCCTGATTCCACTCGCCGGCCTGTTCCTGAGATCGCTTGAGCTCAGCCCCGAGCAGTTCTGGAACATCCTCTCCAGCCGCCGCACCCTGAACGCGCTCCGCGTCTCGTTCGGCCTCGCCTTTGCGGCGGCTTGCGTCAATCTGGTGATGGGCAGCATCATCGTCTGGGCGCTGGTGCGCTACCGCTTCCCCGGCCGCCGCATCTTCGATGCCATCGTCGACGTGCCGTTTGCGCTGCCGACGGCGGTGGCCGGCGTCGCGCTGACGGCGCTGTTCGCCGAGAAGGGCTGGCTGGGGGCGCCGCTCGCCGCGCTCGGCCTCAAGGTGGCGTTCACGCCGGTCGGCATCTTCGTCGCCATGATCTTCATCGGCATTCCCTTCGTTGTCCGCACCGTGCAGCCGGTGCTGCAGGATCTCGACCCTGAAATCGAGGAAGCCGCGGGCAGCCTGGGGGCCAGCCGCTTGCAGACCATCGTTCGCGTGATCCTGCCTTCGCTCGCGCCGGCGCTGCTCACGGGCCTCGCGCTCGCCTTCGCCCGCGCGGTCGGTGAATACGGCTCGGTGATCTTCATCGCCGGCAATCTGCCCAACGTCTCCGAGATCGCGCCGCTCTTGATCGTGATACGCCTGTCCGAATTCCGTTACGCCGATGCGACCGCGATTGCGGTGGTCATGCTGGTCGTCTCCTTCGTCATCATCTTCGCGGTCAATCGGCTCCAGCGCTGGGCGCAGAGCCGGATCCCGGCGCGCTGAGGGCGGACCATGACGATGCAGATCGCAGATTCCGTGTCGCTCTCGGCCTCCGACTCGCAGGCACGCGCGCACGCGGCGGCGGCGCGGAACAATTTGCGCACCGAGCCGCGCGCTGTCCGCATCGTCATCATCACGCTGGCGTTGCTGTTTCTCACCGTCTTCGTCGTGCTGCCGCTGGTCGTCGTGTTCGCGCAGGCATTTTCGCGCGGCATCCTCGCCTATTTCGCCGCGCTCGCCGAGCCGGAGGCGATGGCGGCGATCAAGCTGACGTTGATCGTCGCGGCGATCTCGGTCGGGCTCAATCTGGTGTTCGGCCTCGTCGCCGCCTGGGCGATTGCAAAATTCGAGTTTCCGGGCAAGACCTTCCTGATCACGCTGATCGACCTGCCGTTCTCGGTCAGCCCGGTGATCTCGGGCCTCGTCTTCGTGCTATTGTTCGGCGCGCAAGGCTATTTCGGCAGCTGGCTGCGCGAGCACGACATCCAGATCCTGTTCGCGGTCCCCGGCATCGCGCTCGCCACCACCTTCGTGACCTTCCCCTTCGTGGCGCGCGCGCTGATCCCCCTGATGCAGGAGCAGGGCACGCAGGAGGAGGAGGCCGCGATCTCGCTCGGCGCCTCCGGCCTGCAGACCTTCTTCCGCGTCACCCTGCCCAACATCAAATGGGGCGTGCTCTACGGCGTCCTGCTCTGCAACGCGCGCGCGATGGGCGAGTTCGGTGCGGTCTCCGTCGTCTCCGGCCACATCCGCGGCGAGACCAACACCATGCCGCTCTTGGTCGAGATCCTCTACAACGAATACCAGTTCGTCGCCGCTTTCGCGATCGCCTCGCTGCTCGCAATGCTGGCGCTGATCACGCTGATCGCAAAAACCGTTCTCGAACGTCATCTCGACGAAGGACAAGACGCCAGTGACCATTGAAGTCAAGAATCTCGTCAAGAAATTCGGCAGTTTTGCAGCCCTCGACGGCGTCGATCTCAAGGTCAATGACGGTGAGCTGCTGGCGCTGCTCGGCCCGTCCGGCTCCGGCAAGACCACCTTGCTGCGGATCATCGCCGGCCTCGACTGGCCGGACTCGGGCGAAGTCTCCTTCAACGGTGAGGACGCGCTGGCGCAAGGAGCCCGCGAGCGCCACGTCGGCTTCGTGTTCCAGCACTATGCGTTGTTCCGCCACATGACGGTGTTCGAGAACGTTGCCTTTGGCCTCCGCGTGCAGCCGCGCGCGGTCCGAAAGGATGAGGCTGCGATACGCTCGCGCGTCAAGGAGCTGCTCGATCTGGTGCAGCTCGACTGGCTCGCCGACCGCTATCCAAGCCAGCTCTCCGGCGGCCAGCGTCAGCGCATCGCGCTCGCCCGTGCGCTTGCGATCGAGCCGCGCATCCTCCTGCTCGATGAACCCTTCGGCGCGCTCGACGCCAAGGTGCGCAAGGAGCTGCGCAAATGGCTGCGCTCGCTGCATCACGAGATCCACGTCACCTCGATCTTCGTCACGCACGATCAGGAGGAGGCGCTGGAAGTCGCCAACCGCGTCGTGGTGATGGACAAGGGACGGATCGAGCAGATCGGCTCGCCCGACGACGTCTACGACAATCCGGCGACTGCGTTCGTGCACGGCTTCATTGGCGAATCCATCGTGCTGCCGATCCAGATCGGCGATGGTGCGATCCGGCTCGGCGACCGGCAGCTCGATCTGGCGGCCGATGGGCTTGCGCCTGGCGCGTCGAAGCTGTTCGTGCGGCGACATGACATGCTGGTCGGCCCGCCCGGCAGCGGCGCCTTCGAGGGCGCGGTCCAGCACGTCCGCAATTTCGGTCCGGTGCAGCGGGCGGAAGTAGCCCTGTCCGGCGGCGAGACCATCGAGATCGACGCCCCCCGCGACAAGGAACTGCGCGCCGGCGACACCATCGGCCTCAATCCGCGTCGCTACCGGATTTTTGCGGGCTGAGCCCACCGTCATTCCGCCGCGGAATGACGGCTCAAATTCTCTTCAAAATTCACCTTTCAGCCATTGTTGGTATGCAACAACAGCCCCTCATTTGGGGGCCCCGATTCATGCGCGCTGCGGCCGCAATTCTCATCATGTTGCTGCTCGCCGGTTGTGCCGGCAACGAAGCACCGGTCCAGCAGCCGTCGATGTATGCCGATATGGCGGTGCCGGGCTCCAAGCTCGACGTCCAGGCAGCTGCGATCATGATCTCGCAATACCGCCAGAACAACGGGCTCGGTACGGTCGTGGTCGACCCGGATTTGACGCGGCTCGCCGAATCCCAATCGGGCGCGATGGCGGCGGCCAACAAGATGGACCACGACGTCCGCGCGCCGCTCGCCAAGCGTCTGGCCTCTGGCGGTTATCCTGCCACCGTGGCGGTCGAGAACATCTCGGCCGGCTATCATACGCTGGCGGAAGCGTTTTCCGGCTGGCGCGACTCGCCTCCGCACCGCGCGAACATGCTCAAGAGCGGTGTCACAAAATTGGGCATCGCGGCGAGCTATGCTCCAGGCACCAAATACAAGGTGTTCTGGACCATGATCCTGGCCTCCACCGAGCCTCGATAAGCCAGACTTGATCCCGGGGATGCATTGACGTCGCGGCGGAGTGTCGCCACGGTGGCCAGCCTTTTGCTATTGTTCCCGCATGACCGATCATAGTCCGGAAACCGCAACAATCCCCACGAATGCGCAACGCGTCCTGGTCCTCCAGGGCGGCGGCGCGCTCGGCTCGTACCAGGCTGGCGCCTTCCAGGCGCTGTGTGGCTACGGCTTCGATCCGGAATGGGTCGCCGGCATCTCGATCGGCGCGGTCAATGCCGCCATCATCGCCGGCAACGAGGGGCACACCCGCGTCGAGCGGCTCAAGGAATTCTGGGAAATGGTGTCGGCCCCGGTGCCGTGGAAGCCGGTCGGCAAGAGCGACCGCAGCCGCGAGCTGTTCAATTCCACCAGTGCCGCGCTGATTGCGACGTTCGGCGTGCCCGGCTTCTTCACCCCACGCATTCCGCCGGCGCCGCTGTGGCCGCCGGGGCATCCCGAGGCCGAAAGCTATTACGATACCTCGCCGCTGAAGAAGACGCTGGAGCGTCTTGTCGATTTCGACCGCATCAACGATCTGAAGACACGCCTGTCGGTCGGCGCGGTCGGCGTCACCTCGGGCAATTTCAGATATTTCGACAATTACGCGTTCAAGAAGCTCGGCAAGAAGATCGGCCCCGAGCACATCATGGCCTCCGGCGCGCTGCCGCCGGGCTTTCCCTCCGTCGTCATCGACGGCGAGCATTATTGGGACGGCGGCATCGCCTCCAACACTCCGCTCGACTACGTGCTCGATGCCGAGGTCGAACGCGACATGCTGATCTTTCAGGTCGATTTGTTTTCCGCGCGGGGCGACCTGCCGAACTCGCTGCTGGAGGCGGCCGAGCGCGAGAAGGACATCCGCTATTCCAGCCGCACGCGGATGAACACCGACAAGAACAAGCAGCTGCACAACGCCCGCAGGGCCGTGCGCGATCTGATCGGCAAATTGCCGGACTATCTCAAGAACGATCCTTCCGTCGAATTCCTGGCGAAAGTGTCGCGCGAAAGCACCGTCACCGTGGTGCATCTGATCTATCGCAGCAAGAACTACGAATCCTCGTCCAAGGATTACGATTTCTCGCACATTGCCATGGTCGAGCATTGGGAGGCCGGCGTGCGTGACGTGCACCTGTCGATGCGCCACAAGGACTGGCTGGAGCGGCCGCAGTCCGGCGAGACCATGGTGACCTACGATCTCACGGGGGACGTCACCGCGCCCCCGGCAAAAAGGAGCGAATAGAATGGGTACTCTGTCAGGCAAGAACGCCGTCGTGACCGGATCGACCAGCGGCATCGGGCTCGCTTACGCACGCGCCTTCGCCGGCGCCGGTGCCAACGTCGTCATCAACGGTTTCGGCTCGCCGGAGGACATCGAGAAGGAGCGCGCCAAGATCGAATCCGATTTCGGCGTCAAGGCGGTCTACTCGCCCGCCGACATGACCAAGCCCGCCGAGATCGCCGGCATGATCGCGCTCGGCGAGAAGACGTTCGGCTCGGTCGACATCCTCGTCAACAATGCCGGCATCCAGTTCGTCTCGCCGATCGAGGAATTCCCGCCGGAGAAATGGGACCAGATCATCGCGATCAATCTGTCCTCGGCCTTCCACGCCATCCGCGCCGCGGTGCCCGGCATGAAGAAGAAGGGCTGGGGCCGCATCATCAACACGGCGTCGGCGCACTCGCTGGTGGCCTCGCCATTCAAGTCGGCCTACGTCTCGGCCAAGCACGGCATCGCCGGCCTCACCAAGACCGTGGCGCTGGAAGTCGCGACCCACAAGATCACCTGCAACTGCATCAGCCCCGGCTACGTCTGGACCCCGCTGGTCGAGAAGCAGATCCCCGACACGATGAAGGCGCGCAATCTGACGCGCGAGCAGGTCATCAACGATGTGCTGCTCGATGCGCAGCCGACCAAGGAGTTCGTCACCTCCGAGCAGGTCGCCGCGCTCGCGCTGTTCCTGTGCAGCGACGACGCCGCCCAGATCACCGGCACCAACCTCTCGATCGACGGCGGCTGGACCGCGGAGTAATTCGTGCCGACCTGACAACTCTCGGTCATGCCCCGCGAAGGCGGGGCATCCAGTACACCGCGGCCTCTCGGTTAATCACAGCCGCCTCGGAGTACTGGATCGCCCGGTCAAGCCGGGCGATGACAGCGAGAGTGGATCGGCGTTTTCGATCGTCGTCTATTTGCCGAACGCCAGCACGTGCAGCCCGAGCCGCTGCCGCACGATCCAGAACAACAGCACCGTCTCGAAGGTGAGGGAGATCGAGGTCGCGGCCGCCGCGCCATGGCCGCCGTAGCGCGGCACCAGCGCGATGCAGAGCACGAGGTTCATCATGAAGGCTAGCGCATAGGCGAGCGCGCAGATCTTCTGCTGGCCGAGCATGTTGAGCAGGCGCTCGACCGGCCCGATCGCAGAGCGGACCACGAGCCCGATCGCGGCGACGAACATGATGTCGTAGCCGACGGTGAATTGCGGCCCGAACAGCCAGAGCAGCGGCTTGCCGAGCGCGAGCAGCACGATGGTCGCGGCCAGCGACGGCCAGAACGTCCAGGTGATGGCATGCGCGACGTAGGCCGACAGGCGCGCCTTGTCGCCGCTGGCATTGTATTCGGCGAAGCGGTGTGCCGTCGTAGCTGACATCGCGTAGTGGATGAACGAGACCAGCGCCAGCGTCTTCACCACGGCGAAATAGACGCCGACCTCGTCCGAGGGACGGAATTGCTGCAGCACCAGCACGTCGGTGTAGGACAGGAGCAGGTAGAAGCTCTCGACCAGCAGGATCGGCAGCGAGACGGCAAGCCAGCCCTTGACGTCATAGGCCTTCGGTCCCGGTGTGATGTGATCGGCGAGCTTGCGGTTCAGCACCACCATCTGCCCGGCCATCGCGATCCATACCGCGCAAAGGCTCGCGACCATCGCGGCGACCGCGCCGAGGTGATAGCCGAGCAGGAAGGCGAACGCCGTGATGCCGATGATCAGCGCCTGGCGGATGATGAATTGCGGCATCAGGCCGAGCTGCATCCAGTCGTGCGAGCGCGCGATGCCGTCCTGGGTGTTGGCGACCACGAAAGCGGGCAGCGTCATGCAGCCGATATAGAGCGGCAGCACCTCGGCCGGATCGATCCAGGGCGACAGCAATTTGACGATGCCAGCAAGGCCGAGCGACGTCAGCGTGGACACGGCAAAGGTCAGCCAGCGGCTGCCGGACAGGAAGCCGCGCAGCAGCGCGTGCGCGCCGCTGGCGCGGTACTCCGGAATGATTTTTTGCGCGGAGGCCGAGATGCCGAAATCCATCATGCTGCCGAGCAGCAGCACCCAGGTCCAGACATAGACGTAGATGCCGTAATCGGACGTGCCCATCCAGCGCGCCAGCAGCACCTGCGAGACATAAGCGAGGCCGGCGCTGATGACGCGAATGATGAAGATGGTGCCGGCGAGCCGTCGGGTCAGCGACGCCTCGCTCGATCCGCCCGCGAGCCTGGCACGCAGCCGCGCGACCAGCCCGGCCGGTCCGGTCGTTGCGGGTGGTGCATCCATCACGGCCAATTCGAACAATCCCCAGCGACCTGCAGCGGCAGGCGAGGGATTAGCAACCATTCGTTAAGATTCGGTTGGGCGGACGCTAGTTCAAATTCGTGTTGAACTCGTACGCCTTCTCCGGCCCGACCAGCGTGAACTTCAGCGCCGCGCCCTCGGGCTTGGCGCCCGGCGGCAGCCCGTCGAGCTCGAACGAGAAGCGCACGACCCCGGGCGGGCTGGGCTGCACCGGCGCCGGAATCGGCAGCGCCCAATCGGGTGTCGGTCCCTCCACGAACAGATTGACCTTGCGGCTGTCCGGCGCCACCACATCGACCACTACGTTCTTGGGCCCGTCCCGCTTGACGTCGCGAATGGTGAGCGGATTGGGGTCGCCGATATTGGCGGGCTTCGGCACGGTGTCGAGCGCGGCACGCAAGTTCGCGTCCTCGGTCGAGGCGACGCTGTTGAAGCCGAGCTCGGCGCTGGCCTCTACGGGAATGCAGAGCTTCTCGCACACCGCGTAGTTGATCTCGGCCCTCAAGGTCACCGGCTTGTCTGCAGCCTTGGCGACGATGCGCAGGGGCAGCACGACTTGGTCGCGATAGCCGATGGAATGGCCGCCCGCGCCGTCGTCGAACTTCAGCGGCGCCGGCCACATCACCGTCACCGCCTCGACATTGTCGGACTTGGAGAAGTCGAACCGGGGTGGAACGCCGGAATCGCCGGGCGACCGCCAGTAGGTCTTCCAGCCGGGCTGCAGCTGGAAGGCGATACCGCCGAGCAGCACCGCGCCGCTGCGCGAGCCCGCCAGGAGCCGCACCGCGGAATGTCCATCGCGTTGCCAAGGCGATGCGTCATCGGCACGGGCCGCGATAGCCAACGACGACGCGAGCAGGGTTGTCGCGACGCCAATCGCCGCACGCAGGGGAACAATGCTGGACATGGCACGTCTTTACAGGGTCACCCAGGGCCAAACCATTGAATTGCTTGTGATGGATGCACTCGAATCAACTCGCCGCAAGCCTTGATTTGACAGCCGCCCGGCCCGACATCAGGATAGGAATTGAAACCGGAGTGCTCGAGCGATGGCTCCCACAGGCAAGAGGACGGGCGAAAGCACCCGCAGCTCGGGCGCCGCGCTGCCCAGTTCCGGCGGCTATCTCGACGGCCGGCTCCTGATCGCAATGCCCGTGATGGGCGATTCCCGCTTCGAGCGCTCGGTGATCTATCTTTGCGCCCATTCGGCGGAGGGGGCGATGGGCATCATCGTGAACCACCCCGCCGGCAGCATCGATTTCCCCGAGCTCTTGCAGCAGCTCGGCATCATCAAGAAGGGCGAGCACATCAAGCTGCCGGAGAATGCCGAAAGTATGAAGGTGCTGCGGGGCGGGCCGGTCGACACCGGGCGCGGCTTCGTGCTGCATTCCAGCGACTTCTACATCGAGAACGCGACGCTGCGGATCGATGACGGCGTCTGCCTGACCGCGACGGTCGACATTCTGCGCGCCATCGCCAACGGCTCCGGCCCCAAGCACGCCATCCTCGCGCTCGGCTATGCCGGCTGGGCGCCGGGCCAGCTCGAGACGGAGATCCAGAGCAACGGCTGGCTGCATTGCGACGCGGACGCGGATCTGATTTTCGGCGACGACGTCGAGGACAAGTACAATCGCGCTTTGCAGAAGATCGGCATCGACCCTGGTATGCTCTCGAACGAGGCCGGGCACGCGTAGCGTTATCGGCCGCTATTGCCACACTCTCCACTGCCCTCAGTTATTCTCCGCTGTCGTCCCGGATCGGCGCTTCGCGCCGGACAACGCTACGCGTTGCCCAGCGCTCCGCTTGTCCGGGACGACGACCGAATTTGTGGCTACTCCGACCCGGCCTACTCCGCCGCCTGCTGCTGCACCGTCGGCTCCGTCCCTGCCACCGTCGCGCGGCGCATGTCGCGGGGCTGGGACTGGTCGTAGCGGCGGACGCGGTGCATGGTCTGGCGGTTGTCCCACATCACGAGGTCATGCAGCTTCCATTTGTGCACGTAGACGAACTCGGGTTGCGTGGCGTGCTCGGTCAGATCGCGCAGCAATAGCCGCCCCTCGGGCATGCTCATGCCGACGACCTTGCCGGCATGCGATGACAGATACAGCGACTTGCGGCGATGCACGGGGTGCGTGCGCACCAGCCGTTGCAGCACCGGCTTGAACATCTCCTTCTCTTCGTCGGTATATTCGGTGAAGCCGAGCGATCCCCGCGAATACATCAGCGAATGCTCGCAGACGAGGTCCTCGATCTCCGCCTTGGTCTCGTCGTCGAGCGCATCGTAGGCTGCACGCATGTCGGCGAACTCGGTGTTGCCGCCCTTCGGGTTCACCACGCGCGCCGATAGCAGCGAGAATTTTGCGGGGATCGGACGGAACGAGCTGTCCGAGTGCCACAGGCAATTGCCGAGGTTGAACAGATTGGCGCGGCTGTCCTTGGGCAGCGGCTTGCCGTCCTTGCCGAGGTTGGAGACGTCGTTCAGGCCTGAGGTGAGGCGGTGTTCATCCGCCTTGGTGATGTTGCCGCCGCGCGCCTCCTCGCGCTGGCCAAAATTCAGCGCGAATGCCATCTGCTGCTCGTCGGTGATGTCCTGGTCGTGGAAGACGAGCACCGCGTACTTGTCCATGGCGGCCTCGATCTCGCGCGCCTGATCCGGCGTGAGCGGCTTGCGCAAGTCGAGGCCGGACACCTCGCCGACGAAATGTTTCTGAAGCTGCCGGATGGCGATGGTCATTGCGTTCCTCCCGCATCTACGAGCGGTTTCCCCGCTCTGTTTGTGGAAAAAATGACTCCCGCATCCGGCGATGTCAACGCGCCGCGCGCATGGCTCTCACGCGTTCCGCGCCATCAGCCCGCCATCGACCGGGATCACCGCGCCGGTGAGGAAGGACGCCGCCGGAAGGCACAGGCTCAGCGTCATATGCGCGACCTCTTCAGGGTCGCCGTAGCGGCCGAGTGCGGTGCGGCGCTTGGCGTAGATGGTCTTGTGCTCCTCCGGGATGCGGTCGGTGATTTTTGTGCGGATCGGTCCGGGGCAGATGCAGTTGACGGTGATGCCCTCGCGGCCGAGCTCCACCGCCAGCGAGCGGGTGAGGCTCACGACGCCGCCCTTCGCGGCCGAATACGGGCTGTGCAATGCGGTGGCGCCGAGCGCCTCGGTCGAGGCGATGTTGACGATGCGGGGACTCTTCGACTTGCGCAAGTGCGGCAGCGCGGCGCGGATGATGCGTGGGTGCGCCGTCAGCATCACGGCGATGCCCTTCGCCCAGGCGTCCTCGTAGCCCTCATCGTCGATCGCGACGCGCACGGAGATGCCGGCATTGTTGACGACGATGTCGAGGGCGCCGAAATGCGCGGCGACATCGCCGACCACACGTTTGATTTCGCCGCCGTCGGCGACGTCGAGCTTCCACGCCCTTGCCGCGCCTCCGCTTGCCGCAATCTCCCTGGCGACGTCCTGCGCGCCTTGCTCGTCGAAATCGGTGACGGCGACGTTCGCACCTTCGTTTCCGAACACGCGCGCTGTGGCGCGCCCCATGCCGCTGGCTGCGCCAGTGACGAGCACGGTGAGCCCCTTCACGGACCGGCTGAGCTCCCTGACGTCGGACATGCTGTTCCCTCGCGCCGAGCTGGTTCTTGTTGTGATTGACAAGGCTGGCATCGATCCGCAGACAGGTCAAACAAGCAGAAAACAAAAGGGGAGGCCGACAATGGCAAATGAGCTCGATTACTCAGGCAAGCAGGTGCTGGTGGTCGGCGGTTCCAGCGGCATCGGCAACGGCATCGCGCAGGCCTTTCGCGCCAAGGGCGCAGCTGTTGCCGTCTGCGGCACGCGTGCTCGCGCAACGGAATATTCAGCCGACGAAGGCTCCGATCTCGAAGGTCTTGCTTACGCGCAGCTCGATGTCGGCAATTCCGGTGCGATCGAAGCATTCAGGCCGCCGTTCGACCGTCTCGACGTCCTGGTGCTCGCGCAGGGCGCGGTGATCTACCGCCGCGGCGAATTCGAGATGGCGGGTTTCCGCAAGGTGGTCGAGGTCAATCTGATGAGCCTGATGGCCTGCGCGACGCGCTTTCATTCCATGTTGCGGGACGCGAAGGGCGCGCTGATCATCGTGTCCTCGACCGCGGCCTATCATTCCACCATGGGCAATCCCGCCTACAACGCCTCGAAGACCGGTGCGGTCGGATTGACGCGGACGCTGGGCGAGGCCTGGGCCGAGGACGGCATCCGCGTCAACGGCATCGCGCCAGGGCTCGTCGACACCAAGATGACGAAGGTGACGACCGACAATCCGAAGCGGCTCGAAGGCGCGCTCGCACGCATCCCGCTGCGGCGATTGGGTACGCCGGCCGACATGGCGGGCGCGGCGCTGTTCCTGGCCTCGCCGCTGTCGTCCTACATCATCGGCCAGACGCTGGTCGTCGATGGCGGCCTGATTCTATAGGAGAGCCTAAGGAACCGCGCTGCGTCTGATCGGTTACTTCGGCTGACCACCGAGGAGGATCATCATGGACACGGATCGGATTGTTGGATCGGCGAAGGAATATGCCGGACGCGCGGAAGGCGCGATCGGAGACATGGCAGGCGATGCCAAGACGCAGGCGTCGGGCAAGGCGCGGGAAGCCGCGGGCACGGTGCAGAATCTCTACGGCCAGGCCAAGGATGCCGTGCGCGACGCCACGGACACCGCCGCGGGCTATGCCAAGGACGCCTACGAGAACAGTGGTGAGACTTTCCGCGACGGCTCGAAGGCCATTGCGCAGAAGGTGCAGGACAATCCGCTCGGCGCGCTGCTGGTTGCCGGCGGCATCGGCTTCGCGCTGGCGCTGCTGATGTCGCGTCCCGCCCGCCGCCCGCCGTCACGCTGGCGCTATTACGGCTAGTTGCCGAAACGCCTGTCACGCGTGCCCCGGCTCAGCGATGCAGCGTGAGACGCTGCATCGCTGAGCCGGGGCCATCTTTTCTGAATGCCGCACGAATTGGGTCCCGACTCTGCGCCGCATCACCAGAAGGTGCAGCGTCGCGTCCGGGACACGAGATCTTACCTTACCGGAACATCTCGGCGGAACGGCCGACGTTAGCCGGCGGACGCGGGATCCCAGGATTGGGATTCGGATTGCGCGGCCCGGGCGGCGGCGCCATTTGGCGCGGCGGCGGGGGCTGCGGCGAGCCGAAGCCGAAGAAATCACGGAATGTGGGCGTTGCCTGGGCCGGCAGTTGCGGGGCGACCTGCGGCTTCTTCGGCGCGAGCTTTGGCGGTGCGATCGCGGCGGCCGCGCCCGATACGCCTTGAGCTGCCCCGCCGTCCGGCGTCGTTGCCGCCATCGGCGTATCGCCCTTGGCCTGCTCGCGGCCGACTTCCCGGCGCGGCCAGGCATAATCGTCGGCGCGGCCGGCGGGAGCCGCCAGCGGCTCACCCTTCACCATCGTCTTGGCGGCGAGCGCATCGACAGCGGCGGGACGCGTGCCCGGTCCGCCCAGCAATTGATCGGTCGCGATCGAGGCTGCAACCAGCGGCACGATCGGTCCGGCCAACGGCCGTGGCGCGGGCTTGCCCGGCTCGGCGCTGGTGTCGGGGGTCGCGGGCTCGCTCGGCAGCGCGATCGGGCCGGAGCGTCCGGCAAGCAGACGCGTGATCTCGCGCTCGACATAATGCGCGAGCTTGCGCGCGCCGGCCTTGGTGAAATAGATGCCGTCGGAGCTGCGGAGCTGGCGGATCTGGCCTTCGAAGTCCGGGCCCTTCTGCAGGAAGCGGCCGGCTTCGTCGACGAAGCCGTCCCATACGTCGACATAGGTGATGCCGGCCTTGGCCGCGCCCTCACGGTACAGCGAATCCAGGAAAAGCGTGTCCGCGGTGCCCTTCGGTCCGCGGACCGCGGGCAGGCCGACCCAGAGCACCGGCACGCCCTTGGTTTTGAGGACGGCCGCGAGCTCCTCGATCTTCTTGCCGTAGAGCTCGACCCAGCGCTCGTCACGGAATTCGTAGAGGCCGTTCGGATTGCGCGCGGTCTTTTCCGGCGCGGCTGCCGGCGTGTCGGCATTGTCGGCGTCGTCCTGCGGCAGGTCGGCGTCGGCAGGCTTATCGTCCGGCTTGGCGGCGCTGTCGCCGGGCTTGGCGTCGCTGGGCTTACCTTGCGGCTTTGCGCGCGCACCCTTGTCGTTCTTCTTATCTTTGTCCTTCTCCGCGGCCGGCTTGTCGGGTTTGTCGGCGGCCGGCTCGCGGATCGCGACGCGGTCGTTGAGGCCGAGCATGACGACGATCACGTCGGGCTTTTCGGTCTCGAGAATGCCCTTGGCCGCCGCGGCCCAGTCCGCGGGCTCGCCCTTGGGCTGGTACCTGATCAGGCCGGACGTGGTCTTGTGCTTGCGGATCACGCCCATGTCGGGCTGCTCGGCGTAGGCGTCTTCGAGGCCATAGGCGAGCCAGTCGGCCATGGCATCGCCGATCACCAGCACGTTCTTCTCAGGAATGGTGTCGCGTTTGGCCGGCGCCGGCGCGCGCGAAAAATCCTGGCGCGGCGCCTGCGGCGGCGGCTGGAATGGTGCGAAGAAGTCGCCGCCGAACCATCCGCCACCTCCGCCGCCCCGTGGTGGCGGTGGTGGGGCCGAACGCTGCGGCGGACCGCCGAAGCCAGGGAAGTTGAAGAACTGCGCCGAAGCGGGTGCCGCCACCGACACCAGGATCGCAAGCGCCGTCCCCAGCGCGATCAACGGGCCAGTCTCGGTCAGCGCCTTGAACAGGGACTTCTTCGACATGCGATCTCGGGCACGTGCAATGGGGGATCGAAGTTAGCTCAATATAATAACGGAATCAGGCGCCAAACGGGCAAATTCCATCGCAGATTCTTGTCCATAGACCGGGGAACACCAGTCCCGGTCAAGGCTATCAGCCAAAATCCCCCTTCAAGGTTACTTCAGGCGCGATTTTACCGCCCGCGCAGCCGGTCCAGCACGTCGGAGGAGGCAAAGCCATCGGCGGGGACCCCGATCGAGGCCTGGAAGTTGCGCAGGGCCTCCCTGGTCATGCCGCCGAATTGGCCGTCCGGGGTGCCCTTGTAGTAGCCGCGCTGAGCCAGCAGCTGCTGCAGCTCCAGCCGTTCGGTGCGGGACAGCTCGCGCTCCTGCCGCGGCCAGGGCTGCACGAAAGGCTGTCCCCCGCGCAGGCGGTCGGCGAAATGGCCGATCGCCAGCGCATAGGCCTCGGCCGGGTTGTACTTCATGATGACGCGGTAATTCTGCAGCATCAAAAAGCCCGGTCCCTGCGCGCCGGCGGGTGCCAGGAGGTAGGCCTTGTCCGCAGGATGCGGGAAGGCCTGGTTGTTCGGACGCTTGAGCCCGAGCTTCTCCCATTGCGCGATCGGCATCGCCTTGGCGCGGTCGGCCAGCATGTAGTTGAAGCCTTGCGGCACCACGACCTCGTAGCCCCAGGTCTGGCCTGGCTGCCAGCCGTCCTTCTTCAGATTGTTGGCGGTCGACGCGATCAGGTCGGTCGGATTGTCGACGACGTCGCGCCGGCCGTCGCCGTCGCCGTCCACCGCGAAGCGCTTGAACGCGGTCGGCATGAACTGGGTCGGGCCGAAGGCGCCGGCCCAGGAGCCGCGCAGCTGCTCCGGACGCAAATCGCCGCGGTTGAGGATCTCCAGCGCGGAGAGGAATTCGTCCTTGAAATAGGCTTGGCGGCGGCCGATGCAGGCGAGCGTCGCGGTCGATTGCAGCACGCTGCGATCGCCGATCTGCGTCGAGTAATTGGACTCGATGCCCCAGATCGAGGCGATGATGTAGCGGTCGACACCGGTGGCCTTTTCGGTGGCGTCGAACTGCGTCTTGTATTTGGCGAGGACCTCGCGGCCCTTGGCGAGGCGGTTGTCGTTCACCAAGATGTCGAGATAGGCCCAGATCGACTTGGTGAATTCCGGCTGCGAATCCATGAGGTCCATGATGCGCAGGTCGGGTGAGAGCCCGGCGGTGAAGCGCTGAAAGTTCTCCTGCGTGACGCCGCGTCGTGCGGCATCGGGCCACATCGCAGCGACGCAATTGTTGAAATTGCCGGCAGCCTCGCGGATCGCGGCGGCCGTCATCAAGGGATGGCCGGAGGCGCCGTCCTCGCCGCTCCACGGCAATGGACCCGTCGGCGCGCCGCTCGGGCCAGGTGTGGGTTGCGCCGGTGCCGGGTTCGATCCCGAGAAGATGCCGCCGAACAGGTTGGACAGGCCGTTCTGCGCCTGGGCGTGCGCGCCGGCCGGCAGCAGCAAAGCGGCCGCAACGACTGCGCCGCCAGCCCGTCTCGCCAGTCCTGCCATTGATTGCATCATGTTCCACCCGTCGGCCTGAAAACCCGCCACAGGAGGCCTGGTTAGCGTTGCCAATAGCTTAACAAAGGTGAAATTTTGGTGGCCGCCTTTTTCTTAACTCCGTCGGGGCGAGGCCCCACATCCGCCTTTGTTGGCGGCTGCAAACAGGCTAGCAAGGATGCCATTGCTCCCGTCCCATGTGCCCCCAAGGTATTCGATCGATCCCATGAAGATTCGCAAAGCCGTATTCCCCGTCGCCGGCCTCGGCACCCGCGTCCTGCCTGCCACCAAGGCGATGCCGAAGGAAATGCTGACCATCGTCGACAAGCCGCTGATCCAATACGTCTATGACGAGGCGAAGGAAGCCGGCATCGAGCACTTCGTCTTCGTCACCGGCCGCAACAAGGCTGTCATCGAGGATCATTTCGACCGGATGTTCGAGCTCGACACGACGCTGGCCGCACGCGGCAAGAAAGCCGAGCAGGACATCCTGGCGCAGAACCAACCCGAAGCCGGCGCGGTCAGCTTCACCCGCCAGCAGGCGCCGCTCGGCCTCGGCCACGCGGTCTGGTGCGCGCGCGACATCGTCGGCAACGAGCCGTTCGCCGTGGTGCTGCCGGATGAGCTCGTGCTCAACACGCCCGGCTGCCTGAAGCAGATGATCGAGATGGCGTCCTCGCTCGGCGACAAATCCAATCTGATCGCGGTCGAGGCGGTGCCCGATCACCTGACCCATCAATACGGCATCTGCGGCGTCGGCAAGCGCAACGGCAAGATGTTCGAGGTCGACGGCATGGTCGAGAAGCCGGCCAAGGGCACCGCGCCCTCCAACCTCTCGATCACCGGCCGCTACATCCTGCAGCCGGAGATCTTCAAGATCCTGGAGACCCAGGAGCGCGGCGCCGGCGGCGAGATCCAGCTCACCGACGCCATGATCGGGCTTGCCAAGACGCAGAAATTCTACGGCGTCGAATTCGAGGGCGAGCGCCATGATTGCGGCTCCAAGCCCGGCTTCCTGCGCGCCAACATCGCCTATGGCTTGAAGCGCCCGGAATTGCGCGACGGGCTGGTCGCGGAGATGAAGAAGTATCTGGGGCAGTAGCGAGCCGCTCGTCATTGCGAGCGAAGCGAAGCAATCCAGAATCCTTCCGCTGAGGAAGTCTGGATTGCTTCGTCGCAAGAGCTCCTCGCAATGACGAGAGCGAGAGACCGCCTCACGCCACCAACGACAGCTGCGGCAGGCTCGCCACCACCGACTGGTTGCGCCCGCCGGCCTTGGCGGCGTAGAGCGCCTTGTCGGCGGCGGCAACCAGGAGCGGCCAGTCCATGCCGGCGGCGGGGACGAGGCTCGCGATGCCGCAGGACACCGTCGACATCGCCTGATCGTCGGACCAGCCCTGCACCTTGAGGCGGATCATCTCCGCCACCTTGTGGGCCTCAGTGGCCGAGGTGTTCGGCAGCAGCACGGCGAATTCCTCGCCGCCGTAGCGCGCCGCGCAATCGCCGGCGCGGCTCACCGAATCGGAAATGCAGATGGCGATGCCGACCAGCACCTGGTCGCCGGCCTGATGGCCGAACGTGTCGTTGTAAGCCTTGAAGTGATCGGTATCGATCATGAGCAGCGCGATCGGCGCCTTCTGGCGCATGGCGCGCCGCCATTCGACGTCGATGACGGAATCGAATTTGCGGCGGTTTTTCAAGCCCGTGAGCGCGTCGGTCGTCGCCAACTCCTCGAGCTTGCGCTCGGCCTCGGCGCGCCGGCCGATCTCGCGCGCGAGCACGAGGGTCGATCCCAGCACGAACAGGATGAGCGCCAGTACCACGGTGCCGATGCGGAGCGCCTCCCTTTGCCAGAGTGCGAACACCGCGGCCAAAGGCTTGCCGGCGACCACGAACAGCGGACCATTGTTCTTGCTGCGGACATAGAGCCGCGGCGTCGCATCGACCGGGCCCTGTCCCGAATAGGCGGCGCCGACCCTGAGATTGTCGGCCTTCCAGTTCTGACGGTCGTTCAGGTTCGTGCCGATGATGTCGAGATCGAACGGTCGCCGCATGATGATGGTGCGGTCGCGCTTGAGCACGGTGATGGTGTCCTCAGGGTCGAGGTTGAGCCGATCGAACAGCTCGTGGAAATAGCTGAAGCGGATCGAGCCGGCGACCACGCCCATGAAGCCGCCGTCAGCGTCACTGATGCGCCGGCTCAACACGATCGAGTAGGCGCCGCGAAACAGCATGGGACGGCTGATGAACAGCTCCGTGCCGGGATTATCCCGGTGGACCTTGAAGTAGTCCTCCTCGCTGCGGTCCTCGGGCAGGGGATCGAGCGTGGACGCATCGATGGTCAGCCGGCCCTCGGCGTCGAACACCTGGATGGCGCCGAAATGTTTGGCGGTGGTCGCGTGGTCGAAAAGGATCAGGTGACGGATCGTCTTTGAGACCGTCGCCAGCTCGGGCAGCAGCATGTTGCTGGCCACCGCCTTCAGCGACAAATCGTAGATCTCGACGTTGCGGCTGACGTCGGACTCGATCGTGGTCGCGAGGTTCTCCAGCGTCTGGCGGGCGAGTGCCTCCTCGCCGCGGCGCATGTCGAGCATGACGTTGACGCAAATGGCGGAAAAGCCGATCACCGTCACCACGGACGAGATGATCAGCAGCTTCGCCGAAATCCGCCACGGCCGGCGGGCCGCAACGTCGCGCCATCCAGAGAACATTGTTCGCTCCTGTCCATAGTGGATGCGCCCGAAAGCTTGCGTAGTGTTTAAGCCGCGACGGCGCTGCCGCAATGAGTTAAGAATCGGTTTATGCGGCTGACGGTTTTGAGCAGCTGGACTTCGCTCCGGACGAGAGGACGAGTGTGAACGACTACGACGCGTTGCGCGATTATCTGCTGCGGCAGAAGCAGGAGGAGCTCGTGCTGAGCTTCGAGCAGATCGAGGAGATCATCGGCGCGGCGCTGCCGCGCGCGGCCCAGCGTGCCTCATGGTGGGACAGCCTTCGCAGCCCCGACATCCAGATGCCGCAACGCGAAGCCTGCCTCGCCGCCGGCTTCGTGGCGACACGCATGCCGGACGGCCAGAGCGTCCGGTTCAGGAAGCAGAAGGGTGAGCGGCGGCGCTAGTGCGTGACTTCCCTTCTCCCCTTGCGGGAGAAGGTGGCGCGAAGCGCCGGATGAGGGGTATGTCTCCGCGCATTCAGATGGATTTGGACGTGGGGAGAGATACCCCTCACCCCCGCTCGCTTGCGAGCGGACCCTCTCCCGCAAGGTGAGAGGGGAAGATCAACTCGCAGCTTCCAGCCGCACTTCCGTGAGCAGACGCATCGCCGCGTCCGCGTCCATCGGCTCGCCGAAGGCAAAACCTTGCGCGTATTCGCAGCCCATCTGGTAGAGCTCGACGGCGTCCGAATCGGTCTCGGCGCCTTCGGCGACGACGTCCATGCCGAGGTCATGCGCGAGCGCGATGATCGACTTCAGGATCACGGGGCGGGTGCCGCGGCTGGTGGTGCGTACGAACGACTGGTCGATCTTGATAGTGTCGAACGGGAAGCGCTGCAGATAGGCCAGCGAGGAGTGGCCTGTGCCGAAATCGTCGAGCGACAGCCCGGTGCCGAGCTCGCGGATCCGGGTCAGCATCTGGGCTGCGTGCTCCGGATTCTCCATCACCAGCGATTCCGTCAGCTCGAGCTTGAGCGTGCCGCGCGCCACCGAGGAGCGCGACAGCACGGTACGGACATCGTGGATCAAATCGTGGCGCAGCAGCTGCCGCGAGGAGACGTTGACGGAAGCGAAGATCGGCTCGCGCGAGCGCATCGCCCGCTGCCACACCGAAAGCTGCTTGGCGGTCTGGTCGAGCACGAACATGCCGAGGTCGACGATCAACCCGGTCTCCTCGGCGATGGTGATGAACTCGGAGGGCGCCATGCGTCCGAGCTTCGGGTGGTCCCAGCGCGCCAGGGCCTCGAAACCGGCGATGGAGCGATCCTCCAGCCGCACGATCGGCTGGTACAGGATCGTGATCTCTTGGCGCTCGATGGCGCGGCGCAACTCGCTCTCCAGCGTCAGGCGGTCGGTCTTGCGCGCCCGCATCGCCGGCTTGTAGACGTCGATGCGGTCGCCGCCGATCCGCTTGGAGTGATACATCGCCAGCTCGGCGTCCTTGATGATCTCGTCCGTGAGCTGGGTTTGCGGATCGGACAGCGCGAGGCCGATCGACGCGGTGAGGAAGATCTCGCGGTCGTTGAAGGCGATCGGCGCGCGGATGGTCTTGCGGATGGTCTCGGCGAAAGCGGTGATGCGGGCCGGGTCCTGCTCCGACAGCAGGATCAGGCCGAACTGGTCGCCGGCCATCCGGGCCAGCGTGTCCTGCGGCTTCAGGATGCGGGTGAGACGGCGCGCCAGCGTGAGCAGGATGGAATCGCCGACCGCGATCCCGACGGAATCGTTGACCTGCTTGAAGCGGTCGAGGTCGATCACCATCAGCGTCGGCCGCAGCGTCGGCATGGTCTTGGCGAAATGCGCGACCGCGCCCAGCCGGTCCATGAACAGTTTTCGGTTGGGCAGGCCGGTGAGATTGTCATGCACGGAATCGTGCAGCAGGCGCTCCTCGGCGTTGCGCAGCTCGGTGACGTCGGTCAGCGTGCCCACCACGCGCGAGACCTCGCCGTCCGAGCCGACCACCGGGCGCGCCTTGAGCGCGAACCACATGAAATGACCGTCCGGCGTGCGCAGACGGAAATCCTGCACGAGGCGGCCGCGGCGCTGGTCGAGCACGCTGTCGAGCGCGGCGCGGAAACGGTCCTGGTCGAGCGGATGCAGCACCTCTAGCCAAGACGCCGCCGGGCCTTCCAGCGTGCCGCGCTTCAGCCCGAGCAGGGCTTCGGTCTCGGGACTGGTGAACACCTTGTCGGCGGATACGTCCCAGTCCCAGATCAGGTCGCCGGAGCCGGCCAGCGCCAAAGCGCGCCGCTCGATGTCGGAGACGACGCCCGTGCTGGCGCCGCCGCCGGCAAAGGCGTGCTGCATCACCGTAAAGCCGATCAGCATCACGATCAGCACGAGGCCGCCGAGCAGGGCCGGGCCGACGATGTCGTTGGTGACCGAGCCCGCCACCGTCATGCCGGCCGCGACCACCCAGACCACGAGGAGGAACCAGGTCGGGATCAAGAGCACGGCGCGGTCGAAGCCGTGGGTGGAGAGATAGACGATCAGCGCGAAACCGGCGAAGGCGATCAGCACCAGCGAGATGCGTGCGATGCCGGAAGCCACCGCCGGGTCGAACAGCGCGAGCGCCACCAGCGAGCCAAGGAACGCGAGCCAGCCGACCGTGATGTGCGAATAGCGCACGTGCCAGCGGCTGAGATTGAGATAGGCGAACAGGAACACCAGGAGTGTCGCCGCCAGGATCGCTTCGCCCGCCGCGCGCCAGATGCGCTCGGCGTTGTTCGACATGTCGAGCACCTTGCCCCAGAAGCCGAAATCGACGCCGATGTAGACCAGCACCGCCCAGGCCAGCGCCGCCGCGGCGGGGAACATGATGCTGCCCTTCACCACGAAAAGGATGGTCAGCACCAGCGCGAGCAACCCGGAGATGCCGATCACGATGCCCTGGTACAGCGTGAAGGAGTTGACCTTGTCCTTGTAGGCTTCCGGCTCCCACAGATAGAGCTGCGGCAGCTTGTCGGTGCGCAGCTCCGCAACGAAGGTGACGACGGCGCCGGGGTCGAGCGTGATGCGGAACACGTCCGCGGTGGCGCTTTCCTGCCGTTCCGGGCGGTCGCCGATCGAGGGCGTGATGGTCGCGATGCGCGACAGGCCGAGGTCGGGCCAGAGCAATCCCGAGGAGACGATGCGGTAATGCGGAGCGACGATCAGGCGGTCGAGCTGGTCGTCGGTGTTGTTGGCGAGCGCGAACACCACCCAGTTCTGTCCGCCCTCGCGGGCGCGCACCTCGATGCGGCGGACGATGCCGTCGGTGCCGGGTGCGGTGGAGACCTGGATACGATCGGCATCGCTGCGCTGATGCTCGAGCACGCCGGTGAGGTCGATCGCGGGCGCGTCGCTACGGACGCTGACGGCGTCGAGCGCGCGCGCAGGATACGCGGCGACAAGAATCATGAGGCCCAGCGCGATGGGCGCGAGGCACCTGATCAGACGCAAGGTCAGTTCTCCGCGTTCGACGCAAACTCGTCAGTGCAAGGCAAATCTAGTAGGCGATTTCAGACCGGACCGATGCGGTTCGGTGCGTCGCGATAGATGCCACGAAAGCGAGGAAAATCAAAGGGTTTCCGGCTTGCCCTGTGGGCCAGCGGCCTAGGCCTCCAACACAATTTTGCCAATATGTGCGCTCGTTTCCATGCGCCGGTGGGCGTCTGCCGCCTTTTCCAGCGGGAAAGTGCTGTCCATCACCGGCTTGACGCGGCCTTCGCGCAAAAGCGGCATCACTTTCTGCTCGATAGCGGCCACCATCGCCGCCTTGTCCGCATTACTACGGGGGCGCAAGGTCGAGCCGGTATGGGTCAGGCGCTTGACCATCACCTTGGCGATGTTGACGCTGACCTTGGGGCCGTTGAGGGTCGCGATCTGGACGATGCGGCCGTCGACCGCGGCGGCATCATAGTTGCGATCGACATAGTCGCCGGCGACCATGTCGAGGATCAGGTTGACGCCAACGTTGTTGGTCTCTTCCTTGACCACGGCGACGAAGTCTTCGTTCTTGTAGTTGATGGCGCGGTCGGCCCCCAGCTTGAGGCAGGCGTCGATCTTGTCCTGCGATCCCACGGTGACGAACACTTTCGCACCGAAGGCTTTGGCGAGCTGGATCGCCATGGTGCCGATGCCAGAGGAGCCGCCATGGATCAGCAGCGTCTCGCCGGCCTTGAGGCCGCCGCGCTCGAACACGTTGTGCCAGACCGTCATCAGGGTTTCCGGCAGCGCGCCGGCTTCCTTCATCGACAGCGCCGGCGGCACTTTCATTGCCTGGGCGTCCTGGGCGATGCAGTACTGCGCATAGCCGCCGCCGGCGACCAGCGACATCACCTTGTCGCCGACCTTGTGCCGCTTGGCGTTGCTGCCGACCGCAACGACTTCGCCTGATATCTCGAGGCCGGGCAGGTCGCTGGCGCCGGGCGGCGGCGGATAGGCGCCGGAGCGCTGCGCCACGTCGGGCCGGTTGACGCCGGCAGCTTCGACCTTGACCAGGATCTCGTCGGGGCCTGGCTGCGGAACACTGCGTTGCTCCGGCACCAGCACCTCCGGCCCGCCGGGCTTGGAGATGGCGACCACGGTCATTTGCGCGGGCAGCTTGTCCATGATGTGTCCTTGAGCAAAAGTGCGGGAGGAAACGAGGCCCTTGCTTAGCCAGCGCGGTGCAGGCTGGCAACCGCCTCAGGCCATCTGGTCCGACCCGCGGACGGAGAGGAGGAGCGACGATGCCGATCGAAGACGACGACCGCCCGCCCAAGAAGATCAGTCATGAAATTGGACAGGACCTCTCACTTTTGTCAGTGGAGGAACTGACCGAGCGCGTGGCGCTGCTCAAGACCGAGATCGCAAGACTGGAAGAAGCCGCCGCCAAGAAGCGCGCCTCGCGCGATGCGGCGAACAGTATTTTCAAGTCGTAGTGGTCGCCACACAACGACTGTCGTCCCGGACGCGTGGGCCGAACTTTCTCCGCTTCGTCATTCCGGGGCGGCGCGTCAGCGAGCCCGGAATCCATAATCCAGGCTCTTGCAAAAGGGCGCGCCAAGAGAGCCGGGCCGTTCCATCCGCTCGTGGTTATGGATTCTCAGATGCGCAATTGCGCATCGTAGCTCGCGACTTCGTCGCGCCCCGGAATGACGACGGAGAGTCTGTTCCCGCAGCACACTCGGCCACTGGCTCACATGACTAATGAACTCTGAAAAAATTAGCTCGTTTACTTCAGATTAAGCTTTCGGGTTTATGACTGGAACTGTCCTCGTTTGGACACCGAGTGGCTCCTGTCCACTCTGTTTGACGCCTCCCTGTTATCAACTTTCAAAGCCGCCGGTCTCCGGCGGCTCTTTTTTTGCGTTCACTGCCCGGTTTGCACCTCTCATCCCGGTTGCATTCGAAAGGATTGACCCGCGGAAACCATATCCGCGCTTGTCACTGGACTCCGCGTCCCGCCCGCGCAATGATTTGTTCATCATAAGCCGGCGGCAAAGCCGGGCAGTCAAACAGTTGCGTAAGAGGCGTTAACCATGGAACGTTTGCAGGCCGACGGCGCGCTCGTTCAGCTCAGTGAGCGATTCACCAATTCTGCGGCGTTCGGCAATTTGTTCCGTGAGGGCATGGACCTCGTCGAGGAGACCGCCGCCTATCTCGACGGCGCCGGCCGCGTCGAGGCCAAGGCGCTCGACCGCGCCGTCAGCCTCACCTATGCGACCGAGAGCATGCGCCTCACCACGCGCCTGATGCAGCTCGCCTCCTGGCTGCTGCTGCACCGCGCGGTCAAGGAAGGCGAGATGACGCTAAGCCAGGCCAATCGCGAGAAGACCAAGGTCAAGCTCACCGCCGCCGATCCCGGTCCCGCCGACACCATCGAGAAGCTGCCCGCGCAGCTTCAGGACCTGATCCATCGCTCGATGAGCCTGCAGACCCGCGTCCGCCGCCTCGACAGCACGATCCACACCCCGCCGGCCGAGCAGGCCACGATCGGCAACCCGCTGGTGCCGCACCTCAACGCGCTGAAGGCCGCGTTCGAGCGGTAGGGTCTATCAACAATCGTAATTCCGGGACGCGCCTCTTGGCGCGGGCCCGGAATCCATACTCCCGATCGAGGTTATGGATTCTCAGATGCGCAATTGCGCATCGTAGCTCGCGACTTTGTCGCGCCCCGGAATGACGGCTAGAAACAAAAAACGCCCCCGGTCTCCCCGGGGGCGTTTTCATCTCCAGCCTTGCGGCCGGCTCAATCCTTCTTGAGAAAGCCCGAAAACTTCTTCTGGAAGCGCGAGACGCGGCCGCCGCGGTCCATGATCTGGGCGGAGCCGCCGGTCCAGGCCGGGTGCGACTTCGGGTCGATGTCGAGGTTCAGCGTGTCGCCTTCCTTGCCCCAGGTCGAGCGGGTCAGGTACTCGGTTCCGTCGGTCATGACGACCTTAATCGTATGATAATTCGGGTGAATTTCGGCTTTCATGGCAATTCCTCGGCGCTCCGGCGCCTTCTTGGGTGGCTCGCGAATGACGGATTTGGGCGGCTCTATACCTCACGAAACCCCGCAAAACAAGCCATGCCCGCGCGCTGGACCGGGTTTGCCCCTAAGGGACTTCCCGGATTTGCCACTACTCCTGCACCGGCCTATTGGGAGCAGATCAATGCAACGGGTCGGATCTCATGAGCGCAGTGGAACGGCTGGATGACCACGATGTCGAACGGCCCGCAATGAACGCCGCGGACAATCCCTCGATCGAGGCCGAGCTGATCGAAGCGCCGGCCAAGGGCCGCGCCAAGTTGCGGCCGCTGCTCGCGCTCGCGCCGTATGTGATCCGCTATCGCGGTCGCGCGGCGCTGGCCTTCGTCGCGCTCACGATCGCCGCGCTGACCACGCTGCTGGTGCCGGTCGCGGTGCGCCGGATGATCGATTTCGGCCTGACGCCCGAGGGCATCGAGCTGATCAACAGCTACTTCTCGGTGATGCTCGCGGTCGTCGCCGTGCTCGCGATCGCCAGTGCCGCGCGCTACTACCTCGTGATGACGATCGGCGAACGCATCGTCGCCGATCTCCGGCGCGACGTCTTCGCCCATCTGCTGTCGCTCTCTCCCGCCTTCTTCGATTCCGCCCGCAGCGGCGAATTGATCTCGCGCCTCACTGCCGACACCACCCAGCTGAAATCGGCGGTCGGTGCCTCCGTCTCGATCGCGCTGCGCAACCTGATGATGTTCCTCGGCGCGACGGCGATGATGGTGATCACGAGCCCGAAGCTGTCGGGCTTCGTGCTGCTGGCCATCCCTTTGATCGTGCTGCCGCTGGTGGCGTTCGGGCGCTGGGTGCGGCGCCTGTCGCGCAATGCGCAGGACACGCTCGCCGACGCCTCCGCCTATGCCGGCGAGCTGGTCGGCGCGATCCGCACCGTGCAGGCCTATACCAGCGAGCAATTTGCCGAGAAGCGTTTCGGCGGCGAGGTCGAGCAGGCCTATGAAGCCGCGCGCACCTCGACCCAGGCCCGCGCCGTGCTCACGGCGATCATCATCTTCATCGTGTTCGCAAGCGTGGTCGCCATCCTCTGGATCGGCTCGCATGACGTGCTCACCGGCGCGATCACGCCGGGCCGGCTCGGCCAGTTCGTGCTGTATGCGGTGTTCGCCGCAGCGGGGCTCGGCCAGCTCAGCGAGGTCTGGGGCGAGGTCTCGGCGGCGTCGGGCGCGGCCGAGCGCCTGTTCGAGATCCTCCACGTCAAGCCCGAGATCACCGCGCCTGCGACGCCGCTTGCGCTGCCGGTGCCGGCGCGCGGCGAGGTCGGCTTCGATCGGGTCAGCTTCGCCTATCCGGCGCGGTCCGACGTCAAGGTGCTCGACGCGGTGTCGTTCACCGTGCGCCCCGGCGAGAAGGTCGCGATCGTCGGTCCCTCCGGGGCCGGCAAGAGCACCATCTTTCATCTGCTGCTGCGCTTCTACGATCCGCGCAGCGGGACGATCTTGCTCGACGGCGTGCCGGTCAGGTCCGCCGACCCCGGCGATTTCCGCGCGCGCATCGCATTGGTGCCGCAGGAATCCGTGGTGTTCGCCGCGAGCGCCCGCGAGAACATCCGCTTCGGCCGGCCCGATGCGACCGATGCCGAGGTCGAGCGCGCCGCCGAGCTCGCCCATGCCGCCGAATTCATCCGCCGCCTGCCTGAAGGTTTCGAGACTGCGCTCGGCGAGCGCGGCGTGACGCTCTCCGGCGGCCAGCGCCAGCGCATTGCGATCGCACGCGCCATCCTGCGCGACGCGCCGCTGTTGCTGCTGGACGAAGCCACCTCCGCGCTCGACGCCGAAAGCGAGACGCTGGTGCAGACCGCGCTGGAAGAGCTGATGCGCCACCGCACCACGCTCGTCATCGCCCACCGCCTCGCCACCGTGCTCTCCTGCGACCGCATCCTGGTGATGGACCAGGGCCGGATCGTCGAGCAGGGCACGCATGCCGAGCTCGTCGCGGCGAACGGGCTCTATGCGCGGCTGGCGCGGCTGCAGTTCGAGGGCGCGTAGACGCCTCATACGGCGGAGAGTACCGGGGACCTCACGCCTTCCACACCATCTTCAACACCGGCCGCCCCGAGGTCGGGTTCACGTCGTCGCCCGCATGGGCGAAGCCGTTGCGCTCGTAGAAGCGGATCGCGCGGGCATTGTCCTTGTTGACGAGCAGCGTGACGCCCGAGGGCGACAGCCGCTTGGCCTCGTCCACCAGCAGCCTTGCCGCGTCGGAGCCCCAATGCGCGGGATCGACGACGAGCTGGTCGAGATAGCCTTCGCCGTCGATGGTGACGAAACCGACCAGCGCGCCGTCCTGCTCCGCCACCACGATCTGGGCCTTCGGCACCAGATCCCTCAGCCAGCGCTCGCGCCACCATTCCAGCCGTGCGGCGAAGTCGATCTGCGGATAGGCCTGCTGCCAGGTGCGATGCCAGAGATCGATCGCGACGGCTTCGTCTTCGAGTCGGTAAAGGCGGAGGTGGAGCGCGCTCACTACCGCTCCGTCAGCTTCAGCTCGATGCGGCGGTTGCGCTTGTAGGCCTCCTCGGTGTTGCCGGTATCGAGCGGCTGGAATTCGCCGAAGCCGGCCGCGACGAGGCGCTGGGCGGGCACGCCGAGCGAGACCAGATATTGCACCACTGAGATCGAGCGCGCCGCGGACAGGTCCCAGTTCGACCTGAAGTTCGCGCCGCTCACCGGCCGCACGTCGGTATGGCCGTCGACGCGCAGCACCCAGGGGATGTCGCTCGGGATCTTCTTGTCGAGCTCGATCAGCGCCGCTGCCAAGGTGTCGAGCTCGGCGCGGCCCTCGGGCAGCAGCACCGCCTGGCCGGTGTCGAAGAACACTTCGGATTGGAACACGAAGCGGTCGCCGACGATGCGGATGTCGGGGCGGTTGCCGAGGATGGCGCGCAGCCGGCCGAAGAATTCCGAGCGGTAGCGCGACAATTCCTGCACGCGTTGTGCCAGGGCGACGTTGAGGCGGGAGCCGAGGTCGGCGATGCGGTTCTGCGATTCCTTGTCGCGCTTCTCGGAGGCATCGAGCGCCTCCTCCAGCGCCGCCAATTGCCGGCGCAGCGCGCTGATCTGCTGGTTCAGCACCTCGATCTGCGCCAGCGCCCGCGCCGAGACCGCCTTCTCCGAGTCCAATGCCTTGCCGAGCTCGGCGGTCTTGCCTTGCGCATCGTTGCCGGCGGCAGCCAAGCCGTCATAGAGACCCTTGATGCGGTCGCGCTCGGACTCGGCCGAGGCGAGCCCGGCTTTCAGCGACGAGACCTGGTCGTCGAGGGTGAGCTTGCCGAGCTTCTCCAGCGACAACAGCTCGTTGAGCTGAGCGATCTTGGCGTTGAGCTGCTCCAGCGCCTTGTCCTTGCCGGTGACCTCCTGCGACAGGAAGAACTGCACCACGAGGAACACCGACAGCAGGAACACGATCGACAGCACCAGCGTCGACAGCGCGTCGACGAAGCCGGGCCAGTAGTTGAGACCGCCTTCGCTGCGGCGGGCGCGGGCAAGGGCCATGTCATCCGTCTCCACTCTTGTGTCCCGGACGCGGTGCAGCGTGCAACGCTGCTGCGCAGAGCCGGGACCCATCTTGTCCCTGACGCTGGGCCCCGGCTCAGCGATGCATCATTTCATGCTGCGTCGCGTCCGGGGCACAACACCGTCTCAACTCTTCTCGGGCTGGCGCGCGATCCGCTCCAGCAGGCGGCGGATCTCGCGGTTCTGCTCGCCCTGGCCGTCGGCCCATTCGCGGATCATCTGCTGCTCGGTGCGCATGTGCGAGACCAGCGCCTGGATGGCTTCGGCAAGGCTCGCCATCGCCGCGGTGGTGCCGCGGCCGGCGCTGCCTTCCTCGAGCACGGACCGCAGCCGTTCGACCGCGGCCTGAAGCTCGCCGCTGGCGACGCCGCCGCCGGTCGCGACAGGCGCCTCGCCGTTGCCATACTCGCGCACTGTGGTGGCGAGCCAGTCTTCGAGATCGGTGTAGAAGCGGTTCTGCGCCTGGCTCGATTGCAGATCGAGGAAGCCGAGGATCAGCGAGCCGGCGAGGCCGAACAGCGAGCTGGAGAAGGAGATGCCCATGCCGCCGAGCGGGGCGGCGAGGCCTTCCTTCAGCGTGTCGAACAGCGCCCCGGAATCGCTCCCGACCTTGAGCCCGTCGATCACCTTGCCCACCGAGCCCACCGTCTCGATCAGGCCCCAGAAGGTGCCGAGCAGGCCGAGGAAGACCAAGAGGCCGGTCATGTAGCGGGAGATGTCGCGGGCCTCGTCCAGGCGGGTCGCGATCGAATCGAGCAGGTGCCGCATCGTGGTCTGGGTGATGGTCATCCGCCCCGAGCGCTCCCCGCCAAGGATCGCAGCCATCGGCGCCAGCAGCTTGGGGTGGCGGGCCGGCGCCAGGCCGGGATCGGCGACGCGGAAATTGTTGACCCAGGAGACTTCGGGATAGAGCCGGATGACCTGGCGGAAGGCCAGGATGATGCCGATGAACAGCACCCCCGCGATCAGGGCGTTGAGCCCGGGATTGGCGAAGAAGGCCTGGACGATCTGCTTGTAGAGCACCACGCTCACCAGCGTGCACAGCACCAGGAAGACCAGCATCCGCACCAGGAAGACGCTGGGCGAGGACAGTTTGGTGTACTCGATGTCCATGGTGGATCGGGAAGTGCCAGACCGCATGCCGGTATCATCCGTTACGTAAAGCTTGCTTGCGGCGCGCACTATGGCACAGCGCCGGCCCAAAAAAAGCGCCGGATGCGCCGATTTCGGGGACAGCTCGGGGAACCCGGACCGGAAGCGGTGCTTTGATAAGCAGGTCTCTGCAGAAGTTCGCCATTCGGGGGGCGCATGAGCGTCGTTTCCGCGATCATCGGGACTGCCGAGCGTGTGCCGCTGCCGGACGTGGTGATCCGCGCCGCGATCCAGCGCCTGTGCTCCCGCATGGCGACGCGCCTGTCCGGGCTGGGCCTCGGCGACGATGCCGCCTTCGCCGGGCGGATGATGCTGCGGCCGATCGCCGAGGGCGCGGCAGCGGGGCATGACGAGGTGCCCGCGGCCTTCTTCGCCGACTTGCTCGGCCCCAAACGCAAATTCTCCTCCTGCTTCTACAAGACCGACGCGACCACCTTGCGGGAGGCGGAGGAGGAGGCGCTGCGCCAGACCGTCGAGCATGCCGGCCTGACCGACGGCCAGGCCATTCTGGAGCTTGGCTGTGGCTGGGGCTCGCTGTCGCTGTGGATGGCACGGCAATTTCCGCACGCGACGGTGACGGCGGTCGCGGCCTCGCAGGCGCAGCGCGCCTCCGTCGAGGAGGAGGCGCGGCGGCGCGGGCTGCTGAATCTGCGCGTGGTCACGGCCGACATGAACGTGTTCGCGCCCGATGGCCAGTTCGACCGGATCGTCTCGGTCGAGATGTTCGAGCGGATGAGCAACTGGCGCAAGCTGATGACGCGCGTGCGGTCATGGCTCGCGCCGGAGGGACGGTTCTTCATGCACGTCGTCACCCACCGGTCCGGCTCGCATCTGCCTGACCCGGCCGATCGCGACGACTGGATCGCGCAATACGTCTACACAGGCGGGCTGATGCCGAGCCATCACCTCGTCAGGCAGTTCGACGATATCTTTGCCATCGAGAAGGAATGGTGCTGGAGCGGCACGCACTACCAGCGCACCGCCAACGACTGGCTGGCCAATTTCGATGCCCATCGCGAGGCCATCGAAGCCTCCTTGCACGGGGTCCACGGCGAGGAGACCGCTCTCTGGATGCGTCGCTGGCGCTGGTTCCTGCTCGCGACCTCGGGCCTGTTCGGTTACGCCGACGGAACAGAATGGGGCGTCAGCCATTACCGGATGAAGGCCGCCGAGTAATTGCGGTGTTCCGCCGCAGCACGCGCCGGTGGAACTTAGATTCACAATCAAGTTACACCGCAAAAGCCTCCTGATTTCAACGGGATAAGCTGTGTGACAATGAGCCGCCCGCGCCATGCGTTGCATCGCAGCAGATGCATTCTATTTTGGCGGCATCAGCCGCGTGCAAAAGGTCCAGAACGGGCTTCGCGCGAGCATGATCAGTTTCAACAATCGGGGCATCCCACTTCATGTTTGGAATTCGAGCGCGATCGGCATGCGTTGCAATGATGCTCGCGGCCCTTGCGCCGCTGCTGGGTGCTTGCGAGGAATCCAGTTCCGCGGTGTCCGCCGCCCAGCCGCCTGCCCCTGACGTCAGCATCGTTATCGTCAAGCCGCAGCCGCGCGCCGTGGTGCGCGAGCTGCCGGGCCGCATCGCCCCGACCCGGGTCTCCGAAGTCCGGCCGCGCGTGTCCGGCATCGTGGTAGAGCGCCTGTTCCGCCAGGGCAGCGAGGTCAGGGCCGGCGATCCGCTCTACCGCATCGATCCGCGCCCGTTCGAGGTCGAGGTCATGGCCAACGAGGCCGCGCTGGCGAAGGCCGAAGCGGCATTGGCGCAGGCCAAGCAGCAGGCGCATCGTATCGCCACCCTGACCAGGGATCGCGCCGCGCCCGAAGCCGAGAACGAGAAGGCGATTGCGGCCGAACGCCAGGCCCATGCCGAGGTCGAGGGCCGCAAGGCCGAGCTCGCGCGGGCCAGGCTTAATCTCGACTACGCCACCGTGCGTGCGCCGATCGACGGCGTGGTCGGCGCGGCCCTCGTCAGCGAGGGCGCGCTCGCCGTGCAGAACGAGACCAATCTCGCCACCATCCAGCAGCTCGATCCGATCTATGCCGACTTTACCCAGTCGGTGACCGAGCTCAACCAGCTCCGCCGCGCCTTCGAGACCGGCGACCTCGATCGCATCGCCGCCGATGCCGCCAAGGTGCGCCTCGTGCTCGACGACAACACCATCTATTCGCTCGACGGCAAGCTGCTGTTCTCCGACGCCAAGGTCGACGCCCACACCGGGCAGGTGACGTTGCGCGGCGAGTTCCCCAATCCCAAGCGCGAGCTGCTCCCGGGCATGTATGTCCGGGTCCGCATCGACCAGGGTCTCGATTCCGATGCGATCGCGGTGCCGCAGCAGGCGATCCAGCGCAATGGCGGCGGCGGCAGCGAGGTGTTCGTCGTCAAGGACGACAATCACATCGCGGTGCAGCCGGTGCGCACCGGCTCGGTGCAGGACGGCCTCTGGTTCATCACCGAAGGCCTGAAGTCCGGCGACAAGGTCGTGGTCGAAGGCTTCCAGAAATTCGCGGCCGGCGACAAGGTCAAGCCGCAATCCTGGTCGGAGGCGGAAGCGACCGCAGACAACCGGCACGCTCAACAGCTCACGCGGTAACGCTCCGCGCAGCAAGTGTCGTCCTTAACCTGAGGAGCCCGCTGCAAGCGGGCGTCTCGAAGGATGGCCGCGGGAGAGAGCCGGGCCTTCATGGTTCTCGCGGCGATGCGCGGCATCGTCCGGAGCGCGCGTTCCGCGCTCCTCACCATGAGGGTCTAACCGAACAACGAGGATAAAACGGCCAATGCCGAGTTTCTTCATCGACAGGCCGATCTTCGCCTGGGTGGTCGCGCTGTTCATCTGCTTGATCGGCGCGATCGCGGTGCCGCTGCTGCCGATCGCGCAATATCCGATCATCGCGCCGCCCTCGATCTCGGTCTCGACCAGCTATCCCGGCGCCTCGCCGGAAAACCTCTACAATAGCGTCACGCGGCTGATCGAGGAGGAGCTCAACGGCGCCGCCAACATCCTCAATTTCGAATCGACCAGCGACTCGCTCGGCCAGGTCGAGATCATCGCCAATTTCCAGCCGGGCACCGACACCAGTGCCGCCTCGGTCGAGGTCCAGAACCGCATCAAGCGCGTCGAGGCGCGCCTGCCGCGCGCGGTGATGCAGCAGGGCATCCTGATCGAGGAAGCCTCGAGCGCAGTGCTGCAGATCATCACGCTGAACTCGACTGACGGCAGCCTGGATGAAGTCGGCCTCGGCGACTTCATGATCCGCAACGTGCTCGGCGAGATCCGCCGCATTCCCGGCGTCGGCCGCGCCACACTGTACTCGACCGAGCGCTCGCTTCGTGTCTGGGTCGATCCGGCCAAGCTGGTCGGCTATGGCCTGACCGCCGACGACGTCAACAAGGCCATCACCGCGCAGAACGCGCAGGTCGCTTCCGGCAGCATCGGCGCCGAGCCGTCGACCTCGAACCAGCGCACCTCGGCACTGGTGCTGGTCAAAGGCCAGCTCTCCTCGCCCGACGAGTTCGGCGCCATCATCCTGCGCGCCAATGCCGACGGCTCGACCGTGCGCCTGCGCGACGTCGCGCGCATCGAGGTCGGCGGCCTCAGCTACCAGTTCAACACGCGCCTCGACGGCAAGCCGACGGCGGGCCTGTCGGTCCTGATGTCGCCGACCGGCAATGCGCTGGCGACCGCCAGCGCGGTCGAAGCGAAGATGAAGGAGCTGTCGCGCTTCTTCCCGGCCAACATCACCTACGAGATCCCCTACAACATCACGCCTGTGGTCGAGGCCTCGATCGAGAAGGTGCTGACGACGCTGGTCGAAGCCGTGGTGCTGGTGTTCGTGGTGATGTTCTTGTTCCTGCAGAACATCCGCTACACCATCATTCCGACCATCGTGGTCCCGGTGGCGCTGCTGGGCGCCTGCTCCACGCTGCTGCTCGCCGGCTATTCCATCAACATGCTCTCGATGTTCGGCATGGTGCTGGCGGTCGGCATCCTCGTCGACGACGCCATCGTCGTGGTCGAGAACGTCGAGCGGATCATGGCCGAGGAAGGCCTGCCGCCGAAGGAAGCGACGCGGAAAGCCATGTCGCAGATCACCGGCGCCATCATCGGCATCACGCTGGTGCTGATGGCGGTGTTCGTGCCGATGGCGTTCTTCCCGGGCTCGGTCGGCATCATCTACCGCCAGTTCTCCGTCACCATGGTCGCCGCGATCGGCTTCTCCGCCTTCCTGGCGCTGTCGTTGACGCCGGCGCTGTGCGCGACGCTGTTGAAGCCTGTGGCAAAGGGGCACGGTCATTCGACCAACTTCGTGTTCGGCTGGTTCAACCGCATGCTCGAAGGCGTCAAGGAACGCTATTCGCGCACCGTCGGCTTTTCGCTGAATCGCACCGGCCGCCTGATGCTGGTTTATGCCGCGCTGCTGGTCGGCCTGTCCTGGGCCTTCGTCAACCTGCCCGGCGGCTTCCTGCCCGTCGACGACCAGGGCTTCATCACCACCGACGTCCAGACGCCCTCGGATTCGTCCTATGCCCGCACCGAGGCCGTGATCGAGAAGGTCGAAAAATATCTCGCCGCGCGGCCGGGCGTCGACAACGTCACCTTCCTCACCGGCTTCAGCTTCTCCGGCCAGGGCATGAACACCGCCCAGGCCTTCATCACGCTGAAGGACTGGTCGGAGCGCGGGCCGAAGGACTCCGCTGCCGCGATCGTCAACGACGTCAACCGCGACCTGGGCTCGTCGATCCGCGACGCAAAAATCTCGGCGCTGCAGCCGCCGCCGATCGACAATCTCGGCAACTCGTCCGGCTTCTCGTTTCGCCTCCAGGATCGCGGCCAGAAGGGCTATCAGCAATTGATGCGCGCCGCCGACCAGCTGATCGCGGAGGCCAATGCCAGCCCGGTGCTGCAGAAGGTCTATATCGAAGGCCTGCCCGAGGCGGGCGTGGTCAATCTCATGATCGACCGCGAGAAGGCCGGCGCGTTCGGCGTCACCTTCGAGGACATCAACAACACCATTTCGACCAATCTCGGCTCGAACTACATCAACGACTTCCCGAACCGCGGCCGCATGCAGCGCGTCGTGGTGCAGGCGGACGCGCGCGACCGCATGCGGGCCGAGGACATCCTCAACTACAACGTCAAGAACAGCCGCGGCCAGCTGGTGCCGTTCTCGTCCTTCACCACGATCGAATGGGCGCGCGGCCCGACGCAGATCGCCGGCTTCAACTATTATCCGGCGGTGCGCATCTCCGGCGAGGCCAGGCCCGGCTTCACCTCGGGCGATGCCATCACCGAGATGGAGCGGCTCGCCGACCGGTTGCCGCGCGGTTTCGGCTATGAATGGACCGGACAGTCGCTACAGGAGAAGCTGTCGGGCTCGCAGGCGCCGTTCCTGCTCGCGCTGTCGGTGTTCGTGGTGTTCCTGTGCCTCGCCGCGCTCTACGAGAGCTGGACCATTCCGCTCGCGGTGCTGCTCACCGTGCCGCTCGGCATCGTCGGCGCGGTCACTGCCGCCATGCTGCGCGGCCTGCCCAACGACGTCTATTTCACCGTCGGCCTGATCACCATCATCGGCCTCGCCGCCAAGGACGCGATCCTGATCATCGAGTTCGCGAAAGACTTGCGGAAGGAAGGCAAGCCGCTGGTCGAAGCCACCATCGAAGCCTGCCGCCTGCGCTTCCGCCCCATTTTGATGACCGGCCTTGCCTTCATCTGCGGCGTGCTGCCGATGGCCATCGCCCACGGCGCCGGCGGCGCCAGCCAGCAGGCGCTCGGCAGCGTGGTGATGGGCGGCATGATTGCGGTGGTGATCCTGGCGCTGTTGATGGTGCCGGTGTTCTTCGTCTCGGTGCAGCGCGTGCTGGGCGGGGACAGGGAGCCGAACGCGGCGCGGGAAGCTGAAGCGCACGGCCGACCGGCGCGGGCGCACACCGGCCACTGATGCACCCCCGTCATTCCGGGGCGTGCGAAGCACGAGCCCGGAATCCAGCGGGCCACCATTGACGAGGATCAATGGATTCCGGGCTCGCGCCAAGAGGCGCGCCCCGGAATGACAGGGGAATGTGGAGCGCGAGCTTCCGCCTTAAGCCGGCTTCCGCAAGATCTTCACCAGCTCCCCGTGCACGTACTCATTCCCGCACACGACGTGCCCGGTGACCAGCGGGTCGCCCGGCGTTGCGATATCGCTGATGGTACCGCCGGCTTCGCGCACCATCAGCATACCGGCGGCGATGTCCCAGGATTGCAAATCGCGCTCCCAATAACCGTCGAGCCGGCCGGCGGCGACGAAGGCGAGATCGAGCGATGCGGCGCCGAAACGGCGCAAGCCCGCGACGCGGTCCTGGATCGCGGTCATCTCGCGGCGGAATTCCTCGTGGTCGCCGCGGCCGATATGGGGCAGGCCGCAGGCCACCACGCACTCGCTCAGCTGGCGGCGGCCGGCGACGCGCAGGCGCTGGTCGTTGAGGAAGGCGCCCTTGCCGCGCTCGGCGATGTAGAGCTCGTCATTGGCGGGGTTGTAGATCACGCCGGCGATCACGGTGCCCTCGCGGGCGAGCCCGATCGAGATCGCAAATTGCGGGATGCCGTGCAGGAAGTTGGTGGTGCCGTCTAAGGGATCGACGATCCAGGTGTGGCTCTTGTCGGTGCCCTCGCGGTTGCCCCCTTCCTCGCCGATGAAGCCGTAGCCGGGCCGGGCCTTGGCGAGGTCCTGGTAGAGGATCTCCTCGGCGCGCTTGTCGGCGAGCGAGACGAAATTGGCCGGTCCCTTCAGCGAGACCTGGAGATGCTCGATCTCGCCGAGATCGCGCTTGAGGCTGCGGCCGGCGCGGCGCGCCGCCTTGACCATGACGTTGATAGTGGCGGAATACAGCATATGCTTCTGGTCTTGATCGGGGGGAGGGGCGCGGAAACGCGCCTGTTTGGGGGATTGGGTGCCCCGTGAGGGGCCCCGCGTCAAGTCATTTGGACCCGAGCCACTTCCTGGCGGCGGCCTCGGCCTTGGCGCGGTCATCGGCCGGCAGATCGGAAAGCTGCTTGTCGAGCTCGGGGTCGCCCTTGCCGGCCGTCTTGGCCACCAGGTGCCATTTGAAGCCTTCGATCTTGTCCACGGGCGTGCCGACGCCGTTGATCAGCACCCAGGCCAGCCGGTTCTGTGCGATCGCGCTGCCCTGGCGGGAGGCCTTGCGAAGCAGGGCGACGGCTGCCGGCTGGTTCTTCGGCGTGCCGGTGCCGTTGAACATCGCGATGGCATATTCGACCTCGGCATCGACATTGTCGGCGATCGCGGCGGCCTGGAGCAGCCGCACCGCGCGTTCGGGGTCCTTCGGCACACCGGTGCCTTCCTTGTAGAAGGTCGCGAGCGCGTATTGCGCTTCGGGCAGGCCTGCATCGGCGGCCTGGCGCAGCAGTTCCGCCGAACGCCGGACGTCCTGCGGCAGCGTCTGGCCGTCCAGGTAGAGCAGAGCGAGGTTGTAGGCCGCCTTGGGCTCGCCGAGCTTGGCGGCGGAGGCCATCAGCCTGACCGCCTCGCTTTTGTCGACCGGGCCGCCGCGGCCAGAGATACGCAGCATGGCGAGCGCGAACATCGCCTCGCGATCGCCGGCATCGGCGGCGCGCTTGTACCATTCGGCCGCCTTGGCGTAATCGCGCCTTATGCCCATCGCGTTGGAATAGAGCTCGCCGAGCATGGTCATCGCCTTGGCATCGCCCGCTTGTGCGCGCACCGTGGCGAGCTCGAACGCGGTCTTGTATTGCCCGCGCTGATAGGCGCCGAACACGAGGTCGACGTTGGGATCGTCGGACGGCGGCGCGGGGATCACGGTTGCCGGCTTGGGCGAAGCGGACGGCTTGGGAGATGCCGTAGGCTTCGGCGCCGGTGCTGCCTCCTTCTTCTTGGCAGGGGCGGGCGGCTTTGGCTTCTGCTTCTCTGCCGGTGCGCTCGGCGTCGTCGCCGGCGGGGTGATCTGCAGCTGCGCGGCCGCGGGCACTGTCAGCAGCAGCGTGGCGAGCATGGTGATGCACGGGAGCTTCATGTCGGGCGCTAGCCGTGCTCCTGGCCCGCAGGATCTTGGCTCGCAGGATCTTCGCCGGCCAGTGCCGTCGCATGAGCCTTCTTGATCGCGGCATCGACCTCGATCAGGGCGGCCTTGGGCCCGCGCGGATCGGCCCAGATGAAGTCGCCGACCAGCACGAAATCGGCGCCGCTGGCGGCGAAATCGTAGGCCTCGTCCAGCGTGGTGGCAAAGCCGACGCAGGGCGGCTCGAACAGCTCGGCCCACCAGTCGAGCCGCTCGGCGATCGCTTGCGCCGAGGGACGCTGGCCTTTCGCATCGGGCTCGCCGAACAGCACGTAATCCGCGCCCATCTCGCCGGCATCCATGGAGTGGTGCCGCGTCGTCAGCCCGCCGACACCGGCGATGCGATCCGGCTTGAGCGACGGCAGCGCCTCCTTCAGCGCGGCGATGCCAGGCAGGTGCGCGCCGTCGGCGCCGCCGCGCGCGACGATATCAGGATGGCCGTCGACGAGGAGTGCCGCGCCCGTCTTCTGCACCGGCGGCGCCAATGCCTTGACGCGCGAGATCATGCCGCGCTGATCGGTCTCCTTCAGCCGCAGCAGCACGGCGGCGATGTCGGCGGACGCGATCAGCCCCGGCAGCTCGGCGACCAGCGTCGCGGGATCATCGACGACGGGTGTCGCGAGATAGAGGCGCGGCGCCGGGCGCGGCGGAGGCGGTTTGTTCGACAAGGTCTAGGCTGCCTTCTGTTCCAGGCTGCTTTGCCATTCGCCCTTGGAGGCGAGGCCGTTCATGCGGGCGCGATGACTGAAGGCGCGCTGGCCGGCCGCGACGTTCTCAGGCTTGCCCGACCAGGCCTTCTGCGGCGCGGCCTGCAGCGCGCGGCCGTAGGAGAAGGTCAGGCCCCAAGGCAGCGGACCGAGCTTGTGCATGGCGTTGAGATGGGCGGTCGCCTCCTCGTCCGACTGGCCGCCGGACAGGAAGGCGATGCCGGGCACCGCCGCCGGCACGCAGGCCTTCAGCAGCCGTATCGTCTTCTCCGCGACCTCCTCGACCGAGGCCTGCTTCGGACATTTCTTGCCTGATATCGCCATGTTCGGCTTCAGCACCATGCCTTCCAGCGCCACGCGCTGCACGCGCAATTCCTGGAAGGTCTTGTTGAGCACGCGGCTCGTCACCTCGTAGCAGCGCTCGATGTCGTGGTCGCCGTCCATCAGCACCTCCGGCTCGACGATCGGCACGATCTGGGCGGCCTGGCACAGCGCGGCATAGCGCGCCAGCGCGTGGGCGTTGACGCTGATCGCGGTCATCGAGGGGATGCTGCTGCCGATGTCGATCACCGCGCGCCATTTGGCAAAGCGCGCGCCGCGCTCGTAATATTTCTTCAAGCGTTCGGCGAGCTTGTCGAGCCCCACCGTGACCAACTCTCCCGGGCACATCGGCAAGGCCTGCGTGCCTTCGTCGACCTTGATGCCGGGAATGGCGCCGGCCTGCTCGATCAGCTTGACCAGCGGCGTGCCGTCCTTGGCATTCTGCCAGATCGTCTCGTCATAGAGGATCACGCCGGAGATGTACTGGCTCATGGCGTCCTTGGCGCGAAACAGCATTTCGCGATAGTCACGGCGGTTCTCCTCGGTCGATTCCACGCCGATGGCGTCGAAGCGCTTCTTGATGGTGCCGGAGGATTCGTCGGCGGCAAGGATGCCCTTGCCGGACGCGACCATGGCGGTCGCTATCCCATTGAGCTCAGTCAGATTCATCGAGAGGTCCTCCCAAAACGATTCTGCCCTTGCCCGTGAAAATAGACCGTTCTCGGGCAATTGCCGAGTTATCGTTCGTCGCAGGGTAAAGGGTCTTTCTGGCATTCCGGGATGCGCCGAAACGCGCAGGCCCGGAATCCATAACCCCAGGCTGTGGTTATGGATTCCGGGCCCACGCTTCGCGTGTCCCGGAAAGGACGGGAGGATGTGACGGAGGCCTTAGGCGACCCGGGGATCGAGCTCGCCCTTGGCGTAGCGCTTGGCCATCTCGGCGGTGGTCAGCACCTTCTTGATCTTGGAGGCCTGGCCTGCGGTGTTGAACTCCTGCAGGCGCTGCTTGCACAGCTTGGTCATGGCTTCCATCGCCGGCTTCAGGTACTTGCGCGGATCGAACTCTTCCGGGTTGTCCTTCAGAACTTTCCGGATCTGGCCGGTCATCGCCATGCGGTTGTCGGTGTCGATGTTGATCTTGCGCACGCCGTTCTTGATGCCGCGCTGGATCTCGGCCACCGGCACGCCCCAGGTCGGCTTCATCTTGCCGCCATAGGCGTTGATGATGTCCTGCAGGTCCTGCGGCACCGAGGAGGAGCCGTGCATGACGAGATGCGTGTTCGGCAGCTTGCGGTGGATCTCCTCGATCACGTTCATGGCGAGGATGTCGCCGTCGGGCTTGCGGGTGAATTTGTAAGCGCCGTGCGAGGTGCCCATCGCGATCGCGAGCGCGTCGACCTTGGTCTCCTGCACGAACTTCACGGCCTCGTCCGGATTGGTCAGCAGCTGGTCGTGGCTGAGCTTGCCTTCGGCGCCGTGGCCGTCTTCCTTGTCGCCCATGCCGGTCTCGAGCGAACCGAGCACCCCGAGCTCGCCCTCGACCGAGATGCCGCCGAGATGGGCCATGTCGGTGACGGTCTTGGTGACGCCGACATTGTAGCCCCAGTCGCCGGGGGTCTTGCCGTCGGCCTTGAGCGAGCCGTCCATCATCACCGAGGTGAAGCCGGCCTGGATCGCGGTCATGCAGGTCGCCGGCTCGTTGCCGTGGTCGAGATGAACGCAGACCGGAATGTGCGGATAGATCTCGGTCACCGCGTCCATCATGTGCTTGAGCATGACGTCGTTGGCATAGGAGCGCGCGCCGCGCGAGGCCTGGATGATGACGGGCGCATCGACCTGGTTGGCCGCGTCCATGATGGCCAGCGCCTGCTCCATGTTGTTGATGTTGAAGGCCGGTACGCCGTAATCGTTCTCCGCCGCGTGGTCGAGCAATTGACGTAACGTGATCCGAGCCATCTGTCTTTGTCTCCCGTTGGGGCCTCAAAGGCCGCTTGATTACTTGCTACGCAGAACTTCAACGCCGGGCAGGGGCTTGCCTTCCATCCATTCAAGGAACGCGCCACCGGCGGTCGACACATAGGTGAAGTCTCCGGCCACATGGGCCTGGTTGAGCGCCGCGACGGTGTCGCCGCCGCCCGCGATCGAGATCAGCTTCTTGGCCTTGGTGCGCTCGGCGGCGTGCTTGGCGGCCGCGACCGTGCCGCGGTCGAACGGCTGCATCTCGAATGCGCCCAGGGGGCCGTTCCAGACCAGCGTCGCCGCATCGTCGATCGCGGCATGGACGCGCGCGATCGATTGCGGGCCGACGTCGAGGATCATGCCGTCGGCCGGGATCGCATCGAGCCCATAGGCATGCGACGGCGCGTTGGCGGCGAAGTGATAGGCGACGGTGGCGTCGACCGGGAGGATGATGGCGCAATTGGCGGCTTCCGCCTTCTCCATGATGCGCAGCGCGGTGGGGCTAAGATCCTTCTCGGCCAGCGACTTGCCGACCGCAACGCCCTGCGCGTGCAGGAACGTGTTGGCCATGCCGCCGCCGATCACGAGCGCGTCGACCTTGGTGACGAGGTTTTCCAACAGGTCGATCTTGGTCGAGACCTTGGCGCCGCCGATGATGGCGATCACGGGCTTGCTCGGCGAGCCCAGCGCCTTCTCCAGCGCGTCCAGCTCGGCCTGCATGGTGCGGCCGGCATAGGCCGGCAGCTTGTGGCCGAGACCTTCGGTCGAGGCGTGGGCGCGGTGCGCGGCCGAGAACGCGTCATTGACCCAGATGTCGCCGAGCTTCGCGAGTTCCGCGACGAAGGCGGGATCGTTCTTTTCTTCCTCTTTGTGGAAGCGGGTGTTTTCCAAGCACAGGATGTCGCCATCCTTCAGGCCGGCGACCGCCTTGGCCGCGGGCTCGCCGATGCAATCCTCGGCAAACGCGACGGGCTTCTTCACCACCTTCGCCAGCGCCTCCGCGACGGGCTTGAGCGAGTCCTTGGCGTCGCGTCCCTTCGGCCGGCCGAAATGCGCGAGCAGGATGACCTTGCCGCCCTTGTCGGCGAGCTCGGTGATGGTCGGCGCCACGCGCTCGAGCCGGGTGGCGTCGGTGACGCGCCCGCTCTCCATGGGCACGTTGAGGTCGACGCGCAACAGCACGCGCTTGCCCTTCACGTCGACGTCGTCGAGGGTGCGGAATTTAGCGGGCATCGTTCATCATCCGTGCGTCGGAGTGTCGGAATCGGTGGGAGGCGAATGGCCGTGGTCGCCGCTCCCTCCACCGTCTTTCGGAGACTTCACTGCGAGGCCCCGGCGAAATCCGTACGCGATCAACGCGATCAACAGTATGACGCCAGGGATGCCAATCCAGTGAGGAAGCACCTTGGCTTCCCTCAGATCACCTTCGCCATCGCGGCTGCGGTGTCCGCCATGCGGTTCGAGAAGCCCCACTCGTTGTCGTACCAGGACATCACGCGCACCAGCGTGCCGTTCTGCACCTTGGTCTGGTCCTCGTGGAAGGTCGAGGAGTGCGGGTCGTGGTTGAAGTCGATCGAGACGTTCGGCGCATTGGTGTAGCCGAGGATGCCCTTGAGCTGCTGCTCGCTGGCGCGCTTCATCGCCGCGTTGATCTCCTTGGCGTCGGTGGCGCGCTTGGCGACGATCTTGAGGTCGACGACCGAGACGTTCGGGGTCGGCACGCGGATCGCGACGCCGTCGAGCTTGCCCTTCAGCTCGGGCAGCACGAGGCCGATCGCCTTCGCAGCACCCGTCGAGGTCGGGATCATCGACATCGCCGCCGCGCGGCCGCGGTAGAGATCCTTGTGCATCGTGTCGAGCGTCGGCTGGTCGCCGGTATAGGCGTGGATCGTGGTCATGAAGCCGGTCTCGATGCCGACGAGATCGTTCAGCACCTTGGCAACCGGCGCAAGGCAGTTGGTGGTGCAGCTGCCGTTGGAGACGACGAGGTGATCCTTGGCCAGCGTGTCGTGGTTGACGCCGTAGACGATGGTGGCGTCGGCGCCGTCGGCGGGCGCGGAGACCAGCACGCGCTTGGCGCCTGCGGTCAGATGCGCGCTAGCCTTGTCCTTCGAGGTGAAGATGCCGGTGCATTCCATCGCAATGTCGACGCCGAGATCCTTCCAGGGCAGCTTCGAGGGATCGCGCTCGGCGGTCACCTTGATCTTGCCGTTGCCGAGGCTGATGGAGTCGCCGTCGACGGTGACGGTGCCGGGAAAGCGGCCATGGACGCTGTCGAAGCGGAGGAGATGAGCGTTGGTCTCGACCGGGCCGAGGTCGTTGATGCCGACGACCTCGATGTCCTTGCGGCCGGACTCGGCGATAGCCCGCAGGATGTTGCGGCCGATGCGGCCAAAACCGTTAATTCCGACGCGGACTGCCATGTTTCGTCTCCTTCAACGACCGTTGTCATCCCGCACAACGCGCTATACGCGCCTGCGAGGGTTTTTTAGGGGCGGACGCCCGGTTCGGCCGGGCGGTGCTTGATCATATGGGAGATTAGGTAGTCCTTTTTTGCGGCAAGCTCAACTCTCAGGAAACGCGCTTCAGCACAGCGTTAACCGCGGCCTCGGCGGTAATGCCGAAATGCTTGTAAAGCTCCTTGGCAGGGCCGCTTTCGCCAAACGAATGCATGCCGATGAATTCGCCATCCTGGCCAATCACGGCGTCCCAGCCCCAGCGCACGGCAGCCTCGATCGCGATCTTCACCGGCGCGTTGCCGATGATGGCGGCGCGCTTGGCCTCTGGTTGCGCTAACAACAGCTCCAGCGAGGGAACGGAGACAACGCGCGAGGCGACGCCGCGTTCCGCGAGCTGCTTCTGGGCCGCGACCGCAATCTCGACCTCGGAGCCCGAGGCGAACAGCGTCGCCTTGGCTTCGCCCTGGGCGGCGACCAGCTCGTAGGCACCAGCCGCGCAGGGATTGTCGTTCGGTGCGGTGGTCCGCAGCTGCGGCAGGTTCTGCCGCGTCAGCGCCAGCACGGTCGGGCCATCGACGCGGTTGAGCGCGAGCTCCCAGCACTCGGCGACCTCGATGGCATCGCAGGGACGGAACACGCGCATGTTGGGAATGGCTCTGAGCGCTGCGAGATGCTCGACCGGCTGATGGGTCGGGCCGTCTTCGCCGAGACCGATCGAGTCATGGGTCATGACGTAGACGACACCGGCGCCCATCAGCGCGGCAAGGCGCATCGCCGGACGCGCATAATCGGTGAAGACGAGGAAGGTCGCGCCGTTCGGCGCGAAACCGCCGTGCAGGAAAATGCCGTTCATCGCGGCCGCCATGCCGTGCTCGCGGATGCCGTAATGGATGAAGCGGCCCTTCGGCGTCTTGGCCGAGAAGGCGGTCGCCGACTTCGCCTTGTTGTTGTTGGAGCCGGTGAGGTCGGCCGAGCCTGCCAGGAATTCCATCGGCATGGCGCTGGCGATGACTTCGATCACCGCTTCCGACGACTTGCGGGTGGCCGCGGTCATCGGCTTTTCCAGCAGCTCCTTCTTGTAGGCGCGAACGGCCTTGGCGAGCGAAGCGGGACGCTCGTGACGCAGGCGGCGCTCGAACTCGGCGCGCTTGCGGCTGCCGAGCTCACCGAGCCGCGCTTCCCATTCCTGGCGTGCCGCGGCGCCTCGGCTGCCGGCCGCGCGCCATGCCTTCAGCACGTCGTCGGCGACCGCGAACGGCTCGAGCGAAATGCCGAGATTTTCCTTGGCAGCCTTGAGCTCGTCGGCGCCGAGTGCTTCGCCGTGCACCTTCGAGGTGCCTTGCTTGTGCGGCGCGCCGAAGCCGATCGTGGTGCGGCAGGCGATCAGCGTCGGCTTGCTGGATTTCTTCGCGCGCGTGATCGCGTCGGCGATCGCGGCCTGGTCGTGGCCGTCGATCTTCTCGGCCGCCCAGCCCGCCGACTTGAAGCGCTTCACCTGGTCGACGGAATCGGAGATCGAGGTCGGGCCGTCGATCGAGATGCCGTTGTCGTCGTAGAGCACGATCAGCTTGTTGAGCTTCCAGTGGCCGGCCATCGCGATCGCTTCCTGCGACACGCCTTCCATCAGGTCGCCGTCGGAGGCGAGCACATAGGTGTGGTGGTCGACGATCTTCTTGCCGAATTCGGCGGCGAGCATCTTTTCGGCCAGCGCCATGCCGACCGCAGTCGAGATGCCCTGGCCGAGCGGGCCGGTGGTGGTCTCGATGCCATTGGTGCGGAAGTTCTCGGGGTGGCCGGGGGTCAGCGAGTCGACCTGGCGGAACTGCTTGATCTGGTCCAGCGTCATCTCGGCATTGCCGGTCAAATACAGCAGCGAATAGAGCAGCATCGAGCCGTGGCCGGCCGAGAGCACGAAGCGGTCGCGGTCCGGCCAGGCGGGCGCAGTGGCATCGAATTTCAGGAACTGCGTGAACAGCACGGTGGCGATGTCGGCGGCGCCCATCGGCAGGCCGGGATGGCCCGATTTCGCCTTCTCGACAGCGTCCATCGAAAGGCCGCGGATCGCGTTGGCCATACGGGTGTGATCGACCTGCGTCATGTCTGAAATCCGTCTGAAATGAAGCGCTTGGCGATGGTTGCCCGCGCGGGGAGAAGCCTGGCGGCCACTGAAGGTTGGCGCTGGGATAGCACCTCGGTTCCGGGAGTCCAAGGCAATCGAACGCCGGTTTGGCCGCAAAAGTTGCCTGTGTGGACATCGGTTTTCCGCCGGGATCGCGCCGGGCGGAAGCGACGCAGCGACACGTCGTCCCGATTGAACAGTGCATAGTTTTGCGGCGGCGTTGCGCTTGGCTAGCTTGCTTTGTAAATTTCTGCTTCTAACCGCTTGCCGAACCGAGTCTTTTGCCGGACGGCAAGCTCCAGGGAAAGGCCACTGGGCAAAGGCCGCCAGGTTCCGCCGCTGACTGCATGAACGATCGCGTATCCAACAGTTCCGCCATGACGGAGTCGTCCGCCGTCGAGATCGAGATTGCGACCCGCAGACTCATGGCGGCGCTCGATGCGCTCGAAAGTGCGGTGGAGCGGCGTCGCGATGCCGATCGCGACGAGAACGAGCTTGCGGCGCGCATCCAGGCGCTCGGCGCGGATCGCTCGCGTCTTGCCGACGAGCTCGACGGCGCGCTGGTGAAGGCACGCAAGCTCGAGCGCACCAATCGCGAGATTTCTGACCGGCTGGATTCCGCGATCGTCACGATACGCTCGGTGCTCGATACCGGAGAGGACGGATGAGCCACATCAACGTCACCATCAACGGCCGGCAATATCGCATGGCCTGCGAGGAGGGCCAGGAGGTGCGGCTGCTCAAGCTCGCCGAGACGCTGGAGACGCGCATCCAGTCGCTGCGCGGAAAATTCGGCGAGATCGGCGATGCGCGCCTCACCGTCATGGCTGCGCTCACCGTGTGCGATGAGCTGATCGACACCACCAACCGCGTCCGCACCCTTGAGCAGGAATTGACCGAGCTCAGGGATTTCCGCAATGCCGCCGTCGAGCGCGCCAGGATGACGCAGACCGCGGTGGTCAACGCGCTGAACGCCGCCGCCGAGCGCATCGAGAAATCGACCCAGGTCCTGAACCGGACGGTGGGGAACGGCATCGCGATCGGCTGAAGCTCGATAGGAGCCGTGCCCTTACCCTTCCCTGGAGGGCCCCGGAGGGGGAGGGTCGATCGCGCGTAGCGCGAGCGGGGTGGGGTGATCTCTCCACACGAACAGTGCCCGTGGGGAGAGATCACCCCACCCCGTCTCACATTTCGCTGCGCTCCATGTGAGCCGACCCACGGGCGAGCTTCGCTCGTCCCGGACCCCTCCAGGGGAGGGTAAGAAAGCGCGCAGCGGAAGCCGCACTCTCGTCGCACTGGCGATTCGTCAGTACAGTTGTTACATTGCCTGCGCGAGGCTGCGACGTGCGTCAGGAGCCATATATCCCCGGGGCCTTATCGATCCTTTAGGGAACTGTCCCTGGCCGGGCCCGTGGGCTCGGACATATGGTGCCCACCTACTTTCGTAGGGAACTCCGGGATCGAGTGCTTCAACGGCGTTCGCGGCTTCGCACTTTCGTTTGCTTCGTTTGTGCTTGTTGAAACGACTGCGGCCAATTCAACAGATGTCATTCCCCCCGAGTGCGCAATTGCGCACGGGGCGGGGAATCCAGTACGCCGCGGCCCTTGTGTGAATCACCACCGCCTCTGGAATACTGGATCACCCGCCCCAGTGCGCAAGGGCGCACAAGGCGGGTGATGACGTGGGGACCAAAGCACATGTCCAACTCCAAAGCCGAGCTCCGTGCCAAAGCCCTCGCCAAGCGCGATGCGCTGAGCGAGAAGAAACGCATCGCGGCCGCCGCAAAGCTCGCCAAGCGCGGGCTACCGTTCAAGCTGCTGCCCGGCAGCATCGTCTCCGGCTATTCGCCGATCCGCAGCGAGATCGATCCGATGCCGCTGCTCGCAAAGCTCGCGGAAGAGGGCGCCAGGCTGGCGCTGCCCTGCGTCACCGCGCGCGGCCAGTCGCTGATCTTCCGTCTCTTCCATCCGAACGACCGCCTGATGCTCGGCCCGCTCGGCATTCCCGAACCTTCACCTGCTGCGGCCGAAGTCATTCCCGACATCATGCTGACGCCGCTCGCCGCCTTCGACCGCCTCGGCCATCGCATCGGCTATGGCGCAGGGCATTACGATTTCACCTTCGCGCATTTGCGCAAATCCAAGCACATCGTCGGCATCGGCCTTGCGTTTGCAGTGCAGGAGATCGAGGCGGTTCCGGCACTATCCCACGACGTGGCGCTCGATTATGTGCTAACGGAATCGGACGTGTTCGATTTCCGGAGTTCTGAAGTTGCGCATTCTCTTCGTGGGTGACGTCGTCGGCCGTAGCGGACGCGAGGCCGTCTCCGAATATCTGCCCGGCATGGTCAAGGACTGGTCGCTCGATCTCGTCGTCGTCAACGGCGAGAATTCAGCCGGCGGCTTCGGCATCACGGAAGCGATCTACCAGGAGTTTCTCGAGGCCGGCGCCGACGCGGTGACGCTCGGCAATCACTCCTGGGACCAGCGCGAGGCGCTGGTGTTCATCGAGCGCGCCGACCGCCTGGTGCGCCCCGCCAACTATCCGCGCGGCACGCCCGGCCGCGGCGCCGCCTTGGTCGAGACCAAGAACGGCAAGCACGCCCTCGTCGTCAACGCGCTCGGCCGCGTCTTCATGACCCCGTTCGACGATCCCTTCGCCGCGCTCGAGCGCGAGCTTGGCGCCTGTCCGCTCGGCGTCGCTGCCGACGCCATCGTCGTCGATTTCCATTGCGAGGCTTCAAGCGAGAAGCAGGGGATCGGCTTCTTCTGCGACGGCCGCGCCAGCCTCGTCGTCGGCACGCACACGCATGTGCCGACCGCCGACCACCAGATCCTGTCAGGCGGCACCGCCTACATGACCGACGCCGGCATGACCGGCGATTACGATTCTATCATCGGCATGCAGAAGGAAGAGCCGCTGCGGAGGTTCACATCAGGAATTCCGTCCGGCCGCTTCGAGCCGGCCGCAGGCGCCGCGACGCTCAGCGGCGTCGCCGTGGAAACGGACGATGCGACAGGGCTCGCGCTCAAGATCGCGCCGGTGCGCGTGGGTGGAAGGCTGGAGCCGACGACGCCGAAATTCTGGTTGAGCTGAAGCGCGAGCGAAATCACCCGGTGTCGTCCCCGGACGATTATATCAACTTTGCCCTCAGCAGCGGACATCGACGGGCAACAAGGGAACTCCGCTTTGGGCCACAAGCGGAAGTCAACAGTCATTGGCGGCTGCGAGCCCTTCTCTTCGACAGATTGGATTCCGTTCAAGAAGCTGTCCGCAACATTGGTGTCATCGTCGGCGAAGAACCATGTTGTATCTCGCCGATGATCTTGAAGCCGTGGCGTTCATAAAGGGAGATGTTTCGCGGATTCGAACTTTCGAGGTAGGCGGCGATGCCCTCCTCGTCGCATCGCCGAAGAGCGTGCTTCATCAACAATGTGCCGAGACCTTGGCCGATCCAGTTCGGATCGGAGGCAATGAGAGGCAGATACCAATGGGGCCCGTGGGGATGATGTTCGGCCATTCCCTGGAGCATGTGTCCAATATCATCGGCGATCTCCGGACGCAGGGATTGCGCCATGAGTGCGTCCATGGCCGTTTCATCGGGCTCGACGCCGGGCGGCAGCCACAGGGCGGCCGCGCGAGCCCCTTCTGTGATGTAAGCTGTGCCATGCTCGAATGCCCGTCCGCCAAATGCCTTGACGAATTGAGGCATAATCCTGAGATATTCGGATGAATCGGGCCAAACCCAACGCGCCATCGGATCGGCTGCAAAGCCAAGTACAATGGTGCTGATAGTGCTTGCCTGAATGTTGGCGCCCGCAGATTTGATTTCCGAGTCTGCGCTCATGATATCGTCTCCAAGTCGTCGATGGCGTCGGCCACATTCATTCTAAGATGCAGCACAGGATAGTGGCCGGGCGCTACGGCGTCGCGCGCAATCACGCGTCAATCTCAGGTGACCGCGCCCCGCGCCGCGACTGGCCAAAGTGCCTCCACGCGGGCATCCGGTGTGTTGAAGCCGCGCACGCCGACATACCAGTCGTAGAGATTGACGGTCGGGTCGCAATGGCCGGGGATCAGCGTCACCTTGTCGCCGATCGCCAGTCGCGACGAAGCGCTGTCGAAATTGAGCAAGCCATGCTCGTCAGAGGGCCGATGATAGCGCAGATCGGGCCGGCCGAGCACGATCGGAAATCCGCTGTCGTTCGACAGAGCCTTGTGGCCGGCATCGATGACCGCGTGTTCGCCGGCGCCTGTGCTCATCACCGTCGCGATCACGAACAGCGCATGCTCGAACGGATTGGCGTTGCGCGCCCCGTCGGCGAGGTTCTTGGCGTAGTCGGCGTCCATGAAGATATAGGAGCCCGCCTGCAATTCGTTCCAGATGCCGCTCGCGCCTTCGAGCTCGAATGTGCCGGTTCCCGCACCTCCAATTGTCCGGCACTGAAAGCCCGCGTCCTTGAGGACGCGCAGTGTCTCCGCGGTCGCGTTCGCGGCACCGGCGATGGCAGCGCGCCGCTCCTCCGGCGTGCGTAAATGTTGCGCAGAGCCGTGATAGGCCTGCAAGCCGCCGAACGATAGGAAGCGTGAAGCCGCCACCTGCCGCGCCAGGGTGGCCGCCGCCGGCCCCGGCCTGACGCCGCAGCGACCGGCGCCGACGTCGATTTCGACCAGGACTTCGATTTGCGATCCTGCCCGCTCCGCGGCGTGCGACAGTTGCTCGACCATGATCGCATCGTCCACGCAAACGCTGATGCGTGCGTGGCGCGCGAGGCCTGCGAGCCGTTCCAGCTTCCGCAGGCCCACCACCTCATTGCTGACGAGCACGTCACTCACCCCGCCCGCAACCAGGATCTCGGCCTCGGCGACCTTCTGGCAGCAGATGCCGATTGCGCCGCGCGCTATCTGCTTGGCCGCAATGATCGGTGATTTGTGGGTCTTCGCATGCGGACGCAAGCGAACGCCGAGCTTGCTCACCGCCGCCGCCATCGTGTCGAGATTGCGCTCGAAGGCGTCGAGGTCGATGATCAGCGCCGGTGTATCGATCTCGGAAAACGACGCGCCGATTTGGGCGGGTGGACAGGACATCGAAAAGCCCGCTTGCTGTGTTCGGGTTCGCGCGGATGCGCGGCGGCATTTCTACGGCAACGTCGGCCGCCGCACCAGTGCAGTCGGCTTTTGTGCTCGGCGGACGGCGGGGAGAACCGCACGCCTCTCACAATTTCGGAATAATAGCATTTTGCCCCTGTTTTGCCCGACGAGTCAACGTGCGCCGGGGCCCGCCGGCGTAAGCCATTGATTCCGCACACCCCGGCTACTGTGCATGGGGTTGTTTTTAGGTTTTGAGTCAAAGGCCTTAGCGCCGCCCGTCAGCCCTGCCGGAATCCCATCCGGAAGGCGCCCCAGTGCTTGCCGCGGATCATGATCGGCGAGGACAGGTCCTTCATCAGCACGAACTGCCCGCCGCCCATGTCGCGGCGATAGGTTTGCAGCAGGAAGGGTTTTGTGTTGGCCGCGACCTTCTTCACCGCGCGGTCGGTGAACAGGCGGCGGTTGCGGCAATTGGCGTTGTTCCAGACCGGGTCCTTGCCCTGCGGCAGGCGGTAGTTCGGATTGTGGGTCGGAAGGTAGCCGCCCCGCGCCCAGGCGACGCAGAACACGATGCGCGGATCGGTCTTCTGGATCGGGTCCTGGATCGCGGGCAGCACGCGGTCGGTGAACTCGACGTAATTGGTGAGGTACTGCTTCGGATCGGTGCCTGATATCTCGCGGTAGGTCTCGTCCATGAGCTGGTCGAGCGTGATCTCGCCGCGGTCGATCGCAGCTTCGAACTCGGCCGAGATCCGCTTCGCGGTGTCGACGACGATGCGGATCAGCGGCGCGTCCGACGTCTCCACGCCGCTGTCGGCGATCAGCGCGATCAGGCCTTCGGAGGCGTCGAGCAGCTTTGCTACCCGCTCGTCGGCGCTTCGGAGGTCGCGCGAGGAGAGGTCGACGCCCTTGGCGAGCTCGTTGAGCTCGCTGATCACGGTGTCGCAGTGGCCGAGGTTGGAGGTCGCCGCGCGCGCGACGCCGTCGATCTCGGCTTCGACCGAGGCGAAGCCCTGCTGGACCCGCGAGATGATGCCGGAGATCGCTTGCGCGCCTTCGCCGGCGGTCTTGGCGCGCTGCGAGGCGTCGCTGCTCTCGCCGATCAGGCCTTCGATCTGGCCGTCGAGATCGCGCACGGTGTCGGAGATCTCATGCGTGGCCTGGCGCGTGGCCTCCGCGAGGTTCTTCACCTCGCTTGCGACCACCGCGAAGCCGCGGCCGGCAGTGCCGGCGCGCGCCGCTTCGATGGTGGCGTTCAGCGCGAGCAGATTGGTCTGCTTGGCGATCGCCTCGATCGAGCCGGAGACCTTCGCCACCTGCGCCAGCGCCGCGCCGACCGCGGACAGGCGTGCCTCGATCCGCTCCACCGCGGCGACGAGCTCGGAGATGTGGCTGACCGCGGTGTCGACGGCGCCGCGCGACTGCGCGATCTCGCCGACCGCGGCCGACGTCGTGGTTTGCACCGCCTGCGAGGCATTGGCGATGTCGTGGTTGGCCGAGACCATCGTCTCGGCCGTCTTCTGCAAATGGTGAAACCGTTCCGACTGGCTCGCGACGCGGTTGGCGACGTCCTGGACGTTGCCGGCGATGTCGGCGAGCTCGACGCCGAGACCGCCGATGCGGTCGGCGAGCTGGTCGATCAGGCGTTCGGCCAGCGTCCGGTTGGAGGCAGTGTCCAATACGGCAAGTTGTGCAGAGGACATGTACGGGCTCTCTCCAGTCGGAGCCGTTGATCGGCTCCTTGGCGGCATTCCGATTCCAGATCCGACCTTAGAGGATGATTCGCGCCCGGCGTCTTGCCCAGGAGTGCAGGTGCGTGCAGGTACGTGCACGCGCGGGAGCGCTACAGCTTGTAGGCCGTGCGGAAGCCGCCCCAGTGCCGGCCCTGCACGCGGATCGGGACGTCGATCTCCCGCATCATCACCGTGTTCCCGTTGCCCATGTCGCGCGCATAGCTCTGGACCAGGTACGATCGCAGGTTGCGCGCGGCGGCCAGCCCCGCCGGATCGTTGAAGATGCGCCGGTTGCGGCTGTTGGCCGTGTTCCAGGCGACGTCGCCCGGCCGCTGCGGATGCGAATAGATCTTGTTGTGCACCGGCAAAAAGCCGTTGCGGTCGACCATGGCGCAGAACGCCATCCGCGACTCCCGCGCCAGAAAGGCTTCCTGGAACGGCGGCAGGGCGCGGTCGGCCCAGTCGAGATATTTGGTGCGGTATTGCTGCGGATTGGTGCCGGCGATTTCCAAATAGTCCGTGTCGAAGAGGTCGTCGAGCTTGACCTCGCCGCGCGCAACCGCCTTCTCGAATATCTGCGTCAGCGCATTGCCGGCTTCCATGGCACGGGTGACGAACTCGGTGTTCTCCTCATGGATCGACCAGAGCTTGTCCTCGATCTTCTCGTTGAGAGCGGCGGTGGCGCCGACGAATTGCGCGCGGGCGCCGGCCTTGGATTGCTCGATCACGCGCAGGCGGCAGGCGCCGATGTCCTCTAAGCTGCCTTCGATCGTCGCTTGCGTTGCCAGCCGGCTTGCGTCCGCGCCGCCGATCAGCACGCCTTCCATCGCGATTTCATAGACCGGCATCACGGCGCGCGCGGTTTCGAATTTGAGGTGGCAGGGCAGCCGCTCGGTCTTGCGGCGGTCGTCGTGCTCGCTCTGGCGCAGCAGCACCGCGCAGCGCGATTTCAGCTTCTGGGCGAAGGTGGTGACGGCCTTGCCGGCGCTGGCGACGCTCTCGCCATGGGTCTCGGCCGCCTTGGTCGCCGCGTCGATCTCGGCCGCGCTCTCGCCGACCGAGATGATGAACTCCGAGGCGCTGGCGGCATTGCCGGAGACTTCGCTGGTCGTGGCATTCTGCTCGGCGACCGCGCCGTTGACGGTGTCGAACACCGGACGGATCGCCTCGATCGCCTGCGAGATGCGGTGCACGGCGTCCGCCGAACCGGCGGCGTCGCGCTGCAATGCGTCGATCTTCTTCGTGATCTCCTCGGTCGCACTCTGGGTCTGCACCGCGAGCGCCTTGACCTCGGTGGCAACGACGGCAAAGCCTTTTCCGGCTGCGCCCGCGCGCGCGGCCTCGATCGTCGAGTTGAGCGCGAGCAGCGTGGTCTGCCGCGCGATCTGCGCGATCAAATTGACGACGTTGCCGATGGCGGCGGAGGATTCGCGCAGGCGGTCGACATTGGCGCGGGCTTCCTGCGCGGCGGCGCTGGCCTCGTCGGCGAGCTTGCCGGCCGCGCGAACCTGTGCGCCGATGCCTTGCGCGGACTGGGTGAACTTGTCGGCGGCATGGGCGAAGGTGGAGGCGGTGGATTGCGCCGCGTTGGTCCGGCCGGTCAGGGCGTCGGTGCGGTCGCGAATGGCAGCGAGGGTAGCCGCGGTCGCCTCGGCGCCGCCAGCCACCGAATTGGCGGCGCGCTCAAGCTGGCGGATCATGGCGCCGAGCTCGAGTTCCAGCAATTCCAGGATTTCCCGGGCCGAATCACTTTCGGCGGTCGGGGCGGGTGCGGCAGGGGCCGCCGGCTGCGCAGCTTCCGGGGCTGCCGCGGGCGCGGCCGTGTCCGGCAGACGCTTCCGAAATAATCCGAACGCCATCGGGTCTCTCTTGTCGGGGGACGGTCGGGCGCTATTTTCGCAGTCCGGAATGAAATCAGGGTTAACGGTGCCCATCTAGGCAGGCGCCGTTACGGCGGCTACCTTTACAGTGCTACCTCAGGCGCAGCCGAGCCCTTTGATTCCGGTGGGTTGGCGGCCTATAAGGCCGCGCTTCCCACGCTCATCTTTGGCTGACGATTTCTCAAGAGACCACGCATGGCCGGACATTCCCAATTCAAGAACATCATGCACCGCAAGGGGCGGCAGGATGCCCAGAAGTCGAAACTGTTCGGCAAGCTGGCGCGGGAAATCACCGTCGCTGCCAAGCTGGGCACCCCCGACCCCGCCATGAACCCGCGCCTGCGCGCCGCCGTGATCGCTGCGCGCCAGGAGAACATGCCGAAGGACAATATCGAGCGCGCCATCAAGAAGGCGCTCGGCAGCGACGGCGAAAACTATGACGAGATCCGCTACGAGGGCTACGGCCCCGGCGGGGTCGCCGTCATCGTCGAGGCGCTGACCGACAATCGCAACCGCGCCGCCTCCGACATCCGCTCCTTCTTCACCAAGTCCGGCGGCAATCTCGGCGAAACCGGCTCGGTCTCCTTCATGTTCGACCGCACCGGCATCATCGAATATGACCGCAGCGTCGCCTCCGACGATGCGGTGCTGGACGCCGCGATCGAGGCCGGCGCCGACGACGTGGTCTCGGGCGAGAACGGTCACGAGATCTACGCCTCGACCGAAAGCTATCGCGACGTCGCCAAGGCGCTGGAAGCCAAGTTCGGCGAGCCGCGCAAGGCCGCGCTGATCTGGAAGCCGCAGAACACGGTTGCGGTCGACGACGAGACCGGCGAGAAGCTCCTGAAGCTGATGGACCTGCTCAACGAGCACGACGACGTCCAGAACGTCTACGCCAATTTCGAGGTGTCGGACGCGCTTGTTGCGAAGATGGGCGGATAGGCCGCTCTCGTGTCCCGGACGCGCTGCAGCGTGAAACGCTGCGGCGCTGGGCCGGGACCCATTCCCCTGTTACTTCCGTTCTGTTTCTGTTTCGCATCCCGCGGCCAGCCGCTATCACTGGCCCATGACTGCGCTCCCGATTCGTGGCCCCGTTCGCATCATCGGCATCGACCCCGGCCTGCGCCGCACCGGCTGGGGCGTGATCGAGGCCGAGGGCAACCGCCTGATCTATGTGGCCTGCGGCTCGGTGGAACCGCCGGACGATCTACCGCTGGCGAGCCGGCTGCTCGCGATCCATGAAGGGCTCGCTTCCGTCTTGTCCAATCACCGGCCGGTGGAAGCGGCGGTGGAGCAGACCTTCGTCAACAAGGACGGCGTTGCGACGCTGAAGCTCGGCCAGGCCCGCGGCGTCGCCATGCTGGCGCCGGCAATGTTCGGCATCTCTGTCGCCGAATACGCGCCGAACCAGGTCAAGAAGACCGTGGTCGGCGCCGGCCACGCCGACAAGCAACAGATCGCGATGATGCTGAAGATCCTGCTGCCGAAGGCCGAGCCGCCGTCCGCGGACGCCGCCGACGCGCTCGCCATCGCCATCACCCACGCCCATCACCGCCAGAGCACGGCGCTCCGGCTGAAGGTGGTGGGGATATGATCGGCAAGCTCAAGGGCTTGATCGATTCCTACGGCGAGGATTTCGTCATCCTCGACGTCGGCGGCGTCGGCTATCAGGTGCACTGCTCCTCGCGCACCTTGCAGCATTTGCCTTCGCCCGGTGAGGCGGCCGTGCTGTCGATCGAGACCTATGTCCGCGAAGATCAGATAAAACTGTTCGGCTTCCGCACCGATCAAGAGCGCGAATGGTTTCGCCTGCTTCAGACCGTGCAGGGCGTCGGCGCCAAGGTCGCGCTGGCCGTGCTCGGCACGCTGTCGCCGGCCGATCTCGCCAATGCCATTGCGCTTCGCGACAAGGCCGCGGTGGCGCGAACGCCCGGTGTCGGCCCCAAGGTCGCCGAGCGCATCGTCACCGAATTGAAGGACAAGGCGCCGGCCTTCGCCAACGTCGATCCCGCCGTCGTGCATCTTGCCGGCGCCGTCGACGACCAGCGCGCGCCGCGGCCCGTCGCTGATGCGATCTCCGCCCTGGTCAATCTCGGCTATGGCCAGCCGCAAGCCGCCGCGGCGATTGCATCGGCCTCGCGTAGCGCGGGTGAGGGCGCTGAGACGGCGCAGCTGATCCGGCTCGGGCTGAAGGAATTGGCAAAGTGAGTGCGTCAATGGTCAGTCTCGTAGGGTGGGCAAAGCGAAGCGTGCCCACCATCTACAAAGCGAGCAGCGACATGGTGGGCACGGCGCGAAGTGCGCCTTTGCCCACCCTACGATCCGATGGAGTTCGCTGAGTGAGCGACCCCAAGGCCAGCCGCATGGTCTCGCCCGAGCGCCGCAGCGATGATGTCGGCGACACCGCGCTGCGGCCGCAATCGCTGTCCGACTTCGTCGGCCAGGCGCAGGCGCGCAAGAATCTCTCGATCTTCATCGAAGCGGCGCGCAAGCGCGGCGAGGCGCTGGACCACGTGCTGTTCGTAGGTCCCCCGGGGCTCGGCAAGACCACGCTGGCGCAGATCGTGGCGAAGGAGCTCGGCGTCGGTTTCCGCGCCACCTCGGGGCCCGTGATCGCCAAGGCCGGCGATCTTGCCGCCCTCTTGACCAACCTCGAAGAGCGCGACGTGCTCTTCATCGACGAGATCCATCGCCTCAGCCCGGCGGTGGAAGAGGTGCTCTATCCCGCGATGGAGGACTTTCAGCTCGACCTCATCATCGGCGAGGGCCCGGCGGCGCGCTCGGTGAAGATCGAGCTGTCGAAATTCACGCTGGTCGGTGCCACCACGCGCGCCGGCCTTCTCACCAATCCCTTGCGCGACCGCTTCGGCATTCCGGTCCGGCTCAACTTCTACACGATCGAGGAATTGGAGAGCATTGTCAGCCGCGGCGCGCGCGTGCTCAACGTCGGCATGAGCGCGGACGGCGCTAACGAGATCGCGCGCCGCGCCCGCGGCACCCCGCGCATCGCCGGCCGCCTGCTCCGCCGCGTGCGCGATTTCGCCTCGGCGGCCGATGCCGACAAGATTGACCGCAAGATTGCCGACCATGCGCTGAGCGCACTCGAGGTCGACGCCGCGGGGCTGGACGCCATGGATCGACGCTATCTCTCGACCATCGCGCTCAACTATGGTGGCGGCCCGGTCGGCGTCGAGACCATGGCTGCGGCCTTGTCGGAGCCGCGCGACGCCATCGAGGACATCATCGAGCCCTATCTGATCCAGTGCGGCTATCTGCAGCGCACCCCGCGCGGCCGCCTGCTGACCTCGCACGCCTTCCGTCATCTCGGCATCGCCGAACCCTCGCGCGATGCGGCGGCGCAGTTCGGCCTGTTCGGCACGGATGACAGCGACGAGTGAGCTGCTGAACCTCGCGCCGTTCCGCCTATGATGAATTTCCGTTAACCTCGTGCAGACGATCTGCACGAACGCACCCCAATTCCGCTCCAATCGGATATCATCAAGGCGCCGCATCATCATCGGGCTTCCATGATCACGCGCCGTCATCTTATCCGTTCCATTGGCGGTCTGTCCGCCCTCGGCGTCTCGACCGCAGCCTACGGCGTCGGTGTCGAGCCGGTGCTGCGCCTTCGCGTCACGCGCTATCATCCGATGCCGCGGCAGTGGCCGGCGGATTTTCCGCTGAAGATTGCCGCCATCGCTGACATCCATGCCTGCGATCCCTGGATGTCGCTGGAGCGCATCGAGGGCATCGTCGACCGGACCAACGCGCTCAACGCCGATCTCATCGTGCTGCTCGGCGACTATGTCGCCGGCCTTCACCACGTCACGCGCTTCATTCCGTCGAGCGAATGGGCAAGGGTGCTGGCGCGCCTGAAGGCGCCCCTCGGCGTTCATGCCGTTATGGGCAACCACGACTATTGGGATGACAGAGCCGTGCAGCGGGCCGGGCACGGGCCGACCATCGCACATCGGGCGCTGGAGGCGGCCGGCATCCCCGTCTACGAGAACGATGCCGTACGCCTCACCAAGGACGGCCGTCCGTTCTGGCTTGCCGGCCTCGGCGATCAACTGGCCTTCCTGCCGGCGCGGCGCTTCCGGAGCATGACGCATTTCGGTGCCGACGATCTCAACGCCACGCTGGCCAAGATCACCGACGATGCGCCGGTCATTCTGCTCGCGCACGAGCCCAATGTCGCTCCGCTCGTGCCCGCGCGCGTCGCGCTGCAATTGTCCGGCCATACCCATGGCGGCCAGGTTCGCCTGCTCGGCTGGTCGCCGGCCGTCGCGCCCAAGAACGGTCTGCGGCTCGCCTATGGCCATTTCCGCCTGAAATGCGATCTCATCGTCTCCGGCGGCCTCGGTTGCAGCATCATGCCGCTCCGCTTCGGCGTGCCGCCTGAGATCGTCGAGGTGACGCTGGGAAGGTCAGGACCGGTCGTGTCCTAACACGCTTGCGCGTCCGGCTGTTTTTGCGCAAAACGTGCCGGTTACCGACCAGCGAAGAGGCTCCGGACGTGACAGCTCATCTCGACGGCGAGATCCGCGACGGCCGCCACCACATGCAGGTCCGGGTCTATTACGAGGACACGGATTTTTCCGGCATCGTCTATCATGCCAATTACCTGCGCTACATGGAGCGCGGACGCACCAATCATCTCAGGCTGATGGGTGCCGAGCAGCAGGTGCTGTTCGAGCAGACCGAGACGGACGGCGCGGGCTTCGCCTTCGTGGTGCGCTCGATGCATCTGGACTTCCTGAAGCCCGCGCGAATGGACGACGTGCTCGACGTCGTGACCTGGCCGGTCGCGGTGAAAGGGGCGTCAATCATGCTGGCGCAGGAGGTGCGGCGCGGTGACGACGTGCTGGTGAAAGCCGAGGTCCGCGTCGCCTTCATCAGCGGCGGCCGGGCCCAGCCGATTCCGAAGTCGATCCGCCAGCTGATGAAGGCCGATCTGGTTACGTGATCGCTCGATAGCGGATCGCCTATCGACTCTGCCAATTGCGACGATACATTCGCGGTCCCGATCAACCGATGAGGCCACCATGTCGCGCCCGCCGCTTCCACCCTTCACCCGCGAGACCGCCGCGCAAAAGGCCCGCATGGCCGAGGACGCCTGGAATTCACGCGATCCGGTGCGGGTCTCGCTCGCCTATACCGAGGACAGCCGCTGGCGCAACCGTTCGGAAGTGTTTCAGGGCCGCGAGGCCATCGTCGCCTTCCTCACCCGCAAATGGGAGAAGGAGCAGGATTACCGCCTGATCAAGGACCTCTGGGCCTTCGACGGCAACCGGATCGCGGTGCGCTTCCAGTACGAATGGCACGATGCGAGCGGCCAGTGGTATCGCTCCTACGGCAACGAGCAATGGGAGTTCGACGAGCACGGCCTGATGAAGCGGCGCGAGGCCTCGATCAACGACATCGCCATTGCGGAGAAGGATCGCCGGTTTCACTGGGCGGCGCCGGGCCCGCGGCCGGCCGATGTGCCGGGGCTGGGAAGCGAGCCGTTCTGAAATTAACAAAGCGACCGCTGCTTCACCCTCTCGCGTTGCGGGAGAGGGTGGCTCGCCGCATAGCGGCGAGACGGGTGAGGGGTCTCTCTCCTCACGAGCAGTCCGGCGACTGGATAGAACCCCTCATCCGGCGCTTCGCGCCACCATCTCCCGCAAGGGGAGAAGGGAAGACGAGTGCGTCTCGAGCTTCGTAGTCAGGTGCGCTTAGCCAGAAACCGCGTAATCGCCCCGCCGAGCTTCGCATTATCCATCGGCTCCGCCAGCGACGCCCTCGCCGTGGCAACGACATCCTCAGGTGCCTTGCCATCGCGCAGATCGCAGCACACTTGCGCGAACCCGACATCGAATTCCGGATGCGGCTGCACTGTCAGCGTCGCGCCATTGGCATAGAGCAGGCCGGCATGCGGGGTGAATTCGGAGGAGAGGATCGTCAGCGCATCGCTTGGCGGCTCGATCACCTGGTCCTGATGCGAGGCGGCGACCGCGACCGCTTCACCGTCGATGACGCCGTTCTCCGGCAGCACCTGATAGACATGCCGGCCGATGCCCCAGCCCTGTTCTGATTTGCGCACGGTGCCGCCGAGCGCCTGCGCGATCAGCTGGTGGCCAAAGCAGACACCGACCATCGGTGTCTTGTGGGCGTAGGCCGTCCGCACGAAATCTTCCAGCGGCGCGATCCAGTCGAGCCCGTCATAGACCCCGGCCGCCGCGCCGGTAATGAGGACGGCCTCGAGCTTGCTCGGATCGGGCAGCGCATCGCCGTTGGGAATGCTGACGACCTCGATCGTCGCGGCCGGCTCCTCGGCGCGGATCATGCGCGCGAACATGTCCGGAAACGAACCGTGGCGCTCGCGGTATTTTTGCGGCACCTCTCCGGTCTCGATGATGGTGATGCGTGCCATGGGCCTCCCGGTTAAAAGGTTGCGAAGCTCAGCCGCTTTCTGCCCCATGTTGCTGGTGCGGCGCTGTGCGCTCGAGCAGAGCGCTCTCCTTGCGGATCTCGTTGAGAAAGGCCTTGGCCAGACGCGACAGCGGCTCGGCTTCAGACCATAGCATATAGGCGACCGCCTGCGTCGTCGGCGTGAACGGACGGACGACGAGGCCGCTGCCGCCGTTCTGCCGCGGCGAGAAAGGATCGACCACCGCCGCGCCGACGCCGGCGGCGGCCAGCACGCAGGCCGTGTTGCAGTAGCGCACCTCGACCGTCGGCCGGAACGGCGCGCCGGCGCGGGCAAAGCTGTCGCGCACGGCTTCGCCGAGCCGCGTGCCGCGTTCGAGCCCGATGAAGGGTAGGCCGGAGAGATCGGAAGCGGAGATCATCGGCCGGTCGGCGAGTGGATGCTGTGGCGGCAGCACGCAGACCATCTCGCCGGTGTGCACCACCTCGTGCGCGATCCCTGGATGATGCGTGAGGCCGAGCGCGAAGCCGAGCTCGGCGACGCGGCTCAGCACACCCTCGATGATGCCCTCATAGCGCCGTACGTCGAAGAACACCCGCGTCTCCGGGCGGCGGCGCAGGAAGCCCGACAGCGCGGACGGAATGATGCTGTAGGCGAGCGGCGGCGTCGCCACGATGGCGAGATGCCCGGACCGGTTCTCGCGCAAATCGCGCATGCGGTTCTCGAGCTTGGCGTGCAGCGCGAAGATCGCCTCGCTCTCCTTGTAGAGCGCCATCGCTTCGGCGGTTGGAAACAGCCGGTTGTTGACGCGCTCGAACAGCGCAAAGCCCGCCTGCGCCTCCATCGTCTTCAGCGCGTTGCTGACCGCCGGCTGCGACAGCGCCAGCTCGTCCGCCGCCGCCACCGTGGTGCGGTGGCGGATCACGGCGCGAAGGATCTCGAGCTGACGCAGGTTCATATCACTGCCGATTATAGTCAGGGCCAAAACATCATAGCAACGCGAATTGATTTTGCAGCAGTGCTTGCCCGTAATGGCAGCCGATTTGCACGTCGCATCAAAGGGTTCGTTCGCCCATTGAGGCAGCACTGCGCACAGATTGGAGGCAATCTTGGTTCGTGTCCTTCGCGCCGCCGCCGCTCAGATGGGGCCGACGCAAAAAGCCGATACGCGCGAGCACACGTTGTCGCGGATGCTCGACATGCTGGAGGAGGCGGCCGGTCGGGGTGCGAGTCTTGTGGTGTTTCCGGAGCTCGCCTTCACCACCTTCTTCCCGCGCTGGCTGCTCGAAGGCGAGGCCCTCGACCGGTATTTCGAGCGCAGCATGCCGAACCCCGCGGTGGCAAAGCTATTCGATCGCGCACGTGCGCTGCGCGTCGGCTTCTATGTCGGCTATGCCGAGCTGACGCCGGAGGGGCGGCGCTACAATTGCTCCATCCTGGTCGATCGCGACGGCGAGGTTCTCGGCCGCTATCGCAAGGTGCATCTGCCGGGCTCGGTCGAGCCGCGTCCGGGCGCGCGCTACCAGCAACTCGAGAAGCGCTACTTCGAATATGGCGACCTCGGCTTTCCCGCCTTCCGCGCCGGCTCGTCCTGGGCCCATGCCATCATGGGCATGATGATCTGCAATGATCGTCGTTGGCCGGAATCCTGGCGCGTGCTCGGTCTGCAAGGCGTCGAGCTCGTCTGCATCGGCTACAATTCGGCGGCCTACGATCCCAACGGCGGCACGACCGAAGACGGAGCCTTGCGCACCTTCCACTCGACGCTGGTGACGCAGGCCAACGCCTACATGAACGCGACCTGGGCGATTTCGGTGGCGAAGGCGGGCGAGGAGGACGGGTCCGGCCTGATCGGCGGCTCCTGCATCGTCGATCCCAACGGCCGCATCGTCGCGCAGGCTCAGACGCTGGCCGACGAGGTGATCGTCGCCGACATCGATCTCGACCTCTGCCGCCAGGGCAAGGACAAGATGTTCAACTTCGCGGCCCACCGGCGGCCCGAGCAATACAGGGTGATCACCGAGCGTGCCGGCATCATCGAGCCGGCCGTTCTCGACGCAGATTGACCAACGGCCGGTCGCAGCATTGGCAAAAGGAGCTGACATGACACGCCTCTCGTATTTGCTTGCCTGCGCAGCGCTGGCCGCGGCGACGTCGGCGCGAGCCGCCGAGCTGCCGGCGGAGATCAAGCAGGCCGGCACGCTGAAGCTCACGGTCAACTCCACCTACGCGCCGATGGAATATCGCGATCCCGCAACCAACGAGCTGGTCGGGCTCGACATCGATCTGGCGAAGGAGCTCGCCAAGCGGCTCGGCGGGCTGAAGATCGTCTGGAGCGAGACGCCGTTCGCCGAGCTGATCCCGTCGCTCACGACCAAGCGGGCCGACTTCATCATTTCTGGCATCTCCGATCGTGCCTCGCGGCGCGAGACCGCGGATTTCGTCGATTACCTCGCAACCGGACCGCAGTTCTTCGTGACGGCGGACAGCGCGGCCAAGGACGCCACCGATCTCTGCGGCAAGAAGGTCGGCACCACCCGCAGCACCAGCTTCCCGGTCGAGATCGAGAAGTGGAGCAAGCAGAATTGCGAGCCGGCCGGCAAGCCCGCAATCCAGTACGTTCCGGGCGAGAATTCCATCGACGTCCGCAACCAGCTCAAGCAGGGCCGCATCGACGCCGCCGTGCAGGGCAGCGAGACGTTGCCTTATGCGCAGCAACAGGAGCCCGGCAAGTATCGCATCGTCGGCGAGCCCTTTGCCAGGGGCTATCAGGGCATCATGTTCCGCAAGGACGATGCGGCCTTGCGTGAGGTCGTGACGGAGAAACTCGCGACGATGATCGCTGACGGCTCGTACAAGGCCATTCTCGACAAATGGGGCTTGGGGACCAATGCAGTCGCCCAGCCCATGCTGAACGCGGCGCCGCAATGAAGCAGGCGCCGGCACTCGCGCAAGGATTTCCCGATCTGTCGGGCATGCGGATCGCGCGCGAGCCGCACTGGTTTCGCTGGATCAGCGCGGCCCTGATCGTCCTCGTGCTGGCGGCGATCGCGCGCGCCTTTGCGAACGGCCAGATCGAATGGTCCTATGTCAGCCGCTTCCTGACCGCAAAGGTCATCCTCGAAGGCATCGTCAACACCATGGTGATGGCGGTGCTGGCGATGATGCTCGGCATCTTCCTTGGCATCGTCGTCGCGATCATGCGGCTGTCGCCCAATCCGGTGCTGAAGTCGGTCGCCGCCGGCTACACCTGGCTGTTCCGCGGCACGCCACTGATCCTGCAGCTGCTGTTGTGGTTCAATCTCGCGCTGGTGTTTCCGACCATCGGTATCCCCGGCCTGGGGTCTGCACGCGCCGTCGACGTCATGACGCCGTTCCTTGCCGCGCTGCTCGGGCTCGGCATCAACCAGGGCGCCTACACCTCCGAAGTCATGCGCGCCGGCATGCTGTCGGTCGATATCGGGCAATATGAGGCGGCGCAGGCGATCGGCATGGGACGGCTGCGCGCGTTGCGCCGGATCGTGCTGCCGCAGGCGATGCGCGTGGTGATCCCGCCGCTCGGCAACGAGTTCATCGGCATGGTGAAGGCGACCTCGCTCGCCAGCGTGATCCAGTATCCGGAGCTGCTGCACAATGCCGAGAACATTTACTACGCCAACTCCCGCGTCATCGAGCTCCTGATCGTCGCCGGGCTCTGGTACCTGCTCGCGGTCTCGATCCTGACACCGCTCCAAATGTTGCTCGAACGCCGCTTTGCACGCGGCACATTGCGGCTGGCGCGATGACAAAGCCGCTCGTCGCGATCCGCTCCGTAGCCAAGAACTTTGGAGAGTTTCAGGCTCTCAAGAACGTCTCGCTCGACGTCTGGCCCGGCGAGGTGATGTGCCTGATCGGCGCCTCCGGCTCCGGCAAGACCACGCTGCTCCGCTGCATCAATCAGCTCGCCACGATCGATGCCGGCGGCATCTGGCTCGACGGCGAACTGCTCGGAGTGCGCGAGCAAGGCGGGAAACTCCATCGCCTGAGCGAGCGCGAAATCGGGCGGCAGCGGCTCAAGACCGGCATGGTATTCCAGCGCTTCAACCTGTTTCCGCACAAGACCGCGCTGGAGAACATCACGGAAGGCCCGACCCAGGTGCAGGGGCGCAAGCCGGATGAGGTGCGCGCCGAGGCGACCGAGCTGCTTCGGCGCGTCGGATTGTCGGCCAAGGCCGACTGGTATCCGGCGCAGCTCTCCGGCGGCCAGCAGCAGCGCGTCGCGATCGCGCGGGCGCTCGCCATGAAGCCGATGCTGATGTTGTTCGACGAGCCCACCAGCGCACTCGATCCCGAGCTGGTCGGCGAGGTGCTCGCGGTCATGAAGGAGCTGGCGCGAAGCGGCATGACCATGATGGTGGTGACGCACGAGCTCGGCTTCGCCCGCGAGGTCGCCGACCGCGTCGTCTACATGGATCAGGGCGCGATCGTCGAGCAAGGCCGCGCCTCCGACGTGTTGGGCGCGCCGCGCGAGGAGCGCACCAAGGCATTTCTTTCGGCAGTGATCTGACATTGGGGGTATGGTGATGAAGAGATTCTTGCTTGCGGCGGCGTTCCTGGGCGCCATGAGCGTGTCGGCAATGGCGGCCGAACTGCCGCCTGAGATCGTAAAGCGCGGCAGCATCAAGGTCGCGGTGGTGCCGAACTATCCGCCGATGGAGTTCCGCGATCCCGCCACCAACGCGCTCTCCGGCTTCGACGTCGATCTTGGCGAGGCGATCGGCCGCAAGCTCGGCGTCAAGATCGAATGGACCGAGACCAGCTTTGCCGAGTTCATGCCCTCGATCTCGACGGGGCGGGTGGATGCGATCCTGTCCGGTTTCACCGACTATGCGAGCCGGCACGAGGTCGCGACCTTCGTCGATTATTTGCGCAGCGGCCCGCAGTTCTTCGTGCAGGCGTCGCGCAAGGCGGAATTCAAGGATGCGACGTCGCTGTGCGGCAAGAAGGTCGGCGCCAGCCGCCGCACCATGTTCCCGGCCCAGATTGCGGCGTGGAGCGAGAAGAATTGCGGCGGCAATCCGATCCAGTTCGTCGGCACCGACGGCTCGGCCGATGCTCGCACCCAGCTGCGGCAGGGCCGCATCGATGCCGCCGCCCAGGGCAACGAGACGCTGCCCTACATCATGGACCTCGAGCCCAACACCTATGCGACCGTGGGCGCGCCCATCGCACAGCAATTCACCGGCATTGCTCTGCCGGTGAAGGAGAAGGCATTGCAGCAGGCAATGCTGGAAGCCGTCGACGCGCTGATCGCGGACGGCACCTACAAGACGCTGCTGGCGAAGTGGAAATTGAGCGACAACGCAATCGAGAAGGCGACCATCAATGCTGGACAGTAAGGCACTCCAGAGCATTCCGCTCGTTCCGGCCAACACCGCGGATCCCGCGCCGGAATATCCGTGGCCGAAGCCGTACACATCCGCGATGTTCCTGTCTTTCGACGTAGACGCCGAGAGTGCCTGGACCAGCAAGGACGCAGGTCATGCGCAGCGGCTCATCACCATGAGCTATGGCGGCTATGAGGCGCGCGTCGGCACGCCGAAGCTCCTGGAGCTGCTTGACCAGCTCGATCTCAAGGCGACGTTCTTCGTCACGGGGTGGTCGGTCGATGCGCATCCGGCGATGGCGGAGTCCATCCTCAAGGCCGGTCACGAGATCGGCCATCACGGCTATCACCATCTGCTGCCAGATCCCGGCGATCCCTGGATCGAGGAGGAGCTGGAGCGCGGCTTCGAGGCCCTGAAGCGCCGGCTCGGCGTCAAGCCGACCGGCTATCGCGCGCCCTATGGCGAGTTCACCGAGGAACTGCGCGTCGCGCTGGTGCGCCACGGCATCGTCTATACGTCATCGTTCCGCGACGACGTCAGGCCCTATCGTCATCGCCTCGCCGACGGCAAGCCCGGCACGATCGAGCTGCCGGTGACCGCGAGCTATGACGACTGGATGCACGGCCTGTCCGCGCGCTTCAGTCCGCGCTCGATCTTCCCTAGGGAACACGTGCTCTCGATGTGGAAGGACGAGCTGGATGAGGTCCGCGACTGGGGCGCGATGGTGACAACCGTGCTGCATCCGCAATGCAGCGGCCGCCCGATGCGGCTGCGGCTGCTGCGCGAATTCCTGACCTACGCAAAATCGTGCCCGGATGTCTGGATCACCACCGGCGAGAACATCGCGAAAAACTTCCTGCGTCACGAAGCGGGTCACCGATAATGTCGATCTCCCGCCGCTCGCTCCTCAAGGCTGGCGCAGCGCTGCCGGCGCTGTCCCTGCCGGGCATCGTCCGCGCTGAATCCCAGTCCACGCTGCGCTTCATCCCCGTCATCGATCTCGCCTTCGTCGATCCCATCTATTCGACCGCGCAGGTGTCGCGAAACCACGGCTTCATGGTTTACGATACGCTCTACGGCATGAGCTCCTCGCTCCAGGTCTCGCCGCAGATGCTGTCGGGCCACGCCATCTCCGCCGACCAGCTGCAGTGGGACCTCACGCTTCGCGACGGCCTGTTCTGGCACGATGGCGAACGCGTGCTGGCGCGCGATTGCGTCGCCAGCATCCGTCGCTGGGCCGCGCGCGACGGCTTTGGCGGCGAGCTGATGGAGGCGACCGCCGAGCTCTCGGCTGCCGACGACCGCACCATCCGCTTCCGTCTGAAGCGTCCTTTTCCGCTGCTGCCGCAGGCGCTCGGCAAGGCAGCGATCAATGCCTGCTTCATGATGCCGGAGCGGCTGGCGAGCCAGGATCCGTTCAAGCCGCTCACCGAGGTGATCGGCAGCGGTCCGTTCCGCTATCTCGCCGACGAGCGCGTGCAGGGCGCGCGCAATGCCTATGCCAAGTTCGAGCGCTATCAGCCGCGCACCGACGGCAAGCCGGATTGGACTGCGGGGCCGAAGATCGTGCACTACGATCGCGTGGTCTGGACCACTACGCCCGATGCCGGCACCGGCGTCGCCGCGCTCCAGACCGGCGAGCAGGATTGGCAGGAGACTACGCCGCACGATCTGCTTCCGGTGATCAAGGCGGCCGGCGATATCGAGACGCGCATCCTCGATCCCCGAGGCTACGCCTGCATGCTGCGCCTCAACCACCTGCAGCCGCCGTTCGACAATCCCGCCATCCGCCGCGCGCTCCTGGGTGCGATCGACCAGTCCGCATTCATGACCGCCGTCGCCGGCACCGATCCGGCGTTCCAGGTCTCACCGGTCGGCTATTTCGCACCCGGCACCCCGATGGCAAATGAGGTCGGCCTCGACGTGTTCCGCGGCCCGCGCGACTACGCCAAGGTGAAGGCCGACCTGAAAGCCGCGGGCTACAACGGCGAGAAGATCGTGCTGCTCGTTCCGACCAACTCGCTGGCGCAAAAGCCGCTTGGCGAGATCGCGGTGGACTCGTTGCGCAAGGCCGGCATGAACGTCGAATATGCCGGCCTCGATTTCGCCGTGGTGCTGCAGCGCCAGCTGAAGAAGGATCCGCTTCCGCAGGGCGGCTGGAGCGCCGCGGTCGGCAACTGGCAGGGCATCGACTGGCTCAACCCGGCCGGCAACACCAACATTCGCGGCGAAGGCAAGGTCGCCGGCTGGTACGCGAGCACGAAGATGGGCGAGTTGCGCAGCCAGTGGCTGGCGGCCTCCGAACTCGCCGAACAGCAGCGCATCTGCCGCGAAGTCCAGAGGGTGGCGTTCGAGGAAATCCCCTATATTCCGATCGGCCTCTACAAGCAGCCGACGGCCTATCGCAAGGCCATCACCGGCATTCTCGACGGCACCGCCGTGTTCTGGAACGTGCGCCCCGCATGAGCACCACAGCAATCTTCGGCAGCTATGTGCTGTCACGGAAAGACGGCGCGCAGGACGTGCTGCGCGACCGCTGGGTTCTGGTCGAAGGCAAGAAGATTGCGGCGATCACGCGCGACAAGCCGCGCGCTGATCAAGTCTATGATCGCCCTGGCCGCTTCGTCCTGCCGGGCCTGCTCAACCTGCACAATCATTGCTTCTCGGAAGCGGTGGCGCGCAGCCACACCGAGGACGGCAACGGCCGCAAGAACAACCAGAGCATTGTCTACACGGTGCTGCTGCCGCTGACCAAGCACGGCGCCGACATCCTGTCGGCGGAAGAGCGCCTTGCGGTGGCGCGGCTCGGCATCCTCCAGCTGCTCAAGGGCGGCGCCACCACGGTGATGGAGCCGTTTCGCAACTCGATCCCCGAGATGTTCGACGCGGCGGAAGAGATGGGCATCCGCTTCTATGGTGCGCCCTATCTGTTCTCGACCTCCGACGCCAAGGCCGGACTAGATGGTGTGGTCCAATATTCCGGCGATGACGGCGCTGCGGACATGGCGGCGTGGGACGCGCTCTATCAGCGCTGGAATAGTCACGGCGACGGCCGCATCGGCCTCGCCATGAGCCCGCATGCCACCGACACCTGCGGCCCCGATCTGCTGAAGGCCTGCGCCACGCGGGCGCGCGAGCTCGGCGTTCCCATCACCACGCACATGGCGCAGAGCCGCGCCGAGGTCGAGACCATCGGCAGGCGCTATGGCGGCCGCACGCCGGCAGAATATCTGGACTGGCTCGGCCTGCTCGCGCCGGATCTGATGGCGGCGCACTGCATGTTCAGCAGCGATGACGATCTCAAGCTGATGGCCGCGCGCGGCATGACCGTCTTGAACTGCCCGCGCGTGTTCGCGCGTGCCGGCATCACCGCAGCGTTCAGCCGCTTCGCCGAGCACGGCGTGCGCACCGTGGTCGGCACCGACGGCTACAACATGGACCTGCTCGGCGAGCTCAATGCGGCGTCGCTGATCTCCAAGATCATTTCGGCGCGCCCTGACGTCGCGAACTCACCCGAACTGATCGAGGCGAACACGGCCGTGGCCGCCGACGTCATCAAGCGGCCCGATCTCGGCCGCATCGAGCCGGGCGCGACCGCAGATCTCACCGTCGTCGATCTCACCCATCCGCATCTGCAGCCGCTGTTCGACCCGCGCCGCGCGCTGATCGCACTCGCCAACCGCGCCAATATCGATCAGGTCATGGTCGATGGCCGTGTGCTGGTCGATGAGGGACGCTATCTCGGCGCGGATGAAGCTGCGATCATTGCGGCGGGCACCGCCGCGATCGGCAAGATCTGGGATTTGCCGGAGGCGCAGGCCGCGTTCAGTGGTTGAGTGCCGCTGGTGCCACGAAGACGGTGCGCTCCCTCTCCCCGCTTGCGGGAGAGGGCAGGGGAGAGGGCTCTCTCCAATCGGGGACACTCCCCGTGTTGAGAGAACCCTCTCCCGGCGCTACGCGCCGACCTCTCCCGCAAGCGGGAGAGGTTGAAGCGAGCCTGTAGCTGCACTGTTCGAACCGAAGCCCTAATCCTCAAACTCCACCAGCGCCTTGCGCATGGTCTCGACCAGGTCCAGCGCCACCGGGGACGGGCTGCGCTGCGCCGGAAAGACCGCGGAGAATTCGAAGTCGATCCGCGGCAGGAAGCGGCGTACGACGACGCCGCGCGTTGCAAATTCCTGCGCCGTGAAGGGATCGCAGATCGCGACGCCGAGGCCCGACGACACCATGCCGCACATGATTTCCGACAGCGTGGTCTCGACGCGCAGCACGCGGCGGACATCGTGGCGGTGGAAGGCCTGATCGACGAGATGCCGGCTCGAGGATCCCGCCGACAGCGAGATGAAGGTCTCGCCCTCGAAATCGCGCGGCTCCAGCACTTCCTTCTCCGCGAGGCGATGACCGGTCGGCAGCACTGCGACGCGCGCCGGCGCCGGCAGTCTCTGGCTCGGCAGACCGGAATGCGCGATCGGCACCTCGGCAAAGCCGACGTCACATTGATTGTTCAGCACCCAGTCGACCACGATCGGCGAGATGACACCGAAGAAGGCCAGGTTGAGGTTTGGCCGCTCCTTCAGGAAGTGACCGGTGAGCCGCGGCAGATAGCCGTTCGACAGCGCCGGCAGTGCTGCGATGCGTAGGGAGCCCGTGCGCCGGCCGCGGATTTCTTCCGCCGCCGCAGTGATGCGTTCCAGCCCGACGAAGGAGCGCTCGACTTCGGTATAGAGCGCCATCGCCGCGGCGGTCGGCACCAGGCCGGTGCCGCGCCGTTCGAACAGCTCCATCTTCAGCAGGGCCTGGAGGTCGCGCAGCAAGCGGCTGACGGCCGGCTGCGTCACCTTCATGAGCGCCGCCGCCTCAGTCACACTGCCGGTCAGCATCGTCGCGCGGAAGGCCTCCACCTGCCGCGAATTGATCCGCGCCATCCCAACTCCATCCATAACATTTCGGCATGCAGAGGGTGCCATTATTCATTGGACGATGGAAGTATAGGTCTGCGATCTTTTTCATCAGGACTGGAGACAGCCCGCTTTTTCGGCAGATTGGAGGTGTTCAACCCTCCAGATCGCGCCAAAACGCGCCGAATGGGGGCCGGAGCCCTGATCGGAAGCGGTTTGGCGCGGAAGGGAATGCGGCAACGCGCTTCAGCCAGCGAGACTCGTCGGCACGTCACCTCATTCCGGTATTGGAGATCGGTCCACATGAAGACTTTTCGCCTTCTGACCGCGGTCAGCATCGCAGCGCTCATTGCCGTCCCCTCGGTCGCCTCGGCCCAGCAGAAAACGCTCTACGTCGCCGGCTATGGCGGCTCGTTCGAGAAGACCATCCGCGACGAGGTGATCCCGGCCTTCGAGAAGGAGAACGGCGTCAAGGTCGAATACGTCGCCGGCAATTCCACCGACACGCTGGCCAAGCTCCAGGCGCAGAAAGGCAACCAGCAGATCGACGTCGCCATCGTCGACGACGGCCCGATGTACCAGGCCATCCAGCTCGGCTTCTGCGGCAAGCTCGACGGCCTGCCCGCCGATCTCTACGACACTGCGCGCTTCAAGGACGATCGCGCGGTCGCGATCGGCATCGTCGCCACGGGGCTGATGTACAACACGAAGGTGTTCAAGGAGAAAGGCTGGGCGCCGCCGACCTCGTGGAACGACCTGAAGGACACGAAATACGCAAAACAGCTCGTGATTCCACCGATCAACAACACCTACGGTCTCGAAGCGCTGGTGATGCTGTCGAAGATGAACGGCGGCGGCGAGACCAACGTCGAGTCCGGCTTCAAGATCTTCAAGGAGCAGATCAATCCGAACGTGCTGGCCTATGAGCCGTCGCCGGGCAAGATGACCGAGCTGTTCCAGTCCGGCCAGGCCGTGATCGCGGTATGGGGCACCGGCCGCGTGCAGAGCTTCGCCAATACCGGCTTCCCCGTCGACTTCGTCTACCCGAAGGAAGGCGCAGCGACGCTGCTGACCACGGCGTGCCCGATCAATAAGCCCAATGCTTCGCCGCTGGCTGCGAGCTTCGTCAAGATGCTGCTCGATCCGAAAACCCAGCTCGTGATGCTGAAGGATTACGGCTACGGCCCGGTGCTGAAATCGCTGGTGATCCCGCCCGAGCTCGGCAAGATGGCGCCGATCGGCGAGCGCGCGGCCAAGCTCTATAATCCGGACTGGACCGTGATCAACGAGAAGCGCGAGGAGTGGACCAAGCGCTGGAATCGCGAGGTCGAACGCTGATCGGTCGCCGCGGAGACAGCGCCATGGCCTATCTCGAGCTCGATCGGGTCGCAAAGCAGTTCGGCACGCAGACTGTGGTCGATGACTTCAGCCTGTCGGTGGGGAAGGGGGAGTTCATCTCCTTCCTCGGCCCGTCCGGCTGCGGCAAGACCACGACGCTGCAGATGATCGCGGGCTTCCTCGATCCGACGCGCGGCGCGATCCGCCTTGAGGGCAAGGACCTGACCGCGATCCATCCGGCAAAGCGCGGCCTCGGCATCGTGTTCCAGAGCTACGCGCTGTTTCCGCACATGACCGCGGCGGAGAACGTCGCCTTCGGCCTGGAGATGCGTGGCGTGCCGCGCGCTGAAAGGTCCGAACGCGTCCGCGCCGCACTCGCGATGGTGGGCCTCGCCGGATACGAGGATCGCCATCCGCGCCGCATGTCCGGCGGCCAGCAGCAGCGCGTGGCACTGGCGCGTGCGCTCGTGATCAAGCCCAGCGTGCTGCTGCTCGACGAGCCGCTGTCGAACCTCGACGCCAAGCTGCGGGAGGAGATGCAGATCGAGCTGCGCCAGATCCAGCGCACCGTCGGCACCACCACGATCCTGGTCACGCATGACCAGAACGAGGCGATGTCGCTGTCGGATCGCATCGTGGTAATAAGCCAGGGCAAGATCGAGCAGATCGGCACGCCACAAGAGACCTATGAAAGGCCGGCCTCGGCCTTCGTCTCGCAATTCCTCGGCAAGACCAACGATTTTGCCGGAACGATCGACCGGACCGTCGCGCCGACGCAGTTGGTGGCCGGCTCCTGGCGCGCACCGGCGCCGGCTGGGCTCGGCGGTCCCGTCACCGTCAGCGTTCGCCCCGAAAGAATCGGCTTTGGCGATACAGGGCTCAGCGCAAAAATCATCACGCGCATCTTCCAGGGCAATCACTGGCTGTTCCAGTGCGACAGTGAATGCGGCCCGGCGATCGTGATCCGCCAGAACGACGGCAAAGCGCAGCCGGCCGAAGGGGACGCGGTTCGCCTCACCTGGCGGCCCGAAGACATGAGCGTTCGCGTGAGGGCCGGCGCATGAGCATGGCGGCCGAGGAGCGCAGCCTGCGCGCGCCGTGGGTGCTGACCGCACCCGCCTTGATGCTGTTCGTCGGCGTGCTGCTGATTCCGCTGGCGATGACGGTAATGCTGTCATTCCACGATTGGGGCCAGTACAAGGGCATCGAGCCGGTCTTCATCTTCAAGAACTGGCACGAGATCGCGACCGATCCCTATTACGCCGAGATGTTCTGGCGGACCTTTCGCATCGCGATTCTGACCACGCTGCTCACCGCGCTGCTCGGCGCGCCCGAAGCCTATATCCTCAACCGCATGAGCGGCCGCTGGAAGAGTTTTTTCCTACTGGTCATTCTCGGGCCGCTCTTGATCTCAGTGGTGGCGCGAACGCTGGGCTGGGCCCTGCTGTTCGGTGGCAACAACGGCCTCGTCAACAAGCTGCTGATGTCGCTCGGGCTGATCGGCTCCCCCATTCCCTTCATGTTCACCGAAACAGGCGTGGTGATCGCGCTCGCGCATGTGATGATGCCGTTCATGGTGCTGTCGGTATGGGCCGCCCTCCAGCGGCTCGATCCGCAGATCGAGAATGCTGCGATGTCGCTCGGCGCGGGCCCTGCGACCATCATCCGCCGCATCATCATGCCCCAGATCATGCCGGGCGTGCTGTCGGGCGCCATCATCGTGTTCTCGCTCTCGGCCAGCGCCTTCGCAACGCCTGCGATCATCGGCGGCCGCCGGCTCAAGGTCGCGGCAACGCTCGCCTATGACGAATTCCTCAACACGCTGAACTGGCCGCTGGGCGCTGCGGTCGCAACGCTGCTGCTGGCCGCATTGGTGCTGATCGTCGTCGGCAGCAACGCACTGATCGAACGCCGCTATGCGGAGGTGTTCCGATGAGCCGGAACGGTCCGCTCGCGCTGATCTTTCACACCATCTTCGTCATCGTTATGGTGGCGCCGATCCTGGTGGTCTGCCTCGTCGCCTTCACGCCTGAGGGATACCTGTCGCTGCCGACCAACGGCTTCTCGCTGCGCTGGTTCAGGACCATTGCGAACTATCCCGAATTCATTCACGCCTTCTGGGTCAGCCTCGGCCTTGGCGCGTTGTCCTCCCTCGTGGCGCTGCTGTTTGCGGTGCCGGCGGCGCTGGCGATCGCGCGCTATCGCTTCCGTGGTCGTGATGTGCTGGCGGCGCTGTTCCTGTCGCCGCTGATGATCCCACATGTGGTGCTCGGCATCGCCTTCCTGCGCTTCTTCACTTCGGCCGGTCTCGGCGGCAGCTTCGCGGCGCTGATCGTCGCGCATGTCATCATCGTGTTCCCGTTCGCGCTGCGGCTGACGCTGGCGGCGGCGACCGGCATGGACCGCACGGTCGAGATGGCGGCGGTCTCGCTCGGCGCCGGCGGCTGGACGCTGTTCCGCCGCGTGACCTTGCCGCTGATCCTGCCCGGCGTCATCAGCGGCTGGGCGCTCGCCTTCATCCAGTCCTTCGACGATCTCACCATGACCGTCTTCCTTGCGGCGCCCGGGACCGAGACGTTGCCGGTCCGCATGTTCCTTTACATCCAGGACAACATCGATCCGCTCGTGACGTCGGTCTCGGCCTGCGTGATCGCAATCACCATGGCCGCCCTCATTTTGCTCGACCGCTTCTACGGGCTCGACCGTGTGCTCGCTGGCAAGGGCGATACGGGACGATAGGAGAACTCATGTCAGGAGATTACGACGTCGCCGTCGTCGGCGGCGGACTGCTCGGCTCCGCCATTGCCTGGGGCCTCGGCCGGCTCGGCAAGAAGGTCGCCGTGCTCGACGAAGGCGACATCACCAAGCGCGCCTCGCGCGCGAACTTCGCATTGGTGTGGGTGCAGAGCAAAGGGCTCGGCATGCCGGCCTATACGCGGTGGACCGTGCAGGCCTCGCAGGCGTGGGGCCGGCTGGCCTCCGAGCTGAAGCAGCAGACCGGCCTCGACGTCGCCCTGCAGCAGAACGGCGGTTTTCATCTCACGCTCGGCGAGGACGAATTCGGCCAGCGCACCGAGCTCGTCAAGCGCATGCACAACCAGGTCGGCGCGGCCGACTACAAGATGGAGATGCTGCGGCCGTCCGAGGTGAAGGAGGCGCTGCCGCTGATCGGCCCCGAGGTCTCCGGCGGCAGCTATTGTCCGCTCGACGGCCACGTCAATTCGCTGCGCACCTTCCGCGCCTTCCACACCGGCTTCATTGCGTTCGGCATCGACTATTTTCCGGAGCGTCCGGTCTCGGCGATCAGCAAGAGCGGGGGCGAATTTCGGCTGATCACGCCGCAGGGCGAGCTGCGCGCCGCCAAGATCGTGCTCGCCGCCGGCAACGCCAACCAGACGCTGGCGCCGATGGTCGGCCTCTTTGCGCCGATGGGCCCGACTCGCGGCCAGGTCGTCGTGACCGAGCGCACCATGCCGTTCCTGCCGCATCCGCTGACCACGATCCGCCAGACCGACGAGGGCACGGTGATGATCGGCGACAGCAAGGAGGACGAGCTCGATGATCGCACGCTGAAGCCGTCGATCAGCGGCGTCATGGCCGATCGCGCGCAGCGCATGTTCCCGCATCTGGCGCGGCTCAACGTGGTCAGGAGCTGGTCCGGCATTCGCGTCATGCCGCAGGACGGCTTTCCGATCTACGATCAGTCGGAGACGCATCCCGGCGCCTTCGTCGCCTGCTGCCATTCCGGCGTGACGCTCGCCTCCAACCACGCCTTCGAGATCGCGCGCATGGTGGCGCAGGGCGCGCTCGAGCCGGAGCTGGTCGGCGCGTTCTCGGCCAGCCGTTTTGGTGGCGCAGGTGCTGCGAACAGCAGCGGCTACTAGAGATTCTGAGAAGGAGCCAAGAGGCATCCCCATGTTCAAGCGATCCGAACAGGACAAGCGGCCACAGGTGCAGATCTTCGTCGACGGCGTCGCGGTCGCAGCGCGCCAGGGCGACACCGTCTCCGCCGCACTGCTGGCCTCCGGCGTTGACGCACGGCGTTCCACCGCGGTGAGCGGCGCGCCGCGTCTGCCTTATTGCATGATGGGCGTCTGCTTCGACTGCCTCGTCACCATCGACGGCGTCGGCAACCGGCAAGGGTGCCTCGTGCCCGTCGCCGAGGGCATGCAGATCGAAATCCAGAAGGGCAAGCGGGAGATCGGAAAATGAGCGTGGCTCCCAAGCGCGAAAACTATGACGTCGTGGTGATCGGCGCCGGGCCCGCGGGCCTTGCTGCTGCCGCAACATCCGCCGAGGCCGGCCTCTCGACGCTGCTGCTCGACGAGAACATCGGCCCCGGTGGCCAGGTGTTTCGCGCCATCGCCTCGACGCCGGTTACCGAGCGCAATCAGCTCGGCGCCGATTATTGGGTCGGCGCCGATCTCGTGCAGTCGCTGCGCGCGAGCAATGCGGAGGTCATTCACCGCGCCACCGTCTGGAGCCTCGACCGCAATCTCGATATCGCCGTCTCGATCGGCGGCGCCTCGGCCTTCGTCAAGGCGAAACGCGTGATTCTCGCGACCGGTGCACTGGAGCGGCCGTTCCCAATTACCGGCTGGACGCTGCCGGGCGTGATGACCGCCGGCGCGGCGCAGACCATGCTGAAGTCCTCGGCCCTGGTGCCCGACGGACGCACGGTGATCGCAGGGCAGGGGCCGCTGCTCTGGCTGCTCGCCGCGCAGATACTGCGGCTTGGCGGCCGCATCGATCGCATCCTCGACACCACCCAGCGCGGCAATTATTTCGCCGCGCTCCCGCACGCTTTCGCCTTCCTCACCTCGCCCTATTTCGCCAAGGGCCTGTCGATGATGCGCGAGGTGAGGGCGAAGGTGCAGGTCGTCTCCGGCGTCACCGAGCTTGCGGCTTCCGGTGATGGCCAGCTTGCCAGCGTGAGCTACGTCGCCGGCGGCAAGCGCGAGACCATCGCTGCGGACCTGTTGCTGCTGCATCAGGGCGTCGTGCCCAACGTCAATCTGGCGATGTCAGCCGGCATCGAGCATCGCTGGGATGATCTGCAATTGTGCTGGTCGCCAGTGCTCGACGCGAGCGGCAATTCGTCGGTCGCCGGCATCGCGATCGCCGGTGACGGGGCCGGCATCGGCGGCGCGAGTGCAGCCGTGGTGCGCGGTCGCATTGCCGCGCGCGCCGCCGTCGAAGCACTGGCGCCCGCTTCTGCCGCAAAACTTCCCGCAATGGCGACGCTCCGTTCCGACCTCGCCAAGGCTGAGCGTGGTCGCCTGTTCCTCGACACGCTGTTCCGCCCCGCGCCGCAGTTCCGGATTCCTTCAGGCGATACCATCGTCTGTCGTTGCGAAGAGGTCACGGCAAAGGACGTTCTCGATTCCGTCGCGATCGGCGCGACCGGGCCGAATCAGCTCAAGGCCTATCGCCGCACCGGCATGGGCCCGTGCCAGGGCCGGCTCTGCGGCCTCACCGTCACCGAGCTGATGGCGCGGGCGCGCGGCAAGACCCCGCAGGAGATCGGTTACTACCGCCTGCGCGCGCCGGTGAAGCCGATCACGCTGGCCGAACTCGCCGCCGTTCCCAAGAGCGAGGCCGACGTCAAGGCTGTGGTGCGCGGATGAGCACAAATGTGGATGCGATCGTCATTGGCGGCGGCATCCACGGGTGCTCGACCACGCTGCATCTGTGTCTCGCCGGCCTGAAGCCGGTGCTGATCGAGAAGGACTATGCCGGCCGTCACGCCTCGGGCGTCAATGCCGGCGGCGTCCGGCAGCTCGCGCGGCACATTCCCGAGATTCCGCTGTCGATCCGCTCGATGGACATCTGGGAGAAGATCACGGATCTCGTCGACGACGATTGCAGCTTCGAGAGCTACGGCCAGGTGCTGGTCGCCGAGAACGAGGAAGAACTCGCCCTCTGCCGCGCGCGCGTCGCCGAGCTCAATGCGCTGGGCTTCACCCACGAGGAGCTGATCGACGCCGCCGAACTGCGCCGGCTGGTGCCGGCGGTGGCCGAGACCTGTCCCGGCGGTGTGGTTTCTCGGCGTGACGGTGCGGCCAATCCGGCGCAGACGACGACGGCGTTCCGCCGCAAGGCCGAGCAATTGGGCGCAACTGTGCGCGAAGGCGTAGCTGCCGGCAGCATCCGGCACCGTGACGGCCTCTGGCACGTCGATGCCGGGTCGGAGCGCTTTGCCGCGCCGGTGCTGGTGAATGCTGCCGGCGCCTGGGCCGGCAGGATCGCGGCTGATCTCGGCGAGCCCGTCCCGGTCGAAACCGTGGCGCCGATGCTGATGATCACCTCGCGCGTGCCGCACTTCATCGACCCCGTCGTGATCCTGCGTGGTCGAAAGCTGTCCTTCAAGCAGTTCAAGAACGGCACCGTGCTGATCGGCGGCGGCCATCTGGCGACGCCCTATCAGGATCGCAACGAGACGGTGCTGGACTGGAAGAGCCTTGCGACCAGTGCGCAGACCGTGTTCGAGCTGTTTCCGGTGATGCGCAGCGCCAACATCGTCCGTGCCTGGGCCGGCATTGAAGCCAAGATGAAGGACGACATTCCCGTGTTCGGGCCGAGCTCGCGTCACAAGGGCCTCTATCACCAGTTCGGCTTCTCGCTGCACGGTTTCCAGCTCGGCCCTGGCGCCGGCGCCGTGATGGCGGAACTGATCGTCAACGGCGGCACCCAGACCCGTATCGGCGAACTCGGCATCGACCGCTTCCACCCTTCCGCGCTCTAAACAAGAGGATATCATGAGCATCACCCGCAGCATCCGCACGTCCATCATGCACCGCGCCGTCGAAGCCAATGGCTTCGTCTTCCTCGGCGGCACGATCGCCGACGACACCTCGGTCTCGATGGGCGAGCAGACCCGCAACATCCTCGGCAAGATCGCCGGCTATCTGAAAGAGGCGGGAACCGACAAGAGCCGCGTGGTCAGCGCCTCGATCTTCGTCACCGATCTCTCCAAGAAGAAAGAGATGGACGCGGCCTGGACCGAATTCTTCGGCGACAACCTGCCGACCCGCGCCACCGTCGGCGTCGCCGATCTCGGCGGCGGTGCGCTAATTGAGGTGGTGGTGACCGCGCTCAAGGGCTGATGGTGCACGGCGAGGAAGGACGACAGCGCCCATCACGCCTGTTGTCTCCTCGTGCCGCGCCTTGATCTCGCCCTTTGATGGGACTAGTTAGAGAGTTCCTCAATCAGGATCTTCGCAGCCATGGATTTCACCCCGACCGCAACGCCCATCCGCCTTGCTCACGGGGAATTCCATGCCTGCTTCAATCATCCTGTCGAACCTGTCGCTGTCCACGCCTGACGGGCGCTCTCTCTTCTCAAACCTCGATCTGACATTCGGCGCCGAGCGAACTGGTCTCGTCGGCCGTAACGGCGTTGGCAAGACGACGCTGCTTGCGTCGATGCTCGGTGAACATATTCCTCAGTCGGGACGCGTTCTGATCAACGGCACTATCGGCTTGTTACGCCAGGACGTGCAGGTTCTTGCCGGCGGGACCGTGGCGGATCTGTTCGGCGTGCGGCCGGCGCTCGAGTTGCTGCGCCGTGCCGAGCGGGGCGACGCCTCCGCCGACGAGGTCGCTGCGGTCGACTGGACGCTCGAGACGCGGCTTGAGGCCGCGTTGGCGCGCCTCGGGTTCGATCCGTCTCCCGATACGGCGCTGTCGTGCCTGTCCGGTGGCCAGATCACGCGGGTTCGTCTCGCCGCGCTGGTGTTCGCTGCGCCTGACTTCCTGCTGCTGGACGAGCCCACCAACAATCTCGACCAGGACGGACGCAAGGCCGTCACCGATCTGCTGGCTGCCTGGCGCGGCGGCGCGATTATCGTCAGCCACGACCGGACACTGCTCGACACCATGGATGCGATCGTCGAGCTGACGTCGCTCGGCGCGACGCGATATGGTGGCAATTGGAGCAGCTTTCGAACGCAGAAGGCCATCGAGCTCGCGGCTGTGAGGCACGATCTCGCGCTTGCCGAGAACCGGCTGTCCGAGATCGACGGGAGGGCGCGGGAGGCCGCGGAGAAGAAAGCGCGCAAGGACAGCGGCGGCAGAAAGAAGCGCGCCAAGGGCGACATGCCGCGCATCCTGGCCGGCGCCCGCAAGGATCGCAGCGAGGACACCGGCGGCAAGAATGCACAAATCGCCGAGCGGCAGCGCGCGGAAGCGCTTCAAGCCATCGACACGGCGCGCCGGCGCGTCGAGGTTCTTCAGCCGCTCTCGGTCAAATTGCCCGCAACCGACCTGCCGGCGGGGAGGGAGGTGCTTTGGCTTGACGGTGTCAGCGCTGGCTTTTGGCCGGAGCAGCCTGTCGTGCGCGACCTCTCATTTGCGGTGGTCGGGCCGGAGCGCGTCGCGCTGGTCGGGCCCAATGGCTCCGGCAAGACGACGCTGCTGAAGCTCATCGTGGGCGAGCTGCGTCCGCTTGCGGGCATCGTGCGGCTCAGGCCGGATTTCGCGTTGTTCGACCAGAAGGTCAGCCTGCTCGACCCGGCGCGCTCCATCCTGGACAATTTTCGGCGTCTCAATCCGAAGGCCGGTGCGAACGAGTGCCATGCCGCGCTGGCCCGGTTCATGTTTCGCGCCGATGCCGCCTTGCAAATCGCCGGGAGCCTGAGCGGCGGGCAAATCTTCCGCGCGGGCCTCGCTTGCGTGCTGGGCGGGCAGCCGCCGCCGTCGCTGCTGATCCTGGACGAGCCGACCAATCATCTCGACTTCGAGTCCATCGAAGCCGTCGAGGCCGGCTTGCGGGCCTATGACGGCGCACTGCTGGTCGTCAGCCATGACGAGGCGTTCCTGCAGGCGATCGGGATCACGCGGCGGATCGAACTTGCCGCCAATTTGCCGCGCATCGATGGCGGGATCGTCTGATCCCGCCTGGCGCTCTGGATCTGGCTGTGATTTTCAAAAGCCCGACGCCCTGCCCCCAGCGCGTCGGGCGGAAAAAAATGAGTATAAATCCGTGATCCCAACGCCATTGTTGTGACGCGGGCCGCATCGATTTTCTACTCCGGGAAACTACCGCATCGGAACCAGGCTTCGTCTGCCCACCGATTGCGCGGCCTAGGATGCCGCGCCTCCACCCGGCTCCAGCGCCTCGCCGATCTCCAGCGGATGCGCCATGGTCTCGTGCAGCGCGTCGCGGTCGAGCTCGCCTTCGGAGATGCTGATGACCACGCAGGCAACGCCATTGCCGATCAGGTTGGTGAGCGCGCGGCATTCACTCATGAACTTGTCGATGCCGACCAGGATCGCGATCGACTGGATCGGGATATCAGGCACGATCGACAGCGTCGCAGCGAGCGTGATGAAGCCGGCGCCGGTCACGCCCGAGGCCCCCTTGGAGGTGATCATAGCGATGCCCAAAATGCCGAGCTCCTGCCAGATGGTCAGATGGGTGTTGGTCGCCTGCGCCAGGAACAGCGTCGCGAGCGTCATGTAGATGTTGGTCCCATCGAGGTTGAAGCTGTAGCCGGTCGGGATGACGAGGCCGACCACGGAGCGTGAGGCGCCGAGATGCTCCATCTTCTGGATCATCTGCGGCAGCACGGTCTCGGAGGACGAGGTGCCGAGCACGATCAAGAGCTCGTCCTTGATATAGGCGATGAAGCGCAGGATCGAGAAGCCGGCGAGCCGGGCGATCGAACCCAGCACGATCAGCACGAACAGGATACTGGTCAGATAGAACGTGCCGATCAGCGCGGCGAGATTGAGCAGCGAGCCGAGGCCGTAGGCGCCGACGGTGAACGCCATGGCGCCGAAGGCGCCGATCGGCGCGACGCGCACGATGATGCGGATGATGCCGAAGAACATCTTCGCCGCCTTGTCGATCGCGTCCGCGATGGGCTCGCCGGCCTTGCCGAGAAAGGCGATGGCGAAGCCGGAGAGAATCGAGATCAGCAGCACCTGCAAGAGGTCGCCGCGCGCGATCGCCCCGAGATAGCTGTCGGGAATGATCGCCATCAGGTGGGCTACGATGCCCTCTTCGTGGGCCTTGGTGACGTAGGTCGCCACCGATTTCGGGTCGATCGTCGCCGGATCGATGTTGAAGCCGCGCCCGGGCTGGAGAATCTCGCCGACCAGAAGGCCGACCGCGAGGGCCACGGTCGAGACCGTCTCGAAATAGATCAGCGATTTCAGCCCGACCCGGCCGACCCGCTTCAGATCGCCCATCGAGGAGATGCCGTGCACCACGGTGCAGAAGATCACGGGCGCGATCATCATCTTGATCAGCGCGATGAAGCCGTCGCCGAGCGGCTTCAAGGCCTTGCCGAGATCGGGATAGACATAGCCGATGAGCACGCCGAGTGCGATCGCGATCAGCACCTGGACGTAGAGGATCTTGTACCAGGGCTGGTGCCGGCGCTGGATGGCTGACGGGATCGCAATCTGTGTCATAATGTAGGCTCGGGAACGGATTGATCGTGCATGATTTGCATCATGTGATGGGCGCCGCAGAAGCGACAATCACATTTTTGTCTGTTGGCACGACCATCGGTCGTTGCGTCGAACTTGGGTGGGAACATGACGATCGCAACAGGCTCGGACGAGCAGAGTTATTTTCCACGTTGGAAGCTCAAGACCTCGGGCGTGATTATGCCGGAGGAGCGGCTGTCCTGGGGCCAGACCATCGTCTCGGGTCTTCAACATTGCGTCGCGATGTCCGGTGCGACGATCATCGCGCCGCTGTTGATGGGGTTCGATCCCAACGTTGCAGTTCTGTTCTCCGGCGTCGGCACGCTGATCTTCTTCGTCATCGTCGCCGGGCGCGTGCCTAGTTATCTCGGCTCGAGCTTCGCCTTCATCGCCGTCGTCATCGCCGCCACCGGCTATGCCGGGCAGGGGCCGAACCCGAACCTGTCGGTTGCGCTCGGCGGCATCGTCGGCGCCGGAGTGCTGTATGGCCTGATTTCGCTGGTCGTGATGTGGTCCGGTGTCGGCTGGATCGAGCGGCTGCTGCCGCCGGCCGTTACCGGCGCCGTCGTCGCCGCGATCGGCCTCAATCTCGCGCCGGTGGCGGTCAAGGCGGTGAGCGCCAATGCATTCGACACCTGGATCGGCCTCGCCACCGTCTTGATCATCGGCGTGGTCGCCGTTGCAGCACCAGGCCTGTGGCGCCGCCTACCGATCATCCTCGGGGCGGTCGGCGGCTATCTCCTCTACCTGCTGTTCGCGAACGGCCTCGGCTTTGGCAAGCCGATCGACTTCACGCAATTGTCGGCCGCGCCGTGGCTCGGGCTGCCGAACTTCACTGCGCCGAGCTTCCATGCCGATGCGATCTTCCTCATCGCGCCGGTTGCCGTCATTCTCGTTGCCGAGAATCTCGGGCACATCAAGGCCGTTGGCGCCATGACCGGCCGAAGCCTCGATTCTTATCTTGGCCGCGCCCTGTTCGCCGACAGCTTAGCTACCATCGTGGCGGCGTGCGGCGGTGGTACCGGCGTCACCACCTATGCCGAGAACATCGGCGTGATGGCGGCGACCAAGGTCTATTCGACCCTGCTGTTTGCGTTCGCAGCCTTGGTGTCGATCCTGCTCGGCTTCTCGCCGAAATTCGGCGCGCTCATCCTGTCCATCCCGGGTCCCGTCATCGGGGGGCTTTCGATCGTGCTGTTCGGATTGATCGCGGCGATGGCCGGACGAATCTGGGTCGAGAACAAGGTCGACTTCGCTAATCCTGCGAACCTCATCACGGTCGCGGTGGCGCTGATCGCAGGGGCCGGCGATCTCACGCTCAAATTCGGTGCATTCACGATCGGCGGCATCGGCACCGCGACCTTCGGCGCGATCATCCTTTATCAGATCTTAACCTCGCCGCGCGCGCAGCGAGCTGACTAGATCCCGGCATCTGCGAGGGATGGAACAAAACGCCGGTTCCATCCATGATGATGCATCCCGGAGAAAACACATGCCGCAAACCGAACGCTCGACCCCGTTTCCCTCGCGCCTCGTCGGCCAGTACGCGCTGGTGACCGGCGCCTCACAAGGCATCGGCCGTGCCGTCGCCATCCGGCTCGCCCAGGAAGGCGCGACCGTCGCCATCAATTATTTCGGCAGTCCCGAGGGGGCGGACGAGACGCTCGCGCTCGCACGAACCGCATCGAGCGATCGCGGCCACGGCAGGCTCGACCATATCGTCGTCAAGGCCGATATCGGCAATGAGCAGGACATCGCCGCGATGTTCGAGACGGTCCTGGCGCGTTTCAACCGCCTCGACTGTCTCGTCAACAATGCCGGCTTCCAGCGGGAATCGCCGAGCGAGGCGCTCGACGTCGAAACCTATCGCCGCATCATCGACGTCAACCTGAACGGCGCCGTGCTGTGTGCGCAGAAGGCGCTGGCGCATTTCGTCGCGCGCGGGGCAGGCGGCAGCATCATCAACTGCTCCAGCGTCCACCAGATCATCCCCAAACCCGGCTATCTCGCTTACTCGATCAGCAAGGGCGGCATGGCCAATCTGACGCGCACGCTGGCGCTGGAATTCGCCGGCCAGCGCATCCGCGTCAATGCGGTTGGTCCCGGCGCGATCGACACGCCGATCAATGCGGCCTGGACCGGCGATCCGGAGAAGCGCGGCGTCGTCACCTCCCACATTCCGATGGGGCGCGTCGGCACGCCGGAAGAGATCGCCGCGGTGTTCGCCTTCCTCGCCTCGGACGACGCCAGCTACATCACCGGGCAGACTATCTATGCCTGCGGGGGCCTGACGCTGTTTCCAGAGTTTCGGGAGAACTGGGCAAGCTGAAAACCGGCTTGGGGTTGCGCGCGCCTCGCGTGGGATAGAGGGGCGCGACCGGTTGGGGATCTGCGGCGCCGTGTGCTATCGACCGTGGATGGCGCTGCCGCTATTGGCGGGCGCCGACACGTGAAGGGCCCGTGACCACAACCATCAACATCAATGCCTATAGTGACGCGCTGGTGGTGCTCGGGACTGCCGGCGTGGTGGTGCCAATGGTCCGGCATTGGGGCATCAATCCCGTGCTGGGCTATCTCGGGGCCGGCGCCATTCTCGGTCCGCTCGGGCTCGGCTCGCTCGTCAAGGACGTCCCGGTCCTGTACTGGTTCACCGTGACGGACGCCCAGAACGTCGAGGGTATCGCCAATCTCGGCATCGTGTTCCTGCTATTCCTGATCGGGCTCGAGCTGTCTTTCAGACGGCTCATGACGATGCGGCGTCTAGTGTTCGGGCTCGGCGGCCTGCAAGTCCTCGCGACATCGGCCATGATTTTCGGCGTGGCGCTTCTCTTCGGGCAGAGCTCCGATACGGCCGTGATCCTCGGCGCGAGCCTTGCGCTGTCCTCGACGGCGATCGTGCTCGAGCTCCTGTCCGCCGAGAGGCGGCTTTCCACCTCGGCCGGGCGCGCCAGCTTCTCGGTGCTGCTGGCTCAAGACCTCGCAGTCGTCCCCATTCTGGTTTTCGTCTCGGTGCTCGGCGCGGGAAGCGGTGGCTCGGTCGTGGCGCACATCTCCAGTGCGGTCCTGAAGGCTGTGCTGGCGGTAGCCTTCCTCACTCTGGTCGGACGGCTGCTGATGCGTCCGCTCTTCCAGATGGTTGCAGGCACCCATTCGACGGAGTTGTTCGTTGCCGCGACCTTGTTCGTCATCGTCGGCGCAGGGCTTGCCGCCCACCAGGCTGGCCTGTCGATGGCGCTCGGAGCCTTCGTTGCAGGACTGATGCTGGCGGAAACCGAATATGGCAAGGCCATCGAGGCCACCGTCGAGCCGTTCAAGGGCCTGCTGCTGGGCATCTTCTTCTTCACCGTCGGGATGGCGATCGACGTCCGCGTGTTCCTGCGCGACCCCGGCTGGCTGCTGGCCGCCGTCGTCGGCATTCTCGTCGGCAAGGCGATCGTGCTCATCATCCTGGGGCGCCTCTTCAGGCTGTCATGGCCGGCGGCGATCGAGATCGGCTTCCTGCTGGGCCCCGTCGGCGAATTCGCCTTCGTCAGCATCGGAATGGCGGCGGCCGGAGGCATGATCGAGCCCCGCGTGTCGAGCTTTGCCGTCGCCGTCACCGCCGTGACGATGGCCCTGACGCCGCTTCTGGGCATGCTCGGGCGACGATTGGCCGCGAAGCTGAGCAGCGAACGCACGCCCGATCCCGAGCTCGCGGTCCGGCCGCCCGGCGACCGGGCGCAAGCCATCGTGGTCGGCTATGGCCGTGTTGGAAAGGTCGTCTGCTCCCTGCTGACCAGCCATGGCCTGAACTACATCGCGGTCGATCACGCGGCCGTCGACGTGGCGCGCGACCGCCGCGACGGTCACAAGGTCTATTTTGGCGATGCGACGGAGCCGGGTTTCCTCGAAGCCTGCGGCTTGATGCAGACGACCGGCGTGATCATCACCATCCAGTCGCGGCCGGCGATCGATGCCGTCGTCGAGCGGATCCGGGCGGTGCGGCCGGACGTGCTGATCGTCTCGCGTGCGCGGGACGCCGATCATGCCCGGCACCTCTACGCGATCGGCGCAACCGATGCGGTGCCGGAAACCATCGAGGCGAGCCTGCAGCTCTCCGAAGCCGCACTGGTCGGCCTCGGCGTTGCAGTCGGGCATGCGATCGCCTCGGTGCACGAGAAGCGGGACGAGTTCAGGCTGACGCTGCAGCAGGCCGCGCGGATCGCGGGACAAGAGAAAGCTCGTCCGCTCGATCTCACGGGACGGCGGTCGCCGCGATAGCGGCTATGCGGCCGCCATGCGCCGGGATTGTCGTCATCTGGCAAAACGGGCCGGCGCGAACTACATCATGCGCCATGACGAATGCCCCTCCGGCAAAACCTCCGCTCCAGGATTTCATCGGCCGGCACGAACGCCTGTTCGTGCTGACGGGCGCCGGCTGCAGCACCAATTCCGGGATTCCCGACTATCGCGACAGCCAGGGCAATTGGAAGCGGACCCAGCCCGTCAACTTCCAGGCCTTCATGTCGGACGAGCAGACCCGCCGGCGCTATTGGGCGCGCAGCCTGATCGGCTGGCGGCGGTTCGGCCGGGCGAGGCCCAACGATGCGCATCGCGCGCTGGCCCGGCTCGAGGCGAACGGCCGGTGCGGGATGCTGCTGACCCAGAACGTTGACCGGCTGCATCAGTCGGCCGGCCATCGGCAGGTGATCGACCTGCACGGCCGGCTCGATCTGGTCCGCTGCATGGGCTGCGGGGCGAAGACGTCGCGCGAGGAGTTTCAGCACGCGCTCGGCCGCGCCAATGCGGCATGGCTGACGCTCGATGCCGCCGATGCACCCGACGGCGACGCCGATCTGGAGCACGAGGATTTTTCCTCCTTCGAGGTGCCACCTTGCCAAGCCTGCGGCGGCATCCTCAAGCCCGACGTGGTGTTCTTCGGTGAGAACGTGCCGCGCGAGGTGGTGGCCACGGCGCAGGATCATCTGGCAGAAGCCGATGCCATGCTGATCGTCGGCTCGTCACTGATGGTCTATTCCGGCTTCCGCTTTGTCCAAGCCGCCGCGCGGCGCAATATCCCCATCGCCGCGGTCAATCTCGGCCGCACGCGCGCCGACGATCTCCTGACGCTGAAGGTTGAGGAGCGCTGTGAAGCGGCGCTTGCATTCCTGCTCTGATCGCTCAGGCGCGAACACGCCTTGCCTATTGCATGGGTGCCGCGCAAAATAGCCGGGCACAGCGTTGCAGGCATGCCTCATGGCACGGGAATTGCTGTGCTTTTGGACCCGAACTTGACGATCAGCACGGAGAAATTGGAATGCTCGAGGGAGCCGAGGTGCGGCTTGCCGTTGATATCGGTGGCACGTTCACCGACATCGTGCTGGACGTGGGACAAGACCGCAAAACCCGCAAGGTGCTGACGACGCCGCAGCGGCCCGAGCAGGCGGTGCTGGACGGCATGCGGCTCATTCTTGCCGATGCGCGCGCGCATATCAGCGATATCGACGTCTTCATCCACGGCACGACGCTTGCGACCAACGCTATCATCGAGCGGCGCGGCGCCAAGACGGCGCTGATCGCAACCGAAGGCTTTCGCGACGTGCTCGATATCGGCACCGAGAGCCGCTACGACCAGTACGATCTCAGCATCGACAAGCCGAAGCCGCTGGCGCCGCGCGGCCTCCGCTTCACCGTGCCCGAGCGCATCGACGCCCACGGCGCCGTCCGCCTCCCGCTCGACGAGACGGCCGTGCGCGCGCTCGCGCCGAAATTGCGTGAACTCGGCGTCGAAAGCGTCGCGGTCGCCTTCCTGCACTCCTACGCCAATCCCGAGCACGAACGACGCGCAGCGGCGATCATGGCCGAGGAGATGCCCGGCATCTCCGTGACGGTGTCTTCCGCCGTCTGTCCCGAAATTCGCGAGTATGAGCGCACATCGACTGCGGTCGCGAACGCCTATGTGCAACCCCTGATCGACGGTTATCTCGCCCGCATGGCCGACGCCCTGCAGGTCGAGCAGTTCCGCGGCGCGATCTACCTCGTCACCTCAGGCGGCGGCGTCACCTCGATCGAGACCGCGCGGCGCTTTCCGGTGCGTCTCGTCGAATCCGGGCCGGCCGGCGGCGCGATCTTCGCGGCGCAGATCGCGGCGCGACTCGGGGAGAGCAAGGTGCTGTCCTTCGACATGGGCGGCACCACCGCGAAAATCTGCCTGATCGAGAAATACCAGCCCGAGACCTCGCGCGTGTTCGAGGTCGATCGCGCCGCGCGCTTCCTCAAGGGCTCCGGCCTGCCGGTGCGCATCCCCGTGATCGAGATGGTCGAGATCGGCGCCGGCGGCGGTTCGATCGCCCATGTCGACGCGATGAAGCGCGTCACCGTCGGCCCGGAGAGCGCCTCGTCGGAGCCGGGACCGGCCTGCTATGGCCGCGGCGGTCAGCGCCCCGCGGTGACGGATGCCGACGTTGCGCTCGGAATGATCGATCCTGACGCCTTTGCGGCCGGCACGATCAAGCTCGATCCGGAGCTGTCGAAACAGGCGCTGCTGCGCGATGTCGGTGCGCCGCTCGGCCTGTCGGCGGAAACAGCGGCTTATGCCGTGCACGAGGTGGTCTGCGAGAACATGGCGAGCGCCGCGCGCGTGCACGCTGTCGAGCGCGGCGCGGTGGTCGGCCAGCACACGCTGATCGCCTTCGGCGGCGCCGCGCCGCTGCATGCGGCGCGCGTTGCCGAGAAGATCGGCGTCTCCCGCGTGATCGTGCCCTCGAACGCCGGCGTCGGCTCGGCGGTCGGATTTCTGGCGGCTCCCATCGCGTATGAATTGGTGCGCAGCCGTCACGTCCGGCTCGATGATTTCGATACCGAGGCGGTCTCTGACTTGCTTCAGGACATGGTGACCGAAGCGCGCGCGCTGGTCGAGCCGGGCGCGGCCGGCGCGCCGGTGCGCGAGCGCCGCGCGGCTTTCATGCGCTATGTCGGCCAGGGCCACGAGATCACCGTCGAGCTGCCGAACCGTCCGCTGACGACGGCCGATCTCGCCGGTCTGCGGCAAAAGTTCGAGGCCGACTATTCGGCGATGTTCGAGCGACCGATCCCGGGCGCGGCGATCGAGGTGTTGAGCTGGTCGGTGCTCGCGACCACCGAGGCGCGCAATCCGCCCGCCGTCGCTTCCGTGGCGCGCCAGCCCGCGGCCAAGGCGTCCGGCAGCCGAAAATTCTTCGACGGCCGGGCCGGCGAAGTGATCGAGATCCCGCTCTATCGGCGCGAGGACATGGCGCCAGGGGCGACCATCGCAGGCCCCGCCGTGATCGCGGAAGACGAAACCTCGACCTTCGTCTCCACCAGTTTCGACGCCCATATCGACGGTGCCGGCAGCATCGTCATGGAACGAAAGGCGGCCTGATCATGAGCAAGGCAAATGGCGCGAGCCTGATCGACCTTCAGATCATGTGGCACCGGCTGATCGCCGTGGTCGAGGAGCAGGCGCAGGTGCTCTTGCGCACCGCCTTCAGCCCGATCGTGCGCGAATGCGGCGACCTCTCGGCCGGCGTGTTCGACCTCAGGGGGCGGATGCTGGCGCAGGCAGTGACCGGCACACCCGGCCACGTCAACTCGATGGCGGAATCGGTCAAGCACTTCATCGCTCACTTCCCGATCGAGACGATGAAGCAGGGCGATGCCTACATCACCAACGATCCCTGGATGGGGACCGGTCATCTCAACGATTTCGTCGTCACCACGCCCTGCTTCAAGGACGGCAAGGTCGTCGCACTGTTCTCCTGCACCAGCCATCTCATGGACATCGGCGGCATCGGCTTCGGGCCCGACGCCACCGACGTGTTCATGGAGGGGCTCTACATCCCCATGCTGAAGCTGATCGACCAGGGCGTCGTCAACGAGACGCTGATGGCGATGATCCGCACCAACACGCGGCTGCCGATCGACACCGAGGGCGATACCTATTCGCTCGCCGGCTGCAACGACGTCGGCTGCGAGCGCCTGGTCGAGATGATGAGTGAGTTCGGCATCGACACGCTCGACGAGCTCGGCGACTACATCTGCGACCGCTCGCGCGAGGCCGTGCTCGCGGAGATCGCAAAGCTGCCGAAGGGCAGCTGGCGCAACACCATGGTGGTCGATGGTTATGATGCGCCGGTGACGCTGGCGGCGACGCTGACCATCTCGGATACCGGCATCCACGTCGATTTCGACGGCACCTCCGCCGCGTCAAAATTCGGCATCAACGTGCCGCTGTCCTACACCACCGCCTACACCGTGTTCGGCCTCGGCTGCGTCGTCGCCTCGCAGATCCCGAACAATGCCGGCTCGCTCTCGCCGCTGACGGTGTCGGCGCCGGCTGGTGCCATCCTCAATGCGCCAAAGCCGGCGCCCGTGGCGTCGCGCCACGTCATCGGCCAGATGCTGCCGGACGTCGTGTTCGGCTGCCTGCGCCAGATCATTCCCGAGCGCGTGCCTGCGGAAGGCACCTCCTGCCTGTGGAATCTCAACGTGCGCGGCCAGACCCGCTCCGGCGCCGGCGGCAATTACGGGTTCTCGATGGCAGTCACCTCCAACGGCGGCACCGGTGCGCGCTTCGGCAAGGACGGGCTGTCGGCGACCGCTTACCCAAGCGGCGTGCGCGGCACGCCGGTCGAGATCGCGGAGACGCAGACGCCGCTGATCTTCTGGCGCAAGGAGCTGCGTCCGGATTCCGGCGGGGCAGGGCGCACCCGCGGCGGCCTCGGCCAGATCATCGAAGTCGGCAGCGGGGTCGATGCGCCGTTCGACATCCTCGCCGCGTTCGACCGCATCGACCACCCGCCGCGCGGGCGGGACGGCGGCCAGAACGGCGAGGCCGGCTATGTCGGTTTGAAGTCCGGCAAGAAGCTGCGCGGCAAGGGCTTTCAGCAGGTGCCGTCGGACGACCGGCTGGTCGTGCTGACGCCCGGCGGTGCCGGCATCGGCGATCCCAGGGAGCGCGATCGCGCGGCCGTCAACGACGACGTCGCAAGCGGTCTCGTGTCTTCGGAGAACGCAGTCAAGGTCTATGGGTACGCGCGTTGATGCATCAACACGCTCGGTAAACGGAGGGGAGCAATGATTACGCGACGGAACTTCACTGTGGGCGCAGCGACGCTGCTCGCCGCCGGCCACATCTCGACTCGCGCACGGGCGGCAACGAGCTGGGATATGTCGACGGTCTGGCCCGACGGCAATTTCCACACCCAGAACGCGATGTCCTTCGCGGAGGAAGTGAAGAAGCAAAGCAATGGTGCGGTCGCCATCACCGTGAAGGCCGGCGGCCAGCTCGGCTTCAAGGGGCCCGAGCACCTGCGGGCCGTGCGCGACGGCCTGGTGCCGCTCGCCGACGTCCTCAACATCCAGCAGGTCGGCGACGAGCCCTTCATGGGCGTCGAGAGCATCCCCTTCCTCTGCGGCTCCGTGGACGAGCTCAAGGTGCTGCACAAATATGTGCGGCCCGAATACGAGAAGATCGCCGCGCGTAACAATCAGAAGATCCTCTACATCGTGCCGTGGCCGACGCAATATCTGCATCTGAAGGCGAAGGTCGCCGACGTCGAGGGCCTCAAGAACATCAAGATCCGCGTGCCCGACAAGAACGCGGTCGAGATGCTCAATGCCATCGGTATGGCGGCGGTGATGATCCCCTGGGGCGAAACGATCCCCGCACTCGCCTCCGGCGCGGTGGCCGGGGTCTCCACCTCGTCGGTGTCCGGCGTCGACGGCAAGTTCTGGGAGTTCCTGAAATACGTCTACCCGACCAACCATGTCTGGTCGTCGCAGATGCTCACCGTCAATCTCGATGCCTGGAAGGCGCTCGGCGCCGATCAACAGAAGCTGGTCGCTGACATCGCGGCGAAGATGGAGCCCGGCTTCTGGGCCAATTCGCTCAAGGCCGATGTCGACAGCCTCAACCGCCTTAAGGAAGGCGGCATGGAGGTGGTGCCGGTCTCGGACGCCATGATGAAGGACATCCGGGCCAAGACCGCGCCGCAGTTGGATGCCTTCCTCAAGCGCGTGCCGGCGGCCGACCAGCCGGTGCGGGCCTATCTCGCCGAAATTAAGCGCGGCTGAGGACGAGGCGTGGTGAGCCTTTCGCCTGAAGCATCGCAAAGCCTCAACGCGGCGGCGCCTGCGCCGCTGCGCATCGTCCTCGACGGCATCGATCGCCTCGGCCGGCTCGACGGCTGGATCGGCGGCTTCTGTCTCCTGATGCTGACGCTGTTGATGCTGTGCGAGGTCGCAACCCGCTTCCTCTCGAACTTCCTGCCGTTCTTCCCGCCGACCATCTCGATCGCGTGGGAATATTCCTCCTATCTGATGGCGGCGGCCTTCACTTTCGGTGCCGCCATGACGCTGCGCGTCGGCGGCCACATCCGCGTCGTGCTGCTCCTGAAGAACGCACCCGTGCCGGTGCAGCGCGCGCTCGAGATCCTCTCGGCGGCGGCCGGCTTCGCCTTCATGGCGTTCCTGACCATGGCCATGGCGAAATTCGCCTGGAGCGCCTTCGTGCGCGGCCAGGTCTCGACCTCGAGCGACACGCCGCTGTGGTTTCCGCAAGCGATCGTCACCTTCGGCATGTTGCTGCTGACGCTGCAGTTCCTCGCGCGTGCGATCCAGGCCGCGCTCGGCCTGCCGCTGGAGGACCATCGCATGAAGGCCTCGCCCGTCGAATGACCGCCTTGCCCGCATCCGGATCCAAGATCGCATGACCATCGAAGTCGTCGCCCTGTTCGCGATCCTGTTTGTGCTGCTAGCTTGCGGCGTCTGGATCGGCCTCACGCTTGCGCTGACCGCGACGCTGCTGCTCGCGATGTTCCGTTCGGTCCCGCTCGACAAGCTGCTGCCGCAATACGCCTGGAACATCCTGACCACGCAGGAGCTGCTGGCGCTGCCGTTGTTCATCCTGATGGGCGAGTTGCTATTCCGCACCCGTCTGTCACGCTCCCTGTTTCAGGGATTGGCGCCCTGGGCCGGGCTGCTGCCCGGGCGCCTGCTGCATGTGAACGTGATCGGCTGCACCATCTTCGCGGCGATCTCGGGCTCGTCGGCCGCGACGACGCAGGTGATCGGCCGCATGTCGCTCAGCGAGCTCACGCGCCGAGGTTATTCCCGTGACATCGCGATCGGCTCGCTCGCCGGCGCCGGCACGCTGGGCTTCCTGATCCCGCCCTCCAACATCATGATCATCTACGGCGTGCTCGGCGACGTCTCGATCCTGAAGCTGTTCACCGCCGGCGTGCTGCCGGGCTTCCTGCTGGCCGCGACGTTCATGGCCTGGGTGATGCTGCACACCACCCTCAAACCCGCGATGGTGCCCGAGACCGAAGCCAAGCTCTCGCAGGTGCCGTGGAGCGAGCGCTTTACAGCACTGAAGGATCTCGCGCCGGCGCTGTTTCTGATCGCATGCGTGCTCGGCTCGATGTATGGCGGGCTCGCAACGCCCTCGGAAGCTGCCGCGGTCGGCGTGCTCGGCGCGGCCCTGGTTGCCTGGGCGCAAGGCGCAATGTCGCAGCAGGTGATCCGCGACGTCTTGATCGGCTCGGTCGTCACTTGCTCGATGATCGCGCTGATCGTGCTGGGGGCTTCGATCCTCGGCAATGCCGCGGCCTTCCTCGGCATCCCGCAGGCGGTGGCCGCGTTCGTCAAGGGCCTCGGCCTGTCGCCGTTCATGCTGATCGTGGCGCTGATCGTCTTCTATCTCGTGCTCGGCTGTTTCCTCGACGGCTTCTCGATGATCGTGATGACGCTGCCGATCGTGCTGCCGATCGTGAAGGGTGCCGGCTTCGACGAGGTCTGGTTCGGCGTCTTCCTTGTGCTCGCCGTGGAGATGGCGCAGATCACGCCGCCCGTCGGCTTCAACCTGTTCGTGATCCAGGGGCTGACCGACGACGGTCTCGGCTATATCGCCCGCGTCACGATGCCGTACCTCATGATCATGATCGGATTCGTGCTGCTGCTGACGCTGTGGCCGGGCATCGTCACGATTCTGCCGAAGGTGCTTTACGGATAAGACGACTTGTTCCGGGATCGGCGGAGCGAAAGCAAAAACGGTCAGCGTCGTTGCCGTTTCAAGTCGCGCTGCATCGAATTGACTTCGGCGCGCATTCCATATTTGCACGCCCTGTGATCCGTCGTACAGTGTAACGGCAAGCAGAAGTACAACAGCAACCACTCCAGTGAACGTGGCTCCTCGGCGCGATGCGCCGAGAGAGGGGACGTCTGTTGACGATTCGGTCCGATGGAGGACGATCGACGCACACTGAACTGCAAATACCCCTCGCAAGCCGCATTCACGAGACGCAATCAACAAACACAAGAGCGGGAGGAAGTGCAAATGAGGAAACAGTGGCTCAGCTCGGCCTTGGCTGTCGTTGTCGTTGCGACACTTGCAGCGACGGCGGCATTGGCTCAGTCCGTGGATACGGCCCGGATCGAGGCCGCCGGCCAGAACGATTGGCTCACCTATCACGGTTCGTACAAATCCCATCACTACAGCCCGCTTACACAGATCAATACGAGCAATGTCGGCAATCTGGGCGTGGCATGGATGCACATTCCCGGGCGATCGACGCGCGGCCTGCAGTCGATGCCGCTCGTCGCCGACGGCGTGCTGTACTATTCGGGCTCTTACAGCCGGGTCTTCGCGCTGAACGGCGCCAGCGGCGAGGTGATCTGGTCGTTCTTTCCGGAGCTGGATGAAGCGCTGATCAGCCGCCAGACCCACTCGCCCTATAACCGCGGCGTCGCTCTCGGCGAAGGCAAGGTCTTCGTCGGCACCATGGACGGTCGTGTCTTCGGGCTGGACGCCAAGACCGGAAAGGTTCTCTGGGAGACCAGGCTGATCGACTCGCAGAAGCTGACGGTCGGCTTCACCGGCGCGCCGCTCTACGCCAAGGGCAGCGTGATCATCGGCGCGCAAGGCGGCGAATGGCCGGGCCGCGGCCCGATCTTCGCGCTCGATGCCGCAACCGGAAAGAAGAAGTGGGAGTTCCTCACGGTCGCAGGCACCGAAGAGGCGATGAAGACCTGGGGCAACGAGTCCTGGCGCACCGGCGGTGGTGGCGGCTGGATGCCGGGCACCTACGATTCCGAGACCAACACTGTCCTGTGGGGCACTGCGAATCCGGCGCCGCTCTACGATTGGTCGGGTCCGGACTACAAGACCCAGGGGGCGCGTCCCGGCGATAACCTCTATACGAGCTCGGTGATCGGGCTCGACATCGATACCGGCAAGCTGAAATTCTACCATCAGGAACTGCCGCACGATGCCTGGGACTTCGACAGCTCGGTCGGCGAATTCGTGATGCTCGAGCGTGATGGCCAGAAATACGTGGTCCATCCGAACAAGGGCGGCTTTGTCTTCGTCTACGACCGCAATCTCAAAGTGAAGAACGTCTGGCGGCTGGTCGAGAACATCAACTTCGTCAAGGACATCGATCCCAAGACCGGCGCCCTGATCGGCCGTCGCGATTTCCCGGTCGGCAAGGTCACCGAACCGCCGCTGTGTCCGTTCATCGGCGGCGGCATCAGCTGGAACGCCGGCTCCTACAGCCCCAAGACCGGTCTCTATTACAAGATCGGACAGGAATGGTGCATGACGCTGGATATCCAGAAGACGACGCCGGTCACCACGCCGCAGGTCCAGCTCAACATCGGTGCCGATTTCAAGATGGTGCCTCCTCCGGGTGGCGAGATCTACGGACATCTCGACGCGCGCGATCCCATCACGGGCGCGAAGAAATGGGAGGTTCGCTATCCCGAGCCTCCGCTCGGAAGCGTGCTGTCGACCGCAGGCAACCTCGTCTTCGTGCCTGATTCGCGTGGCGTGCTGCACGCCTATGATGCCGAAACTGGCGCCGAGCTATGGAGGCACAACAACGGCACCGGCCATCAGGGCGGGATCGTCAGCTACTCCGTCGGCGGCAAGCAATATATCGCGGTGACGGCGGGCTTCGGCGGGATGCTGGCGGACGAATATGCGCCGAACTTCGGCGGCGTCTACAAGAGCATGCCGCGTGACGACGGCGCCCTGGTCGTCTTCAGCCTGAAATAGTCTGCCGCAGATGTTCTGATCATGGAGCGGGCGCAAGCCCGCTCCTCGATCGATGTCGCGGCCGCGTGGCTCAGGAATGGAGCGTAGCTGTTGAGACTGTCTTGCAAGACGATTTTGGCGGGGCTGGGCGCCTCGTTGCTGTGGGCTGCGATGGCCCAGGCCCAATCCGCCACACCCGCGCCGGAGAACGCGGCGTTCGAGGTCGAGCAGGTGTTTGCGGGGACTTGCGGCTTCTGTCACTCCGACGGTGGCCGGGCCGCTGGGAAGGGGCCGCAACTGATGAATTCGCCGCGCGACGACGACTATATCCGCAGTCGCATCAAGCTCGGCAAGCAAGGAGCGATGCCGGCCTTTGACGGCGCCTTCACCGACGCCCAGATCGACCAGATGGTCAAGTACATCCGCGCCCTGAAACCGCGCGACGGCTGACTAGCATAGAGTGTGGAATGAAGACATTTGCCCCGGTCATCGTCGCTGCCGCCATCGTCCTGTCGGGGCAGGCGGCGGCGCGCCCCCTGGAGGCGATCCGCTCCAGCGGCGTGATCGGGCTCTGCGCACATCCCAATTCGCTTCCCTTCGCGCACAAGACCGGCGATCCGCCCGGCTTCCAGGTCGAACTCGGTCGGGTGCTGGCACGCGAGCTCGGTGTCTCGCTGCGGCTCGACTGGATCATCACGCAGTACCAGATGCGCAGCGCCGGCTGCGACATTCTCCTGGACGTCATCGCCGATCGCGAAGCGCAAGGCGAAACCCGTCTGAGAATCTCCAAACCGTATTATCGCACAGGCGTCGCGCTCGCCGTGCCGTCATCCAGCACGCTCACGTCCTTCGCCAGCCTCAACGAATCGACCAAGGTGGGCGTGCAGGTTGGATCGATCGCAGCCATGATCATCGGTCAGCGGCGCGTGCCGATATCGACCTTCGGCTTCGAGAGCGACAGCCTGGAGGCCGTGTCGATCCGCGAGATCGACGCCGCCGCGGTCACGCCCACCGCCGCCAGCTATTTCAATCTGACCCATCCGGACAAACCGCTCCGGATCCTCGATCGCGACGAGAGCACGGCCGATCTGAACTGGAATGTCGGCGTCGGCATGGTCCGCCCGGACGATGCGTTGCGCGAAGCCATCGACGCAGCCGTGGAGCGGCTGCGCAGCGACGGCACGATCGACCGGATCTACCGCCGCTACGGCATCGCGCTGCAGGCGCCGAGATAGCGCGCTGCCGCGCGATTACGGAGCTCGCGTGCGGCTTCAGGCCGCCGCCTTCTTCCGCGCGAGCTCGGCCTTGTACAGCTCGAACTCCTCCGCGATCGCCTTGGCAATCGAAGGTCGCTGACGCAGCCGTTCGTGATACGCCTTCAGGTTTGGCCATTTCGCAAGCTCGATCGGCGGCGTCGCCATGGTCCAGTTGATGACCGTGACGAGATAGGCATCGGCCACGCTGAAATGGTCGAGCAGGAACTCGCGTCCTTTCAGGTAATTGTCGAGATAGTCGAGCCGCGACAGGTTCTTTTCCAGGGCATAGGCCTTGGCTTCCTGCGGCGCCTTGCGGTCGAGCATGGGGATGAAGAGGCCCTTGTGCAGCTCGGTGCCGATGAAGCAGAGCCATTGATGCAGCCGGGTGCGCTCGATGCCGGCGCTCGCGCCGAGGCCGGCTTGCGGGAAACGGTCCGCGACATATTGCAGGATCGCAGCGTTCTCCGTCAGCACCATGCCTTCATCGGTGCGCAGCGTCGGCACGAGGCCGATCGGATTCACGGTGCGGAAGTCGGAGCCGTCGCTCAAGACCTTCTTGGTCGGCGGATCGACTTCGAGGTAGTTCGCCTCGGCGCCGGCTTCATACAGCGCGACGCGTGTCGCCATCGAGCAGGCAAGCGGCGAGAAATAGAGATCCATCTGTAGCCTCCTTGGGCAATTCCTCTTTGGGTGTCGCTCAACCTGGCCAGATTGATTTTTGTACCATCTTGCATAATATGGGTGAGGTCAAGGAATAACTTGCGGAATGGTACAAAAATCGAAGCCGCCAGCTGCTGCCAATCAGCCCGAGCGTCGCGGCGAGTCCGAGCGTCGCGGTGGGCCTAAGCGCCGCGGCCGTCCGCGCGCCTACGAGCCCGATATCGCGCTCGGCAAGGCGCTCGATCTGTTCCGCAAGCAGGGTTTCGCGGCCACCTCGCTCGACGATCTCAGCGCAGCCACCGGCATGAACCGGCCGAGCCTCTACGGCGCCTTCGGCGACAAGCGCGAGCTCTACATCAAGAGCTATCAGCGCTACCGCGACGAGGCGGGCGCGGCGATGGTCGCGATCTTCCGCGAGGAGATGCCGCTGCGCCAGCGGCTGGAGCGCATCTACGCAGCCGCGCTGGACATCTATCTGTCCGGCGACACCGGACCGCGCGGTTGCTTCACGGTCGTGACCGCGGCCTCCGAGGCGGTCGGCGATCCCGAGATCCGCGCCATGGTGCTGGACGGCCTCACCGGGCTCGACAAGGCCTTTGCCAGTTGCTTCCGCCGCGCCAAGGAGAAAGGCGAGCTGCCGGAGAGCGCCGATCCGTTCGCGCTGGCACAGATCGCATCGGCCACCATCCACACCATCGCCATCCGCTCCCGCGCCCGCGTGCCGCGCAAGGAGCTGGAGGCGATCGTCAAGAGCGCGATCGACGTGATGATCGGCGCCAAAGGATAAGCTGGAAGCGAAGCTTCAATATCCCCGCTTTCGGTCCACCACGTTCTCCAGCGCGCCGCCCGCCTCAAACCGGGCGATCTGCTCGGCGACATAGGCCGAGATCGCATCCGCGTCGGTGTCGGCGGCATTGTGCGGCGTCAACACCACCTTGGGGTGGGTCCAGAACCGGCTGTCCTTCGGCTGCGGCTCCTGCACGAAGACGTCGAGCGAGGCGGCGCCGAGCGTGCCGTCGTCGAGGCAGGCGAGAATATCGGCCTCGTTCTGCAGGCCGCCGCGGCCTGCATTGATCAGCACCGGCGCGCCGAGCGGGCTGATGCGATTGAGCTTGGCGAAGACCTCGCGGTTGAGAATGCCGTGCGTGTCTGATGTCAGCGGCAGCAGGCAGACCAGGATATCGGTCTTGCGCAGGAACGCGTCCATTCCGGCGGCGCCATGGAAGCATTCGACGCCCTCGATCGTGCGCGGGCTGCGGCTCCAGCCGGCGACGCGGAAGCCGAGCCGCCGCAGCACGTCGGCCGCATCGGCGCCTAGCGTGCCCAATCCCATGACGCCGACCGTGACCGCGCTGGCCGGCCACTGATATCTGGGCTCCCAGCGCTTCTCGCGCTGCGATTGCCGCAGGTAAAGCTCCTGGCGGTGATGCATCAGAACGTGCAGCATGACATATTCGGTCATGCGATTGGTGAGATCGGGCACGGCGACGCGCACCAGCGGCACCTCGGGCAGGCTCTTGTCCGCCATTAGCGCGTCAACGCCGGCGCCAAGGTTGAAGATCGCCCGCAGATTGGGGAACGCACCGAGATCGCCGGGCACCGGCTTCCACACCGCCGCATAATGCACCTCCGCCGGATCGAGCCCGGCGTCCGGCAGCAGCACCACGCGGCGTCCCCCGCAGACCGCGTCGAAGCGGGCCTTCCAGCGCTCCGGCAGCCAGTTCTGCTGCGTGCTGTTGATCAGGACGGCCAGTGTGCCCATGGTCATTCGAAGTGCCTCTTCAGGTTCCGCGCAAGAAGGTCCTCCTTGGCACGATCTGCCGGATTTTTCTTGCAAATTTTTTCCGCAGCGCTGTCGGGGCGGGGCATATTGGCGCGTCTTCAGAACAGACGAGGGAAGTGCTGCCCATGCTTTACGCCATTCTTTGCTATCACGATGAGGATTTCGTCGGCTCCTGGAGCAAGGAACAGGACGAGGCCGTGATGAAGAAGCTCACCGTGGTGCAGGAGAAGCTCACCAGGCAGGGTCGACTCGGGCCGGTGGCGCGGCTGTTGCCGACGACCGCGGCGGCGACGCTGCGCAAGGAGGATCCGCCGCTGGTGCTCGACGGCCCCTATGCCGAGACCAAGGAGCAGCTGCTCGGCTTCTACATCGTCGACTGCAAGAATCTCGACGACGCGCTCGACGTCGCACGCGAGCTGGGTGCCGCCAATCCCGGCGGCGCCTATGAGGTGCGTCCCGTCGGCGTATTCCGGCCCGGAGGAAACCTGACGTGAGCGAGGCCGATACCGCCTGGATCGAGACTGCGCTGACTTCGGCGCGACCCCAGGCGGTCGGCGCGCTGTTGCGCTATTTCCGCGATCTCGACACCGCCGAGGAGGCGTTTCAGAACGCCTGCCTGCGCGCGCTCAAGACCTGGCCGCAGAATGGGCCGCCGCGCGATCCCGCGGCCTGGCTGATCATGGTCGGCCGCAACGTCGCGATCGACGAAGTGCGACGCGCGCGCAGGCAGCAGCCGCTGCCTGAGGACGACCAGGCGATCTCCGATCTCGACGACGCCGAAGGCGAACTGGCCGAGCGGCTCGACGGCTCGCACTATCGCGACGACATCTTGCGGCTGATGTTCATCTGCTGCCATCCAGGACTGCCGGCGACGCAGCAGATCGCGCTGGCGCTGCGCATCGTCTCGGGCCTCACGGTGAAGCAGATCGCCCGCGCGTTCCTGGTCTCGGAAGCGGCGATGGAGCAGCGCATCACGCGCGCCAAGGCAAAGGTGGCCGAGGCCGGGACGCCGTTCGAGGCGCCGGGCGCGGTCGAGCGCTCTGAGCGGCTCGCCGGCGTCGCGGCGATGATCTACCTGATCTTCAATGAAGGCTATTCGGCGAGCGGTGACACCGCGGAGATCAGGAAGCCGCTGTGCGAGGAGGCGATCCGGCTGGCGCGGCTGCTGCTGCGGCTGTTTCCGAGCGAGCCGGAGATCATGGGCCTGACCGCGCTGATCCTGTTGCAGCACGCGCGCAGCGCGGCGCGCTTTGCCGCGGACGGGTCGCTGATCCTGCTGGACGATCAGGATCGTTCCTTGTGGAACGGCACCATGATCGCGGAGGGCCTCGCGCTGATCGACAAGGCGATGCGCCACCGCCGCAGCGGGCCCTACCAGATTCAGGCCGCGATCGCCGCCCTGCATGCGCGCGCGGCGACGCCGGAGGAGACCGACTGGACGGAGATCGACCTGCTCTACGGCGCGCTCGAAGTGGTGCAGCCCTCGCCGGTGGTGACGCTCAACCGGGCGGTCGCGGTCTCCAAGGTGCGCGGGCCGCAGGCCGCGCTCGAGCTGATCGAGCCGCTGGCGCCGAAGCTCGCCAATTATTTCCATTTCTACGGCGTGCGCGGCGCCTTCCTGATGCAGCTCGGCCGCAACGACGAAGCCCGAATCGCCTTCGACCGCGCCATCGCGCTCGCCAACACCTCGGCCGAAGCCGCCCACATCCGCATGCATCTCGATCGCCTGATCCGGGACAGCCAGCCGAAGGCAAAGGAAAGCGCCAAGGCGAAGTAGGCCCGTCTGTTTCCACGCCATGACGTGGGGTGCGCAGTGCGCCAAAGAATTTCTGTCCCATTGTCGGGCCGGGGCCTCCCCCGTTCGTCCTAGGCTCCGTATCCACGGAGAGCCATCCATGCTGAAAGCCATTGCCGTCATCGCCATCGTTCTCGCCGCCGGCCTTGCCGCGGTCCTCGTCTTCGCCCTGACGAAACCCGACACGTTCCGTGTGGAACGCTCGCTCGCCGTCAAGGCGCCGGCCGCTGCAATCTATCCGCTGGTTGCCGATTTCCATCGCTGGACCGCCTGGTCGCCGTATGAGACCCGCGATCCCGCCATGAAGCGGACGTTCGGCGGAACCGCGGCAGGGAAGGGTGCGACCTATGCCTGGGAGGGCGACAACAAGGTCGGCGCCGGCCATATGGAGATCCTGGAGGCGAACGGGCCCTCCAAGCTCCGCATCAAGCTTGATTTCGAGCGGCCGTTCGAAGGCCACAACACCGCCGAGTTCACCTTTGTGCCGCAAGGCGATGCCACACTCGTCACATGGGTAATGTACGGTCCGGCCCCGTTCCTGTCCAAGCTGATGCAGGTGTTCTTCAACATGGACAGCATGATCGGCAAGGATTTCGAGACCGGCCTCGCCGGCCTGAAGAAGCTCACCGAGAAGCAATAAGCCTCACTGCAAACGAAGAGGAGAGAAACGATGCTCAATCCCTATCTGTTCTACCAGGACAATTGCGAAGCAGCGTTCAACTATTACGCCAAGGTTCTCGGCGGCAAGATCGACGCGATGATGCGCGCATCGGATGCTCCGCCGGAGGTGCCGGCTACGCCCGGCCGCGAGAAGATGATCATGCATGCGCGGATGTCACTGCCGGACGGCACGGTATTGATGGCCTCCGACTCGCCGGCCGAGCATTTCCAGAAGCCGCAGGGCTTTGCAATCTCGCTAACGGTCAAGGATCCCGCAGATGGTGAGCGCAAGTTCAACGCGCTTGCCGACGGCGGCAGCGTCACCATGCCCTTCAGCAAGACGTTCTGGGCCAAGGGCTTCGGCATGTGTGTCGACAAGTTCGGCATTCCCTGGATGGTGAATTGCCCGGCCGAGGGCATGTGATAGGAGCATGATCCGGAAAAGTGTGAAGCGGTTTTCCGAACAGATCATGCTCAAACAACAACCTAAAGCGCGATGACGATTTATCCTATCGCATCGCGCTTTGGGCGCGACCGTCACGTTGCGATCCCCTCTCTCCAATGCTGCGGGAGAGGGGACGTACGTTTCGTTACGTCAGGCGCCGATCAGCCGTTGTCCTTTCACCGGATTGATCCGGTGACGTCCTCGGGCGACGATTCCACGCAGCGAGGACAGATCACGAGCTTGGCGCCCAGCTTCCTGTCGTTCTCCGCCTGTATCTCGTCCTGGACCGCCCACCACGCCTCGGAATAGGGGCGCAATGTGCCGAGCACTTTTTCGCGCTCCTGATTGGGATCACTTGCAGCCGGCGCGCCGGTCGTGACGCGCCGCTTGGCCACATGCGGACGGTTCGGATCCTTGCCGAGGCCATCCCATGCAATGGCGCGGCGTTCCTGCGCTGGCGCCTCTGCGCATCCGATCAGCGCTGTGCAAAAAGTGAGCACGATCAAGCCGTGTCGAATCATGCCGGGCTTTTGCCTCCACAATCGGCGCGCAGAATCTGCGTGAGATACGCGCATCGTCGGTTCAATGGAACTCAAGGCAAAACAAGCTTGCCGGCATGGCCGAATATGAGTCGTGCTATCGCATCACTTTGCGGACGCAGTGAGGCCGCTTCGTGAAGCGAGCTGCATCGCACAACAATTGGCGCAAGATTGGGCTGTGCTCTGCACGTCAGAATCGTTATTGGTGAGTCATAAAAGCTACAAACTGGGATGGACGTCACTTGCAAGGGGAGCGACCGATGGCGGCGGCGCTACAGATCAACTTTGCTCTTTGGGGAATGCTCATTTGCGCCAGCGCGAAGCTGGCGCCAGTGATCCAGACGCTGTTTTGAAAGCGGTGGCGGCTGCCGGCTGTATCAGCGGCAACGCGGATAGATCGCGGCGAGATCGCGCCCCTTCAACAGCAGCAGCCGCGAGGTCAGACCGCCACGTCGGCTGATCCAGTCGCGCACCGGACCGGGATAGGCGGCAAGCACCGCGACCGATGCTTCCGGCTCGGCATAGAAGCGGCCGCGCCGGTCAACCGAGCGTGCGGCATGGAAGCCGAGCACGGCGCGCTTGGTGACGCAGATGCGCTCGCCCGGCACGATGCTCAGCACCAGCGTGCAGGCGGACAGGCAGGGGCCGTCGATCACCACGCGCTCGCCACTGTCGCGGACCTTTTCGAACAGATCGAGGAACGGCCCGACCTGTCCGCCCGGGGACTGGATGATGCGGATCTCGGCCGCCGCAGGCGCGGCGGCGAGCAGCGCGGATGCAAGCATCAGAGCTTTGAGAAAGGTGATGCGTTGCATGAACTCTCCACCAACTCGCTTTCGTAGGGTGGGCAAAGCGTAGCGTGCCCACCATCCGCACCGCAAATTTGGGATCGATGGTGGGCACGGCGCGTTGCGCCTTTGCCCACCCTACGAAATCTTGTTCCTACCCGTTGCGCCTTTGCCCGCGCAGCGTCGGCAGGCCGATGCCCGCCGCATCGAAGCCGCCGTCCACGGCCAAAATTTGGCCGGTGATGTAGCTCGCGCGGCCCGAGCACAGGAAATAGATCGCTTCCGCGAGTTCCTCTTCCAGGCCGTAGCGGTTGAGCGGAATGGCGTCGTGATAGTCGGCGCGGATCTCCTTGGTGTGCACCTGCTTCGCCATCGCGGTGTCGACCGGCCCCGGTGCGACCGCGTTGACGCGGATGTTGAGGGAGGCGAGCTCGACCGCGAGCTGCTTGGTAAGGTGTGCAAGGCCTGCTTTGCTGGTGCCGTAGGCCGAGCGCAGCGTCGAAGCGCGCACGGCTGAGATCGAGGTGATGTTGACGATGGCGCCGCCACCACCGTCGCGCATCAGGGGCACCGCGGCCTTGGTGCAGAGGAACGGTCCGGTGAGGTTGACCTCGAGCACGCGGCGCCAGTCGGCATCCGACGTCTCCATCAGCGGCGCGAACACCGCGATGCCGGCATTGTTGACCAGCGCGTCCAAGCGGCCGAACCGCCGCTCGATCGTCGTCATTCCGGTGCCGACTGCGGCAGCGTCGGCGACATCGCAGGTCAGCGCCAGCGTCGCCTCGCTCTGGCCGATGTCCGCGACCGCGCGGCCGAGCAGTTCGTGCTCGATGTCGAGCAGGGCCACGCGCCAGCCCTCGGCCAGGAATTTCTTCGCGGTCGCAAGCCCGATGCCGCGGGCGGCACCGGTGACGAGGGCGACTTTTTGCGGGGCTTGCGGCATTGGCTGATCTGTCCTGTGTCCGGGAGCAGCGCGCGAAGCGCCGGTTCCTTTTACTGCGCTTTCGTTCCGGCATGAAAGGCCTCGCCGAGCCGATCGAGCCCGATGCGGCCCAGAATGCGCCAGCCGCGGCTGCGCTGCGGCCTCGAAATAATTTCTGTCCCGCTGTCGGCCCGGCAGAAGGCCGTTCGTCTTGGAGGGGACGCGGGCCCGGCCGTTTCCGCCCGCAGGACATATCGGAATGACTGAGAGCAGCAAGGAACTCCCATGCGATTCATGATGCTGATGATCCCGCTCGGCTACGAGAACGCGCCGCCGGAGCTGCAGCTCGATCCCGAGCGCGTCGCCGCGATGATGCGCTACAACGAGGCGCTGAAGGACGCAGGCGTGCTGATCACGCTCGATGGGCTGCACCCGCCGTCGACCGGGGCACGCGTCTCGTTTGCGACCGGCCAGCCCATCGTCACCGACGGGCCCTTCGCGGAAGCCAAGGAAGTCCTGGGCGGCTATTGGATGATCGAGGTCGCCTCGCGCGCCGAGGCGATCGCCTGGGCCAAGAAATGTCCCGCTTCAGCCAACGAGATCATCGAGGTCCGCCAGGTGCAGGAGATGGCCGATTACTCGCCCGAAGTGCAAGAGATCGTCGCCGGGTTTGGCGACCTGAAGACGTAGACGAGACGGCGGCTGCGCGATTCCCAATCAACCCTGAGGAGAAAACCCATGAGCACCGAACACAAATTTCTCGCCGTCTATCTCGGCAGCACGAGCGGATCGAAAATGGCGGCGTGGCGCGCGCTGCCCGAGGCCGAGCGGAAGGCGAAGGAGCAGGAGGGCATGGCCGCTTGGCACGGCTGGGTCGAGAAGCACAAATCCGTGATCGTCGAGATGGGGGGCCCGCTCGGCAAGACCCGCAGGATCGACGGGAGCGGAATCACCGAGGTCAGCAACGCGCTGACCGGTTTCACGGTGGTGCGTGCCGCCTCGCAGGAGGACGCTGCAAAGCTGTTCGAGAACCATCCGCATTTTGCGATCTTCCCGGGCGAGGCAATCGAGGTCATGCCCGTGCTGCCGATTCCGGAGATGTAGCCCCGGTCACCCGTCATTCCGGGTTCGATGCTCCGTATCGCCCCGGAATGACGTGAAAATACGGGTTAACCAGTCCGGCCGCCGCTAGTGACCTTCACGCCCGGCTCATGTAAAGCTCGTTCACATGAGCTGGCGCAAGGAGCAGCGCCGCGCCGAGCGCGGCTATCACCACGGCAATCTGAAGGAAGCCCTGTTGCAGGCGGCCCTCGGGCTGATCGCCGAGAAGGGGGCGGCCGGCTTCACCTTCGCCGACGCCGCGCGCATGGCCGGAGTCAGTGCGGCGGCGCCCTACCGGCATTTCCGCGACCGTGACGAGCTGCTGTCCTCGATCGCCCAGCGCGGTTTCGAGCAGTTCGAGGCGCGCCTGTCGGCGGCGTGGGACGACGGGCGGCCCGACACCGTCACCGCCTTCGAGCGCGTCGGCAAGGCCTATCTCGCCTTTGCCCGCGCGGAGCCGGCCTTCTACAACGCGATGTTCGAATCGGGCGTGCCGGTCGATGCCAATCCCGCCCTTCAGGCGGCCAGCGAACGCGCCTTCAACATCATTCGAGCCGCAGCCGAGCGGCTCGCCGCACTGACGCCGCCCGGCACACCCCGCCCGCCGGCGATGATGATGGCGCTGCACATCTGGTCGATGTCGCATGGCGTGGCCTCGCTGTTTTCCCGCGGCGATGCTGCGCGACGCAAGCTGCCGATGTCGCCGGACGAGCTGCTGGAGGCCGAGGTACTGATTTATCTGCGCGGCCTCGGCTTCCCGATCGACCGCCGTCCTCCGGCCAGGGGCGCCGAGCCGCCGCCGGTGCCGCCGGAGGCTCCCTCCGGTTCGGGCCTGCCGCCCGGCAGCCCCTGGGGCAAGCCGAAATAAGATTGCGCAAGTAATCACGCGGGCGTGTCTTGCTGCCAGCTTGACAAAATCGCGGGATGGTCTAGCTATGTAAATGTTATTTACATTCACAACGGCGCTGGTGCCGTGATGGAGAAGGGAAATGGCCTACACCGCTGATGTCAATCGCTGGCGCGGCCCGTCGGACCAACAGCAATATTACGAGCGCCCCCGCATGCTGGACACGCCCTGGCATCCCGGCTGGATCGCCGTGACCATTCTCGGCTTCATCATCTGGTGGCCGATCGGACTTGCCCTCCTCTTTTTCACACTCGGGAGCAGAAGAATGTCGTGCTGGAGCAATCAGGATCGCTGGCAGAACAAGATGGAAAAGATGCAGTACAAGATGGATCGCATGCGCGACCGCATGGAGCGCCGCGGCTTCGGCTTTGGCTTCGGCCCGCCGTCCTCCGGCAACCGCGCCTTCGACGAGTATCGCAGTGAGACACTGCGCCGGCTCGAGGAAGAGCAGGTCGAGTTCAAGAACTTCCTCGACCGCCTGCGTCACGCCAAGGACAAGGAAGAGTTCGATCAGTTCATGGCGCAGCACAAGACGCGTCCGACCCCGCCGCCGACCGACCAGCAGCAGGGCTGATCCGAAGAATTACACCTCTCAAAGCCTTCAGGCGCATGCCCCCAAAGTCCTGATGGCCCCGAGCCGCCCGCCTGCGCAACCCGCAGGCGGGCGGTTTGGCTTATGTCACACTTCGATGGTCGTCCTAGCGATGCGAAGCGCCTGCGAGGGCTTTGCGAGGCCCATCACGCAGATGTGCAGGATCGATAGAACCCGGACCGCGCGAGCACCGACCAAGCCTTGACTGCGCCTCCGCGGCGCCGACGGGCACGATCATGACCAATATTGAACGCAAACAAATCAGCCAGCGCCTCGCATTGTTCGAGCGCGCGGCCGTGTTGTTCGAGCGCTTCGGACCGGTCGTCCCGGTGGCGATCGCGTTCCTCAATGGATGGCCCACGGAAGTTCAGCTCTACCCGGAGTGGCAGCTCGGTGAGTCCTGGCGGTTGTTTCTTAGCGCCTATCTATATTGGGGCGCATCGTACGCACTCAGCCGCGCGGTGTCGTTCGCGAAGGGAAGTATCGTCCCATGATCCTGCTCCGCGATTTCGCGCTTTTCGTCCTGCCCGTGCTGATCGCCGCAGGCGGCTGGCTCTATGCGCTCAGCCTCCGCAAGCAGGCTGACCCCGGCCGCGCCCGCGATGGACGCGCCCCGGCAACATGACCGCTGCCGGCCGGTGTCGCATGGCGTGAAGCTTCAGCGCGCCGTGGCGAGTTGCGCGTGAACCGAGGCCAGGAAGTATTCGTAGGCGTGGTCGACGATCTCGTTGAGCGATCGCGTTCGCGCGAACATCGCCTTGGCTTCCGCGAGAAACTCCTCGCGTGTCGGGATCTTCGGCAGATGCAGATGCGTCAGCGCGTCGACACCTTCATGCGCGCGATTGAGGATGTCGTGCAGCGTCGGCAGCTGCAACTGGGCGAGATCGGCCCGGCGGCGTGCCGACGAGATCGCATGCGCCAGGGTTTGCGCATCGAACCGTCCGGCGAGCTCGCGGGCCGCCCGCTGGATGACCCGCGCGCCGAGCGGCTGCTCGTTGCGCAGCACCTGTTCGGGCGGCGCCTTCATGTTCCAGACGACGCCGATCCACGACAGCAGCGTCAGGATGTAATAGGTCACGTCGACCTCCCACCAGCGAAAGCCCTGTCGCACGCTGCTCTGATAGGCGTGGTGATTGTTGTGCCAGCCCTCACCCAGCGTGACCAATGCCAGCAGCCAGTTGTTACGGGAATCATCGCCGGTCACGTAGCGCTTGCGCCCGTGCACATGGGCAAGCGAATTGATGCAGAAGGTCGCGTGATAGACCAGCACCGTGCTCCAGAGGAAGCCGACCACCAGACCCGACCATCCTGCGACCAGGAAGCAGAGCCCTGCCAGCACGAAGGCCGGCAGCAGCTCCAGCCGATGCAGCCACATCAGCTCGGGATAGGCGGCGAGATCGCCGACCTTCACGAGGTCGGTTGCGTCGTGCTGCCGGTAAAAGATCCAGCCGAGATGGCTATAGAGGAAGCCGCGGTGACGCGGTGAATGCACGTCGTTTTCAGTGTCGGAATGCAGGTGATGGTGGCGATGCTTGGCGGCCCACCACAACACGCTCTTCTGGGCGCTGCTTTGCGCAAGGCAGGCCAGGATGAACTGAAACACCCGGCTGGTCGCAAACGCCCGATGCGAGAAATAGCGATGGTAGCCGGCTCCGATCGCGAACATCCGCAAGCAATAGAGTGAGACGCAGATCGCGACCGCCTGCCAGGTGACGCCCGACCAGATTGCCGCAAGGCAGCCGAGATGGACCAGCAGGAACGGCAGGGCGGATGGATACATGATGTCGTCGTGCTGGTCGTCGGCGGGGGCGTTGAGCGGCATATTTGAGCGTGACCTCGGATGACGTGGATTCGGAACTGGCCGGCAGCTTGACGTCCGGCGGGTACCAAAACCCGCGGATGCCACCGCGGGCTTCGGCCGAAGGCTGGCCGCAGCTCTCTGGCAAGCAAGCCCGTAGCCTTACGGGGAGCATGGCGCACAGGTGGCCGCGCGTGTTGCCGACGCCAATTGGCGCGCAGGCGGCCTGCGTCCTATATTCGACAGCGAGAAGCAAGCGTCAAAACACCGCAGGCGGCAATGCGGACGGAGACTGCGATCGTGGCGAGCGACATCCTCTGGCAGGAGATACGCGGCGAGGCGCGGCGCGCCGCAGCGGCGGATCCCGTCTTCGGCAAGGCTGTCGCCGATGCCGTCCTTGCCCATGACGATTTTACCGCTGCCTTGGCCGATCTGATCGGGCGTCGGCTGGGCGGCAGCGCCGCCGATCGCGAGCGCTTCACGACGTTTTCCCGCGATGCTTTTCGCGGCCAACCGGATCTGGTCGAAGCGGCCGGCCGCGATCTGCGCGCCATCATGCTCCGTGATCCCGCCATCGCCGGATTGTTGCCGCCGCTGCTGCACTTCAAGGGCTATGTCGCGCTGCAGTCCTGGCGCGTCTCGCACTGGCTATGGCGTCATGACCATCGTGATGCGGCGCTGCTGTTGCAGAACGAGGCTTCGAACGTCCTGCAGGTCAGCATTCATCCGGCCGCGAGCCTCGGCTCGTCGGTTTATCTCGACCATGCCACCGGCATCGTGATCGGTGCCAATGTCGTCATCGGCGACGAGGTGACCATCCTTCAGAATGTCAGCATCGGACGCCATGGCGACCTGCCGATGCGCTCGCCTCGCATCGGTCGCGGCGTGTTCATCGGCTCCGGCGCGACCATCCTCGGCGACATCGAGATCGGCGACTTCGCCAAGATCGGCGCCGGGACTGTCGTGACCGGTGACGTGCCTGGCGGCTGCACCGCAATCGGCAATCCCGCGCGGCTCACCAATTGCCTTGCGGCCGCTTCGTCCGCTTGACTGTCGCTCAGGCGGCGCGGCGGTGGCTTTCGCCGCCATGATGCGGGTTGACCGGCTCCGAGCTGGTCTGGCCCGGCGCATCCAGCACCGCGACGTGGTGGCGATAGACCATTTCCCAGCCCTTCCATCCCGTGAACAGGAGGATGCCGACCACGACCAGGGACAGCACGACGCCCCAGGGCTTGATCGCCGCCTCCGCGCCTTGGGCGTAGCGGAGATAGAAATTGACCAGGGCCAGCACCACCGCCGCGAGATTGCCGACCATGTGGTACCAGGCATCGTTCAGGCGGCGGATGCGTGGCTCGCTGAAGAAGTCGGTGAAGCCGGCTGCGGCGGCAACCAGCGCCATGACGATGCCGGCGCCGATCAGCCACATCGCGGCGCGTGCCCAAAAACCGTCGCCGGTTCCGATGAAGGCCAGATCGGCGATGGGAGCGCCGACCAGGAACGCGACGGGGAACGGAATCAGCATGGGGTGGAGCGGGTGATCGCCGATCGCGGCGGTCGTCTTGGGGTTGATGGACATGGCAGGACCTCGCTGAGAGTGATTTTCCGGACAATTTTTGGCACGAGAGCAGGTTCCTCCGGCCGGTGCGTCTGGAACACGGGATCCGGGGTCCATCCCCCTGCAGGGACTGTCTTTCCTGCAGCCAAATGCGTCGCCGGTAACCCCGCATTAACCATCGGCGGGCTCTGGTATGTGCGGACAGGCGTGCCCGGAGCCCGACGTCAAGGCCTGGGGTCGAGGCCCCTTAGTTTTGACATCTTGGCGGGGAATGCAGGCGGCCGGCTTTTGACGAGCCTTTGGACGAGCCCTGCACCCCAGAAAGACAAGGCTTTGAGCGGGCTTGCCCGCCGCGCGGGTCCAGCGCGGCTGTTGGGGAACACCGGCCGCGATTTGCTGGCCGAAGGACATTAGGTAACGATCGCCTTGAGAGGATACTGCTTATGAATCCGGCCGAATTGGCTCAGTCAGCCCTTCCGGTTGCTGCCTCCGCCGACGTGTCGCTGATCGCGCTGTTCTGGCAGGCTCACTGGATCGTGAAAGCGGTGATGCTGGGGCTTCTGGCCTGCTCGGTCTGGGTCTGGGCGATCGCTATCGACAAGATCTTTCTCTACGCGCGCACCCGCCGCTCGATGGACCGGTTCGAGCAGGCGTTCTGGTCCGGCGAGTCGATCGAGGAGCTCTATCGCACGCTGTCGGCCAAGCCGACGCATTCCATGGCGGCCTGCTTCGTGGCGGCGATGCGCGAGTGGAAGCGCTCGTTCGAGAGCCATGCCCGCTCGGTCGCAGGGCTTCAGATGCGCATCGACAAGGTGATGAACGTCTCGATTGCGCGCGAGGTCGAGCGGCTGGAACGGCGCCTTCTGGTGCTGGCGACCGTCGGCTCCGCCGGCCCCTTCGTCGGCCTGTTCGGCACGGTCTGGGGCATCATGTCGAGCTTCCAGTCGATCGCGGCCTCGAAAAATACCTCTCTGGCGGTGGTCGCCCCCGGTATCGCCGAGGCGCTGTTTGCGACCGCCGTCGGCCTTATCGCCGCCATTCCTGCCACTATTTTCTACAATAAGTTCACCTCCGAGGTGAACCGGCAGGCCCAGCGGCTCGAGGGCTTTGCTGATGAATTTTCAGCCATTCTGTCTCGTCAGATCGACGAGCGGGGCTGACGGACGGCATGTATAGTGTGAAGGGCAATCTGGGCACGCGATCATGGCCATGAACGTTGCGAGTTCGTCCGGCGGCGGCGGGCGCCGCGGCCGGCGGAAGCCGGTCGTGGCCGAGATCAACGTCACGCCGATGGTCGACGTCATGCTGGTGCTGCTCATCATCTTCATGGTGTCGGCACCGATGTTGACGGTCGGCGTCCCGCTCGACCTGCCCCAGACCAGTGCCAAGAGCCTCGAAAACAACGACCAGAAGCCGATCCAGATGTCGGTCGACATCAAGGGCAAGGTGTTCATCAACGACACCGAGATTGCGCTGAACGAGCTGATCCCGAAGCTGAAGGCGATCACCGATGCGCGCGGCGGCCTCGAGGAACGCATCTATCTGCGCGCCGACAAGAAGGCGGATTACGGCACCGTGGCCAAGGTGATGGGCCAGCTCTCGGGCGCCGGATTCAAGAAGCTGGCGCTCGTCACGGAAGCGGATCAGGGGTCTTGAGGCCGTGAAGGTGAACGTCGACAAGACACTCGTTGCGTCGATTGCCCTGCATGTCCTCGTGCTGGGATGGGGGCTCGTCACCTTCAGCAGCAAGGCCTACATCGCTACGCAGGAATCGCTTCCGATCGACATCATCTCCTCCGATCAGCTCGCCAAGATGATGGCGGGGCAGAAGACCGGCAAGAAGGAAGAGCCGAAGCCGAAGGTCGAGAAGATCGCGGAGCCCAAGCCCGAGGAAGACGCCGTCGGCAAGGTCACCGAGAAGAAAGAGCTGATCAAGACCAACTCCCAGCCGGAGCCGCCGCCGAAGCCGGTCGAGAAGCCGGTGGAGAAGAAGCCGGAGCCGCCGAAGCCCGTGGCGGAGGCCAAGCCGAAGGAAGAGCCGAAGCCGCAGGAAAAGAAGCCTGATCCGGCCAAGGAAGATCCGATCGCCGAGCTGCAGAAGAAGATGGAGGCCAAGAAGCCGCCGCCCAAGCCCGTGGAGCAGAAGGTCGCGGCGGTGCAGCCGCAGCAGCAGCCCAAGCCGAAGGAGCGCACCTTCGACCCCGCGCAGATCCAGCGCGACCTCGACAAGCGCGCCGCGACCCGGCACGAGCAGACCGGCTCGGCGTTGAATGCATCAGCCTCGCTGGGCACAGCGACAGGGACGGCCGCCAACAACGTCGCGACTTGGCAGGGAGCTTTCGTCGCTGCCGTCAAGCACTGCTTCAATTTCCCTTATGATGCTCAGGACAGGGATCAGTTTACGGCCGACATAGACATTCAGATGCGCCCCGACGGCACGCTCGCGTCAGCGCCTGTGATTGTCGCGGTTCGAGGACCGTCTCGGGCAATTGCAAATGCGATGGCGGAGAGTGCCAAGCGTGCGATCCAACAGTGTCAGGCCTACACGTTCTTGCCCAAAGCTCAGTACGACACTTGGAAAACGATTGCGCTGACTTTCGATATGAAAGATCAGCAGTAGATGAGACATGAATTAACTCAGGTGAACAAGATGCCATTTCTGACGCGACGTGGATTCATCGCGGCCGCGGGATCGTCAGTCACCCTGCTGGCCGGAGGCGCCGCGACGGCGCAGGGGCGACTTCAAGTCAGTCCCGGCGGATTTCAGCCCATCTCGATCGCGATCAGCAACTTCGTGCCCGGCTCGCCCTCCGACGGCGATGTCGGCAACGGCGTCACGCAGGTCATCACCAACAATCTCAAGCGCTCAGGTCTGTTTGCACCGATCGACCAGGCCGCTTTCATCGAGCGCATCAGCAACATCGACGTCGCGCCGCAATTCGAGAACTGGAAGACCATCAACGCGCAGGCTCTGGTCACCGGCCGCATGACGCGGCAGCCGGACGGCCGCCTGAAGGCCGAATTCCGCCTGTGGGACGTCCTCTCCGGACAGCAGCTCGCGGGCCAGCAATATTTCACCTCGCCGGAATATTGGCGCCGCATCGCCCACATCATCTCCGATCAGATCTATGAGAAGTTGACCGGCGAGAAGGGCTATTTCGACAGCCGCGTCGTGTTCGTGGACGAGACCGGGCCGAAGGAGCGCCGCGTCAAGCGGCTCGCGATCATGGATCAGGACGGCGCCAATGTGCGCTATCTGACCCGCGGCTCCGATCTCGTGCTGACCCCGCGCTTCTCGCCGAACTCGCAAGAGATCACCTACATGGAGTTCGGCCAGGGCGATCCGAAGGTCTATCTCTACAACATCGAGACCGGCCAGCGCGAGATCGTCGGCAACTTCCCCGGCATGACCTTCGCGCCGCGCTTCTCGCCGGACGGCCAGCGCGTCATCATGAGCCTGCAGCAGGGCGGCAATTCCAACCTGTTCGTGATGGATCTGCGTTCGCGTTCGACCACGCGTCTCACCGACACGCCGGCGATCGACACCTCGCCGTCCTATTCGCCCGACGGCAGCCGCATCTGCTTCGAGTCCGATCGTGGCGGCAGGTCGCAGATCTACGTGATGAGTGCGGGCGGCGGACAGGCGCAGCGCATCTCCTTCTCCAAGGATGACACCAACGCCAGCTATTCGACGCCGGTGTGGTCGCCGAAGGGCGACTACATCGCCTTCACCCGGCAGGGCGGCGGGCAGTTCGCGATCGGCGTCATGAAGCCCGACGGCTCGGGCGAGCGGCTGCTCACCTCCGGCTTTCACAACGAAGGCCCGACCTTCTCGCCGAACGGCCGCGTGCTGATGTTCTTCCGCGATCCCGGCGGCAATGGCGGGCCGTCGCTGTACTCGGTCGACATCTCCGGCCGCAACGAATTGAAGGTGCCGACTCCGGGCTTTGCCTCGGACCCGGCATGGTCGCCACTGTTGTCCTCGACCTCGGGCTGACAACGGCGCAGTTGAAACATCGCGCGTTCAGACGCGCGATGTTTTCGAAAAACCGCGCCGATTTTTTCCGAGTTTGCCGTGACCGGCAACACTTCCTTCACCTTGCGCCCGGCAAGGCTTGCCTACCTGCTTGATATTCCAGCGAAAATCATTTCGCTATTGCCGAAAAACAACCCGACTTTAACGATGTTCCCTCAGAAAAGCTTCATCTCGGCTGGGTAAGACTACGCGCTGAACAGGACGCGCGTACAAACCAAAATGCAGTTCGCAAGCCAGAGCGGAGAGCAGGGGCAACCGCCGCCGGTCAATCCGGCGGCGCAGATCGATTCGCTCTTTGAAGCGCCCGGACCGCTGCTGGCCGGTCTCATCTTCGTTTCGATCGGTGCTGCGCTGACTGCGCTGAAGACAGGTGAGCTCCTGATTTGGGCGTGCGTGGCGCTGCTCGTCTTGGCCGGAACGGTGCGGGCGATCGATTTGCGTCGCTATCAGGGACGCAAGTCGAGCGTGACCGCCGAGGCGGCCAAACGCTGGCAGGCGCGGTATCAGATCGGCGCGAAGATCCAGGCCGCGGCGATCGGCATCTGGTGCGGCACGACTCTGCTCGCCACCGACGACGCGGTCGCGCACATGATTGCCTTGTCGGTCACGACAGGCATCGCCGCAGGGGGAGCGGGAAGGGCGTACGGACGACCGTCGATCTTCCATCTGCAGGCGCTGCTCATTTTCGCCCCGGCGGTGTTGGCATTGGCGTGGCGCGGCACGCCCTACTACATCGCGATGGCCGTTGTGAGCGCGGCCTTCCTGCTGGCGATCATGCAGCTCTCGGTCAACTTGCACCGGATCTTCATGGGCGCTGTGGTGGCGCGCGAGCGCGAAGCCGCACTTGCGGGCCAGTTCGATACCGCCCTCAACAACATGCCGCACGGTCTTTGCATGTTCCATCGCGATGGCCAGCTCGCGGTGATGAATCACCGCTTCGCGGCGATGATGAACCTGCCCGACCATCTGCCTCGGAGCGGCGCCAGCGCGCGCGACATCATCGCGGCATGCGTGCAGGCAAGATCCATCTCGAGCGGGGACGGCGAGCATATCGTCGCCGGCATCGAAAGTTCGCGGGAGAAGGAGATCATCACCGCCGAGGCGAACCTGGAGCGAAATCGGTCACTGTGCTGGACCGTTCAGCCGATGGCGGACGGAGGGGCGGTGCTGCTGCTCGAGGACATCACCGAGCGGCGCAACGCCGAGGCCAAGATCACCCATCTTGCGCGATACGACGACCTGACGGCGTTGCCGAACAGGGTCAACTTCCGCGACCAGATCGAGCACCTGCTGGCTGTCTCCCACGATGCGGCGCAGCTCTCCGCGCTGCTGTTCATCGACCTCGACCAGTTCAAGCAGGTCAATGACACGCTGGGCCATCCCTGCGGCGACCAGCTCCTGTGCGCCGTCGCCAACCGCCTGCGCGAGATGCTGCGCCCCGAGGATTTCGTCGCCCGGTTCGGCGGCGACGAGTTCGTCGTGTTCCAGCAGAACCTCACGTCGCCCGAGGATGCCGCGGCACTCGCCCGCCGCATCGTCGAGCGGTTGAGCGAGCGGTACCGCATCGACAATCATCTGGTCGAGATCGGCGCCAGCGTCGGCATCGCGCTGACCTCGCCGGAGGGCACCAGCGCCGACACGCTGCTCAAGAACGCCGACATGGCGCTGTACCGCGCCAAAGCCGACGGCCGCGGCACCTATTGTTTCTTCCGCGACGAGATGGCCGCGACCGTCGAGGCGCGCCGCATCCTCGAGCTCGACCTGCGCAAGGCGCTCGCCAACGAGGAATTCGAGCTGTTCTTCCAGCCGCTGGTCAATCTGAGGTCCGGCAAGATCACCACCTGCGAAGCGCTGCTGCGCTGGAATCATCCGGTGCGCGGCACGGTCTCGCCGGTCGACATCATCCCGGTCGCCGAGGACATGGGCCTGATCGTCGATCTCGGCCGCTGGATCCTGCGCCGCGCCTGCATGGAATGCATGAAGTGGCCGGAGGGTGTCAGCGTCGCCGTCAACTTCTCGCCGCAGCAATTCCACCAGCGCGACGTCCTAAGCGAAATCCGCTACGCGCTCGAAGTGTCGGGCCTGCCGGCGCATCGTCTGGAGATCGAGATCACCGAGTCCTCGCTGCTGCGCAACACCCAGCTCACCCACGACATCCTGTCGCAATTGCATGCGCTCGGCGTGCGCATCTCGCTCGACGATTTCGGCACCGGCTACTCCAGCCTCAGCTACCTGCACAATTTCCCGATGCAGAAGGTGAAGATCGATCGCTCCTTCCTCGAAGGCATCGATTCCGACCGGCCGCTGACGCTGCTGCGCGGTGTCGCGCGGCTGTCCGCCGATCTCGGCATGGCCGTCGTGGTCGAAGGCATCGAGACCAACGAGCAGCTCGAGCTGATCAGCGCCGACGGCACCGTGACCGAAGGGCAGGGCTACCTGTTCAGCCGGCCCGTACCGGCGGTGCGGATCCGGCAATTGCTCAACGCCTCGCATGGTCGTCGCGTGCCCGACGACCAGCTCGCCCTCGTGTCGTCGCGATAGGCCCGATCCCTTCCCGGCAGCTCCACTCTCGCAATCGGCTCCCGTGTGCACCGTAGTCTTGCGGGCCCGCAAAGGTTAACCCTAACGATTCTATAGCTTTGCAATTCCGTTAAGGAACCATTAAGGTCTGGCTACTCGTGGAAGTTGCTTGGAGTCAGAGGTTGCAGATGAAGTCCGGAGCCGAACCGAACACGGCGCTCCTTCCACGAGGCGCCGCGTTGTTTGACCGCATCGATTATCGGCTCATCGAAACGCCCGAGGACAAGGACAACCTGTATCTGATGCGCTACCGCGCCTATCTGCAGGCCGGTCTGATCGAGCCATCACCTTCGCTGCGCGTCAGCGATCGTTTCGACGAAACGCCCAACACCTGGAATTTCGGGGTCTACGTTGACGGAGAGCTTTGCAGCTCCGTCCGCATCCATCTGCTGACGTCGGAATGGCGGATGTCCTATACCACCGAGGTGTTCGGCGACATCCTGCATCCCCGCCTCGATCGCGGCGAGGTTTTTGTCGATCCGTGCCGGCTCGTTGCAGATCCCGACAAGCACCACCGCTTTCCCGAGCTGCCCTATTTGACCGTCCGCCTCGCCTTTGTCGCGTGCGATCATTTCAACGCCGACACCGGCCTTGCCATGATCCGGACCGATCATCAGGCGTTCTACCGCCGCATCTTCCTGCACGAGACCATTTCGCCGGAGCCGCGGGGCTTTCCGGGCTGGCCCACCAAGAAGGCGGTCCTGATGGCGACCGACGTCCGGCGGCAGCGGGACAAGGTGCTGGCGCGCTTTCCGATCATGCGCTCCAGCGCGTTCGAGCGGCGCATGCTGTTTGAACGCAGCATCCCCCGCCAGGCCGCCACGCGGCCGATTCTGCTCACCACGCCGCGGACCCTGGACGTGGCCTCTCAAGCGCTCGGTTCGGTCTAGGCGGGCGCTCCCCGGTCATTTCGGCCCAAAATTCCAGCAAGTGCCGGCCCTTTTGCCGGCCGACGCGGCTTGCCTTCACCCTCGCGCCACATTTACAACCCATTAACCATGACGTTTGCTTTTCGCTGGTTGGGGGCATTTGACCGGCTGAGGCAAGGTTCCGTCAAGGTTGACGGAACGTTCGCTTAACCAACCCCCTGTAGACCGGACAGCAGTGGACTAACGTGAGCGTGGAGGCTCCGGAATGAGACATCCTATGCGTATCCTCCAGGGATTGAAGCTGGCCGCGGTGCTCGCCGTCGCCCTGTCGATGGGCGCCTGCGCCAACAAGAATGCCGCGACGGATGCGATGGCCAATGCGGCGACGCCCGGCAGCCAGCAGGACTTCGTCGTCAACGTCGGCGACCGCGTGTTCTTCGAAAGCGACCAGACCGATCTGACCCCGCAGGCGATCGTGACCCTGGAGAAGCAGGCGCAGTGGCTGCAGACCTATCCGCGCTACTCCTTCACCATCGAAGGTCATGCCGACGAGCGCGGCACCCGCGAATACAACATCGCGCTCGGCGCCCGCCGTGCCCAGTCGGTCCGTTCGTTCCTCGCCTCGCGCGGCATCGACCCGAACCGCATGCGCACGATCTCCTACGGCAAGGAACGGCCGGTCGCCGTCTGTAACGACATCTCCTGCTGGTCGCAGAACCGCCGCGCCGTCACTGTCCTGAACGCCAGCTCCTGACGCTCGGTCAGGTCCCCGGTGGTCAGTCAGGCCCCGTTCAGCTTTGCAATTGGATGATGCCGGCGCCCTCTCGGGCGCCGGTTTCGTTTCAGCATTCTGTGACTGAAAACCCCTTGGTATCAGTCACATTTTTGGCGTACTCCACTTCGATGTGTGGCGCGTCGAGGGTTCCGTCGCAGGCCATTTCGCTTTCGTCGTCAGGGCAAGATGTCATCCAGATTTAAGGCTTTTACCGGTACCGCGGCGACCGCCGCGCTGCTCTCTTTGTGCTCGCCCGCGCTTGCGCAATCGGTCTACGGGCAGTCGGATGATGTCGACCCGGAGATGCGGATCGAGCGGCTGGAGAACCGGCTGCGCCAGCTCACCGGCCAGAACGAGGAGCTGCAATATCGCAACCGCCAGCTCGAAGAGCGCCTGCGGGCGCTCGAGGGCGGCGCGCAAGGGGCGCCCGGGCAGGCACCAAACGTCGCCGCGATGCCGCCCGCGCAGATCGCACCCAGCCAGATTGCACCGGGGCAGGTGGCGCCCGGATATCGCCAGCCCCCGCAACAGCAAGCCGCGCAGCCGAGCCAAGCCGCGCCGCCGAGCTACGAGCAGCCGCAGATCGCCGCGCCCGCGCCGATCGTTCAGGAGCAGCCGGCGCCCGGCGCTCCCGGCACACGCCGCCGCGGCGATGCCTTCGACCCCAGCCAGAACCCGAATGCACCCGGCGCGCCGCGCGCACTCGGCGGCGGGCAGCAGCCGATGCCGGCGGTCACGCCTGGCGGCGGCCGCAATGCGGGCGAGCCGCTCGATCTCGCCAACACCAGCCCGCGCTACCAGCAAGGTGTGCCGCCGGCCGCGCAGCCCGGCTATCCGCCGGCACAATCGGGTTATCCCGCACCGGCCGGTGGCGCTGCTTTGGCCACCCTGCCGCCGTCGGCGACGCCCCGCGACGAGTTCGACCTCGGCATCGGCTACATGCAGCGCAAGGACTACGCGCTGGCCGAGCAGACCATGAAGAACTTCACGCAGAAATTTCCGAGCGACCCGCTGGTCGGCGACGCGCAATACTGGCTCGGCGAGAGCTATTTCCAGCGCCAGCAATATCGCGATTCCGCCGAAGCGTTCCTCGCCGTCACCACCAAATACGAGAAATCGGCCAAGGCGCCGGATGCGCTGCTGCGGCTCGGCCAGTCGCTCGCCGCGCTGAAGGAGAAGGAGGCCGCCTGCGCCGCCTTCGGCGAGATCGGCCGCAAATATCCCCGCGCCTCCGCCGGCGTCAAAGCCGCCGTCGATCGCGAGCAGAAGCGGGTGAAGTGCTGATCCGCTGACAAAGCGGATGGCGTTGCGCTAAACATTCGGTCAATCCGCGGATGATTGCAGCGTCATGTCAGACGACGACGATTCACCGATCTCGGCGCGCGAGGCGAGGCGGCTCTTCGCGGGCCTGAGAGATGCCCCGGCGCTGGTGCTCGCGGTCTCCGGCGGGCCCGACTCGGTTGCGCTGATGTGGCTTGCAGCGCGCTGGCAGCGCAGCCTCGCGCGAGGCCCGCAAATCACGGTCGTCACGATTGATCACGGCCTGCGCCCGGAGGCCGCCCGTGAGGCGCGCGAGGTCAAGCGGCTCGCCGCGGCGCTCGGATTGCCGCACCGGACCTTGCGCTGGCGCGGTGAAAAGCCGAAGACGGGGCTGCCTGCCGCCGCGCGCGAGGCCCGTTACCGCCTGCTCGCACAGGCCGCCCGTGCCGCCGGCGCGAGCCATGTGCTGACGGCACACACCCGCGACGACCAGGCCGAGACCCTGTTGATGCGCCTGTTCCGCGGCAGCGGACTTGCCGGACTCTCGGCCATGGCTCCATTCACCGAGCGCGACGGAATCGTGCTGGCGCGTCCGTTGCTCGACGTTCCGAAATCGCAGCTGATCGCGACCTTGCGGCGGGCGAGGATCGGCTTTGCCGAGGATCCCACCAACCGGGACACCGCCTACACACGGCCGCGGCTGCGCGCGCTGCTGCCGCTCCTCGCGGCCGAGGGCGGCGACGCCAGAAATCTGGCGCGGCTCGCGGCAAGGCTGGCGCGGGCCAATGCGGCGGTCGAGGTGCTTGCCGACGGCGCCGAGCGCTTCCTCCGCCTGCGGGATCGCGGCGATGCGCCGCAGGCGAGTGTCAGGAGCTTCGAGGCCGCGACCTTTGCCGCCCTGCCGGAGGAGGTGCGGCTGCGGCTCCTGCTGCGGGCCATCAACGCGCTCGGCCATGAAGGGCCGGCGGAACTCGGCAAGGTCGAAACCCTGATGTCGGTGCTTGATCGGGCGATCGCCGGCCCCGGTGCAGCCGCAAATGGCCGGCCGGTTCTGAAGCAGACCCTCGCGGGAGCCTTGATCAGCCTTGCCGGCGGGCGTATCCAGATCGCGCCGGCGCCGGCCCGGCGGCGCAAGGGCAGATGAGCGCGACGAGAGCGGATCATGACACCGGTCAATTCGCGTCCGTGCCGTCAGGCCACCTTAACCAGGCAGGAAAAACCCGGGTTCGGACGCCATGATTTCAGCGGGAATCGCGCTAAGATGGGATAAATAGTCCCATCTCGTTCCCTTGGCAGCGACCGGGGCGGCACCTAAATTGTATCCGTCTAACGATGAGGATTCCTTGGGATTTCCTCGCATTGACCAAATCAACTGCCCAAGGATCACGGCCGCGATCCGCGCGACCACGAAGGAAGATCGATGAACGCCAATCTGCGCAATTTCGCCCTCTGGGTCATCATTGTCTTGCTGCTGTTGGCGTTGTTCACGCTCTTCCAGAATCCGGGTCAGCGGGCCTCCTCGCAGGACATCGCCTTCTCGCAGCTGCTGAGCGAAGTTGACCGCGGCAATGTGCGCGACGTCGTGATCCAGGGGCCGGACATCCACGGCACCTTCACCAACGGCTCCAGCTTCCAGACTTACGCGCCGAACGACCCGACGCTGGTGAAGCGCCTCTATGACAGCAAGGTGCAGATCACCGCGAAGCCGCCCGGCGACAACGTGCCGTGGTTCGTCTCGCTCTTGGTCTCCTGGCTGCCCTTCATCGCGCTGATCGGCGTCTGGATTTTCCTGTCGCGGCAGATGCAGGGCGGCGCCGGCAAGGCGATGGGCTTCGGCAAGTCGCGTGCAAAGATGCTGACGGAGGCCCATGGCCGCGTCACCTTCGAAGACGTCGCCGGCGTCGACGAAGCCAAGCAGGACCTGCAGGAGATCGTCGAGTTCCTGCGCGACCCCGGCAAATTCCAGCGCCTCGGCGGCCGCATTCCGCGCGGCGTGCTGCTGGTCGGCCCGCCCGGCACCGGTAAGACCCTGATCGCGCGTGCGGTCGCGGGCGAAGCCAACGTGCCGTTCTTCACCATCTCCGGTTCCGACTTCGTCGAGATGTTCGTCGGCGTCGGCGCGAGCCGCGTCCGCGACATGTTCGAGCAGGCCAAGAAGAATGCGCCCTGCATCATCTTCATCGACGAAATCGATGCCGTCGGTCGTCACCGCGGCGCCGGTCTCGGCGGCGGCAATGACGAGCGCGAGCAGACGCTGAACCAGCTGCTGGTCGAGATGGACGGCTTCGAGGCCAACGAGGGCGTGATCCTGATCGCCGCCACCAACCGCCCCGACGTGCTCGATCCCGCGCTGCTGCGTCCGGGCCGCTTCGACCGTCAGGTCGTGGTGCCGAACCCCGACGTCGTCGGCCGCGAGCAGATCCTGAAGGTGCATGTTCGCAAGGTTCCGCTGGCGCCCGATATCAACCTCAAGACCATTGCGCGCGGCACCCCGGGCTTCTCCGGCGCCGACCTGATGAACCTCGTCAACGAGGCCGCTTTGACCGCCGCCCGCCGCAACAAGCGGATGGTGACGCAGGCCGAGTTCGAGGAGGCCAAGGACAAGGTGATGATGGGCGCCGAGCGCAAGTCGCTCGTCATGACCGAGGAAGAGAAGTTGCTCACGGCCTACCACGAGGGCGGCCACGCCATCGTCGGCCTCAACGTGCCCGCGACCGATCCGATCCACAAGGCGACCATCATCCCGCGCGGCCGTGCGCTCGGCATGGTCATGCAGCTGCCCGAGCGCGACAAGCTGTCGATGTCGCTGGAGCAGATGACCTCGCGCCTCGCCATCATGATGGGCGGCCGCGTCGCCGAAGAGCTGATCTTCGGCCGCGAGAAGGTGACCTCGGGCGCGGCGTCCGACATCGAGCAGGCCACGCGCCTGGCCCGCATGATGGTGACGCGCTGGGGCCTGTCGGAAGAGCTCGGCACCGTCTCCTATGGCGAGAACCAGGACGAGGTCTTCCTCGGCATGTCGGTGTCGCGCACGCAGAACGCCTCCGAAGCCACCGTCCAGAAGATCGACTCCGAGATCAAGCGTCTGGTCGAGGAAGGCTACAAGGAGGCGACGCGCATCCTCACCGAGAAGCGCGCCGATCTCGAGACGCTGGCCAAGGGCCTGCTCGAGTTCGAGACGCTGACCGGCGACGAGATCGTCGACCTGCTCAAGGGCAAGAAGCCGAACCGCGAGTCCGTGCTCGAGCCGACCACCCCGCGCGCCTCCGCCGTGCCCCCGGCCGGCAAGCCGCGCCCGCGTCCCGATCCAGATCCCGGCCTCGAGCCGCAGCCGCAGGCGTAATTCCAAGCTGCAGCTGAGAATCGAAAAACGCGGCGGTAACGCCGCGTTTTTTATTGTCCGACGCGCCTTCGCGAGCTGGCATTGCGCTGGCCCCTCCCGCAAGGCAGGCGCCGCCGAACCAGAGCGTTCTGTTCCGGCGCCATCGTTCGAGCCTGGGCCGTTTTGCCACAGCCATCCGGCTGAATCGGTTGCGGTGGGTCAAGAAGGAGCATCTCGACAGCGTTAGGTTCCGACTCGTCAAAGGAGGCACACATGGCTTTCAAGGATGTTCTGTTGACCCTGGCGAGCTACCCGGAGCCGACGCCGGTTTCAGTGATCGACGATGCCGTCTCGGTGGCCGCCACCCTGGGGGCGCACCTCGCAGCCATTTCCTGCGAGGTCCATGCGGAGGTGCGCGCAAGCCTGCTCGGGGATGTCATCCTGGACATACCCGCGCTTATTGCGCGCGAGGCCGCCAAGAGCCGCGAGAATGCGAAAGCCCTGCTTGCCGCATTCGAAGCCTCCGCCGACAAATCCGGCGTCCGGCATGAGACCATCTTCGAGCAATGTGCAACCGCCAGCGAGGCCGCGCTGCTGGTTGACTATGCAAGGCTTCGCGATCTCACGATCATGGCGGTGCCGGACTCCCATGATCTGGGGTACGCCGAGGAGGTGATCTTCGAATCCGGCAGGCCGACGCTGATCCTTCCCACCGGCCCGCGGTCGCGTCCGTTGCGGCTCGATGCCATCTGCGTGGCTTGGGACTTCAGCCGTACCGCTGCGCGAGCGGTTTCCGACGCACTTCCTTTGCTCGAAAGCGCAAGAAGTGTGCGCGTCGTGACTGTCACCAATGAAAAGCCCCTGGATTCCAGACATTCCGGCCGAGAACTGGCGAAGAACCTGGCTCGTCACGGCATCGAGGTCGTGCTGGATGAGATCGATGCCGAGAGCAAGCCGATCGACGAGGTCCTCACATCTTACGTGCTGTCCCACGGCATCGACGTCCTCGTGATGGGCGCGTACGGAACGCCGAGGTGGCGGGAATTCGTGCTCGGCGGCGCGACCAGGGGCCTGCTGTCCAAGCCGCCGGTGCCGATCCTGTTTTCGCATTGACGCTTGGTGATGCAGGAGGTGGCGCCGCTCGGGTCTACGAAACTGGTCAGATCGCTGACGCTCACGCACGCGGTCCTCTATGGGCTCGGCGTGACGATCGGCGCCGGCATCTACGTCCTGGTGGGCGCGGCCGCCGCCCGGAGCGGAATGCATGCACCGCTGGCGTTCCTCGTTGCCGCGGTCGTGATGGGCGTGACGGCCGGGAGCTTTGCCGAACTGGGCACGCGACTGCCGGTCGCGGCGAGCGAGGCCGCCTATGTCCAGGCCGCGTTTCATCGAAAATGGCTCAGCGGTGCCACAGGGTTGCTCGTGGTGGCTGCAGCGACGATTTCGGGCGCGACCATCACCGTTGGGAGCGCCGGCTACATCAGCGTGTTCCTGCCGCTGCCTGCCAGCTGGATCATCGCCGGCGTTGTGCTCGCGATGGGAGCGATCGCCTGCCTGTCCGCGGTTCAGTCCATCAGCTTCGCCGGCTTGATGACGGTCGTGGAGATCGGAGGATTGGTCCTCATTGTCGGAGCCGGGCTGTTTGAGGGCGACGCCCTGGTGTCCCGGCTGCCCGAACTGTTGGCTCCCCTGAGCGATAAAGCAGCGTGGACCGGGATCGCACAGACATCGCTGCTCGCCGTGTTTGCATTCATCGGGTTCGAGCACCTCGTGAACATCTCCGAGGAAATGAAGAATCCGTCCCAAACGCTGCCTTGGGCGCTCTTCATCACCCTCGGCGTGACGGCGCTCCTTTACATGATCGTCGTCTGGGTTGCGGTGGTCGCGGTGCCCCCGGCCGAGCTCGCGCACGCCTCGGCTCCGCTTGCACTTGTCTTTCAGCGGTTGACCGGTCTTCCCCTCTCGGTATTGAGCGTCATCGCGATCGTTGCGACGGTCAACGGGATCATCGTTCACATGCTGATGATCGGACGTGTGCTGTACGGGCTTGCGGACCAAGGCAGCCTTCCGGCCTTTCTGGCCCGTGTGAACGCCAGAAGCGGCGCGCCGGTGGTTGCAACCCTCTTCGGCGTGGGCGCCATCCTGATCCTCGCCCTCGGCATCCCCTTGACCGGATTGGCCGAATGGACCTCGCGCCTGACGCTCGGGATCTTCGTCCTGGTCAACCTGGCGCTTCTTCGCATCAAGACGAGAGAATCCAAGCCTCCCGCCGGCGTGTTCTTCGTGCCCATTTGGGTGCCGATCGCAGGACTGTTCACAAGCGCCGGGTTGCTCCTGATCGATCTCGTGCGATAGCGCCCGCGTGGCGTTTCGGCGGAGGGCCCGGGCGTTGCGATGGCGGTTCTCTCGCTTCCGCACGCGCGATCGGTGAAACATTAAAGAACACCTTAACAATTAAGGCCTAGCTTGGCCCGCCATGACTGATCAGGTCGTCTCCAGCGCGGTTCAACCGTTTTCGGCGCGTGCAGCGCTCCCTTGGGCTGTGGGGCTCGCCGTCTACGCTGTGTTGCTGGCCGTCGGCCCGAAGCTGCTCGGAGATCCCGACAGCTATTCTCACGTCGAGCTCGGGCGCTGGATCATGGCGCATGGGACCCTGCCGACGAGTGATCCATTTTCGTTTTCGAAGCATGGCGCGCCTTGGATCACGTTCGAATGGCTGTCGGAAGTCATCTATGCCGGAGCCTACGTCCTGTCCGGCTGGTCCGGCGTCGTCGTCGTCGCGGCCGCGGCGATCGCACTCGCCTTTGGTCTGCTCACATACTTCCTGCTGCGCGAGCTGTCGCCGACCCAGACGCTGATCATGGTGATCGCGGCCGTCATCCTGACGGCGCCGCACATGTTGGCGCGGCCACACGTGCTCGTGATGCCCATCATGGTGATCTGGGCGGCTGCCCTGGTGCGTTGCATGGATCATGGCAGGCCGCCACCATACTGGGCCCTGCCGCTGCTGGTCGTGTGGGGCAATCTGCACGGCAGCGGAGTGCTGGCGCTTGGCTTGATTGGACCCGTGGTGCTCGAGGCGCTGCTGCGCGAGGAGCGAAGCCAATGGCCACGCGTGCTGCTGCGCTGGGTGCCATTCACACTGCTTGCCGTCGCCGCATCCTGCCTGACGCCGCATGGGCCGGAACCGCTGCTGATGCCGATCACGACACTCGGCCTCGGTCCCGCGCTCGCCTGGATCGCGGAATGGCGGCCGCAGGATTTCAGCCGCATCGGCGGCTTCGAGCTGCTGTTGCTGGGGGGCATCTTCGCGCTCTCGCGCGGCGTCACGCTGCCGGTCGTGCGGACCCTGGTGGTGATCGGCTTGCTCCATTTCGCGCTGGCGCAGATGCGCAATGCGGATCTGCTGGCCATGCTGGCGCCGCTCTACCTCGCGGCCCCGCTGGCCCGGAGGTTCGGCGGGCCGAGCGGGAACGAGACCGACCGCTCCTCGCGTGGCTTGAACCTGGCGGCATTCGGCATCTTGGCCGGGATGAGTGGATTGGCGCTGGCGCGCGACATCCGGCCGGCTCCCCTCATCACCCCCGAGGCGGCGGTCGCCCGTGCCGACCTCGCCAAGGCGGGGCCGCTGCTCAACGATTATTCCTTCGGCGGCTATTTGGTCTTTGCCGGCATTCCAACCTTCATCGACGGCCGCGCGGAACTGTTCGGCGGACCGTTCATCGACCGCTACAATCGCGCCCTGGCGCTGATTGACCTCGGAGATTTTCTCAAGCTGCTCGACGACTACAAGATCCGCGCGACGCTGCTCGCACCGAATACGCCCGCCACAGCGATGCTTGACCGGTTGCCGCACTGGCAGCGCGTGTACAGCGACGATGTGGCGGTCGTCCACAAGCGCCGAGAGATGCAGTAACAACAGCTCGGCAGCATCATCGAAGACCAGGTGTTGGCCTCACGTCCGAGATGATTGCGGCGGATCACTCGTTGATTGCGTGCTTGGCGGGTACAGTCGCCGCCTCGTTGCGATCGAAGCCGGCTCGCTTCTGGACCACGTACAGTGGACGGCGCTTTACTTCGGCATGGATGCGGCCGACGTAAAGGCCCACGATCCCCGTCATCAGCATGTTCATTCCACACAACAGCGAGAGGAGGACGATGGTCGAGGACCAGCCGGTCACGAGATGAGCGTCGTTGCTCAGCCACATCACGACGACCCAGCCGCCGTAGAGCAGTGCGAATGCCGAGACGGTCAATCCGCACCAGATCGCCAGGCGCAAGGGCAGATCGGAAAAGCCGAGCGCGGCGTTCACCGCGAGCCGGATCATCTTGAACAGGGGGTACTTGGTCTCGCCCGCGGCGCGCTCGAGACGATGGAAGGTGACCTCGGCCTGGCGGAAGCCGAGCCAGGCGATCATGCCGCGTACGAAGCGATCCTGCTCCGGCATCTGCCTGAGCGCGTCCAGCACCTTGCGATCGATCAGGCGGAAGTCACCGACGTCGGCGGGGATGCCGACGGAGGACATCTTGCCGAGCAGCCGGTAGAACAGGTGTGCGGTCGCGCGCTTGAATCGGCTTTCGCCCTCGCGCGACAAGCGGCGGGCGTGGACGACGTCATTGCCTTCCTGCCATTTTGCGATCAATTGCTCGATCACTTCGGGCGGATCCTGCAAATCGGCGTCCATGACGATGATCGCGTCACCCTGCGCGGCGTCCATGCCGGCGGTGATGGCGACTTGATGGCCGAAATTCCGCGACAGGCCGATATAGCGAAAGCGGGCGTCGCGCACGGCGAGTGCCTGTAGCACGATCGAGCTGGAATCGCTGCTGCCGTCGTCGACGAAAATCGCCTCTGCCGGCCCGTCGAGCCGGGACAGCAGCAAGTCGAGCCGGCGTAACAATATCGGCAGTACGGCTTCCTCGTTGAAGACGGGAATGACGAGGCTGTAGCGGATCGGTCCGGAATTGGCCGCCATGCGAAGGAGTCCAGCTGGGTTGCAGGGACGGAAGTCTATGGGCAGGTGGTTAAGGTCGCCTTTCTCAGGACTTGCGGCGAATCCTGTAGAGCACGAACCGATCCGAGGTCTGCAATGGTTCCAGCAGATCCGGCAGCGGGTTTGCGGCCCGCGGTCCCAGCACATAGAGGTAGTCGAAATCCCGGTACCAGGTGCGGACAAAGCGCGGCGAGTCCGCCGGCGGGTGGCCCGCTGCTATCGCGGTGAGCAGGCCTGAGGACACCAATCCGCCATCCGGAGTGGCAAGATGGCGCACGGCCTCGACGGCCCGAACAGGCTGCTTGCCCGCCTCCGTGAAGAGATTGGGCACGAACGCATTGGCATAGTGCACCGCCAGCGTTGGCGCATAATACATCGGATACGCCGTGAGATCGGCGAAGGGCGGGTCGCCAGCTTCGTCCGCATTGCTGACGAGGACGCGCGAGCCACGTTCGACCTTGCGGAACGACTCGACAATGGCCGCGTAGTCAGTGCGGTAGGGCAGCCATACCGTGAAGACAACGGCGAGATTGATCAGCGTGATGCCGCTGATCGCAGCGAGTGCAGCCATCCGCCAAGCCCGGCTTGGCAGCGACAGCGAGCAGAACGCCGGCAGGATCAGCGCCGCAGCAGGAAACACGCGGAGGTCGGCAAACGAGGTCCCGAACAGCCTCGAGGGAATGGCCACGTACAGGAGCGCAAGACCGAGCGCGATCCAGATCCCGGCCGGCTCGAGCCTGAGCAAGCCGCGCCTTGCGGCGAACAGCAACGCGGTCAAGAGGGTCAGCCCGGTCACCGCCGCGGCCGTCAGATTGTAGCCGTTCATGATGCGGAGCGGCCAGACCGGCTTGAATGCGAGGAACCAATCGTTGCCTTGGCTTCCGATCGCGCCTGCCGTGACATGCATGATCGCAAGCAGCGCAAGCGCCGGTAGGGCCAGCGCGCCAAGCCGCGCGGCCGCGACGGAATACGCGACCCGCCCTTGGCGGACGCGAGACAGCTCGAAAAGGCCGAGCGTTGCGCCATAGATGCCGAGCGAAAAGAAATGCGCCACATAGAGCGCGGCGACGAAGATCAGATTGGCCATGAAGCGCAGCGGCCAGGGGCCTTCCGCCAGCATCAGATAGACGGCGATGCCCCAGAGCGCGAGGCCGAGCCCGAACTCGAAGTTCACGAAACCCCAGCTGAACGGCAGGCAATAGAGCAAAGCGAGCGCGGCGAAACCGGCGAGATGGATGCGTCCCTTCCTGACCCATTCGAGCAGAAGCGCACCGGTGACGATCAGGCATTGGCTCAGCAACAGAAACAGCCGCGTCGCGTTCTCGACGCTCATCAGCCGCGCCAGCTGCGGGACCAGCAGGTCCATTCCGAGGTTGGGATAGAAGGCCCACCTCACCTCGTAATACGGATTTGCACCCGCGGTGCCGTTCTGGCTCAGAACAGACATGCGGGCGAGGTGATTGGGATAATCGACCATCGCCGGAATGGGCGTCAGCAGCACCGGAACAAACGAGACCACAGCCAGCATCGCAAGCACGATGATCGCCACGGCTCGGTCCGGGGCGGAACGCGCCGGATCTGTCAGGATCGGCTTGCTGGAAGGAACCATCTGATAAAGTTGCTGAGGTCGAAGACGCGCGCTGGAGCGGGTCGTCACTTCGAAGGCGCCGCGGTCGCGCCGTCTGCGGCGTCGCGCACGTGGATCACGGCGATGTCGTCCGCATAGATCCGCTTCCAGCCTTTGAGCTGGTCGAGGATCTGCGGCCCCGGCGCATCCGCGCCCAGCAGCGTCGCATCGATCTTGTGCTCGTCGAGCAGGCGTGGCAGCAGCTCGGGCTTCTTGCCCTCGGTCGCCTTGAAGAAGTCCATAATGAATTTCTCGCCGTAGAGCTCGGCGCGGCCGTCGACGAAAACAGGGATATTGCGCGAGATCAGATAGCCGCCGAACTGGTAGGCGTTGAAGACGCGCTGCACCTTGCGTTGCTCGAGCAGGTCGACCGCGGCAACCGGCGTCTGCGTCATCGTGAAGGTGAAGCGGTGGTGCCCCAGATAGAGCGAGGTCGAGGTCCAGCTTGCCGCCACGATCATCAGCGCGCCGAGCGCCGTGACATAGCGGACCGGCCAGCTGTCGGCACCGGCGGGCTCAAGCGTCGGCTGCGGGAACATCTCGCCGAGCGGCTTTGCCAGCACCAGCGGCACCAGGAATGCAAATGCGTCGATGCTCCTGACGTGGCTCAGCGCGCTCCAGGTCAGGAACAGGATCAGGAAGATCCGGGGTGCCGACAGCACCAGGCCGCGATAATAACCGAATGCGATCAGGGCGAGCAGGGCGCCTTCGAACGGGGTGAACGTGGCGAAGTTCGCCGGCATCCATTCGACGATCAGCGTCAGCAGCTCGCCGAGGCTGAGGATGTTGGTCGCGCCCTGCAGCGTTCGCCAGCCGTAAGGCGTGCAGCAGCTCGCGATCAGCGCCCCGCTTCCGAACAGCACCCAGCGCATGAACAGGGCGAGCCGCCGTCCCTTCCCGGCATGCTCGACCGCTTCGAGCGAGATCGGGCCGATCAGCGCGAGCCCGAGCACGAAGCCGCCGTGCAGGTTCGCCCACAGCGCCATCAGCGGCAGCCAGGTCCAGGACGGCGCGCTCCGGCGGCTCGCAGCCGCCATCAGCAAGCCGACCCACGCCACCATCACCGGCAGCGCCAGAATATGCGGCCGCGCCAGCACGTGATGGATCGACAGCAGCAGCGCCAGCATCGCGAACAGCACCGCGCGCGGGGCTCCGATATGCGCCTCGAGCAGATGGACGAAGATCGCGACGGTGAGCGCGACGGCGGCCGCGGTGAGGATGACGGGGCCTGCCCAGCCCCAGTGCGCATGCGAGAAGGCGAACGCGACCTGCGACAGCCAGGACGTCGAGATCCACGGCGCGCCCGTCCGCGTGAAGGAATAGAAGTCGATCATGGGCATGGCGCGGTGATCGAGGATCCATTGCCCGATCTTGATCTGCCAGAACGAGTCGGAATCCTGAAGCAGCGTGTCGCCGAGGAACAGGAAGAACAGATAGGCGCCGGCGCCGACGCACAACGGCGCCAGAGCGCGCGCGCGGCCCTGCACCGCGATGCTGTTGGCGAAGGAAAGGGACATGCCGCCTCGTCGTCCTGGTTGTTCTTGCCGGCCCGAGCGGGCGGCATTGGACCACGCCGGTCATAACTTCGGGTAAACCGGCCGCGCCAGGCCGGGGTCAGATGCTTACAATTTAACGGATTGTTTCGAACTTGGATTTACCATGGGCCGATACACGCAATCCGCTCGGTGTTTACGCAGCCGAATTAACTGCGGTGCAATTCTTTGCCTCTACGTTCCGTTGCCATGGTCGGGCGGCGCTGGGAAGCCGAAGAGACCAGATCAGTTGTAGCCTCGTGTACTCATTTGGAGCACTCTATGAAGAACCTCGTTGCGCGTTTCATGAAGGATGAATCCGGCGCCACCGCCATTGAATACGGCCTGATCGCTGCCGGCATCGCGCTGGCGATCATCACCGTCGTCAACAACCTCGGCACCACGCTGAACACGAAGTTCAGCTCGATCTCGACCAGCCTCAAGTAAGGCCGGACGACCAGCGGAATAACGAAGGGCCCCGTCATCGACGGGGCTCTTTTGCTTTGCCCGGGAATTCGGCGCGGGGCGTTGGACGATCGGGCTTAAGCCTCCTTCAAGTCACTCGGGTGTATGGCTTGGACGCATCCGCCTCACATCATCGCGTAAGGAAGCCGCATGGCCGAAGCCTCCTCCGTTCCGCCTGCAATCGGCCGTCACGGTGCGGTCCCAGCGATCCTCGTCAACATCTCCTTCGTGCTGGCGATCGTCACGCTGGCGTATTTTCCGACGGCCTATCTCGCCCATCTCTGGATCTTTGACGCCGACGGGCGCGGCATCCCCACTGATTTCGTCAACGTCTGGGCGGCCGGAAGACTGGCGCTCGAGGGGCATCCCGCGCAGGCCTGGGATTGGGACATTCAGAAGCAGGTCGAGCTTGCGCTGCTCAAGCAGGATTTCGTCGGCCATTTCGCCTGGCACTATCCGCCGCCCTTCCTGTTCGTCGCGTCCTTCCTCGCGCAATTTCCCTATACGGTGGCGTTCATCGGCTGGGCCGCGTTCAGCATGGTGCCCTATCTCGCCGTGATGCGCGCCATCATCGGGCGCAACGCGGGCTTGGTAATTGCGGTTGGATTTCCGGCCGCCTTCCTCAACATCCTGGTCGGGCAGAACGGTTTCCTCACGGCCTCGCTGATCGGCGGCATGCTCTATCTGCTGCCGACGCGGCCGGTGCTGGCCGGCATCTGTCTCGGCCTTCTCAGCTACAAGCCGCAATACGGTCTCTTGTTTCCGCTGGTTCTCTTCGCCGCCGCCGAATGGACCGTGCTGTTCACCGCCGCGATCGTCACCGTCGTCATCGCTGCAACGTCCTGGTTCGCCTTCGGCACCGAAAGCTGGCAGGCATTCTTCCACTGGATTCCGATGTTCTCTCAGGCCTTCCTGACCGAAGGCCGGGCGCCCTGGTTCAAGATGCAGAGCATCTTCGCGCTGGTGCGCTATGTCGGCGGCACCGAGCAGCTCGCATGGATCTTCCAGTGGGTGTTGACCGCTTCTGTGGCCGTGGCGCTGGTCGTGGTGTGGCGGAGCCGGCTGCCCTACGCCCTCAAGGCAGCGATGCTCGCGACCGCGGCGCTGCTGACGACGCCCTATCTCTTCATGTACGATCTGGTCGTGCTGGGCATCGCCGTGGCCTTCCTCATCCGCGCCGGGCTCGATGAAGGTTTCGCACGCCACGAGGTGATGGCGCTTGCGCTCGTTTTCGCGCTGCTTGCGAGCTTCCTGTTTCTCGGGCAACCGGTCGGCTTCCCGGCGATCCTGATCGTGTTCGGGCTGATCCTCGGACGCTGCGCAGCCTGGCGGAGTGCCGAGACCGCATCGGCGCAGCTCGCTCTCACGCGAACGAGCTGAGGAACTCGGTCACGCTCTGATCGGATTTGAGACGCTAGAATTGAAAGACTTTTGGGGCCGAAGAACTGGTACGCTGCCAATGTAGGCGAAATTCCCGCGAGAGAGTACCATGGACGCAGAGCCAGCCGCGAGATTCAAACAACATATAGAGCGGAGCATTGAGGAGCTATCCCGGGCGCTCGCGCTTGCCCAAGAAGCCTCTTCAGCAGAAGAGTTCCTGAGATTGAGAACGTCGGTCGGCGATATCATCGCTCGAATAGACACCATGCTTCACGACAACATTTACAATAATCATCCCAAGCTGGATGGGATGAAAGGGTGACAGGTATCGCCCGCTTTGGGTCCAAAACGGTCTGCCGGCTGAAAGCCGGAGATTGTCGGCTGAGCGCCGGAAGCGAAACGCGGCTCCCAATTTACTGAAGCTTCGCGCTCATTTGATGCACAACCGATGGATGTTGCGCCTTCGCACGAGGGATGTCCGCGCGTGAGAACGCTGCTCAAGAATGCCCTCGTGATGGCGTCGCGCAACAGGAAATGTCGCCACTCAAGCTAACGCTGGCGACGTCACTGACGAGGCTTGCTTTGATCTATCATTGGACAACCGCCACAGCAGACGAGCGGCGAACAAGGGGAGGATCAGTAAAGCAATCGGTATTTGCGCGAAGCCGAATGGAAACATCAGAATAGGCAGCATCCACAACGCAAGCGAAAGAATTTGATCGGCGAATGCTTCGTTTCCGCGCTGACGCAGAAGCGCGACAATCCATCCGAATACGACCATGTCGTAGTTCATGATCCAGGGTGAAAACAAGAAGGTGGCGAAGAGCGCTAGTGAGAGGACCGGATCGCGCTTGCGCCAGAACGTCCAAACCACCGCACCGACGGCGCATACCGACGCCGCTCCTTGCACCACCCAGGCCAAATCAGCCGGAAGACCCGCAAGGCGGGCGTTGATCAAGGCTGAGGCAACGATCGGCCAGCCCATGATACCTGCCACGTCGAGCAGTTCGTGCTGTTGCGGCAAAACTTTATGCCAATATGCGATCCAGATTTCTGGCCCAAACCATGCTGCAGTCGCGGCGACAAGCGACACCGTCATGACGACGGCTGAACCAATGACTCGCCAGTGCCCTCCCAGCACCAGCACGATCGGAAGCAGGAGTCCGAGTTGCGGCTTGATAGTCAGCATACCAAACAAAATTCCAGCGAGTATCGGCCGCCGCTCGAGGTTTGCCAGACCGCCGATCAAGAGCGCAGCGGTCAAGAAGCCGTTTTGGCCGAGGAATACGTTAACCGTGACGGCAGGTGCGACGGCCAGAAACACCCAGTATTTTCGTTCGACACCACATGATGTTGCCGCCCAAACATACAGGGCAAGCCCGGTGACGCACCACACAATGTACGACGGCAGAAAACCGAGCAAACCAAAGGGCCAAATGAAGAACAGAAGATGCGGCGGATACGACCAATACAGAGGTGCCAAATCGGGAATGCCGCTCACCTTCGCTATCGCAGCCATGTAGGCGCTGGTATCAAACCAGTCCGCAGGGCCGCCGGAAAAAGCCGATCGGCCGCCTATCCAAGTGTTCAGAAAATCTCGACCAACCGGAAAGCCGCCTGGGTCAAGTACGAACGATGGGAACGACTGGGCTGCTGCCAGTTGGAAGTCAAATATGACAACCGCCAGCAGAATGGCCGCAGCGACCACGGTGAGGGACGCGTAGATCCTTACTGATGCTGGATTGTCTGTGCCGAGCTTGCCATGACTCATTGTACGCTCAAAGGGTAAGGCCTCTGTTCGAGAGGCGCGATGGTTCTCAAGTTTGAGTTCCGCGCGGACGGCGACTAATGCGCAGTCCGCGCGATCAGCGGGCAACTTTCGATCACCGTGCCGGGGCGGGCGCCCTCAATGGTGACGCAGGGCCGGGAGCGATCGATGGTGAGCTCGTAGCGATCCAGCAGCGCGCTGCGGTCCGGATCGCCGCGCATGTGCAATTCGCGGACGCCGCCGGGCAGCGGCGTCTTCAGCCCGGCGCGAATGCGCTGGTCGAAGATGCCGCCGGGGACGATCGGCACGGCGATATCGGCGAGCAGGTAGAAGCGCGATTGGGAGGGCAGCTGCGGCGCGATATAGGCCAGTGGCTTGCCGAGGATGAAATAGGTCGCGGGCTGATCGAGCTCGTGGGCGATCTTCGGCCGGTAGACGTCGGACCAGGGGCGGTGCCACCAGTCCGCCGGCTGCGACCACGCTGCGATCGCGACTGCGAGCGTCAACGTCAACACGGCGAGCGGACGAGGGGACGCCGTCAGCGATGACGGTCCGGTGCTCGCGGCGAGGCGCGTGAGCAGGAGAACGATCAGCGGACCGCACAGGAGCTCCAGAACCACCGCATAGCGCTGGATCGAGAACAAGCCGAGCCATGCGAGGTAAGAGGCCGCAAACAGCACAACCAGCTGCACGTCACCCCGGGTGAGGATCGCGCTCTTGCGCCTCGCGCGGACCCACAGGCCGAGCACGAGCAGGACCATCACCACCGCGAAGCGCGCGTCGCGGAACGGATGCTCCGCGCCTCGGTGGTCGCCGATCAGCCAGTAGAAGGGGTAGGCCAATGCGTCGAGCACGCCATGAGGCATGAACTGCGCATCCATCAGGTTGACGCCGGCCACCTCGCTCGACTGGAACAGTGCATTGAACAGCGGGAAGATCGGATTGCCGGTGTCGCGCCACGTGATCAGGCACCATACCCCGCCGGTGAGCGCCGCGCCGGCCATTCCGCCGATGCCAAGAAGCGTGATCGCCCGCAGCGGACGCGCGGAGACGATCAGCGCCGCGGCAGCGCCGATCGCGTAGACGACATTGGTCAGCTTCAGCCCGACGGCGGCACCGATCAGCAATCCCGCGAGCAGGACGCAGATCGCCGGTCGGCGATCCGCCACCAGGATCAGAAGGCAGCCGCCGATCACGGGCAAGGCCAGCAGCACGTCGGAAAAGCTCGTGCCGACTTCCGAGAGCGTCATCGGACCCGAGGCAGCGATGACGACCACTGCTGCGACCGGCGCGATGGTCGCGGCCTGGCGCAGCACCAGACGTGCGAACAGGCAGATCAGCGCGAGGTTGAGGCCGTGAACGGCGCCGATGATCATCAGCCCATAGGGCGCCGGCAGCACATGGCGGAGATAGTAGACTGGGAAATAGACGAGCGGATTGAAGTAGGTCTGAAAGCCCGGCGGGACCACATCGACGCCATAGCGGCCGTTGAGAACGGCCCAGACATTGTATTCGTGGTAGTTCTGCCAATCCCAGTTGACGTCTTCGCCCATCGCCAGGGTGTAGAGCGCGCCCGCCAGCATCGCGCAGACGACAACGGCGATGGCTGCAAGCGCATTGCCGCGCTGCTTCGCCCTCCACGACCGCCGCAGCCTGTCGGCCGCGGGAAGGGACATGACCTCTCGCGGATCGGAAGAAATCGCCGCGCGTTCCAGCATCAAGGCGCCATATGCGCCGGGAACATCAGGAGCAGAGCCGGGTCGCTGAACCGCAGAAAGCCCGCTCGTGAAACGCATTGCCGAATTCCAATTTACAACCGTAGGACTACGGGTAGCCAGTTAAGGTTGCATGAATCTTTGCGAGAATTTTCTGATTTGACACCTAGAGATTGTGGATGTCGGAAACGGGAACGAGGGCGGAGTGCGTTGCAGAACGAAGCCCACGCGCCCGCCGACGCAGCTTGACGCCTCCGTCCGCCCACCATGACGCCCCACGCATTTGCATCTTGTCATTCACCCTGAATAGTTGTTCAGTCCTTGCGGGGCGATTTGCATCTATTGCGTGAGAAGCGTTCGGCCGCAGGGCGTGCGGCCGGCGTGTGGGACAGGAAGCGCGCCATGGTTTATCGGCGGACGCATCAAGTGGTGAAGCGCCTTGCGGCGCGGCGCAGCGCCATTCTGGCGGCGGCGCGGGAGGCGGCGGCGGAAGGCGGGATGGCGGCGGTGCAGATCGCGCCGGTCGCGGTCCGGGCCAATGTCGCGGCCGGCACCGTCTACCGCTATTTCCCCTCCAAGGCCGAGCTGATCTCCGAGCTCATTGCCGAGGTCTCCCGCGACGAGCTCGCGGCGATCCGAAGGGCGGCCGATGCCGCGCCGGGGCCGTCCTCGGCGCTGGCGGCCGCCGTGACCACGGTGGCGGTGCATACGCTGTCGCAGCGCAGGCTGGCCTGGGGCATCCTGGCCGAGCCGGTCGATGTCGATGTCAGCGCCTCGCGCCTTGCCAGCCGGCGCGAGATCGCCGGCGAGATCGCCTCCCGGATCGACGCCGCCGTGCGTGCCGGCCATCTGCCGGCGCAGGACACCGCGCTTGCGGCCACCGCCTTGCTCGGCGCGCTGCATGAGGCGCTCGTCGGCCCGCTCGCGCCCGACAATCTCGATGATCCCGTCAAGATGCGCGATGCGGTGCAGACCGTGACCCTGCTGGCGCTGCGCGCCGTCGGCGTCATGGACGCTCGTGCCCGCGGCCTCGTGGTGCAGCAGACGCTGCTGCCGACGACCAAGGCACTGGTCGGCGCCTGAGCCGACCCGCCACCGGGATCGCCCGGGCCCGCTGTTATCCTGCTACATCAGCATTTTCCCGGCCGGACTGATCAACCCCGGTGGGACGCTTCAGAAGAATGAGCCCGGCGGTCACAATGAGGACGGCTCCGGCGATCGTGGAGCCTTGCGGGATATCCTTGAAGACAAGATAGCCGATGGCTGTGGAACCGAGCAGTTCGAGATAGACCAGCGGCGACAGGGTGGACGCTTCGGCGAAGCGAAATGCCGCGATGGACAGGACATGACTGACAGCAGAGAGCGCACCCAAAGCCAGAAAGAACATGACAGCGTCCCAGGCCGGTGTGGCCCAAGTGAAGATGGCTTGTGGCGTCAGGAGCACCATGCCGACGACACACTGGAAGGCGAGCGTCTTGACGGGATCGCTGACCAGAGAAGCCTGCCGCGTTGCGATCAGATAGAGCGCGAACGTTAGCCCGGCGCCGAGCGCCAGCAGGATGCCGGGCTCGATGTCGCCGTCCGGGCGCAGAATGACGATGGCGCCGGTGAAGCCCAGCGCCAGGCTCGCGATCTTTCGTTGCGTCAAACGCTCCTTCAGGACCATGGCGGCGAGCGCGACCGCGATGACCGGCCCCACGAAATAGGCGCTGACGGCTGTAGCCAGCGGAACGGTCGCGATGGACAGGAAGTAAAGTGTCATCCCGGTGACGAGGAACACCGTCCGCAGCATATGGGAGGCGCGCCGTTCGGCGGGAAAGATCTCTCCTTTGTACCTGATCGCGGCCACCGGAAGGACGACGGCGCTTGCCACGGCGTAGCGCGCCCAGGCGATGAAGAGCGGCGAATAGTCGGCGCTCAGATATTTGGCGATCCCATCGACCAGCGGGATCGAAAGCATCGCGGCCGCCATGAGCACGATGCCCAGCGTCGGGCGGGCGCGGGCTTCGGATTCTACGGTGGTGGCCATATAACCGGTTCCTAGCGATAGCGGCCTGGTGCAGCAGACGCTGCTGCCTGCGAACACGGCGCTGGTCGGGACCTGAAGAAATCGCGCCGCGAGCCAAAAGGCGACCTGATCGCGCTCAGGCCATTGCCCGAGCGTGCCTTTTCGCAAAACCCCGGCAAGACCGGCCAGAGTGGCCGGCTACTGTGCATGGGGTTGTTTTTCGACTTTTTGTTTGGCCGCCCCCGGCGGGCCTCACATGTTGGCGTCGCCCTCGGGGCCGACCGAGGCGATGCGCACCATGTTGGTGGTGCCGGGGATGCCGAGCGGCACGCCGGCGACGATGATGACGCGCTGGCCGGCGCGGACGAAACCGTCGCGGAAGGCGATCTGGCCGGCGCGGCTCACCATGTCGTCCTGGTCGCGCGCGTCCTCCGCCACCACGCAATGCACGCCCCAGGCGACCGCGAGCCGGCGGCCGGCGGTGATGTTCGGCGTGATCGCCACGATCGGCGGCTTCGGCCGCTCGCGCGCCACGCGCACGGCGGTCGAGCCCGATGAGGTCCAGCAGATCAAGGCCGGCAGGTCCAGCGTCTCGGCGATCTGCCGCGCGGCGTCGGCGATGGCATCGCCCGCGGTGGATTCCGGCGCCGGACGTTGGGCCATGATCACCGAACGGTAGGTCGGATCGCGCTCGACCTCCTCGCCGATGCGGTTCATGGTCGAGACCGCCTCGACCGGGAATTTGCCGGCCGCCGATTCCGCCGACAGCATGATGGCGTCGGCGCCCTCATAGACCGCGGTGGCGACGTCGGAGACCTCGGCGCGGGTCGGCACCGGCGACTGGATCATCGATTCCAGCATCTGGGTCGCGATCACCACCGGCTTGCCGGCGCGGCGCGCCATCCGCGTCATCTGCTTCTGCAGGCTCGGCACCCGCTCCAGCGGCAGCTCGACGCCGAGGTCGCCGCGCGCCACCATCAGCGCATCGGAAGCCTCGATGATGTCGGCGAGGCGGTCGATTGCCTGCGGCTTCTCGATCTTGGCCATCACGGCGGCCCGGCCGCGGATCATCTTCTTGGCCTCGATCACGTCGTCGGCGCGCTGCACGAAGGACAGCGCGATCCAGTCGACGCCGGTGACGAGGGCGGCCTCGAGGTCGGCGCGGTCCTTGGGCGTCATCGCCGAGACCGGCAGGTCGGTGTCGGGCAGGCTGACGCCCTTGCGGTCGCTCATCTTGCCGCCGACCACGACACGCGTCACCGCATGCTCCTTCGAGGTCTCCTCCGCGATCAGCCGCACCTTGCCGTCGTCGAGCAGCAGCGCATGGCCGGGCCTGAGCGCCGCCAGGATCTCCGGATGCGGGAGCTGGACGCGCGTGGCATCGCCGGGTGTCTTGTCGGAATCCAGCGTGAAGGTCTGTCCGTTCTGGAGCTGGATCGCCCCTTCGGCAAAGGAGCCCAGTCTCAGCTTCGGGCCCTGCAGGTCGACCAGGATGCCGATCGGCCGGCCGTAGCTGCTCTCGACGTTGCGGATCGTCGCCACCAGCTCCCGCATCTTGTCATGCGGGGTGTGGCTCATGTTGATGCGGAACAGGTCGGCGCCGGCCTCGAACAGGCGGCGGATCATCGCGAGGTCTGAAGAGGCTGGTCCCAGGGTCGCGAGAATCTTGATACGGCGAAGGCGCCTCATGGCTTATTTCCAGACGGGGGTGGCAGGCCGGGCGAGCCCGGGGGCGTAGCACCGGGCGGGCTATTGGGCAAACCCGGAACGCCGCCCGGGCCCACCGGGCCGGGCAGGCCAGGCACGCGCTGCTGCGCCGGCTGTTCGTTGGCGTCGGTCAGCTGCACCGTCCAGGCGCGCTGCTCGCCGGTGTCGACCTCGAAATAGCCGGTGCGGTCATAGCCGCGGGCCAGGCAATCCTCGGTGCCGCGGATGGTGAACTCCTTGTCGCGGGAGCACATGAAGGCTTGGCCCGACCATTCGCCGCCGCGGTCGTAGTCGATGGCGTAGATGTAGTAGTACCGGGCGACCAGCGTGCCGCGCAGCAGCGTCTCGCAGGAACGGGACGAGATGTTCCACCAGCCCTCGGTGGTCCAGCCCTCGGCGTCCTTGTAGCCGAGCGCGATCCCGACCCGGCTCGACGTGTTGTTGCAGAGGCGGAAATCGGCGGAGGCCGGGCCGGCGTAGAGGCACGCCAGGGCGACCACCAGCACCGGGACCAACCGGGCGAGCAGGTAAAGCGGGGAGCGGGGAGATTCGGCAGTCATTGTCGCGGAAGCTATACCAGATCATTGACGATTTGGCGTTGGGCCGGGGGCGGCCGGGCAGTGGCCCCTTTGCGCCGCGATATGGCAAAATCTGTGACAAGACCCACCTGATCCCGTAACCCTGCCCCGGAACGGACCTTGAGGAAAGACAGCCATGGCAATCGACGACAAAACCAGAACGGAGCTCGAGGCGGCCGCTTTTCGGCGCCTGGTCGAGCATCTGCGGAGCCGCACCGACGTCCAGAACATCGACCTGATGAATCTGGCCGGCTTCTGCCGCAATTGCCTGTCCAACTGGCTCAAGGACGCCGCGGACGCCCAGGGCGTCGCCTTGAGCAAGGACGAGAGCCGGGAAGCCGTCTACGGCATGCCCTATGAGACCTGGAAGGCGAAGCACCAGGGCACGGCCACGCCCGAGCAGCTCGAGGCGATGAAGAAGGTCCATCCCCACGGGCATTGAACGGCCCATCGCCGAGCCCTGAGTCGCACCACACAACAGCTTTCTATGCGTCGGCGCAGGAAGGTGTGGGCGCGCTGTGGACGAGCGTGATGCTTGCTTGAACGCTGGGAGCGCCGACCCTAAGGGTCTACCCAGCACGCGCGGTGAGGGATGCCGGCGTCACCTCGTTTTTGCCAGTTCCATTGGGAGTACCAAGATGGCCACCTCCGCCGCCGTCCGCGACGACGAGCCCGCGACGAAATTCGCCAAGGACCAGCTCAAATCCATCATCGAGCGCATCGAGCGGCTGGAGGAAGAGAAGAAGGCGATCTCCGACGACATCCGCGACGTCTATGCCGAAAGCAAGGGCAACGGCTACGACGTCAAGGCGCTGCGCACCATCGTGCGCCTGCGCAAGCAGGACCCCAACGAGCGCGCCGAGGCAGAGACCATCCTCGAGACCTACATGCAGGCGCTGGGGATGCTCTGAGGCGCCCCGCCCGGTCGGCGTTGCAGCGCACCAAGCTTGGGCAAAATCTCGGCATCTGCTAGGTTGCTCGGTGAAGGGACCGAGCGATGGATGTGCCGGGACCAGAGCGCAGGCTTGCCGCGGTTCTCGCTGCCGACATGGTCGGCTTCAGCCGGCTGATGGAGGTCGACGAGGCCGGCACCCTTGCGCGCCTCAAGACCCATCGTGTCGAGCTCATCGATCCCGCCATTGCCAAGAATCGCGGCCGTATCATCAAGACGACCGGCGACGGCATGCTCGCGGAATTCCACAGCGTCGTCGATGCCGTGCTATGTGCGGCCGAGGTTCAGCGCCGCATGGCGCGGCGCAATGCCGACGTCCCGCCGCCGCGGTGGATCCAATTCCGCATCGGCATCAATCTCGGCGACGTCATCGTCGATCAGAACGACATATTCGGCGATGGCGTCAACGTCGCGGCGCGGCTGGAGACGCTGGCCGAGCCCGGAGGAATCTGCGTCTCCGGCGCGGTGCGCGATCAGGTCGGCGACCGGCTCGACGGCGTTCAGTTCGACGATCTCGGTGAACAGAGCGTCAAGAACATCGCCCGTCCAATCCGCATCTTCCGCATTCGGCTGGCGGAGGGGCCCGCAAGCCTGCCTGACGGGTCCAATCGTGCTCTGACGCCGCCGGGTGTTTCGAAGAAGCCGTCCATCGCCGTGCTGCCGTTCGCCAATATGAGCGGCGATCCGGAGCAGGAGTTCTTCGCTGACGGTCTCACCGAGGACATCATCACCGAGCTTTCGCGCTTCCACGACCTGCTCGTCATCTCCCGCAACTCGACGTTCGTCTACAAGGGAAAGGCCGTAAAGGTCCAGGACATCGGCCGTGAGTTCGGAGTCGACTATGTCATCGAGGGCAGCGTTCGCAAGGCCGGCGAGCGCGTCCGCGTCACCGTGCAGCTGATCGATGCAGAGACCGACCGCCATATCTGGGCCGAACGTTACGACCGCGAGCTCCGGGATATCTTCGCCATCCAGGACGAGATGACCCGCGCGATCGTGGCGACGTTGCCGGGGCGAGTAGAAGCCGCAACGCACGACCGCACCAAGCGCAAGCCGACCGACAACATGCCCGCTTACGAATGCGTGCTGGCTGCAAAGCTCCTGCATCATCGATCAACCCGCGACGACAACGCTCAGGCGCAGACGCTGCTCAACCGTGCGCTGGCGATGGATCCGAACTATGCCCACGCTCATGCCTGGAAGGCATGCGTGCTCGGTCAGTGCTGGATCTATGGCTGGTGCGCCGACCGCGAGGCGACCTTCGAGCAGGTTGCTTCGGAGCTGGAAATTGCGTTGGCGCTCGACGACAACGACGCGGACGTACACCGAATTCTCGCCGCGCTGAATCTGACGCGACACGACTACGAAAAGGCCACCTATCACCAGGAGCGTGCACTCGCCCTCAATCCGAACTACGACCTCGTCGTCGTGCAACAGGGAGAGCTTCTGACCTGGCTGGGCCTGCCGGAGGAAGGCATCGACTGGATCAGGAAAGCGATGCGTCTCAACCCCTATCATCCCGAGCGCTTCTGGAGCCATCTGGGCCGCGCCTATTATTGCGCGGAGAAATACGCCGAGGCCGCCGAGGCGTTTTCAAGGATCACGCGCCCCGACTATACCCATCATGCGTTCCTGGCGGCGACATTCGCGCAGATGAAGAACGCGATCGCGGCCGGCGCTCACGCCGCCGAGGTCTTGAAGCGCGAACCGGGATTCTCGGTGGCAGCTTATCTTGCGACGCTGCACTACAAGCGCGAGCCCGACCGGCAGCGTCACGAGGCCGGCCTCATCGCGGCCGGCTTGCCGGCTTGATCGACCCCGGGCAAGGACGAACAGAGAGAGCTTTGCTGGTACAGAGGACTCAGCGCAGCGCGGCGGTGCGCACGACGAACGACGTCGTCTCGAGCTTTGCAGTCGCGCTGCCCGAAAAATTGTCGCAGGACAGGCCCTGCATCGGGTCGTCGGAGAAGCCCATCGCGATCACCGAGCGCGGCTTGACGAAATAGCCGCGCAGCGCCGCGGTATCGAGCTCGCCCATCAGCGTCACCGACATCGCGTGGCTGGCGCTCGGCGACAGCATCACGATCTTGAGCCAGATGCTCTCGCCCTTGGCCGCAGACAGGCGGGTCGCGGTTGCGACCCTGCCGTCGACGCTCTTGCCGACCACGCTGTTGATCTCCGGCGCCTGAGCCACGCTACGGGGGCGGGTGGTGCGCGGGATCGGCGCCGAGGCGGCGACGACATTGCCGCGGTCGACCGGGGACGCCGCCGGCGCGTAAGCCAGGGCTTGCAGGGCCGCGTTGGACACGCTCGCGGTCGGTTGCGGATCGGTGGCCGCGGCCAGCGCCTGGCGCGCCTTCAGCGCGGCGACCTGCGCCGGCGTCGCCTGCTGCGGCGTGGCCGGAACGTCATCCCAGAAGCCGCGCGCATTGATGATGTCGGCCGGGGTCTCCGGCTTTCCGTCAACAGGCTTGCCGGAAGCGGGCTTGTCAGCCACGGGCGCGGGCTTCGGCTTGGGCGGCGCGACGATCTGCGCATCGGCCGACGCGAGCTGGATCGCGGCGGCGATCTGCGGCTTGGCGCGCGGCGTCGGCACCGGCTCGGCGGGCTTGGCGGCGGCTGCGACGACGGTCGGTGCCGCCGGCTTCGCGGCCGGGGCGGGCGCGCCCTCGTCATCCTCGTCGCTGGCGGCCGAAGCTGCCGGCTTGCTCCTGAACAAGGCTGCGAAGAAATTCGGCTTGCTGCCGGCATCATCGCCGTTGCCGCGCCGCTCGATCTCGGCCTTGGCGAGCTCATAGTTCTTCAGCGGCACGCCATCGGTCGGCAGATGCACCGTCTTGCCGTCCGGGAAGACGCGGGCGAGCTGGTCATGCGTCATCCGCGGCCAGTGCCGGACGCTGCCGGTGTCGAGGTGCACGAAAGGCGAGCCGGAGGTGGGATAGAAGCCGACGCCGCCGCGCTGCAGGCGCAGGCCGGCGAAGCGGATCTGCTCCAGCGGTACGCCGGGGATGAAGAAGTCTATCGCATGGCCCAGCATGTGCTGGCTGGCGCGCGCCACGCCGGAGGAGCGGCGGCGGAGCATGGCGTTGGTGGCGGGGGAGCGATAGGAGGAGATGATCTGAATCGGCTGCTTGCCGTCGACGTCCCGATAGACTTCCCAGAGGATGTCGAACAGGCGACGGTCCATGACCGTCTGTTCCTGGGTACGCCAGTCGCGCAGGAAGTGGTTGAGCTGCTTCAGCGCCGCCTCGTCGTAGCGCCCGTCGCGCTTGAAGGTGACGGTGAGGTCTTCGCCGGAATGGGTGTGGTGGAACGAGAGCGTCTTGGTCTCGTTCAGAGCGGCGGCGTCATGAACCGAACCGGCGGCCGCAAGCAGCAATGCAGCCGCAAGGCCGATCCGGGATCCGGCCTTCACGCCCGCATGGGACAACGACAGCACAACGAATTGGCGTGCGAGACCAGTCAGCACGTATGAGCCCACCCAGTCGACGAGCGTTCAAATGGACTCTCCCGCCAACCCCGTTAGCAGCGCGAAAGAGGATGAACGCTTTCTTAAAGCGAGAAGGTTAATTTGAGGTTGACCTTCTCGCCCCCAAACCAAGTCAGATTACGATCCTAAGCGGTTGACTGTGGCAAAAAAACGCCCGCCGCCCCATCGCAGGTCGCAGCATGGTTAACGTCAACAACCCCATCCTGGGGACGGGGTCGCTGATTTCCTTGCAGAATTTCAGGAAAACGAGTGCGGGACGGGCGTCAGCGGGTAAACACCCGCTGCTGTTGCGGACGGCGGCCGACCGGTGCCGGCGGCACGGCCTGGGTGGGCGCCCCGAACAGCCGCTCGAAGAAGTTCGGCCCGGACGAGCCGAAGCCGCTGCCGTTGTTGGCCACGGCCACTCCGGAGGGCAGCGTCGTTGCCGGACGCGAATAGCTCGGCTGGGAATGCGCCACGACGGCCTCGAGGTCCTTGCCGCGGTTGTTCTTCAGGACGTTGATCATGGCCGCGTCGCGGCCATAGACGTCCTTGCGGAACTGCAGCTTGCCGGCCTCATCCACGAACGCGGTCTGATAGGTGATGTTGACCGGGATTGGGGTCGGGAATTTCAGGTCGATCTCGCTTTTGCCGTACATGCTGCGGATGCGCTCCGGCGTGTACTTCTCGTTCGGCATGACGATGTTGAGCAGAACGGAGGCGTACTGATCCGGATTCTGCACGCGCATGCAGCCATGGCTGAAGGCGCGCTCTTCCTTGGCGAACAAATGCTTGTCCGGCGTGTCGTGTTGATAGACGAGGAACTTGTTCGGGAAGTTAAAGCGGATGCGGCCGAGCGCGTTGGCTTCGCCCGGCGGCTGCGAAATGTGCACCGAGCCGTCGCGGTTTTGCTCAAGCCTCAGGCCCATGCGTTGAAGCACGGTCGGGTCCTGCTGCAATGCCGGCAGGTACTCGTTGTAAACGATGGATGGCGGCACATTCCAGGTCGGGTTCACCGTGATGTACTTCATCGTCTCGGTGAGGAGCGGGGTGGCTTGCTTGCCCGGCTTGCCGGTGACGACGCGTGTGGTCCAGACCTGCTGGCCGCGTTGCATCACTTTCAAAGTGAAATCGGGAATGTTGAGGATGACATAGGCATCACCCAGCGACGGCGCGCCGAGCTCGCGCGGCAGCCAGCGCCAGCGTTCCATGTTCACCAGCACCACGTCGATCTGCTTGTCGCGCTTGGGGGTGTTGAGCGCCTTGACCGTCTTGTCGTCGAGGATGCCGGTCGCCTTCAACTCGGCGCCGCTCTGGAATTTGCGCACGGCTTCGGCGACCGCCGCGTCATAGCGGGTGTCGCTCGCGTTCTCGGCGAGGCCGAGCTTGGCGCGCAGTTGCGGCACGCGCGGATCTTCCACGACGATCTCAGCCTGCTTCTTGCCGGCAGGGGTGTATTTCAGCGCAGGGCCGTCGGCGATCTCGATCACCGGACCGCTGCCCTGGCCGCGCAGCTCGGCGAGCTTGGCCTTCAGCTCCTTGTAGAGCTTGTGCGGCGGGTTGTAACTCTCGAGCGCCGCGGAGGCGTCCGCCGCCGTCGTGACCTTGGCGAGCACTTCGCCGGGATCGACCGGATGCTCGGGATAGAGAATGTCGCCGCCGGCCTGCGACCAATGCATGCGGCCGCTCTGGGCGTGGCGGGCATAGTCGAACATGCTGGCGGTGAGCTTGAGCTCGGCATCAGCCAGCGCATCGGGGGTCGTGGCGGCGAAATCCGGCACCGGATAGTCGGCGGGATTGAGACCGTCGGACGCCGCGTCCTTGAGCCGTGCGATCACGCCCTTGGCCGCAGCAGTCAGGTTGCCGCCTTGCGTCCAGACCGGCGCGAAGTCGCGCGCGCCATAGAACTTCTCAATCGCTGCACGCTCGTTCTTGCGGTCGAAATGGCGCGAGGTCTTAGCGCCGATGATGTCCTTGAGCTTGTCCGCGACCGGTTGGTCGGCGGTGGGCACGTTGCTTGCGGCCTTCACCGGTTCGGCGGCCGGTGCTGCGGGAGCCGCCGGCGTGGCCGTTGCGGTGTCGGCCTTGGCCGGCTCGGTTTTCGCAGTCTCGCTCTTCGGCGCTTCCGGCGCGGGTGTGGTGGCAACGTCGGAGGGCTTGGTCTCCACCTTGTCCGCCGTGGGCGCGACGTTCACCTTGGCGGAATCCCTTGCGACGTCCTTCGTGGAATCCTGCACCGTGGCGGTGGTGTCGAGCTTGATGTCGGCTGCAGTCGGGGGCGGGACGTTTGCCGGTTCGGGGCGCGGGATCGCGGCTTCGATCGCGAGTTCCGCGGCGCTGCTGCGCGGCAGATCCTGCGCCAGGGCCGAGCTGGCCGACACCGTGAGGAAGGTCGCCGCGACCGTCATCAAGACACGGTCAAAGCCCACACGGTGGTTCAAACAGTCACGCATTGTGTCGCACCCCTCGGGTGAACTGTTCCTTCATGGAACAGCTCGTTATCGCTTATTGGTGTTTCGGCTAAACCGCGCCGGCCTCTCGAAAGTTGCACGCCTGCACGCAACGATTCTGACGCAGACGATATACAGGCCCCGATTTTGCGGCCAGCGCTGCCCGGGGCAACTCACGACAAACTGACTTCAAGGGAGCCTCTTGGCAACGGATTGTACGCTTCTGCCACGCGCTTTTCCCTCTGTCTGTCACTTCCAAGTCACGGTTCAGATCGCAGACGAATTCCGTCGTCACGCGAACGGCTTAGAGCGATCTCGCACCGCCGCGCGAAGCTTCGTTCGCACTGGGCTCAATGCGTCTCCTCGCCGCTTTTGCCGCCATGCCCGGGAACCCCGGCCTCGTCGAGTTTGCGGTAGAGCGTCGAGCGGCCGATTTTGAGTCGGCGAGCCACTTCGGACATCTGGCCGCGATAATGCGAGATCGCGAAACGGATGATCTCGTTCTCCATGTCCTCCAGCGGGCGGACATCCCCGGTCGCAGTGAGCATAGACAGCGTTCCCACCGCGGGGAGCGGGGCGATTGGTATTTCATTACCCGACACTACGGAGGGCGTCGCCGCCGGCTCGAGCAGCAACGGAGCGGTCGGAATATCCGTGACGGGATGCGCTTGCGAGGCGAGCAGAGGGAAGTCGCCGAGACCAAGCTGGTCCCCGTCGCTCATCACCACGGCGCGATAGACCGCGTTCTCGAGCTGGCGGATGTTGCCGGGCCAGTCGAGCTGGGCAAGATGGGCCACCGCCTCGCCGCTGATCCCGGTGATCGGGCGGCTCTCCTCGGCGGCAAAGCGCGCGATGAAATGCCTGATCAGGTGCGGGATATCCTCACGCCGCGCGCGCAGCGAGGGGATCGTCAGCGGCAGCACGTGCAGCCGGTAGAACAGGTCTTCCCGGAATTGTCCCTGCTTCACCCGCTCCAGCAGCTTGCGATTGGTGGCCGAGATGATGCGGACGTCGACCTTGAGCGGCTTGCGGCCGCCGACCGATTCCACGGCGCCTTCCTGGAGCGCACGCAGCAGCTTTACCTGCGCCGTCAGCGGCAGCTCGCTGACCTCGTCCAGAAACAGCGTGCCGCCATGAGCCTCGACGAACTTGCCCGTGTGCCGCTCGGTGGCCCCGGTGAAGGCGCCCTTCTCATGGCCGAACAGGATGGACTCGACGAGGTTGTCGGGAATTGCGCCGCAATTGACCGCAACGAACGGCTTGGCCTTGCGCTCGCCGCTGCCATGGATGGCGCGCGCGAACATCTCCTTGCCGACGCCGGACTCGCCTTCGATCAGCACGGGGATCGCGGAGTTTGCCGCCTTCTGGGCGGCGCGCATCACGCCCGTCATCGCTTCGGAGCGGGTGATGATGTCGGAGAAGGTGAGCCGTCCTTCGCGGCTGTGACGGATGCGCTGCAATTCCCCCTTGAGCGCGGACGTGTTGAGCGCGTTGCGAAGCGAGACCTGGAGCCGCTCGACGCCGACCGGCTTGACGACGAAATCGGCCGCGCCCGCGCGCATCGCGGAGATCACGTTGTCGATACCGCCATGAGCGGTCTGCACGATGACGGGGACGCTCAGGCCGGCTTCGCGGATCTTCGCCAATACGCCCATGCCGTCGAGGCCGGGCATGACGAGGTCGAGGATGACGGCGTCGATGGCCGGTCCGTCGGGGGCAGTGAGGGCGGCAATTGCGGCGTCACCGGAGTCCACGACGACCGTCTCATAGCCGCATTTCTGCACCATGTTCTCGACCAGCCGGCGGGCTACAGCGTCGTCGTCGGCGATCAAAATACTGGCAGCCATGGTGTTCCCCGCACGCTACTACTATCTGTCTCGAATCGGGGCACTCTGGCCGAAGCCCATTAACGCACGCTTAAACCTTGATGCCCCCGCCTGCCGCCGCGATTGTTGAACACAGGTTTCCCACACAATGAATTCGCGCTCCAAGTCCGCCTTGAACAAATCTGCCTTGAACAAGTCCGCTCTCAAGAAGTCCGCTCCCGGCAAGCCCGCTCTCCGCAAGCCAAGCACCAAAAAATCCGCCCCCAAGGCAAGGCCCTCCAAAGCTGCACCCTCCAAAGCTGCGAGCAAGACCGGCAAGCTTCCGGAGTGGAACCTGACCGACCTCTATTCCGGGATCGAGGCGCCGGAGGTGGCGCGCGACCTCGAGAGAATGGATGCCGACTGCGTCGCCTTCGAGACGGACTACAGGGGCAAGCTGGCGACAGGGACAGCAAACGAAGATGGCGGAAAGTGGCTCGCCGAGGCGGTGCGACGCTATGAGGCGATCGACGATCTCGCCGGCCGTCTCGGCTCCTATGCCGGGCTCGTCCATGCCGGCGACAGTGTGGACCCTGCGATTTCAAAGTTTTACGGCGACGTGTCCGAGCGGCTGACGGCGGCGTCCACGCATCTGTTGTTCTTCGCGCTCGAGCTCAATCGGATCGATGACGATATTTTGAATCGCGCGATGCAGGCCGCCGAGCTCGCGCACTACCGTCCCTGGATCGAGGATCTGCGCAAGGAGAAGCCGTACCAGCTCGACGACAAGCTCGAGCAGCTTTTCCTGGAGAAGGCGCAGACCGGCTATTCAGCCTTCAACCGGCTGTTCGATCAGACCATCTCCAGCCTCCGCTTCAAGGTCGGCGCCAAGGAGCTCGCGATCGAGCCGACGCTGAATCTGCTGCAGGATCGCGACGGCGCCAAGCGCAAGAGCGCGGCGGAGGCACTGGCGAAGACCTTCAAGGCCAATGAGCGCACCTTTGCGCTGATCACCAACACGCTCGCCAAGGACAAGGACATTTCCGACCGCTGGCGCGGCTTCAAGGACGTGGCCGATTCCCGCCATCTGAACAATCGTGTCGAGCGCGAGGTCGTCGATGCGCTGGTCGCCTCGGTGCGCGCAGCCTATCCGAAACTGTCGCATCGCTATTATGCGCTGAAAGCGAAATGGTTCGGCAAGAAGCGGCTGGCCTATTGGGACCGCAACGCGCCGCTGCCTTTCGCGGCGACCGATGTCATCGCCTGGCCGGAGGCGCGCAGCATGGTGCTGACGGCCTATCGCGGCTTCTCGCCCAAAATGGCCGATATCGCCGAGCGCTTCTTCACCGACCGCTGGATCGACGCGCCGGTCCGGCCGGGCAAGGTGCCCGGGGCGTTCTCGCATCCGACCACGCCGTCAGCGCACCCTTACGTTCTCATGAACTACCAGGGCAAGCCGCGCGACGTGATGACGCTCGCGCATGAGCTCGGCCATGGCGTCCATCAGGTGCTCGCGGCAAAGAACGGCGCGCTGATGGCGCCGACGCCGCTGACCCTGGCGGAGACCGCGAGCGTGTTCGGCGAAATGCTCACCTTCAAGCGGCTGCTGGCCCAGACCAAGAGCGCGAAGCAGCGCCAGGCGCTGCTCGCCGGCAAGGTCGAGGACATGATCAACACCGTGGTGCGGCAGATCGCGTTCTATTCCTTCGAGCGTGCGGTCCACACCGAGCGCAAGAACGGCGAGCTCACCGCGACGCGGCTCGGCGAGATCTGGCTGTCGGTGCAGGGCGAGAGCCTCGGGCCGGCGATCGAGATCAAGGCGGGCTACGAGAACTACTGGATGTACATCCCGCACTTCATCCACTCGCCGTTTTACGTCTACGCCTACGCGTTCGGCGACTGTCTCGTGAACTCGCTCTACGCCGTCTACGAGAACGCGGCCGAGGGTTTCGCCGAGCGCTATCTCGACATGCTCGCCGCCGGCGGCACCAAGCACTATTCCGAGCTGCTGCGGCCATTCGGGTTAGATGCGAAGGACCCAAAGTTCTGGGACGGCGGGCTCAGCGTCATCGCCGGAATGATCGACGAGCTGGAGGCGATGGGCTGACGCATTCGCCATCCGTAAAACATCCGTTGAACCGACTCGTTGGTTGTGTTATACAAGTGTATAACGCGCCGGAGGTCAGCCATGAAAATTGAGATCAAGAAGATCGGCAATTCGGATGGTTTGCTGTTGCCACGCGAGCTGATGCAGCGCCTCGATCTCAAGCGCGGCCAGCAACTGCATGTGGTGGAATTGCCTGGTGGTGGTTTTCAGCTGTTGCCCTACGACCCCGATTTCGAGCGGACGATGGAGATCGCCGACGAGATCATGGATAAGTATCGCGACACGCTCGCTACGCTCGCAAAATAGCTGGCGATGCGCATGAGCGATCCTCAGGAGCCGCTCTGGGTCACTTACGAGCAGGCTGTCGCAATTCATGGTCGACAGCTCCGGCGCTTCGGCGGTGCGCCGGGATTGCGCGACGAAGGCATGCTGCGCTCGGCGCTGGAGCGCCCGATCAACAAATGGCGCTCGGAACAGGCGCCGTTGGACGAACTCGCTGCAGCCTATGCATTCGGCCTCGCGAAAAATCATGCATTCGTCGATGGAAACAAGCGCATCGCCTTCATGGCCATGATGGCTTTTCTTCGCAAGAACGGCGTAGCTTTCAGCCCCGATCCCGCGGAAGCGACAACGATCATCCTCTCCCTCGCCGCCGGCGAAGTCAGTGAGGAGAGTCTGACGCGATGGATCCGGGACAATTGGAATTCCAAATGACCCGATTTGCGGGAAAACCCCGCCTCGGTGCCGTTGCCCTGTCTAAATCTTTCAGGTATCCCAGCCCGAGAATTCGACGTTCGACTGGGGACATTCCATGGCTGACCATAGCGAAGTGGCGTACACCACCGCCGACGGCAACGACTACGTTGCCCACGAGCAGACCTATGAGGGCTTCATCAAGCTGGTGAAGTACGGCACGGTCTCGGTCGCGCTCATCGTGATCCTGATGGCGGTCTTTCTGACCTGATCCATCGTCGGCTGCATCCGCCAACGCCGGCGGCTGCTCATTAAATTTGCATACAAGCCGGTTTCAAAACCGGTATCCAAACGTTGCGGGAGTAACGCTAAGTTCGCGTGCGCGTTTTTGTCCGCGTCGCCGGAGGGCCTATGAAGATCGCCGTTGCCAAAGAAATAGATCCGTCGGAGCCGCGGGTCGCCGCTTCGCCTGATACGGTGAAGAAGTTCAAGGCGTTGGGCGCCGAGATCGCCGTCGAGCCGGGTGCCGGCATCAAATCGGGCCTGCCGGATTCCGAATTCACCGCGGTCGGCGCCACCGTCAGCGCTGACGCGCTCAAGGACGCCGACATCATCATCAAGGTGAAGCGCCCTGAGGCATCCGAGCTGGCGCAGTACAAGCGCGGCGCCCTCGTCATCGCCATCATGGACCCCTACGGCAACGATGCCGCGCTGAAGACGATGGCCGATGCCGGCATCGCCGCCTTCGCGATGGAATTGATGCCGCGCATCACCCGAGCGCAGGTGATGGACGTGCTGTCCTCGCAGGCCAACCTCGCCGGCTACCGCGCCGTGATCGAGGGCGCCGAAGCCTTCGGCCGCGCCTTTCCGATGATGATGACCGCAGCCGGCACCGTGCCTGCCGCAAAGGTGTTCGTGATGGGCGTCGGCGTCGCCGGCCTCCAGGCGATCGCGACCGCGCGCCGTCTCGGCGCCGTCGTGACCGCGACCGACGTGCGGCCCGCCACCAAGGAGCAGGTGGAATCCCTCGGCGCGAAATTCCTCGCCGTCGAGGACGAGGAGTTCAAGAACGCACAGACCGCCGGCGGCTACGCCAAGGAAATGTCGAAAGAATACCAGGCCAAGCAGGCCGCGCTCACCGCCGAGCACATCAAGAAGCAGGACATCGTCATCACCACCGCGCTGATTCCGGGCCGCCCGGCGCCGAAGCTCGTCAGTGCCGACATGGTCAAGTCGATGAAGCCCGGCTCGGTGCTGGTCGATCTCGCCGTCGAACGCGGCGGCAATGTCGAGGGCGCCAAGGCCGGCGAAGTCGTCGACCTCGATGGCATCAAGATCGTCGGCTACACCAACGTTGCGGGTCGCGTTGCGGCGTCGGCCTCCAGCCTCTACGCGCGCAACCTGTTCTCCTTCATCGAGACCATGGTCGACAAGAAAGAGAAGAAGCTCGCCGTCAACTGGGACGACGAACTCGTCAAGGCTACCGCGCTGACGAAGGACGGCGCCGTGATCCACCCGAACTTCCAGCCGAAAGCCTAAGGAGAGATTGCCATGGAGCACGCTGCACAGGTCGTCGACCCCTTCATCTTCCGGCTGTCGATCTTCGTCCTCGCCGTCTTCGTCGGCTATTTCGTGGTGTGGTCGGTGACGCCCGCGCTGCACACGCCGCTGATGAGCGTGACCAACGCGATCTCCTCGGTGATCGTGGTCGGCGCGCTGCTCGCCGTCGGCGTCGGCATGGTTTCGAGCGGCTCGGGCTGGGCGCGCGGCTTCGGCTTCGTCGCGCTCGTCTTCGCCTGCGTGAACATCTTTGGCGGCTTCCTTGTCACCCAGCGCATGCTGGCGATGTACAAGAAGAAGTCGAAGTAAGCGGCCACCTCGGGCTGAAGGGATCAATGGGGACCTGAGATGAGCGCCAATCTCTCTGCATTCTTGTATCTCGTGGCGGGGGTGCTGTTCATCCTGTCGCTGCGCGGGCTGTCGAGCCCGGCAACCTCGCGCCAGGGCAATCTGTTCGGCATGATCGGCATGGCGATCGCGGTCGCCACCACGCTGGCGAGCCATCCGCCGGCGGATGGCGTGGCCTGGGTCCTCGTGATCCTCGCGGTCGCGATCGGCGGCGGCATCGGCGCGGTGATCGCCCGCCGCGTGCCGATGACCTCGATGCCGGAACTGGTCGCCGCCTTCCACTCGCTGGTCGGCATGGCCGCGGTGCTGGTCGCTGCCGGCGCGTTCTACGCGCCTGAGGCCTTCGACATCGGCAAGCCTGGCGCCATTCATGCATCAAGTCTGGTCGAAATGTCGCTCGGTGTCGCCATCGGCGCGCTGACCTTCACCGGCTCGGTGATCGCGTTCCTGAAGCTGTCCGCGCGCATGAGCGGCGCGCCGATCATCCTGCCGGCCCGTCACATCATCAACATCGCGCTGGCCGTGGCGCTGGTGTTCTTCATCGTCCGTCTCGTCCTCACCGGCGGCGCGTTCGACTTCTGGATGATCACCATCATCGCGCTGGCGCTCGGCGTGCTCATGATCATCCCGATCGGCGGCGCCGACATGCCGGTCGTGATCTCGATGCTGAACTCCTATTCCGGCTGGGCCGCCGCGGGCATCGGCTTCACGCTCGGCAACTCCGCGCTGATCATCACCGGCGCGCTGGTCGGTTCCTCGGGCGCGATCCTGTCCTACATCATGTGCCACGCGATGAACCGGTCCTTCATCTCGGTCATCCTCGGCGGCTTCGGCGGTGAGACCGCGGCGGCCGGCGGCGCCACGGGCGAGCAGAAGCCCGCCAAGCTCGGCTCGGCGGACGATGCGGCCTTCATCATGAAGAACGCCTCCAAGGTCATCATCGTGCCCGGCTACGGCATGGCGGTGGCGCAGGCCCAGCACGCGCTGCGCGAGATGGCGGACATGCTCAAGAAGGAAGGCGTCGAGGTGAAATACGCCATTCACCCGGTCGCCGGCCGCATGCCCGGCCACATGAACGTGCTGCTGGCCGAAGCCAACGTGCCCTATGACGAGGTGTTCGAGCTCGAGGACATCAACTCCGAATTCGCGCAGGCCGACATCGCCTTCGTGATCGGCGCCAACGACGTCACCAACCCGGCGGCCGAAGAGGACAAGACTTCGCCGATCTACGGCATGCCGGTGCTCCAGGTCTGGAAGGCCGGCACGGTGATGTTCATCAAGCGCTCGCTGGCCTCTGGCTATGCCGGCATCGACAATCCGCTGTTCTACCGCGACAACACCATGATGCTGCTCGGCGACGCCAAGAAGGTCACCGAGAACATCGTCAAGGCGATGTGACGGGGGGAGGGACCGTGGCCATCAATTAGGAATGGCACCAGTCCCGTCGCATGCCGCCCAAGGCGTGCGCGAGCAGCGCGTCGCCTGGCACGCTGCCCACAAGGCGGCGTGCAGCTGCCGCGACGTTCCGGCGAGCCTGCGACCGACGTCATGAAATTGCTGCGGAGCCGTCGCAAGCCCTAGTCTCAAGCGAGGGAGCGGCCGCGCAATGATGAGCATTGTCAAGTGGATCGCCATCGTGCTCCTGACCGTCTATTGCGCCGGTCTCCTCGTGCTGTACGTCCGCCAGCGCGAGATGCTGTTTCCGATCCCGCCCGCCGGCCGCACCGCACCCGATGCTGCGGGCCTTCCCGAGGCGCAAGAGCATGTCCTGACCACGTCTGATGGCGAGCAGGTCATCGTCTGGCACGTGCCGGCCAAGCCCGGTCGTTCCGTGATCCTCTACTTCCACGGCAATGGCGATTTTCTCGCCGGCCGCGTCGGCCGTTTCAAGGCGATGACTGCCGACGGCACCGGCCTCGTTGCGCTGTCCTATCGCGGCTATGGCGGCTCGAGCGGGATGCCGAGCGAGCAGGGCCTGCTGCGCGACGCTGCAGCCGCCTACGCGTTCACCACCGCGCGCTATGCGGCGGAACGAATCGTCGCCTGGGGCTTTTCGCTCGGGACGGGCGTCGCGGTCGCGCTCGCCTCGGAGCATCGCGTTGGAAAACTCATCCTGGAGGCGCCCTATACGTCGACAGCCGACATTGCGGCGTCATCGTTCCGGTTCGTTCCGGTCCGCCTTCTGATGCGCGACCCTTTCCATTCGGACCAGCGCATGTCGCGCGTCACGGTGCCGCTGCTCATCATGCATGGCACCAATGACCTTGTCATTTCGATCGTCTTCGGAGAGCGTCTGTTCGCGCTCGCCCGCGAGCCCAAGCGGTTCGTTCGCATCGAGGGCGGCGGGCACGACGATCTCGATCAATATGGCGCGATCGAAACGGCGAGAGGCTTCATTGGCGGCTGACGGCTTGGCTCAACGTTACATCCCCGCGCTCGCCGTCTCCTGCTTGACGCTTCTGCCGCAGAATGCGCTTGCCGCGACCGGCCTCGATGGTGCGGCGATGCGCTGGCCCTATGCGCTGCCCTTTGCCGGCTTGTTGCTGTCGATTGCAATGGGGCCGCTGCTGTTGCCGAAGATCTGGCATCACCATTACGGCAAGATCACCGCTGCCTGGTCGCTGCTGGCGCTCGCCGCGCTCGTCGTCTTTGCCGGCGGCGCGGCGACCTTGGCGGCGCTGGTCCATGCCATGCTCGCCGAATATCTCGGCTTCATCGTGCTGCTGTTCGCTCTCTATGTCGTGGCCGGCGGCATCCTCATCACCGGCGACATCAAGGGCACGCCGGCGGCGAATGTCGGCATCCTCGCCCTCGGCACGCTGGGGGCGAGCATCGTCGGCACCACGGGTGCCGCGATGATCCTGATCCGCCCCTTGATCCGCGCCAACCGGCAGCGGCGCCACAACACCCATGTCGTCATCTTCTTCATCATCCTGGTGGCCAATGTCGGCGGCGCGCTGAGCCCGCTCGGCGATCCCCCGCTGTTCGTCGGCTTCCTGCATGGCGTTGACTTCTTCTGGACCACGCGGACCATCTGGTTGCAGACCGCACTCATCGCCGTCCTGCTGCTCGCGATCTTCGCCGTCGTTGACGTCTGGCGCTTTCGCAGTGAGCCGCCGCCCGCCGACACAGGCCGGGGAGAGCCGTTGCGCATCCGCGGCCTCGTCAATCTGGTGCTGATCGCAGCCATCGTCGCCAGCCTTCTCGCTTCGGCGATGTGGAGGCCCGACATTGCCTTCGACATTTTCGGTACCAAGCTGGAGCTGGAGGACGTCGCGCGCAACCTGGCGCTGCTGGCCATCGCGGCGCTGTCGGTGTGGCTGACGCCCGACGAGCACAGGCAGGCCAACGGCTTCACCTGGGAGCCGATCCGCGAGGTCGCAAAACTGTTCGCGGGCATCTTCGTCGCCATCATCCCGGTCATTGCCATGCTCAATGCCGGCCATCACGGCGCGTTCGCCTGGCTGCTGTCGGCGGTGACGGCGCCGGATGGCGCGCCGCGCGAGGTCGTTTATTTCTGGTTCACCGGCCTGATGTCCGCGTTCCTCGACAATGCGCCGACCTATCTGCTGTTCTTCGAGCTCGCCGGCGGCAATCCGCAGGTGCTGATGCATCAGCTCTCGGGCACGCTCGCCTCGATCTCCATGGGAGCGGTCTACATGGGAGCACTCACCTATATCGGCAACGCGCCGAACTTCATGGTGAGCAGCATCGCCCGCGAGAACGGCGTCGCGATGCCGAGCTTCTTCGGTTATCTCCTGCGCGCCGGCGCCGTGCTGATCCCGCTGTTCCTGTTGCTGACGTTCCTGCCGGTCGCACCGATCCTGCACTGGCATTGAATCCGCCGGCCGATTTGCTATTGCTCGCTTTCGTAGTTGGAGCCGATGATGAGCGCGCATGATCCGATGCCCCGGTCGGCCTGGGTCTTTCCGGCGCTGGCCCTGCTGTTGTTCGCAGCCGTCAGCGCCACGGATTACGTCTTCACGCTGTCGTTTGGCGGTCTTCTCTTCACCGTCGTCCTTCTGGTCATCCTGTTCGGCACGGTGTTCGCGGCGGTTCATCATGCCGAGGTGATCGCGGAGCGGGTCGGCGAACCCTACGGCACGCTGGTGCTGACGCTCTCGGTGACCATCATCGAGGTCGCGCTGATCACCACGATCATGCTGGGCGACAAGCCTGCCCCGGCACTGGCGCGCGACACCGTGTTCGCCGTGGTCATGATCGTCTGCAACGGCCTCGTCGGGCTCTGCATCTTCATCGGCGGCCTGCGCTATCGCGAGCAGGGTTTTCAGCTCTCCGGCGCCAACGTCTATCTCAGCGTCCTGTTCGCGCTCGCGACCATCACGCTGATCCTGCCGAACTACACCACCACCACGCCGGGGCCTGTCTATTCGGCGGTCCAGCTCGGCTTCGTCGACGTGGTCACGCTGGCGCTCTATGCGGTGTTTCTCTACACCCAGACGGTCCTGCACAAGGATTACTTCGTCCACGAGCGGGCGTACGCCGGCAGCGGCGAGGTGCATCTGTCGGGCAGGATGCTGGTGCTCAGCGTCGTGCTGCTGCTGATCGCGCTGCTGGCGGTCGTGCTGCTCTCCAAGAAATTCTCGCTGGTGGTCGACGCCGTCGCGGCCAAGATTGGCGCGCCGCCGGCCTTTGCCGGGCTTCTGGTCGCGCTTCTGATCCTGATGCCGGAAGGCGTCGCGGCCGTCTCGGCGGCCCGCCAGAACGACCTCCAGAAGAGCATCAACCTCGCTCTGGGATCGTCGCTGGCGACCATCGGCCTGACCATTCCTGCCGTCGGCGTCGCCACTTACGCGCTCGACAAGGAGCTCGAGCTCGGCCTCGGCGCCCAAGGCAGCGTGCTCCTGCTGCTGACCTTCTTCCTGAGCATGCTGACCTTCGGCACGGGCAGGACCAATGTCCTGTTCGGCCTGGTGCATATGGTGGTATTTGCCGTCTACGTGTTCATGGTTTTCGTACCCTAGAAGGAGCTCCCGGTGCTTGCCGCCCAGTCCGAGGTTCAGGTCGACAACGAAGAGGTCCGGGTGACGGAATGGCGGCTTGCCCCCGGCAGCGCCACCGGCCATCACACCCATGGCATGGACTATGTGATCGTTCCGCTCGCCGCCGGCGAGATGACCATCGTCGCGCCCAATGGCGAAAGGTCCAAGGCGCAGCTTGCCGCCGGGAAATCCTATTTCCGCAAGGCCGGCGTCCAGCATGACGTACTTAACGAAACCTCAACTGAGATCGTGTTCCTTGAAATTGAGCTGAAACGCTAGGGTCGCGCCACCGTTTGCCATCGATCCGTCGCAGTTGATCCCTCACAATGCCCTAAAGTTCCCGCATCAGGTCGCGCGGGGAGTGTGGTCGGAATGCTGAAATACCTCGCAAAAATTTCGATGGATATTTTCCCCTCGGTGCTCGCGACGATCATCGGGGCCTACATCGTCAATCATTACATCAACGCCAAGCCGGCCGCCGACACCCCAGCCGCCGTGACCGCGCCTGCCCAGACCGGCAGCGACGGCAAACCCACCGATACCGCCAACCTTCCCGCCTCCGGCGTCAAGGCCAAGGGCATCCCCGAGAAGAGCGTGACGGACAAGGCGGCGGTCGAGAAGCCGGTCGATCATCCGCCGGCCGCCGAGACCAAGGCCGCAGACGTGGCTCCCGCTGACACCGGTCCGCGCGGACGTCCCTCTGCCCGCGACAAGGCCGCGGCGAAATCCGCACCGGCGGCTTCTGCTCCCGTGGTTGAGGCCAATTCGGCCCCGACGGCGGCTTCCGCGGCTCCCGACGCCAACGATCTGGCGCGTGCTGCGATCGAGCGCCTGCGCAAGTCGCCCGAGGGCAAGGCTGCCGAGGCCAGGTCGTCGGAAACCAAGCCTGCCGAGGCTCGCGCGTCGGAGACCAAGCCGGCTGAGCCTGCGGTGCGGGACGCCGCCCGCACGCCGGAGGCCCCGCGGGTCGTGAATGTGGAGCCGTCTCCAGTCCGTCCGCTGCCGCCGCCGATCAATGTCTCGACGCCCTCACCCGAGGCCTATGGCAATGGGGGCTCCAATCCGCCGTACACGGCCTCGATCGGCAACGATGATCCGAATCGGGTGACGCCGCCGGCCGACATTCCCGTGCCGGTCATCGCACCGCCGCTCGACCTGCGTGCCGATGCGGGCGCCGCCCTGCCTCGGCCGAAGAAGACCAATGTCGCCGACGAGATGCTGTCGGGCATGAAGTCGATGTTCAACGCCGTTCTGCCCAAGAGCGCCACGCCCGACTAGAACTCCGCTCAGCCTGCGCCAAACCGTCAGCCGCCGACGCGGGCGAGACCGCTGCGAGCGGGTTCGTCGCGTGGACGAAGCGCAACCGCCTTGGTGTAGGACGCCGCCGCCTTGGCTTTGTCGCCCAGGCGCTCATAGACCTGACCGCGCGCGGTCCAGACCTGGGCATTGTTCGGATCGGCCTCGGAGGCTTCGTCGAGATCGGCTGCGGCCTCCTTGACCTTGCCGAGCGCGAGATAGCTGTTGGCGCGGCCCAGCAGCGGCTCGGCCTTTTGCGGGTTGAGTCCGCTGGCGGCGCTGAAATCGGCGATCGCGAAGTCGTGCTGGTTGTTGCCCTGGTAGATCAGGGCGCGGCCATAGAGCGCCTGCGCATTGTAGGGATCGAGGCCGATCGCGCGATTGAACTCGTCGAGCGCTGCCGCGGCCTCGCCTGACTTCGCCAGAGACTGAGCCTTCGCGGTATGGGCCTGGGCTTCGGTGACGTTGCCGGCGCTCACCGCGCTCTCGGCCGGCGCGGCGGCCTTGGGGGCCTCCTGCGGCTTGTCCTTCTCCGGCATCAGTGATCCCAGATCGAACGAGCAGCCGCCCAGCACGATCCCCGTCAGGGCCGCCGCGAGCGGCGGCTGCCAGATCCGGCGCCGTCGCGGAAGGCCGCGCTGGGAGAAAGGGGAGGCCATCTACGGTTGGCTCGCGCTAGAGCTTGATCCGACAAGTCCTCAAAACAATAACGCGGGCCCGGGGCCCGCGTCATCGAAAACTAAAGTCTTGCTGAATCGGCTCAGCGCGGTCCGCGCGGACCTGCACCGGGGCCGCCACGACCGCCGCGATCACCGCCCGGGCCGGCGCCGAACACCGGCTTCGGCTTCATCGGCAGCAGGCCTTCGCGCTGCAGCTTCTTGCGGGCCAGCTTGCGCGCGCGGCGCACGGCCTCGGCCTTTTCGCGGGCCTTCTTCTCGGAGGGCTTCTCGTAATGACCGCGGAGCTTCATCTCGCGGAAAATTCCCTCGCGCTGCATCTTCTTCTTCAGCGCCTTGAGGGCTTGATCAACATTGTTATCGCGAACGAGAACCTGCACGCGGCATCCTCTTCAGGTGGATCGGATTTGAATTCTGGTAAGTCAAAGGGGATGGCGAAACGCGCAAGCCCTTAACCTTGAGCGCGCGGATGTATCAGACAAAACCGCAGATGTCCACCGGCCAAGCGGATTTTCGGGCCAAGTTCGGCCATTAAATGCGGCGAAAATACCTCCATGCGGCCCCGATTTGGGCGATTTGGCGCCGAGGACGGGGCCGCACCGGAGCTTTGTTCCGGAATCTTTGCAATGAGGGACTACAATGGACATCAAAAAATATGCTGCCGAAGCCATCGGCACCTTCTGGCTGACATTCGCGGGCTGCGGAAGCGCGGTGATCGCCGCCGGCTTCCCGCAGGTCGGGATCGGGCTGGTCGGCGTGTCCCTGGCTTTCGGATTGAGCGTCGTCACCATGGCCTACGCGATCGGCCACATCTCCGGGTGCCATCTGAATCCGGCCGTCACGGTCGGTCTCGCCGCCGGCGGCCGCTTTCCGGCCGGCCAGATCCTGCCTTATGTGATCGCCCAGGTGGCGGGCGCGATTGTCGCCGCATCGCTGCTCTATGTCATTGCGAGTGGGGCGCCCGGCTTCGACGTCAGCAAGGGCTTCGCCTCCAACGGCTATGGCGCGCATTCGCCCGGTCAGTACAGCATGATGGCCGGCTTCCTCACCGAGGTGGTGATGACCATGATGTTCCTGTTCATCATCATGGGGGCGACCCATGGGCGCGCGCCGGCGGGTTTCGCTCCGCTGGCGATCGGGCTCGCGCTGGTGATGATCCACCTCGTCAGCATTCCCGTCACCAACACCTCGGTGAACCCGGCGCGCAGCACCGGCCCGGCGTTGTTCGTCGGCGGCTGGGCGCTGTCGCAGCTGTGGCTGTTCTGGGTCGCGCCGCTGATCGGCGGCGCGCTCGGCGGGGTGATCTATCGCTGGCTCAGCGAGGAGCCCAGCGGCGTCGTTGCGGGCGTGAAGACGGCGTAGTCACAATCACCCGGCGGGATTGCAGCTCTTGCTGCGATCCCGTCACTTGTCCCGGGGCGGCCTGACTTCTGTCACGTGGCCCATCTTGCGGCCGGGGCGCGGCGCGCCCTTGCCGTAGATGTGCACGGTCGCGCCCGGCACGCTCAGCCACTTTTCGTAATCGTTGATCTCGTCGCCGATCAGGTTGGTCATGGTGACGACCTCGCCGTGGCGCACCGGCTTGCCGAGCGGCCAGCCGGCGATGGCGCGGATGTGCTGCTCGAACTGTGAGACGGAGGCGCCGTCGAGCGTCCAGTGCCCGGAATTGTGCACGCGCGGCGCGATCTCGTTGACCAGCACCTTCGGTCCGGTGCCGCCTGCCAGCACGAACATCTCGACCGCGAGCACGCCGACATAGTCGAGCGCGCTTGCGATTTTGCTCGCGATGCTGCGCGCCTCCTCGGCGAGCGCGTCAGGAATCGGCGCGGGCGCACGCGATATCTTCAGGATGTGGTCGCGGTGCTCGTTCTCGGTGACGTCGAAGCACTCGACCTCGCCCGTGGCCGCGCGCGCGGCGATCACGGAGATCTCGCGCTCGTAGGGCACGAAGGCCTCCAGGATCGCCGATTTGGTGGCGAGGCTGGTCCACACCTTCGCGATGTCGTCGCCCTCGCGGATGATGGCCTGGCCCTTGCCGTCATAGCCGAAGCGGCGGGTTTTCAGCACCGCTGGAAGGCCGATCCTGGCGATCGCCTCGCGCAGCGAGGAGACGGAGGTGACGTCGGCGTAGGCGGCAGTGCCGATCCCGAGCTTCGTCACGAAATCCTTCTCGGCGAGCCGGTCCTGGGTCGTCTCGAGGATCTTGCGGTTGGGCAGCACCGGGCGGCGCGCGTCCAATACCAGCGCGGCTGCCGCCGGCACGTTCTCGAATTCGTAGGTGATGACGTCGACATCATGCGCGAACAATTCGAGCGCCTCCACGTCGGCATATTCGGCGCAGGTCGCGTTCAGCACGACGTCGAAGGCCGGTGAATCCGGATCGGGCGAGAACACCTGGCAGCGCAGGCCGAGTCGCGCCGCGGCCATGGCAAGCATCCGGCCCAATTGTCCGCCGCCGAGGATTCCGATGGTGTCACCGGGCTTCAGCTTCACGTGCCTGGTGTCCGTCACGCCTTGTCCTCCGGCCGCTCGGCGACCGCCTCGGTCTGGGCCTTGCGCCAGGCGGCGAGGCGATCCGACAGGGCGGGGTCGGACAATGCCAGCACGGCGGCTGCCAGCAGCGCGGCATTGATCGCGCCGGCCTTGCCGATGGCGAGGGTGCCGACCGGAATGCCCGCGGGCATCTGGACGATCGAATAGAGCGAATCGACGCCCCTGAGCGTCTTGGATTCGACGGGAACACCAAACACAGGGAGTTCCGTCAGCGCCGCCGCCATGCCGGGCAGATGGGCCGCGCCACCGGCGCCGGCGATGATAATCTTGTAGCCTGCGGCCTTGGCACCCTTGGCGAATGCGAACAGCCGGTCGGGCGTGCGGTGGGCCGAGACGATGCGGCTGTCGGCAGCAATGCCGAGCGCGTCAAGCGTGTCGGCGGCGTGCCGCATCGTGTCCCAGTCCGACTGGCTTCCCATGATGATGGCGATCGGCGCGGTCATGACGTCAATTGTGCCCAGAAAAACAGAGAGATAGGCCAGATTAATGATTCCGGCCGGCGGCTCGCAAGGCGGTGGCAAGGAGAAGGGAATCCACTATCCTGTCTTGGTGAATCCCCGCAAGCCTTCATTGAGCACGATGCCCATGAAGAAACCGAAAAGGGCGAGCCCTGCGAAGGCCAGAAAGGGCCGGAACATGAGCGCCGCCCGATCCAAAGCCGTTTCGAGCCGCGCGGCCAAACCGGCCTTGCGCAGAGCGCCGGCTGCCGATGACGGCAAGGCGATCATCCGCGGCCTCAGGAGCAAGCTCAAGGCGGCCCTGTTGCGGATCTCGGAGCTCGAGGCGGCCGCCGATACCGATTTCCTGCTCGGGATTCCCAACCGGCGCGGTTTCGAGCGCGAGCTCGCGCGCGCCATCGCCTATATGAAGCGCTACCGCGCCAGCGGGGCGCTGATCGTGCTCGACGTCGATCGGCTGAAGCCGATCAACGATTCCTTCGGTCATGCCGCCGGCGATGAGGTGCTCAAGGCGATTGTCGCCACGCTGACGCGACAGATCCGCGCCTCCGACGTGGTCGGCCGGCTCGGGGGCGACGAGTTCGCGCTGCTGCTCTGGAATCTCAGCGAGACCGATGCGAAGGTCAAGGCTGCGGCCTTGGAGCAGGCGATCGACGAATTGTCATTCGTTTTTCGCGGCCAGCACGTGGCCGCGGGCGCCTCGGCCGGCGTCGCGCTGCTCGGTCCGCAATCCGCTGCAGGCCGCGCCCTGGAGGAGGCGGATGCCGCCATGTATGTGCGCAAGGCGAGCCGCCGGCACGAGCCGCGGATCAGGCTGGTCGGCGGCGAGCGCTAGTCTAGAGGGTGGCAAGATCTTCCGGCACGTTGCCGAACTTGCGCAGCAGCGTCGCGTCGCCGAATTCGCCGGTCATGGGATCGCCGCTGCGGCTGAACGCGATCGCGCCGATATGGCCGGCGCCGCGCGCCAGCATCTCTGCGCGTCGCAGCGCCGCCGTCGAGGACTGACACTCCTCTGCAGCGCCTGCGACGGGTGATCCGTCGTCATCGATCAAGAAGGGCATTGCAACGTAATAGGTCACATCCGACATGGCGTTGCTCCAAGGTTGAAGATTATGCGGCGCTGCTCTTGCTCCGCATCTTGCTGCGCGAGATCTCCGGAATGCAGCCGGCTGAAATCGCCGCCTGCAATTCCTCCAGCTCGGCTTCCAGATATTCGTTGGCCATGATCAGCGCCTTGATGGTGCTGCGCAGATTGCCGTCGCACATCGCGATCGCCTGATCGCAGGCCTGTTCGTAATGGCTGTTGTCGAAAAGGGCGGTTGCCGACATCTGCGTTGTCCTCGTGTGTTGTCCTTGAGCGTTCTCTGAGGTGTTGGGGCGCCCGCGAATGTTCCTATTTTGTTCTTATTGAGTCAAGCGGATTCGGAAGCGGCGGGGCGCCGCGCAAGACCGGCTCACGGTCAGGCGATGATGTCGGGGGTGATCTGGTCTTCGATGAACGCGATGCGGTCGCGCAACAACAGCTTGCGCTTCTTCAGGCGCTGTAACCGCAACAGGTCGGGGGCGGGCGATTGATGCAATGCATCGATCGCCGCATCGAGATCTCGGTGTTCCTGCTGCAACCGGGTGAGCTCGGCTTCGAGCTCACGCTCATCTTCATTGGTCATGTCTGCGGTGGCCGAAAACCGATAGGCGTGAGATCCGGGCTGTGGATGCCCTGTGGAAATTATCGTCCTTGCGCCGCGTGATCGCAAGCGATCTGCGATCCCTCGTCCCCGATCTCCAGCAACATATTTCTGCAGGGAGCTGCGGCGGTGCGTCGGCGTATTGATATCATGGATTTTTCCGGCGTGGTTCCCTTAGTCACGCTTCGTTACATATGAACTTTCAAAAATGACGCTGCAACGACGGATACCCATCGACAGGACGAATCGGTGATGTAGACTTGGTTGTCCGGATCGAATCCTAAAGGTTCAACCCTACCGAGGAGGTTTCGAATGACAATTCAGGCACATCTCGTTGAATTGGAACGGAAGCACAAACTTCTCGAAAACGAATTGCACGAAGCTCTCGTGCACCTTTCAACAGACGACCTGCAAATTGTTGAGTTGAAGCGCCGGAAGTTGATGGTCAAGGACCAGATCGAGCGTCTGAAGCAATCTGGCGACACGCTCCACTAGTAACCCCCGTGACAGTGTAGAGTTGATCACGTCCTTCACGCAGGGATGAGAGCATCCGTGCTCATCCCTGCTGCAAGGTGTGTACCGTGCAACACGGTTGTGCGGCGCTCACTCTTGCTTGGACCCGTGGCTCTCGACGCGCACACCTATCCGCTTCTCGAAACACTGTCGATATCTGCGAGCTCGGCGACGTGATCGGCGATCGCGAGCGAGGACGTCAGTCCCGGCGATTCGATGCCGAACAGATTGATCAGGCCTGCAACGCCGTGATCGCGCGGGCCCTGCATCAAGAAATCCTGCGTGGCCACGGCCGGCGGCACGATCTTCGGGCGGATGCCCGAATAGCTCGGCATCAGCGCGCCGTCAGGCAGCGTCGGCCAGTATTTGCGGATCGCGGGATAGAAGCGCTCGGCGCGTGACGGATCGACCTCGTAGTCGATCGTCTCGATCCATTCGACGTCAGGCCCGAAGCGCGCCTGTCCTGCCATGTCCAGCGTCAGGTGCACGCCCAGGCCGCCGGGCTCGGGCACCGGATAGATCAGGCGCGAGAACGGCGCCCTGGCGTTGCAGCTGAAGTAGTTTCCCTTGGCGAGATAGGCCGGCGGAATCCGGTCCAGCGGCATGCCGTCGATGCTGCGCGCCACATGCGTTGCCGACAGCCCCGCGGCGTTGACGAGGAGGCTGCATTGCAGCGTCATCGGTGCCTCGCCGCCGGCATCGATCTCGATGAGGCCGGCCGCCGCCTTGGCACGGATCAGCGGGGTGTGAAACGCGAAAGCTGCGCCGGCGTCCTCGGCTTCGCCGCGCAGCGAGAGCATGTAGGAATGGCTGTCGATGATGCCCGTCGACGGTGACAGCAGCGCGGCGTCGCAGGCGAGCGCCGGCTCCAGCGCGCGTGCGGCCTCGCCCGAGAGCAGCTGCATGTCGAGCACGCCGTTGGCCTCGGCATGCGCCTTGATCGATTGCAGCTTCTCGGTCTCCTTCGGGCTGGTCGCGACGATCAGCTTGCCGCAATTTTTGTGCGGGATGCCGCGCTCGGCGCAGTAGCGGTACAGCGCGTGCTTGCCTGCCACGCACATGCGCGCCATCCAGCTCCCGGCCCGGTAGTAGATGCCGGCATGGATCACCTCGCTGTTGCGCGAGGAGGTGACGGTGCCGATCGCCTCGGCTTCCTCCAGCACGATCACCTCGCGCCCGGCCTGGGCGAGCTTCCGGGCCACCGCGAGCCCGACCACGCCGGCTCCGATGACGACGCAATCGACCCTATCCATGGTTGTGCAGGAGACCAGTTGGAAGCACCGGTGGCGCACGGTCCGGATGCGGCGGCGCAGGCGGGGCTTCCGTTAAGAAGTCGTTTATCATGTCAGGGCAATTGCCGCATTTTATGTCACATTATTCTGTTGTGCCCACAGGCGTTTACCCGATCCAAACCCGCGAGGCCAGACAATCCGACGTTGAAATCGCGGGTGGCTGATGGCTGAGAAGAACTGGCACGTGGGCAGCACGCTTTCGATTGCTGTGCACGCCCTCCTATGCCTGGCCGTTACGGGCGCGCCTGCGCGCGCCTTTGCGGCATCGGACAGCCTTGCCGTTCCGGGCGATCCCACCAGGCTTGATCCCGGCGTGATCTGGGAAGCCCTCATCGCGGGCATCGTGGTCTGCTCGTTCCTCGCCGCGATCGGGCTGTGGATCCATTCCTCGCTGCGCCGGTCCAGCCGTTTGCAGCTGCGTCGCAACGCCTTCATCTCCTCCGCCATGAACAACCTCAACCAGGGCGTGGTGATGACGGATGCGCAGCGCCGCGTCATCTTCTGCAATGACCGCTATCTCGAGATCTATGGCCTGACGCGATCCGACCTCCGGCCCAACATGACCGGTTGCGACATCCTGAGGCTGCGCCGCGAGCGCGGAGTGCTCGGCGTCACCGATGACGAATTTTACCAAAAGGCATCGAGCGCCAATGGCCTGACCACGGAACTGCCGGACGGACGGGCTATCCTGGTGAAGTATTTCGTGTTGCCGAACGGCGGCTCGGTGGCGACCCATCTCGACGTCACCGAGCAGCGCAACCTGTCGCGGCAGCTCGCCTCCACCAAGCAGTTCCTGGAATCGGTGCTCGATCATGTGCCGGCCTGCGTGGCGGCCAAGAACATCGAGGACGGCTGCTACATCTTCGCCAACAGCGCCTATGAGAAGTTCTGGGGATTGTCGCGGGACTTCGCCGTCGGCAGGAATGCACGGGAGCTGTTTGCGTCGGCCTCGGCGGCCAGCATCGAGGCCGCTGACCAGGCCGCGCTCAATTCGCCGGATGGCCAGCACCGCAATGAGTTCGAGGTGGATCGTGCCGGCGCGCGGCGCATGGTCGCCTCGATCCGGATCGTGGTCCGCAACGAGAGCAACAAGCCCGAATTTCTGCTCATCCTGTTCGAGGACATCACCGACCGCCGCTCGCTGTCGCAGGAGCTGGAGAGCACCAAGAAGTTCCTCGAGCTCGTGGTCGACAACATCCCGGTTGCGCTGATCGTGGAGCAGGTCAAGGACGGCCGCTATCTGCTCGCCAACCGCAGCGCGGAGACGATCCTCAACCGCAGGCGCGAGGAAGCCACCGGCCTGACCGCGTCCGACATCTTCAACGCCAAGGAGGCCAAGCTGATCGTCGCGCGCGACGAGGCCGCGATCAAGAAGCGCGGGATGATCACCGAGGAGCATCCGATCTCCACCAAGGGCGGCCTGCGGCTGTTCCTGACCCGCCGCGCCACTGTGGTCAACGATGCCGGCGAGCCGCAATATCTGATCAAGACCCACGAGGATGTCACCGACCGCCGGCAGACCGAGTCGCGCATGGCGCACATGGCCTATCACGACGGCCTCACCGATCTGCCGAATCGCGCCGCCTTCCTGCAGGCTCTGACCCAGATGATCGAGGCTTGCGAGGGCACCGGCGAGGAGTTCGCCGTGCTCTGCGTCGACCTCGACGGCCTCAAGGAGGTCAACGACGTCTTCGGCCATGCGCTCGGCGACAAGCTCCTGATCGAGGTCGCCCATCGGCTCCAGGATTCCGCACGCGGCGGCGTGGTGGCGCGCCTGTCCGGGGACGAGTTCGGCCTGATCATCGACGGCAAGCAGCCCGAGGCCGGCCTCGCGCTGGCGCAGCAGATCGGCGAAGCCGTCGCGAAGGATTTTCAGATCGACGGCCGGCCGGTCCGCGCCGGCATCACCACGGGCATGTCGGTCTTTCCCCACAATGGCACCGATGGCGCCTCGCTGCTCGCCAATGCCGGCGCGGCGCTGTTCCGCGCCAAGCAGAAGTCGCGCGGCACGATCAGCCTCTACCAGCCCGAGATGGACCAGCAGATCCGCGACCGCCGCGTGCTGCACCAGGACCTCTCCATGGCGGTCAAGAACGGCGAGCTCTCGCTCGCCTTCCAGCCGCAGGGGGCCGCGGGCCACAGCGTCGCCGAGAGCGAGATCATCGGCTTCGAGGCGCTGGCGCGCTGGCAGCATCCGGTGCGCGGCCAGGTTTCGCCGGCCGAATTCATTCCCATCGCCGAGGAGAGCGGCCTCATCGTCGAGATGGGCGAGTGGATCCTGCGCGAGGCCTGCCGCGAGGCGGCGTCCTGGCCGAAGCCGCTGCAGGTCGCGGTCAATCTGTCGCCGGCGCAGTTCATGCACGGCGACGTGGTCGGCCTCGTCCATTCGATCCTGATCGAGACGGGCCTCGCACCCGGCCGGCTCGAGCTCGAGATCACCGAAGGTGTTCTGATCGAGGATTTCGATCGCGGCCTTGCGCTGCTGCGCCGCCTGAAGGCGCTCGGCGTGCGCATCTCCATGGACGATTTCGGCAGCGGCTATTCTTCGCTGAGCTATCTCCAGGCGTTCCCGTTCGACAAGATCAAGATCGACCGCGCCTTCATCATCAATCTCGGCCGCAACCCGCAATCGGCGGCGATCGTGCGCGCCGTCATCGACCTCGGCCACGGCCTCGAAATGTCGATCATCGCCGAGGGCGTCGAGACGCTCGACCAGCTCGCCTTCCTCGCCAAGGAAGGCTGTGACGGGGTGCAGGGCTATCTGCTCGGCAAGCCGTTGCCGATCGGCAAATATGCCGGGCTCGTCGGCCGCGCCGAAGCCATGGAGCTTGCGCTGAAGACCGGTTAGAGCGTTTTCGAGCGAAGTGGACAGCGGCTCGCGTCAAGAAAACGCGTCAGAATATGAATCTAGAGCCACCGTTCCGATTTCATCGGAACGGAAATCGCTCTAGTGGATGGGAGTGCTTCGCTCCCATTCGACGGCTTCATGGCGGATTACGACCTCGCGATCATCGGCGGCGGCCTGAACGGCGTCAGCCTCGCCCGCGATGCGGCGGGCCGCGGCCTGCGGGTGATCCTGTTCGAGCAGGGCGATCTCGGCGGCGCGGCGTCGTCGGCCACACCGCGGCTGATCCACGGCGATCTCTCGGTGCGGGAGCGCCGCGGCTTTTGGCGGGTGCGCCGGGCACTGGCCGAGCGCCGGACCTGGCTCGCCATCGCGCCGCATCTGGTGCGGCCGATGCGTTTCGTGATTCCTGCACATGTGGACGAGCGTCCGCCGTGGCTGCTGCGGGCCGGCCTGTTTCTTTATGACGTCCTCGCCGGCCGGAGCGGCCTGCCTGGATCGACGACCCTCGATATCACCCATCACCCGGTCGGCAACGCGCTGAAGCGCCCGTTCGGCACGGCGTTCGAATATTCGGACTGTATCGTCGACGATTCCCGGCTTGTCGTGCTCACGGCGCTGGACGCCGCCGAGCGTGGTGCGACGATCCGGACCGGGGCGCGCTGCGTACGTGCCGACCGAACCGACATCTGGCGGCTCGCCGTGGTCGATCGCGGCCACCGCCGCTCCGTTACAGCAAGGGCGCTGGCCAATACCAGTGGCGGCTGGACCTCGATCGTCGCGGAGACCGTCCTGCGCCAGCCGCAGCCCGCCGCGACGGCCATGCAGATGAGCCAGATCATCGTGCCCAGGCTGTTCGATTCAGACAATGTCTACGTGTTCCAGAACAGCGACGGCCGACTGATCTTCGCAAGCCCGTTTGAGCGCGCGTTCACGCTGATCGGCACAGTCACGCACGATTTCACCGGCGACCCCGCCATCGTGGCGGTGCGAGGGGCCGATGTCGGTTATCTCTGCGAAGCGGCGAGCCGCTACTTCCGCGAGCGCGTCGCCCCGACCGACGTGGTCCGGGCGGTCTGCGGCGTCAATCTGAGACCGGCGTCCGCGCGGCAACGCGAGGGCACAACCCTGTTCCACGCGCGCCGGCGCAAGGCACCGCTGATCACGATGTTCGGCGGCGACCTCACCACCGCGCGCCGGCGCGCCGAGCGGGCGGTGACGAGGCTGACGCCGTTCTATCCGATGTCGCCGCCCTGGACCGCCGGCGCAGCGCTGCCAGGTGGAGATTTCGCCTGGGATCGTTTCGACACCGAGGTCGACCTCGCACGCGAGCGCTGGCGCTTTCTGTCCGAGCCGGAAGCCCAGCGCCTGGTCGCGGCCTACGGCTCGCGATTGGCGGCCGTGCTCGGTGAAGCAAGGACGCGCAAAGAGCTTGGCCCAGCCTTCGGTCCCGAACTGACCGGCGCGGAGGTGCGATATCTCATGACCTGCGAGTGGGCGCGTTTTCCGGATGACGTTCTGTGGCGCCGTTCCAAGCTGGGCCTGACAATGCCTGCGGCGGACCGTGAGGCGCTGGCGGCGTTCATGGCGGATCTGAGCCGGTCACTGGTGTAGCCCGGATGGAGCGAAGCGAAATCCGGGAGAGTCTCTGCGCCGGCGAACAGCCCCGGATTCCGCTTCGCTCCATCCGGGCTACGGCGGCGCGATGTAAGTTTTCCCCGAACCGGTTGAGCTAAACACGATCGGCCGCTAGCGTGCGGCGGAATCGGGGTTGGCAGGGACCATGGCGGAAGAATTGCCCGGGATGAACGTTGCGGCTGAACCGGCTGGCGGAGACGCATGTCCGGCGGCCGGCCAGCCGCTGCTGCGCATCGAGGGCGTCGCCAAGACCTTTGGCACGTTCCGCGCCGTCGACGGCGTGTCGCTCGATATCAAGGCCGGCGAGTTCTTCGCGCTGCTCGGCCCGAGCGGCTGCGGCAAGACCACGCTCTTGCGCATGCTCGCGGGCTTCGAGGCGCCGGACGAGGGGCGTATTCTGCTCGGCGGCAAGGATATCGCGCAGGCGCTGCCGCACGACCGCCCGATCAACATGATGTTCCAGAACTATGCGCTGTTCCCGCATCTGTCGGTACGCGACAACATTGCCTTCGGCCTGAAGCGCGCCGGCATGCCGCGTGCCGACATCGCCACGCGCGTCGCGGAGATGGTGGCGCTGGTCAAGCTCGAGGGATTGGAGAAGCGCAAGCCGGACCAGTTGTCCGGCGGTCAGCGCCAGCGCGTGGCGCTCGCCCGCGCATTGGCGCGCCGCCCTCAGCTCCTGCTGCTCGACGAGCCGCTCGCAGCCCTCGACAAGAAGCTTCGCGAAAACACGCAAGCCGAGCTGATGGAGCTGCAGCGGCGGCTCGGCATGACCTTCATCATCGTCACCCACGACCAGGAGGAGGCGATGACGATGGCGAGCCGGATCGGCGTGATGAAATCAGGCAGGCTCGCCCAGGTCGCGAACCCCCGCGAGCTCTATGAGGCGCCGCGCTCGCGCTGGATCGCCGAGTTCGTCGGCGACGTCAACCTGTTCGACGGCGAGTCAAAATTGCGCGACGGTCGTCGTCTGGTCATCGGCACGCGCGATGCGGGGGCGCTGGTGGTGGCCGAGCCGCGTGAGGCGGTCGGCACCGGAAAACTGGCGGTCGCGATCCGCCCCGAGAAGGTCAAGCTGTCGCGCCGCGGCCCGGCCAACGAGGCCGGTCGTGAGACGGCGATCAACACCCTCGAGGGCGTGATCGCGGACATCTGCTATCTCGGCGGCACCACCACCTATAAGGTGAAGCTCGACACCGGCGGGATGCTGCAGGCGTCGGTCGCTAACAGCGCGCGGCTGGACGTCGACGCCTACAGCCTGAACCAGCATGTCGTCGCCTGGTTCACGCCCGACGATTGCGTGGTGCTGCAATCATGAGCTCGCGCCGCATCTTCGCAAAGCCGGCGCGCTTCGCGGCCATCGCGCCCTATGTCTGGATGGTGCTGTTCTTCCTGGTGCCGTTCGGCTTCGTGCTCAAGATCAGCCTGTCGCAGACCGCGATCGCGCAGCCGCCTTACGAGCCGGTGTTCGACCTCACGGCGGGATGGGACGCGCTGAAGGCAGCGTTCGCTGCGCTCTCGGTCGACAATTTCAAGCTGCTCGCCTCCGACGACATTTACGTCTTCGCCTATGTCCGCAGCCTCACCGTCGCCCTCACGGCCACCGCGCTACTGCTCCTGATCGGCTATCCCATCGCCTACGGGATGGCGCGGCTGCCGCAGCGCTGGCAGGCGGTGGCGATGGTGCTGGTGATCGTGCCGTTTTGGACCTCGTTCCTGATCCGCATCTACGCCTGGATCAACATCCTCCAGCACGACGGCCTGCTGAACCAGGTCCTGCTGGCGCTGCATCTGGTCAGCCAGCCCGTAGTGTGGCTCTCCACCGACACCGCGATGTATATCGGCATCGTCTATTCCTATCTGCCGTTCATGATCCTGCCGCTCTACGCGACGCTCGCCAAGATGGAGCCGGTGCTGGAGGAAGCGGCTGCCGATCTCGGCGCGCCGCCCTGGCAGGTGTTCTGGCTCGTCACCTTCCCGCTGTCGCTGCCCGGCGTCGGCGCCGGCGTGCTCTTGTGCTTCATCCCGATCGTCGGCGAGTTCGTCATTCCCGACCTTCTGGCCGGCTCCAATTCGCTGATGATCGGCCAGACCCTGTGGCTCGAATTCTTCACCAACAAGGACTGGCCGGTTGCCTCGGCTGCCGCGATCGTGCTGCTGGTCGTGCTGCTGGTGCCGCTCTTGCTGTACGAGCGGCTGCAGAAGCGGCAGCTGGAACAGGGAAGGTAGCGCGATGCGCAAGGTCTTCCGCCTGTCCCGCTTCAACATCGCCTCGCTCGCGCTGGGGCTGGCGTTCCTCTATTTGCCGATCCTGATCCTCGTTCTCTATTCCTTCAACGCTTCGCGCCTGGTGACGGTGTGGGGCGGCTGGTCGCTGCGCTGGTATCATGAGTTGTTCAACGATCGCGCCATGATCGAGGCGGCCTGGATGAGCCTGCGGGTCGCTGTCGCCTCCGCGACGATCGCGACGCTGCTCGGCACGCTCGCAGCGGTGGCGCTGTCGCGCGGTGAACGCTTTCGTGGTCGCACCCTGTTCTCAGGCATGCTCTACGCACCGCTGGTGATGCCGGAGGTGATCACCGGATTGTCGCTGCTCTTGCTGTTCGTTGCGCTGAACGCCGAGCGCGGTTTCTGGACGGTGACGATCGCCCACACCACGCTCACCATGTGCTTCGTCACGGTGGTCGTGCAGTCGCGCCTCGGCTCGCTCGATCGCTCGCTGGAGGAGGCGGCGATGGATCTCGGCTGCAATCCCGTCGGTGCGTTCGTTGCCGCAACGCTGCCGCTGATCGCCCCTGCAATCGTCGCCGGCTGGATGCTGGCGTTCACGCTGTCGCTCGACGACCTCGTGATCGCGAGCTTCACCACCGGCCCAGGCTCGGCGACGCTGCCGATCCGTATCTATTCGGAGGTGCGGCTCGGCGTGAAGCCCGAGATCAACGCGATCTGCACGCTGGTGATCGCGCTGATCGCGGTCGTCATCGTCATTGCCTCGCTCGCCTCGAAGCTGTCGAGCTCGCGAGGTGAGAGCGCTGCGCCGCTGTAGGCTCTGCTGTCATTGCGAGGAGTTCTTGCGACGAAGCAATCCAGTCTGGAGGTAGTCTGGATTGCTTCGCTTCGCTCGCAATGACGAAAGAAGAGCTTACGACTTCACCGCACCCGCCGTGAGCCCGCCCACCATGTAGCGGCGGAAGGCGTAATAGACCGCGGCCGGCGGCAGCGCGTAGATGAAGCCCGTCGTCATCAGCAGCTCCCACGGCGAGTCGTCGGCGGCGAGGAAGTTGCCGAGCGCGACGGGAAGGGTGATGTCGCGGTCGTTCGACAGCAGCAGGAACGCGTAGAGATACTCGTTCCAGGCCAGCAGCACCGCATAGGTGCCGATCGCGACCAGCGAGGGCATCATCAGCGGCAAATAGACCAGGCGGAAGATCTGCAGCGTGGTGGCGCCGTCCATCACCGCGGCCTCGTCCAGCTCCACCGGCAGCTTGTCCGAGGCCTGCTTCAGCACCCAGATCGCGTAAGGCGAGGCGATCGTCACCATGGCCAGGATCAGCGACCAGTGATTGTTGAGCAGGCCGTAATTGCCCATCGTGCGATACATCGGCACGGCGAGAAACGCCGCGGGAATGAAATAGGTGAAGAGCGCGAGGTTCAGCACGGCGCGGCCGCCCGGCACCTTCAATCGCGAAATCGCGAACGCCGCGGCGGTCGCGATGAACAGCGTGAGCACGCCCACGGAGACTGCGATCAGCGTCGAATTCCAGAACTGGGCGTAGAAGTCGCGCAGGAAGTAGTGCTGCTGCTTGAACACGATTTCGAAGTTGTGCAGCGTCGGATGGTCCGGCCACAGCTTGCCCGAGAACGCGTCCTCCTTCGGGGAGATCGCGAACAGGAACATGTGGTAGATCGGGATCATCGTCCACAGGAAGACGGGAATGCCGATCAGCAGCAGCCGCGCTTCCGTCGCGACGTCACGGAGGGAGGGAAGCTTCATCGCGACAACCGTTTCATCATGAAGTAAACCAGTGGCAGGACGAACGGCATCGCGCAGACGATGGATGCCATCGCGAGCGAGAGCTGGTCGAGCCGAAGATAGCGGATGCCGAGCGTCGCCAGCACGTGCGTGAGGTCGGCAGGTCCGCCGCCGGTGAGCAGGTAGACGCTGTTGAAATCGCCCAGCGTCCAGATCATCGAGAGCAGCGTGCAGGTGACGTAGAGCGTCTGCATCGACGGCCAGGTGATGTAGCGGAATTTCTGCCACCAGCTGGCACCGTCGACCTCGGCGGCCTCGAACAGATCGTGCGAGATCGCAAGGCGCCCGGTGATCAGGATCAGCGTCCAGAACGGCAGCGACTTCCAGATGTGCACGGCGATCGCCATGCACAGCGCGACGGTCGGGTCGTTCAGCCAGTTCGGGCCGTCATCGCCGGTCAGGGAGAAGATGAAGTGGTTGACCATGCCCCATTCGGGATTGAGCATGAAGCGCACCGACAGGATGGTCGGGATCGACGGCACCGCCCAGGGCAGGATGAAGATCACCGACAGCCATCTGATCCAGGTGCGCTGCTGCGCGAAGAAGCCGGACAGGAACAGCGCAATCATCATCTTGATGTTGATGCCGACGACCAGGAAGATCAGCGTGTTGATTGCAGCGCGCGCGAAGATCGGGTCGTGATACAGCGCCACATAGTTCGCCGGATCGCGTGCCAGCCAGAGCCCGTAGCAGACGGGATAGACGACAAAGGCAAGGAAGACGAGCAGATAAGGTGTTAGCAGGAGGATGCCCCAGACCTGCGCCGGGGTCAGCCGCGACGACAGGGGCGGGCCGGGTATTGCCTGATCGCCAGAGAGCGTGATCGCCATTCTTTCGGACTCTTCAAAGAGAAGCCGGCCGCGAGACGCGGCCGGTGTTGTTGTTGTTGCACTCTCCCCCGCAACGCGGAGAGATGGGCGGACGACTCAGCCCGCGACCTGCTTGATGCGGGCGATGAGTTCGTCGACGGCCTTGTCGACCGGAACCTTCTCGCTGACGACGCGGTTCATCGCCTTCGCCCACACGTTCTCATTGTTCAAGATCGTGAACTTCCAGTTCCTGGTAAAGTCGAACTGAGAGGTGCCGCCCTTGAACTGGGTGTAGACGGCCTTGCGGTGCTTGTCGGCCTGCCAGAACGGGCTTTCCTGGCTTTCTTTCGTCACCGGGAACCAGCGGCCGAGCGCGCCCTCGATGTAGGGACGGATGTTCTCTTCCTGCAGCAGGAAGTTGAGGAACTGCTTGCCCTCGGCCTTGTTCTTGGCCGCGGTGAAGATCAGACCCGTCTTGACGTCGGAGCGATACTTGATGGTCGAGCCATCGGGAGCCTTGGGGAAGGACGCCGTGACGATGTCCTGCTCATAAGCCTTCTTGCCGGCCTCGCGCTGTTCCGGCGTGAGGTTCTGGTTCTGTGACTCCTCGTACCATTTTGCTGCGATCGAGATCGTGAAGTTGTGGGTCATCACGATTGTCTTGTTGTGGAAGGCGACATTGTTGTCCGGGTCCTTCCAGGTGGTCGCGGAGGGCGGGGCGCAGCCCTTGGTGTAGGTGTCGGTGTAGTCCTTCAGCGCCTTGATCAGGCCGTCGCGGACCTTGGGGTCGTCGACCAGCAGCTTGCCGTCGTCGTCGACCAGCTTGACGTGGTAGGCGTCCATGAAGGTGTAGAACGATTGGAACGAGTCGGTGGATTCCACGCCCATCGGCTGGCCGACGGCATAGATGCGCTGGCCTGTGGCCTTACGGATCGCCGGCTGCACCTTGTCGCACCAGAAGCTCCAGTAGCCGGTCCAGTCGTTCGGGATGTCACTCTGCTTGAAGCCGGCTTTCTCCAGCATGTCGTTCCAGATCTGGACGTGCATGCTCTGCTGCTTCAGCGGGAAGCCGTAATAGGCCTTCTTCTTGGCGACGTCGTTGTAGAGGATCGAGGCGTCCAGCGTGTTCTGCACGAACCGGCCCTTGATCGGCTCCATGACGTCGGTGAGGTCCTCGAGCTTGCCCTCATAGGCCCACTTGCCCTGTACCTGCACGTCGTAGCTGTCGGAATAGGCGACGTCGGGCACGGTGCCCGCATCGAGCGCTGCGACGGTCTTCGGAATCATGTCCTGGATCGCGTATTGCGACAATTCGACCTTGATGCCGGTCTTGGCTTCAAACTTCTTGATCGTCTCGGCGAGCGCTTCGTCCTCGGACTTGTAAAAGCCTTTGACCCACCAGACCGTGATCGTCTTCTGTTGTGCAAATGCGGGCGCAGTGGCGGCAAACAGCCCAACCGCAGCGACCGCCAATGAAACTGCGCCAATAACCTTGGATTTCACGTTTTTCTCCCTCAAACGGCCGGTGTTTTAACCGGTCGTATAAAACACTAGCGCATGGTGGTAGCGCAATCAACGCATCTTGTCGGACCAAGGTCGTAGCGCGTCGGAGATGCATCATGCGCGCATCGATCCAATCGCCGCATCAATTCACCGGGATCAATTCGCGCGCGCTCCACGGCGCACAATCGTCAGTTCGACTTCGCGCCCTCTTTCGCATTTTCGGCGGTCGGCGATCCCTCCGGGCGCTTTCCCCCCGTGATGCGCTGCTTGAGGAGATCGAGGAAGGGAGACGCCGCCGGCGACTGCCGGATCAGGCTTTCGGGATCGGGGAAGATCAGGGGATCGTCCCAGGGGCCCTGCACCATGAAGGGCAATTGAAAGCCGGACGCCGTGTTGAGGCTCGCCACGCCCTTCATGTCGTATTCGCGGGTCGGCACCGAGGCGGTGCCGGTCAGCGTGATCTTGGCCGCCGGGCCCTCGATGCGGATGTCTTCGGCGGTTGCGATGCCGTCGGAGAATTTCACGGCGATCGTGAGCTTGTCGTATGGCGTCGAGCCGCTGCGGAAATTGCCGCCGCCCGACAGCGGCCGCCGCTCCAGCCGCTTCAGCAGCTGCTCGGCATTGAAGCCCGCGATCGCGCCGTTATGCCCGGTCACGGTGGCGCTGCCGTCGAGCGACTGCACGAGGCCGAACGGGCTCGAGCCCGAGGCGAACAGCGAGACGTTGATGTTGCCGCGGCCGGACAGCTTGTTGAGGCCGAACAGCTCGGTGGCGCAGGCCTGCAGATCGACATCGGTGAACTGGAATTGCGCCTTGATGTCGGCGACCGTATCGGACCGCGCGATGCCGAACGAGCCCTTGGCGATCCCGCCATAGACCTGCGCCTCGCCGACCGAGAGCGCCAGCGTGCCGTTGCGCAAATTGGCGCCGATCGCGGTGCGGCCGAGCCGCGTGGGTCCGACGGTCAGCTTGGCCGCCGACAGGCGCATGTCGAGGTCGGTGGTCGACAATCCCTGGAGGTCGAACAGCTGCCTGTTCCAGTCGCGCGCCCCACTCGCGAGCAGGCGGAACGTCGAGATATAAGGTGTGAAGTCGAGCGCGTCGGCGGCGAGCGTGGCCTGCAGCGTCTGCCGGCCGTTATTGGCGTAGGTCATGACGCCTTCGGCGGCATTGCCGTCGAGCTCGACGTTGACATTGGTGAGCGCGATCGAGGCGCCGACGACGTTGGCGCGCGCCTTCAGCACGAAGCGGCCGAAGCCGCCGCTGCCGGGCTGCGGCTGTCCGGTCCAGCGCAGCGCGTTGCGCAAGGACGGGCTGTCCACTGTGAGCGTACCCTCCATCATCGCGCTGGTGCGATTGGCGACGCTGCCGTCGAAGGCGAGCTTGAGCGGCGCGCTGGCGATGCGCGCCTTCAGGCCGGAGCGGTCGCCGGAGAGGGCGGCGACGAAATCGGAAAAGCTGATCGAGCCGTCGACGCGCTCGCCGCGCCAGTCGAACTGCCCGGTCGCGGCAAAAGAGCGCGAGATCGAAGGCCAGGCCAGCGACAGGTCGATGTCCTCGAGCTTCTCGTTGGCACGCGTGGCAACGTCCTCGTAATCGAGCACGCCGTCCTGGATGCGGATTTCGGAGAACGAGACCTGGTTCTCGGCCCCGGGCTTCATGGTGCGTGCGATGGTCTGGATGAAGGGCGTCCAGTTGCTCTCGCCGTCCGGCTTCAGGCTGACGTGGATGCGCGGCCGCAGCAGCGTCAGGTCGGCGATCTCGAAACGCTGCAGCAGGAGCGGCAGCAGCCGCAAATTCGCGGTGAGCACGTCGACCTGGAGCGCGGGAGCGCTGGTGCCGCCGCCCTTGAGGCCGACGTCGCGGAAGGAGATGTAGCTCGCCGGAAGCACCGAGATCTCGATGCTGCCTGCGACATTGAGCTCGAGCCCGGTGACGTCGCGGATCTGCGCTTCGACCGCCTTGCGCAGCGCGTCGCGGTTGATGAGCCAGGAGGTCGCGATCAGGGCGATCAGCGCGACGCCGAGCAGCGCCGCGATCGGCGTCCCGAGGCGCTTCATTCCTTGGGCCATGGTCAATGGCATGTCCTGATCGGGTTGGTCGTTGGAGCCAGAAGGGCGGGCCGCGAAACGTCTGTGCCGACGCCCAGATCCTATGGTGTTAAGTACCGCAACTTGATGGGTTTTCTTGACGCTTTCAAGGCCGCTGCGCGGTTATGCCCACGGCATGGGCAGCTTCTATCACCCGGGGGCGGAGCGGAGAACCCCGTATCATTGACGGCTTCGGACGATTTCGCCTAATAATCGCCGCCAATGAGGCGCGACGCCCGCCAGCCCAAGGTTCAGTCGAGGTTTTTTGCATGAACAAGGTCTATCCCGACGCCAAGTCGGCGCTGTCAGGCATTCTAAAAGACAACATGATGATCATGTCGGGCGGCTTCGGCCTCTGCGGCATTGCCGAGGAGCTGTCGGACGCGATCCGGGATTCCGGCGTCAAGGGCCTGACCGTGGTCTCCAACAATGCCGGCGTCGACGGCATCGGCCTCAGCCGCCTGCTCGAAACCCGCCAGATCAAGAAGATGATCTCGTCCTATGTCGGCGAGAACAAGCTGTTCGCCCAGCAATACCTCGCCGGCGAGCTGGAACTCGAGTTCAATCCGCAGGGCACGTTGGCCGAGCGCATCCGCGCCGGCGGCGCCGGCATCCCGGCCTTCTACACCAAGACCGGCGTCGGCACGCTGATCGCCGAAGGCAAGGAAGTGAAGGAATTCGACGGCGAGAAGTACCTGATGGAGCGCGGCCTGTTCGCCGACCTCGCCATCGTGCACGCCTGGAAGGGCGACACCGCCGGAAACCTGATCTACCGCAAGACCGCGCGCAACTTTAACCCGATGATGGCGACCGCCGCGAAGATCACGGTGGCCGAGGTCGAGCATCTGGTTCCCGCCGGTGAACTCAATCCCGACCACATCCACACGCCCGGCATCTTCGTGAAGCGCATCGTCGAGGTCGGCACGGCCAAGAAGCGCATCGAATTCCGCAACACCCGCCCGCGTACCGCCGCTTAAGCGCAACAGGAGACTCACATGGCCTGGACCCGTGAACAGATGGCCGCGCGCGCCGCGAAGGAATTGCGCGACGGCTATTACGTCAATCTCGGCATCGGCATCCCGACGCTGGTCTCGAACTACATCCCCGATGGCATGGACGTCTCCTTGCAGAGCGAGAACGGCATGCTCGGCATGGGGCCGTTCCCCTATGAGGGCGAGGAAGACGCCGATCTCATCAACGCCGGCAAGCAGACCGTGAGCGAGCTGCCGTCGACCTCGTATTTCTCGAGCGCGGATTCCTTCGGCATGATCCGCGGCGGCCACATGGATCTCTCGATCCTCGGCGCCATGCAGGTGGCCCAGAACGGCGATCTCGCCAACTGGATGATCCCCGGCAAGATGGTCAAGGGCATGGGCGGCGCGATGGATCTCGTCGCAGGCGTCAAGCGCGTCGTCGTGGTGATGGAGCATTCGGCCAAGGACGGCCCGAAGCTCCTGAAGAGGTGCAATCTGCCGCTGACCGGCGAGCGCGTCGTCGACATGGTCGTCACTGATCTTGCCGTCTTCACCATCGACAAGCACGGCGATGGCGGCATGGCGCTGATCGAGCTCGCCGACGGCGTCACGCTCGACGAGATCAAGTCCAAGACCGAAGCCGAATTCCGCGTCGCGCTGAAGAACACGTAGGGTCGTCGTAAAGGGGCGCGCATGACGATACGGTCCGCGCGTCCCGAAGATGCCGAATTCATCGCACAAACCATCCTGAATTCGATGCGCGGCCACCGGCCGCGCGGCTGGTTCGACGTGGCGCTCGGCTGGCCGGAAGCGGAGTGCCTCGCTTTCGTCGCGCGCGTCGCCGTCGCACGGGCGGTGTCGATGTGGCATTTTTCGCAGTTCCTGGTCGCCGAGATTGATGGCAAGCCCGCTGCTGCACTTTGCGCCGTGCCGGCAGCCGGCACCGGACCGGCGGCATGGCGCGCGGTCGAAGAGGTCGGTCTCTCAATTGGGCTGACGGCGTCAGAGCTCGACGCCATCCGCCAGCGCGGTGCCTATTCGCGAGCTTGCTGGGTCCAGGGCGGCGAGGGCGACTGGATGATCGAGCATGTCGCGACCGACCCTGCCTATCGTGGTCGTGGCTTGATGCAGGCGTTGATCGCGCATGCGCTGGACAAAGGGCGGGCAGCTGGGTTTGCCCGGGCGACGATATCGTTCCTGATCGGCAACGAGCCGGCCGAGCGCGCCTACGCGAAGGCGGGTTTTGTCTTCGCGGAAGAGAAGCGCGACCCGAATTTCGAGGCAATCATCGGCGCGCCCGGTTTTCGCGTGTTCGCGCGGAAGATTTGAGCAGGTTGCAGGCACCGGCGACAACCAAGCGTTTGCTATCAATTGGTCGAAGCGCCATGAATGTGCGGACGATGTGCCCCTTCAAGCGGGGCCGCTCGGCACCTCGGAGAACCGGGTCAGCCAGGCAACTGGACCGATGCTCGCGGCGATGATCAGGAGGGCCGCGAGCGCGCCGTCCTCGAAATTGCCGCGGCTTGCGTACTGGTAGATCGACGTGGACAGCGTTTCGACGTTGAGGGGCCGCAGGAGCAGCGTTGCCGGCAGCTCCTTCAGGCAGTCGACGAACATGATGATGACGGCGCCAAGCATCGCGGGCCGGAGCAACGGCAGATAGATCTGCCTCAACATGACCCCCTGGCCGGCGCCGACCGCGCGTGCGCTCTCGTCATAGTCGCTCGGAATGCTGTCGAACCCGGCCTTGATCATGCCGACCGGCACAGCCAGAAAACGAATCGTGTAGGCGATCACGACGGCCATCCCGGAGCCGACCAGGACCAGCCCCGGAAGCGAACGTCCGGTCCAGGTCGCGACCGCGCTCAGCGCATTGTCGACCGCCAGGACCGGGGTGAGCAGGCCGAGAGCGATGACGAGACCCGGCAGCGCGTATCCGGCCTGCGCGATGCTCAGCGCGACATATCGCAGAGGATCCGGCCGCAAGCGATGCGCGATCGTCGTGGCGAGCGCAAGCATCAAGGCCATGAGCGTTGCGAGCCCTGCAAAGGCAAACGAATGGAAGGTGTGGCGCCACAGCAGCGGGTCGAAATTTGCAAGCAGGCCGCGGCCGAGAGCCTGATGCGCCAGATAGAGCAGCGGGACCACGAAGCCGATCAGCACCGGCAGCACGCAGACCGCGAACGCGATCGACGCTCTTGCGCCCGACAGCGGGGTTCGCCGCCTCACATGCGGGCTTTCGGCCGAGAATTCGATGCTGGCGTTGCGACGGCCGTAACGCTCCATCGCGATCAGGCCGGCAACGATCGCAAGCATCAGGCATGCGAGCTGCGCTGCACCGGCAAGGCTGCCGCGGTTGAGCCAGGTGGTGAAGATCGAGACCGTCAGCGTGCGGATGCCGAGATATTCGCTGGCTCCGATGTCGTTGAGCGTTTCCAGCGCGACCAGCGCCACGCCGACCGCCAGCGCCGGCCGCGCCATCGGCAGTGAAACGCGCCACAAGATGGTCCATCGGCCGGCGCCCAGCGTCGTGGCCGCTTCCGCGAATTCGGCTGACTGAACCTGGAACGTCGCACGCGCCGAGAGATAGACGTAAGGGTAGAGCACGAGCCCGATCACGAAGATGGCGCCCGGCAGCGAGCGGAGGTTGGGCAGAAGGCCGAGGGCATCGCCCAGCGGCAGCCAGGTCGCCAGGGTGCGATGCACCAGGCCCAGCGGTTCGAACAGATCGGCATAGACGTACGCCGCAAGATAGGTCGGAATCGCCAGCGGCAGCGGCATCAGCCACAGCAGCATGCCCCGGCCGGCAAAATCGTGGCGCGACATCACCCATGCAGTGCCGGCGCCGATCAAAAGTGTGACCGCGCCGACCCCGACGAGCAGAAGGGCAGTGTCGAGAAGGGCGGCCGGCAGCACGTAGTTGATCAGGTCGTGCCACACATCGGATGCCGGCTGCAAAGCCAGCGAAACGATCGAGATCACGGGCGCCGCTACCAGGACCGCGGTTGCGATCGCGATGGCGGTTGCGGCGCGACCGGCCCGTACACGGCCCCTCGATCGAGGCCGTGTGCTCGTAGCTTCCAGCAGTTCGATAGACGTGGGCCGCCAGAGATCAGTTGTCAAAGCCGACCTTGTCCACCAGCGAGGCCGCAGCCTTGCGGTTGGCGGCGATCTTTGCAATCGGCAACGGATCCGGGACGAGCTTGCCGTAGCCGGCGATGGTCGCATTGACGGCGACACCGCTCCGAACCGGATATTCGTAGTTCTGGTCGGCATACATCTGCTGCGCCTGCTCGCTGACGAGCCACTCGATCAGCTTGGTACCGTTGGCCTTGTTGGGCGCGTTCTTGGCGAGCAGCACGCCGGAGAGGTTGACGTGGGTGCCGCCGCCCTCGAAGGTCGGCAGGATGACGCGGGTCGCCTCCGCCCACGGCTTCTTCTCGGGATCGTTGTTCATCATCAGCGCCCAGTAATAGGTGTTGCCGATGCCGATATCGCATTTGCCGGCGGCGACGTCACGCGCGGCTTCGCGATCGCCGCCCGACGGCTTCTGCGCGAGATTGGCCTTCAGGCCGCGCAGCCATTCCTCGGCCTTGGCTTCGCCGTACTTGGCCGCGTAGGCCGCGAAAAGCGCGTTGTTATAGATGTGCTGGCCCGAGCGAATGCAGATCTTGCCCTTCCACTTGGGATCGGCGAGCTCCTCATAGGTGATCTTGTCCTGCTTGACGCGATCCTTCGAGGCATAGATCACGCGCGCGCGCATGGAGATGCCGGCCCAGTGTCCGTCCGGATCGCGATATTGCGCCGGCACGACCTTGTCGACCGCCTCCGACTTGATCGGCTGGGTGACGCCGGCCTGCACGGCCTCGTCGATGCGGCCGATGTCCACCGTCAGCAGCACGTCGGCCGGACTGTTGGCCCCTTCCGCCTTCATGCGCTGCTCCAGACCGGAGCTTGCGGAGACGACGTTGACCTTGATGCCCGTGTCCTTGGTGAACGCATCGAACAGCGGCTGGATCAGCTTGGTCTCGCGGTAGGTATAGACGTTGACCTCGCCGTTGGCGGCTGCCTCCGACACGAAAGACGTGGTCAGGCTCAACACCGCCGCAGACGCGGCGAGGACGCGAAGATAGATCATAAGGGCTGCTCCCAGGCGCGAGATTGAACGCCGATTGAGTAGCGCAGGCGGGGGGCCAACGTTAGCGACGCGATGTCGCGAGAGCATAAGCTTAGAGCAATTCCAAAGTATCTTTTAGACTCATTCTAATACTGAAGCGACGGTCATGGGAAATAATTGGCGCCCTATGATCCTGCCGGCCTCATCTTGCTCAGGCGCTGCGAGACGCTGGCCAGCCACGACTCTCCTCGCGCACCAGGCGGAAGCCGAGATTGGCGGGCGGCACGCCCTGGGCGCAGCCGCCGGCACGGGCGTCGCGGATGAAGTCGGTGACATAGGCGCGGTGCGCACCCTCGGCGACGCGCACGCCGCAATTCACGGTCGCGCGGCCGGGATTGCCGGAATCATCGACACGCGAGCGCACGAAGCACGTCGCGGTCCACTCCCAGATATTGCCGGCGAGGTCTTCGACGCCATGCTCGTTCGGGCCGAACTTGCCGAAGCGATGAGCCGTGGTGTCGGAGAGGTCGCGTTCGGATTCGCGCTCATAGCGGCTGATCCAGCGCTTCGAAGGGTCGCTTGCATCGACCGGTACCCCGTCATCCCGGAATCTGGAGCCGGCGGCAAAGGCCCATTCCTCGTCGCTCGGCAGGCGGTATTGATGGCCGGTCTTGCGCGATAGCCAGCCTGCATAGGCCTCGGCATCGTGCCAGCTCACCTGCACTGCTGGGCGATCGGGGGCGATTGCGACGTCGCGATCGAGTGCGCGGCAGGCGCCATCCTGCACGCAATGCTGATAGTCGGATGAAGCGACCTGATTCCGCATGATGCGCAGCGGCCGGTTGATCCGGATGGTGCGCATCGGCGCTTCCGCCTGCTGTCCGCCGCGGGTGAAATCGCCGGCCTCGCGATAGGCGAAGCTGCCCGGGGCGACCTCGACCAAGGCCGGCTCGCCGACGGCATGGCGCATCGTCAGCTCCGAGACCAGAGGCGCAACGGCCAGCGGCCCCGCAAGCCCGGCCGCGCAGGCAAGTGCCAGCTTGAGCTTGAATGCGATCAGCACAATCATTCCTCCGCAGAAGGAAAAAGGGGCCGGCGATGACCGGCCCCTTCGTCGCGTCTAGTTGGTGCTGGCAGGAGGTATTTCGGCAGGCGCCTTCACTTGCATCATCAGATCGTCGTTCCACTTGCCTTCGACCTTGAAGTGCGCGGTGGCGCCGAGACTGGCCGCCTCGATCAGGTTATGCGTGACATAGGCGTAGATGCCGGGCTGCTGGAACTTGTACAGCGCAGCTCCCGCCGAGCCGCCGCGGATGAACCAGGTCTCGAGCCCGACCTCGGGCGCGTTGCCGAACTTGCCGGTCTCCCAGACATAGTCGCCGTGGCCACCGATCAGATGCGGACGGCTGTCGCGATTGGCCTGCGAGTGCACGATCAGCACGTTCTCGCCGACCTTCGCGGTGAGCGCGTTCTTGCCGGTGAGCGCGCCAACCTTGCCGTTGAACACGACGTGGGTCGGGGTCAGCTTCTTCATCACCTCTTCGGTCTCGGTGAAGGCTTCGCCCGGCGATTCGTAGGACTTGAAGTTGCCCTTCTCGTCGCGCGGCACGTACATGTCCTGCTCGCCGATATAGTAGACCTTGTCGTATTTCAGCGCGCGGCCCTTGCCGTCGTTCAGCCCCTCACGCGGCAGCACCATCACGGCACCGTTCATGCCCGAGACGACGTGCCAGGGGGTCATCGGGCTGCCCGGTGCGCAGTGATACACGAACACGCCTGTCTTGGTCGCCTTCCAGCGCAGCACGACCTGCTCGCCGGGATTGATGAGCGTGAGCTCGCCGCCGCCGAGCGCGCCGGTCGCGGAATGGAAGTCGATGTTGTGCGGCATGGTGTTCGTCGCGGGATTGACTAGCGTCAGCTCGACATAGTCACCCTCGTGCACGACCATGAGCGGGCCCGGCATCGAGCCGTTGAACGTCATCGCCTGGAAGGTGGTGCCCTTGTCGTCGATGACGACTTTCTTCTCCTCGATCGTCATCCTGAACTCGACGATCTTGGGGCCCTGTATCGTGGCCTGCTCGTGCGCGTGCACGAAGGGCGGAGCGACCAGCTCTACCTTCTGACGCGGCAGCTTGAGACCGCCGGCGGCGAAAGCCGGGATCGCCAACATCAGGGCGGTCGCGGCGGCGCTGATCAATGCGGCTCTGCGGGTGAACATCGGAAGCATCCTTCATCTGAAATGGTTTTGATGACGGAGTGCAGTGTGCGCCGATTGCGGCAAGCGTGTTTGTGCTGCGACAAGCTTCCGCCGGATTCGCGTTCGGCAACATGACTTAGATTTCTCGAAGGAGCGGGATCGGCGATGGCAACTCACCGCGTCCGCAGGCGCGATGCCGATCGAGGCCGAGCGTCAACTCAGCGGCAACTCGTTTGCATGTTCAAGCTGGATGACGATCTCGGTTGCCCTGCTCATGCGCGTGGACGAGATCGCAAGACAGGCCCTGGCGAAGGCGCGTCCGTTCAGAGCAGGTTCACGGCGAGCCAGACCAATCCCCAGATCGCCAATGACAGCGCGACGAAGACGGCGATCGCGGCCGCCAGGGCGCGCACCGCGCCGGCGGGGGCCGGCGCGGCCGGGGCCGGTCGGAAGTGGTCGAAACGCGGGATATGGCCGCGGACGTCGAGCAGGGAGAGAATAAGTTCGAGTGCGAAAAGCCTCATGGCGAACGCTCCGGATGGCCGCGATTTTTTCTCACCATGGCCGGGAACCGGTATCCGCGCTTTGCGCGAGCGCAAAGCCGCGTCCGCCGATCCGGGTTATTTGAATTCATTCCGTGATTTGCCGCGATGTCTCGCGCGCGGCGGGCATTTACGAATGGGTAACTTATGAGAGCTGATCTTGCGGCGATCTACGGCGAGGAACGCCTGCCACGCTATACCAGCTATCCGACCGCACCGCATTTCACGCCGGCGATCGGTCCGGACGCCTATGCCCGCTGGCTGGCGGAGCTGCCCGTGGCCGCCAGCGCCTCGCTCTATCTGCACGTGCCGTTCTGCCGCGAGATGTGCTGGTACTGCGGCTGCCATACCCAGATCGTCCGCCGCGACGAACTGATCGCCGGCTACCAGCGGACGCTACGCAGAGAGATCGCGCTGACGGCCGAAACCATCGGCCACCGCATCAAGGTCGAGCACATTCATTTCGGCGGCGGTACGCCGACGATCATGGCGCCGGACGCCTTTGCCGAGCTGATGGCGACGATGCGCCAGGAATTCTTCGTGCTGCCCTCGGCGGAAATCGCGGTCGAGATCGATCCCCGTACATTGAGCGCGGACATGGTCGAGGCGATGCGGCTCTCCGGCGTCAATCGCGCGAGCCTCGGCGTGCAGAGCTTCGATCCGGTGGTGCAGCGGGCGATCAACCGCGTGCAGAGCTTCGCGCAGACGGCGTCCGTGGTCGAGATGCTCCGCGGCGCCGGAATCGAGGGCATCAATTTCGATTTGATCTACGGGCTGCCGCACCAGACAATGGCCTCGTGCCTGGAAACTGTGCGGCGCAGCCTCGCGCTCGCGCCCAGCCGCTTCTCGGTGTTCGGCTATGCTCACGTGCCGGGCTTCAAGAAGCACCAGCGCATGATCAATGAAGGCGTGTTGCCCGACGGCCTTGCGCGCCACGACCAGGCCTGCGCCATCGCCAATGCGCTGAAGGAAGCCGGTTACGTGCAGATCGGGCTCGACCATTTCGCCCGGCCCGACGATGCCATGGCCGTGGCGTTCGAGCAGGGCACGCTGCGGCGCAATTTCCAGGGCTACACCACCGACCGCAGCGAAGTCCTGCTCGGCTTCGGCGCCAGCGCGATCGGGCATCTGCCGCAGGGCTATGTCCAGAACGAGGTGCAGATCGGCGCCTATGCGCAGAGCATCGCTGCCGGCCGCCTCGCCACCGCGAAGGGCTATGGCCTCACCGATGACGACCGGCTGCGCGCCGACATCATCGAACGCATCATGTGCGAGTTCGGTGCCGATCTCGGCGACATCTGCGCGCGCCACGGCGCGGAGGCCGGCGCCATGCTGAAATCGGCGTCTCGTCTGAAGCCGCTGATCTCCGACGGCGTCGTGAGGCTGGACGGCGAACGGCTCGCCGTCGCCGGGGATTCGCGCTTCCTGGTCCGCAGCGTCGCCGCCGCGTTCGACGCGCATCTTGATCCGGGCAAGCAGCTGCACAGTCGGGCGGTGTAGCTCTTCCGGAATGACAAGGCAGCTTGCGCTCCAACAAAGAAACTCACTCCCGCGCCGCTATCGTCGATCGGAACGGAGTTGTCCATGCCTTTCCGGTCCGACGATCTGGTCGATGACATCATGCATTCGGCGCCGCACACGATCCGCGTGTTTCTCGCCTTCAGGATGGCTTGTGTCGGCTGTCCGATCGCGACCTTCCACACGGTCGACGACGCCTGCCGCGAGCATGGCATCGACCGCGACAAGTTCCTCGCCGCATTGAGCGTGTGCGTGCCGGCGTGAAACGGTCAGGAAGCGCGCAGATGTGCGCGGATTCCCGGATGAGGGCGCGCTTGCGTCGTAAGCGCAAGCGCGCCTCATCCCTAGCTTGAGCAGAGAGGCGTCTCTCACGCCGCGCCGCTGTCGGCGCTCCGCTCCGCCAGCACCACGATTCTGTGCGGCTCGCGCAGGATGATGCGCTGGCGGCCGCTCTCGACCAACCCCTGGCACTCCCAGCCGCTCAGGATGCGGCTGACGGTGTGCAGCGTGGTGCCCGTCATCTGCGCAATGTCCTGGCGGCTGATCGGGAAGTCGATCTCGATGCCGTGGTCGAGCTTCTTGCCGGACTGCTTGGCGAGGCGCAGCAGCGCGTGCGCGATGCGTTGCTCGACCTGCTGGGTCGACATTTCCAGGATGCGGGTGTGACTTTCCTGCAGCCGCGTGCCGACGGTCTGGAGCGTGTTGGCGGCCAGCGCCGGAAACCGCTCGACCAGCCGCGGCCAGGCCGAGCTCGGCCAGATCAGCACGACGCTGTCGTCGACCGCCATCGCCGTCGCCGGATATTGCGCGGCTCCGATCGCCATCGCGAGCCCGAACGTTTCGCCGGGCGCGACATAGCGGACCACGATCTGCTCGCCGGCCGGATTGGTCTTCGCCGCGCGGACATGGCCGTGCAGCAGCAGAAAGAAGCACTGCGCGTCCGCCCCCTGTTCGAAGATGGCACTGTTCCTGGGATAGCGCGCCGAGCGGGCCTCGCGCAGGATCTCGTCGAGAGCTTCCGGCGTCATCCCTGCAAACAGCGGCAGATGCGCAACCAGCGATGTGTCGACCTTGGCCATTCTGCCTCCATGGCATCGGGGCGTGTGATGGCACCTGCAATCGTCGAGTAGTTTGCGTTAGCGCAAAACGAGGCGGCACGGCGGCAGTATTTTTCCAGTAACGATCTGAATTGATTGGAGTTGATCCCATGGCTGGCGCCCGATCCCGCAACTTTGCGGGCTGGCCGCTGTTTGCGAACAGCTTTCGGCCCTTTTTCCTGCTCGCCGCAATTCAGGCGGCGCTGTCGATGCTGGCCTGGCTGCCGATGTTCTACGGCGAATTGTCGGTGAGCTCCGCGTTCGCGCCGCGCGACTGGCACATCCACGAAATGCTCTATGGCTTCCTGCCGGCCGTCATCACCGGCTTCCTGTTCACCGCCATCCCGAACTGGACGGGACGCCTGCCGATCCAGGGCGGGCCGCTCGCGGCCTTGCTGACGGTCTGGCTCGCCGGGCGCGTCGTGGTGACGCTGTCGGCGAATACCGGCTGGGCGTTTGCGCTGGTCGTCGATGCCGCGTTCCTGGCCCTGGTCGTTGCTGCCGCGACGCGCGAGATCATCGCAGGCGGCAATTGGCGCAACCTGCCAGTGGTCGGGCTGGTGCTGGTTCTGCTCGCCGGCAACGTCGCCTTCCATGTCGAGACGCATTACGCAGGCGCGGCCGAAATCAGCATCCGCATCGGCATCGGCGTGGTCATTCTGCTGATCGGCCTGATCGGCGGCCGCATCATTCCGAGCTTCACCCGCAACTGGCTCGTCAAGTTCAATCCCGGCCGTCTGCCGGTGCCGTTCGGGCGATTTGACGGCGCGGTGATCGCCTTGAGCGCGCTGGCACTGATCGCATGGATCGCGGCACCGCTGAACATGATCACCGGCGTCGCGATGGCGGCGGTGGGCGTGCTGCATCTGGTTCGGCTTGCACGCTGGGCCGGCGATCGCACCACGCGCGAGCGGCTGCTGCTGATCCTTCATGTCGGTTATGTCTTCGTGCCGCTTGGCTTCATCTTGAACGCTGTGGCCGCCTTCGGCGAGCTGCCGCCGAGCGCCGGCATCCATGCCTGGATGGCAGGTGCGGCGGGAACGATGACGCTCGCGGTGATGACCCGCGCCAGCCTCGGCCATACCGGACAGGCGCTGACGGCTTCGCCGGCGATCCAGGGAATCTATGCTGCAATCATCATGGCCGCTCTGGCCCGGGTCGGCGCCGTCGTGTTGCCCGCGTATAGCGATGTGCTGCTGCACATCGCCGCCTGCGGCTGGATTCTCGCCTTCCTGGGATTTGCCGTCGCGTTCGGTCCGCTGCTCGCCGGCAGCGGGCGGCGGGCGCTCGCCACGACGGGCGTGCCCGCTCCGGCGCGCTGAAGTCAGGCGGCACTCGCCGAGGGCGGCCGCACGCCCTTGCGCCACTCGGTGATGGTGCAGCCGAAGCGGCCGCGAAACCAGCGCGCCATGGCGCTCTGTGCGGAGAAGCCGAGCTGCACCGCGATGTCGGCCAGCGGCCGGGCGGGATCCTCGATCAGCTGGACCACGAGATCGGCGCGTTGCGCGTCCAGGATGGCTGAGAAGCTGGTGCCCGACGCGGCGAGGCGGCGGTGGATGGTGCGGCGGGTGCAGGCCAGATGCTCGGCGACGCGCTCGACCGTGCAATCGCCGCTGGCGAGCAGGGTCCGCACCACCTCGTCGACCTTTGCCTCCCAGCTTGCCGGCCTGCTCTCGATCGCCTCGATACGCTTGCGCAGGTAGTTCGCGATCAAGGGATGCGCGCTCGGGATCCGGCGCTCCATTTCGTGCGCCGACAACAGGATCGCATCGTCGTCCGCGTTGAAGCTCACCCGGCAGCCGAAGAAGTCGCGGTAGCGCTTGCGGTCGAGCGGCGGCGGGTAGTGCAGATGCACCTCCAGCGGCCGCCAATCGCTGCCGAACAGCGACTGGATGATGCGGTGAACGCTGCCGAGCGCCATGTCGATCGACTGCCGCGGCGCGCGCGGCTGCCGGCCGCGCAAATGCAGCGTGATGGTCACGGTCCGCTCGTCACGCGTGACGTCGAGCCGCATGCCGTCGTGATGGATATGGATGAAGCGCGAAAACGCCTCGATCGCTTCGCCGACGGTCGCCTGTTCGCGCACGATCAGGCCGACCGCGCCGAAATTGGTGAGGCCGCCACGCTCGGCGAGACGCAGGCCGAAATCCTCGGCGCCGGAGGCCTTTGCCGACAGTTCGAGCAGGCGGCGCAGGCCGGTGACGGCGATGGGAATGTCGGGCTGGTCGAGGCAGGCCAGCGGCAGCCTGACCTTGCGCATCATCTGGCTGGGGTCGAGCCCAACCGACCGGGCGACCTCGGGGTAACAGCTCAATCCTGCGCTGCGAATGAGGTCGGTCATGCAAACCGTTCCTGCCAGCATTCCCGCAGATGTCCCGAAATGTAAAGTTTCTGTCCCGATCCGTCAAATCCAGGAACCGGATGGAACATACATAAGGAAAACCGAAGCACTGGCGTGAATGCCGTGCGCATGACGGCGGGGCGCGACGGAGCCCCCGGCCGTCTCGGGCCATTTGACCAAGACATTGCTGGATCGGGACTATGCCGGGAAACATGCTTTCCAAGGGCGAGGTATTCGTCATCGACACCGACGCCGCCTCCCGCGAACAACTTTCCGCCGCGCTCGAACAGAGCGCCTATGACGTGATCTGCTTCGCAGACGGGGCGTCCCTGCTCTCGGAGGCGAAGACGCGGATGCCGGCCTGTGTGCTGCTGGAGATGCCGCCGGATCGCTCCGCTCTCGAGGTGCTGAGGCAGCTGCGCGAGGAGAATTGCATGGCGCCGGTGCTGGTGACGTCGGCGAACGGCAGCATCGCCATGGCGGTCGACGCCATCAAGAGCGGCGCAGCCGACTTCATCGAAAAGCCGTTCCGTACCCACGACATCGTCAACCGGATCGATGCCGCTATCGATGAATTCGCGCAACCCGGGGCGATCCGGCAACGCTGGCTGCCGGGCTGCGAACCTCTGACGGCGCGCGAAGCCGACGTGCTCGAGCATCTTGCCGCCGGCCTTACCAACAAGGGCATCGCCCGGCGGATGCATCTGAGCGCGCGGACGGTCGAAGGTTATCGCGCCAGCATCCTGAAGAAGGCCGGCGCCAAGAACGTAACCGATCTGCTCCGGCGCATTTTCGGCCAGGGCTCTTAGACCCAGGCCTGAAGCCGCCCGGAGCACCGGGCGTTCCGCAGACATGGTGCCGCCGCGGCGGCGCCCCACGGAAGTCTCAATCGAACCGGTTCCTTCCCTGCCGCGTCCAACCACGATGGCGAGGCATCTCATCGCGCGCGTCCGGCTGGCGGCGCGGCGGTACCGGCAGGAGGGACTTCATGCGCATCACCCCAAGATATTTGGCAACCACGGGTCTGGTCCTGGTGACCATGGCGCTGGCATCGCCGTCATGGGCGGGCAATGTGGACGCCAATTCGACGATCGACACGGTCACCGTCTATCCCGACGGTGCCACCGTCACCCGCGTCATTTCGCTGGATCTCGCCGCCGGCGATTCGACGCTGGTGGCGAAGGATTTTCCGCTCTCGCTCGATCCATCCTCCCTCCGCGTCGAAGGCGAGGCGGGCGCCAAGCTCACCATCGGCACGATCGATGCACGCCCGCCGAAGGCCGCGCCGCCGGTCAACCAGCCAGAGCTCGACAAGCGCATCGAAGCCTTGAGGGATCAACGGGCCGACCTGCAGGGCGCGATCGATTCCGCCACTGCCCGGCGCAAGTTCGCGCAGCATTTTGCCGAGGCGTCGCCGGCCGGCCTCGGCGAGAAGGGCGAGGCGCGCCCGATCGCGGAATGGCGCGCGGCCTTTGCCGCTGTTGCCGAGGAGATCGCGACCGCCGACGGCGCAATTCGCGATGCCACACGAAAACAGCGCGAGCTCGACCGCCAAATCGCGGAGTTGGAAGCCGAGCGCTCGGCCAAGCCGCCGAGCAAGCTGGAAGTGCGGATCGACGTCGCATCGGCCGCCGCGACCAAGGCGACGCTGCGCGTAACCTATGCCGTGCGCAACGCGCGCTGGGTGCCGCTCTACGACGCCCGGCTCGATACCGGCGCCAAGGATCGCAAGCCGCAGCTCGAACTGGTTCGCCGCGCCGAGGTGACGCAGTCGACCGGCGAGGACTGGGCGAACGTGACGCTCGGCGTCTCCACCGTGCGCATCAGCCGCGGCGGCAGTGCCCCGGAGCTGGGCTCGCTGGTCGCGCAATATCCGCAAGTGCCGAAGCCCATGGCCCTTGGCACGGCCTCGGATCTAGCGCGGCCTGCGCCAACTGTTCGCCAGCGCTCGTACGAGCCCATGTCCAAGGCTGCCGAAGCGACCGAGTTGCGCGAGCGCGCCGACGAGCAACAGGCCGTCGCCGAGATCGGCGACTTCCAGGCCACCTTCAGGATTCCCGGCCGCGTCAGCCTCGGCGCCGCCGACGGTGCCAAAAGCCTACGTATCGCTTCGGTCAATGTGCCCGCCGATCTCGCGGTGCGCGCCGCGCCGGTGCTGGATCCGACCGCGTTCCTGGAAGCCAGCTTCAAGCAGACCGATGAGGCGACCCTGCTGCCGGGCAAGGTCGCGATCTACCGCGACGGCACCTTCGTCGGCCGCGGCAAGATCACCGCGTCCGCCAAGGACGACATCGTGCGGCTCGGGTTCGGCGCCGACGACAAGGTCAAGATCGAACGCGCGGTGCTCAAGCGCAACGAAGGCTCGGCCGGTCTCTTGGTCACGACCTCGAAGACCGACGAGCGCGCGTTCAAGACCACGATCCGCAACGGCCATGATTTCCCGATTCGCGTCGCGATCCAGGATCAGCTGCCAGTCAGCGAGAACGAGGACATCGTCGTCGAGATGCTGCCCTCGAGCACGCAGCCGACCGCCAACAACATCCGCGACAAGCGCGGCGTGCTGGAATGGTCGTTCGACGCCAAGCCCGGCGAGGCCCGCGACATCAACTTCGCCTGGCGCATCCGCTGGCCGAAGGACAAGAGCATGGTGATCGTCCCGGCGGGGTAGGGGCGGTCGCGCCACCAAGGAGGTGCGCTCCCTCTCCCGCTTGCGAGAGAGGCTGGGGGTGAGGGCTCTTTCCTCTTGGGGATTGTCCCGTTGCGGAGACACCCTCTCCCCAACTCTCCCCCGCAAGCGGGGGAGGGAGCCCACCTTCACCGTGGCGGCACAGCAGCCCGCATCGACTGCGGCAGCACATAAGGCACGCCGTCAACCTGATGCACGTCCGCGTCGATCTCGAAAATATCCCGGATCCTCTCGCGCGTGACGACATCGGCGCGCGGGCCGTCCGCGGCGAGCCTGCCGCCGGCCAGCACGACCAGCCGGTCGGCAAAGCGGATCGCGAGATTGAGATCGTGCAGGATCGCGATGACGGCGGTGCCGGCAGCCGCGCGGCGGCGGGCCGCTTCGACGAGGTCGATCTGGTGGCGCAGATCGAGGCTCGAGGTCGGCTCGTCCAGCAGCAAGAGCCCGGGGCCGTGCTTGGCCTCGCCGCAGGCGAGCTGCACCAGCACGCGGGCGAAATGAGCGCGCTGCTGCTCGCCGCCCGACAGCGTCGGTAATTGCCGTTCTCGGAAATGCGACAGGCCCACCTCGTCCAGCGCGGCGTCGACGAGCGGGCCGGCCTCGCGCAAACTGCGCTCGCCCGCGCCCATCAGCACGATCTCGTCGACCGTGAAGGGGAAGGTGACGTTGATGTGCTGAGACAACATCGCACGGCGCGCGGCGAGCTCGCGCGGCGCGAAGCTGCCGATGTCGCGCTGCTTGAGCAGCACCTCGCCGGCGCTCGGGCGGAGATCGCCGGAGAGCAGCCGCAGCAGCGTTGACTTCCCGGCACCGTTCGGGCCGATGATGGCGATCATCTCGCCGGCCGCAACCGTCAGGCCGACGCCATCGAGCAATGTCGCGCGGCCGGCGCGCTTGCCCAAGTGTCGCGCTTCGAGCACCGCGGTCATAGCGCGGCGAGCCCGCGCTGTCGCAGCAGGATGAAGAGAAAGACAGGTGCGCCGACGGCTGCCGTCAGGATGCCGATCGGCATCTCTGCCGGGGCGACGATGGTGCGCGCCAGCGTGTCGGCGCCGACCATCAGGATCGCGCCTGATAGCACCGAGGCCGGCAGCAGCAGGCGATGCGACGGGCCGATCACGAGACGGAGCAGATGCGGCACGACGATGCCGACGAAGCCGATCACGCCGCTGATCGACACCGCGACACCGGTCATGGCCGAGACCATCACGATCGAGACCCGCTTCAGGCGCTCGACGTCGACGCCGCCGTGAAAGGCGTCGGCCTCGCCGAGCACCAGCAGGTCGAGGCCGCGCGCGACGAAGACGCAGCCTGCGAGTCCGGCAATGAGCACCGGCGCGAGCACGGCGGCCTTGGTCCAGGTCGCGCCGCTCATCGAGCCCAGCATCCAGAACGTGATGTCGCGCAGCTGGCGGTCGTCGGCGATGAAGACCAGGAGGCCGATGCCCGCATTGGCGATCGCGGTGATGGCAACGCCAGCGAGCAGGAAGATTGCGATCGAGGTGCGTCCCGAGCGGCTGGAGATGCCGTAGAGGATTGTGGTGGTCGCCAGCGAGCCCGCGAAGGCCGCGAGAGGCAACAGCTCGGTCTGGAGAAAGCGCAGCGCCTCGCCGAAGCGGGAATCGGTGAAGACGATCGCACTCGCGGCTGCGAGCGCGCCGCCGCTGGAGACGCCGACCAGGGCGGGATCGGCGAGCGGGTTGCGAAACAGCCCCTGCATGATCGCGCCGGCCGCGGCAAGCAGGCCGCCGATCATCGCGGCCGCCGCGATCCGGGGAATGCGGATCGACCACAGCACGAGCTGGTCGCGGGCCGTCATGGCCGTGCTTTCGCCGGCCAAGCCCAGCGCGGCTGGCAGCCGGGAGAGTGGGATGCCGGCGGCGCCGACCGTCAGAGCCGCGATCGCGGTGACCAGGAGCACGACGAGCAGGAGGGGAATCGCGAACGATGCGGTCCGCCGTCCCGCGCTGTGTCGCCGGCTCCGTGTTTCGATCCCGGCGGCCACGCTCATTGCCGGCAATTCGCCGTCGACAGCGCCGATGCGAACGCGCCGCCCTCGGCCAAGGCCGGATAGAGCTTGACCGAGAGATCGCGCGCCGCCGCCGCAGTGCGCGGCCCGAAACCGAGCAGATAAAGCCCATCCATGGTGATGAAGCTCTTGTTGGCCGCGACCGGCGTCAGCGCAAAGCCGGGGTGCGTGTAGACTGCATCGGCCTGCAGCGAATCCTTGCCGCGCTCGATCGACAGCACGACATCGGGCTTTGCGGCCACGATCGCCTCGTCGCTGATGACCTTGTAGCCGTCGTAATCGTCGACGGCGTTGGCCGCGCCCGCGAGCTGGATGATCTCATTCGCCGCGGTCTTGTGGCCTGCCACCATCGCCCGCCCGTTCTGGAGCGACATCACGAACATCACCCGCACCGGCTTCGTCACCTTGGCGCGCAGGGCACGGAGCTGCGCAAGATCGGCGCCGACCGCGGCGCTGAGACACTCGGCACGCGCATCGACGCCCATGGCGTGGCCGACCAGCTTGATCTTCTCGATCAGGCCTTCCTCGGAAAAGGTCTCGGGCACCAGCACCAGCGGCACCTTCGCCGTCTCCAGGATGTCCATGGTCTCGCGCGGGCCTGAGCCCTGGATCGCCAGGATCAGCGTCGGGTTGAGACCGAGCACGCCTTCGGCCGAGATCTGGCGCACATAGCCGACATTCGGCTTGTCTTGCAGCGCCGCCGCCGGATAGAGGCTCGTTGTGTCGACGCCGACCAGCCGGCTCTCCAGCCCGAGCGCATAGAGGATCTCGGTGATGGCGCCGCCGATCGATACCGTCCGGGCAAAATCGGTAACAGTGACGTCGCGATTGCGCGCGTCATGCACGGTGATGCCCGCGGCCTGCGCAGCAGTCGCAAACGCGAGTCCGCCGGAGAGCAGGAGACTGGCGAGGGTGCGGCAACGTGTCATTGCAGTTACTTCGTCAGGATCAGCTTGTTCTGCGAAGTCAGGCGGAGACGATAGCTGTCCTCGCCATGCGCAATGATGATCTCGCGCTCGGCGGCAAACAGCTCGCGGCTGTCGATCCGGCTGCCGCGCATGGTGAGAGTTCGCGTTGCTGCAGGGCCTTGTGCCGGTCCTGCCGCGATGCCGCTGCTGTCTCCTGATGTTGCTGACATTGTCGGTGTGATGCGCTTTCGAAAGCTGGAGTACCGCCCGTTTGTACAGGCGGCGCCAAGCGCATTCCAACCGTCGCAGTTTACAATCGATATAAACTGCAACTCGATGTCATTGACCGTCAGAGTGTTGCCACGTAACCATTTCTGACAGCGGGGAACTCGCCCGCCTCTTGAGATAATCAGCCAGCCAGTCGCTCGCCTCGCGAGCGCGCGCCAGCCAGACGACATTAAAAACTAAAGTCAAAGTGCAGGCTGGGGCTGATATGGCTGACGGGGCTAGGTTTTCGCGCGCCCTGATTTTGGGCGCGTCGGTGGTTTCAATCGCGGCAATGACGGCGGAGGGCAGTCTCGCGCAGACCGCGTCGCCGCAGAGTGAAAACGCGTCGTCGGAAAGGCCGAAGCAGGCCAAGCGCAAGCCGGCGCCGCAACGTGTGCAGCAGGCCACAGCCGGCGTCATGAATGCCCGCGCCCAGGCGGGCGGCGCAGCGCCCGTGCACACGCTCGATGCGATTACGGTCGCGGCAACGAAGACGGAGGAGCGTGCCGTGGATGCGCTGGCACCAGTCAGCGTCGTGACCTCGGCGCAGATCGAGGGGCGTCAGGCCAGCACGGTTGGTGACCTCATCTATAACGTGCCCGGCGTATGGGTTCAGAATCGCGGCGACGAGCCCTCGACCTCGATCAACATTCGCGGCCTGCAGGATTTCGGCCGCGTCGCCGTCGTCGTCGATGGTGCGCGGCAGAACTACCAACGCACCGGCCACTTCGCCAACGGCTCCTTCTTCCTCAACCCCGAGCTGATCAGCGGCATCGACATCGTGCGCGGCCCGACCGCGAACATCTACGGCTCCGGTGCGATCGGCGGCGTGGCCTCGTTCCGCACCAAGGACATCGAGGACGTTGTCCGCGTTGGAGAGCGCTGGGGCGTCGACGTGAAAACCATCCTCGGCAGCAACTACGGACGTGCACTCGGATCCACCTTTGGCGGTGTCCACGTCAACCCCAATGTCGACGTATTCGCAGGCGGCACCTATTCGACTCAGGAGAACTACAAGGACGGCACTGGCTACGAGGTCGCAAACACCGGCAACCGTCTGAGCAGCGGCATCGCCAAGCTGACGGTTCGTCCGGCCGACGGTCACGAAGTCAAGCTCGGCGCCATCTTCCAGGAAGACATCTACAGCCTGGGCCAGCCGCCGCGGCGCGCGGGCGATCCCAATTCGACCAATGCGAACGGCACGAACAATCTGAACGGCACGTCGATCTACGCCTCCAACGTCAAGAACTACACCACGACGCTCGGCTGGAAATATTCGCAGCCGGACGATCAGTGGTTCGACTGGGACGCGAAGATCTACTGGAATCGCACCGAGAACGACCAGATCAAGACGAGGCACACCCTCACGACGCCGTCCGTTTATTGCGGCGGCGTGCCGGGCAATGCCGTTTCGGGGTGCATCGGGAGCAACCGCGGATATCTGCTCGATACGATCGGCATCGACGTGCACAATACGACGCGCTTCGAAACCGGAAACTGGCGCCACGCGGTGACATACGGGCTGGACGCCTTCCAGGACAAAGTATCTACGCAGGATAGGACAGGTACCGCCGAAGTGACGACGCCCGGCGGACAGCGCACGGTGTCCGGCGGGTTCGTGCAGTGGAGGGCGAACTACACCTCGATGCTCGAGGTGATCGGTGCGCTCCGTTACGACAATTATCAGCTTTCATCGGCGTCCTCGTCGTCGGGCGGCGATCGCCTCTCGCCGAAGATCACCGTTGCTCTCGTTCCGACCGCGGTCGTGACCCCCTATGCCAGCTACGCGGAAGGCTATCGGGCGCCCTCGATCACGGAGACGCTGGTGAGCGGGCCTCATGCCGGCGCGACGGTCAGCGACTCATTCTTCCGCTGTCCGTCGGGGACGCCGGGACCGGGCGCGGATTCGACCTTCTGCTTCGTGCCTAATCCAAACCTGCGCCCCGAGGTCGGCAAGAACAAGGAGATCGGCTTCAACATCAAGAAGAACGATCTGTTCACAGCGGGCGACACGCTGCGCGGCAAGATCAACGTGTTCCGCAACGATATCAGCGACTTCATCGATCAGGTCGCTTACGGAAACCCGCTCGTGGTCCCGACCGGGCCGCCACCGGCACCGTTGATCACGGTGCTCCCGTTCCTGCAGTATCAGAACGTGGCGTCCGCGCTCATTCAAGGCGTCGAGGCCGAGGCGATGTATGACGCGAACCTGTGGTTCTTCGGCCTCTCCGGGACCTATCAGAGCGGAAAGAATCTCCAGACCGGCTTCGGCCTCTACAGCATTCCGCCGCAGAAGATCACGACGACGGCCGGCGTGCGTCTGCTCGACCGCACCCTCATCCTTTCGATGATGTGGACGTCGGCAATCGCCAATTACGACATCCCCAGGACCTATACGCCGGCGACGTCGTACGACCTCGTCAATCTCTACGCGCAGTATCACCCGACGCCCGATCTCACGCTCAATTTCTCCGTCGAGAACCTCTTCAACCGCTACTATCGTCCATACGCCATTCCGGTCGGTAGCGCGAGCGACCCCCAAAACGACGTGAAGTGGGCGAGCGCCGGTGCCGGGCTCGTGATTAAAGGTGGTCTCAAGTACCACTTTGGCGGCACCTGAGAGGGACACCGGAGGGTCTCTGCGGGGGGTGCCCAGCTGATCTCGAAAGCCACGCTGATGCGTCAGCGTGGCTTTCGGTCCGTTCTGAAATATCCGATCGGCAATTGCCGATCTACAAGTCACAGGAGAAAAGTCGAATGTTCATTGCCATGAATCGCTTCCAGGTGAAGCCCGGCTCGGAAGCCGCGTTCGAGACCGTCTGGCGGACCCGCGAGTCCTATCTGGGCAGCATGGCGGGCTTCGTCGAATTCCATCTGCTGAAGGGGCCGGTCGCCGAGGACCACACGCTGTACTCCTCGCATACCGTGTGGGTCGACAAGGCGGCTTTCGAGGCCTGGACGCGCTCGGAGGAATTCCGCCGCGCTCATGCGCGCGCCGACAATAAGACCGGCGAGAGCCTCTATCTCGGCCACCCCAAGTTCGAAGGCTTCGAGGTCATCATGACCGAGCGCAAGGCGAGCGCGGCGGCCTGATCGCGGCCGATCATGGAAGGAAGCCGGACATGCTGAGCACCGATCTCGCCGATCTCAAGGCGTACATGGCCGACAATCCCGGCGCGGTGATCGAGGACGTCGCGCGCGAGCGCAAGGTCTCGCCGCGCGCGGTGATCGCGGCGCTGCCGCCGTCCATGGTGCGCATGGGAGGCGGCCAGCATTTCGCCGCCGCCATGCAGGACATTTCGGAATGGGGCGAGGTGACGCTGATCGTGCACACGGATGATGCGATCTTCGAGTTCACAGGCCCGGTTCCCGCGGGCGAGATCGGCCGCGGCTATTTCAACCTGATGCAGCCGAAAGGTCTGCACGGCCATCTCCGTCACGAGCGCTGCGCAGGAATTGCCTTCGTCGAGCGGCCCTTCATGGGCAAGATGTCGGCCTTCGTCGCCTTCGTGAACGCCGACGGCGGCATCATGTTCAAGGTCTTCGTCGGCCGTGACGAGACCAGGGCGCTACGGGCGGATCAGTTGGCGCGGTTCCGGCAGCTTGCGGACCGGATCGCGCCTGCGCTCTAGCTTGCTTCAACCTGTCGGGAGATCAGGATGCAGAGCAATCGCACGCTTCGCCATGTGATCCTAACAAGCGCGCTGGCGCTCGCGCCGGCACCGGCGTTCGCGATCGACGCGGCGCTGTTGCCGCGCAATCTGTCGCCCTGGGGCATGTTCCTCGGCGCCGACATCGTCGTGAAGATCGTGATGGTCGGGCTCGCCGTCGCCTCGCTGGTGACATGGACGGTGTGGCTCGCCAAGAGCATCGAGCTGCGCCGCAAGGGCTCGCTCGCCCTGCAGCGAACGCGCGCCCTCGAGGGCGAGATGACGCTGGCCGAGGCATCCGCGCGGACCGGCGACGCGCGCGACGCGGTCGCTCAGCTGATCCAGTCCTGCGCCAGGGAGGCCGAGCTCTCCGGCGGCATTCTCGACGACGGCCTGCAGGAGCGCGTCGCGTTGCGGCTGGAGCGGGTCGAGGCGGCGATGTCCAGGCAGATCGCGCGCGGCACCGGCGTGCTCGCGACCATCGGCGCCATCGCGCCGTTCGTCGGTCTGTTCGGCACCGTCTGGGGCATCATGAATTCCTTCATCGGCATCTCCGAGAGCCACACCACCAGTCTGGCGGTGGTCGCGCCCGGCATTGCCGAAGCGTTGCTCGCGACCGCGCTCGGTCTCGTCGCCGCGATTCCGGCGGTGGTGATCTACAATCACCTCGTCCGCGGCATTGCCAATTACCGCGCTTTGCTCGGCGACGCCTCGGCGCAGCTCATGCTGCTGGTGAGCCGCCAGCGCGACCACAGCCATTTCCGTCTGGCGCGGGCAGCGGAGTAGCCATGGCCGTCAAGCTCGGAACATCGAAGCTCGGCTCGCGCGGCGAGACGAGGGATTTCGACGTCACCCACGAGATCAACGTCACGCCGTTCATCGACGTGATGCTGGTGCTCCTGATCATCTTCATGGTGGCCGCACCGCTCGCCACCGTCGACATCGGCGTCGATCTCCCGGCGACCGCCGCCGAGCCGGCACCGCGGCCCGACAAGCCGGTCTTCGTCACCGTCAAGCCGGACCTTTCGATCGCCGTGGGTGAGGATATCGTCGCTCGCGACGGGCTCAGCACCTCACTCGATGCCGCCACCAAGGGCCGCAAGGACGAGCGCATCTATCTGCGCGCCGACAAGGCCGTCTCCTATGGCGACCTGATGGAGGTGATGAACACCCTGCGCAACGCCGGCTATCTCAAGGTCGCCCTCGTCGGGCTCGACGGACGCAGCTGATGGCAGCGAACGCCTTTGCCTTGCATCAGCCGCTTGACGAGCGGGAGGGCGCGCGCTGGGGCGCCTCGGCGGCGATGATCGTGGCGCTGCATCTCGGCGCCGCGCTGCTTGCGATGAACTGGCTGAAGCAGGTGCCGGACGAGGGCGTCAACATGCCGGCCATCCTGATCGACATGACGCCGGAGACGTCGGCACCGCAGTCAACGCCGCTGGACATCGCGCCGGGACCGATGATGCAGCAGGCGGATGCGTCACCGCCCGAGCCGGTGCAGCAGCAGGCTGTCGAGGAAATGATCCCGCCGACACCGCCGCAGGAGCGGCCGGAGGTGTTGGCTCCACCGGAACAGAAGCTCGAGCCGAGCCCGCCGCAGCCCGAGCCCGCGAAAGTTGTGCCCGTGGAGAAGCCCGCCCCGGCGAAGCCCAAGGCGGTCCGCCTCGACGCCCGGAAGCCGTCGGATGCCCTTCCGGCGCCGCGCACCAGCGCACCGCCGCGCACGGAGCGGCAGGCTCCGCTGGCCTCTGCCGTCAATGCCGGCTCGCTCGCGTCTGCGATGGCGACCTATTATCAGCGCGTCCGCGCGCATCTCATGCGCTTCCACCAGTATCCGACGAGCGCGAATGGCCAGAGGGGCGTGGTCAAGGTGAGCTTCACGCTCGGCCGTAACGGTCAGGTATTGTCCAGCCGCCTCGGCGGCTCCTCGGGCGTCGCAGCGCTCGATGCCCAGGCGATGGCCATGGTGCGCCAGGCCCAACCATTCCCGCCGGTGCCGGCCGAGATCAGTTATGCAACCATACCCATCAACGTCCCGGTGATTTTCGGGAAGTAGCCATGGGCAATGACTCTCCCTCCCGCGGAAAAGCGGGAGGGAGAGAGAGCGAGCCTCGCCTCACTTCGCCTTCAGGAAATCCGCGACCTCGAGCAGCACGAACTCGTTGTCGTCGGCCTTGTTGGGATCGCGACTGGAGGAGAACGGCAGGTTGTTGTCGTTGCCGACGATGATGTGGGTGTCGTCGACGCGATCGACGTTCTCGATGGTGAAGAACGGGAAGGTGTAGACGCCGTCGTTGAGCGGCTTCCGCGCCTTCTTGTCGGGATCCCTGATCTTCATCAGGTCGATATAGCCGATCTTGCGCACGGGCTTGCCGACATTGGCGTCGGTCAGCTCGATCTTGTAGACGCGCTTGAACTTGGCGAGGTCGGGGAAGCAGTTCTCGCCGCGCTGGCCTTGCGGGCAGGCCTTGTCGGCGGTGCCCTCGCCATTGTCGCGCTCGATGACGAGGCCGGAAGCCTGGTCGATCATGTTGAAGTCGCCGATGGCGTTGCCGTTCTGCTCGAACACATAGTGCCAGTACCGGCCGGTGAATTTCTCGGCGGCGACGTCGAATTCGAGGATGCGGGCGGCTTCCTTGCCGTCGACCTTCTCCCACTCCTTCTTCTCCGCGTCCCACAGCGGTCCCTCGAGCAGGCCGTAGAGGAACTTGCCGTCCTTGGACGCGGCGAAGCCCTCATAGCCCTTGGAGCGGCGGAGATTGACATTGGTGTAGGTCGCGCCCGGCGCGGCCGGCGTCCCCACCGCCCAATTGTCGGGCGAGCGCACCGGCTTGCCGTCGGCGACCGTATCGAACACGCCGAGGATTTTGCCTGACTTGTCCGCCTTCAGGACATAGGGGCCGAACTCGTCGCCGATCCAGAAGGTGTCGCCGACGATCTGGCAACCTTCGGTGTCGAAATCGGAGCCGGTGAGATAGCGCTTCTGGGTGTCCTCGTGCACGATGCGGAAGGGGACGCGTCTGTCGGGGTCGTGCAGGAAGATGGTCTCCAGCCGCTCCATCTTACTGCTGGCCCAGTCCATCTTGTAGCGGTTGAGGTACAGCATCGAATCCGGCGAGTTGGCGCGCGCGCCCATGCCGTTGTCGGTGAGGACCCAGAACGTGCCGTCGGGCAGGGTCTTGATGCCGGAATGGCCCTGCAGCGGCTGGCCCTTGAACGGCAGCGACACGCCGGTCGGACGCTCGAAGGACTTGCCCATCACGGTGCCGAGCGCGTCGACCCGCTTGCCGGTGGTATATTTGCCCGCCGCCTTGAGATCGGCGGGGGCATCAGCCGGCGCCTCGATGAAGGTTTCGGCGGGCATCACCGCGTGGCCGGCGAGCTTGGCGGGGAATTCGCCCTCGCTCTGCGCGAGCGCTGTGCTCGCGGTGAGGATGATCGTGGCGACGGTGCAAAGAAAAGTCGCGCGCATGTGCGTCTCCTGTTGGCGGACGCAACGCTTATGCGGATCGCATGTTGCAGTATTGTGAAGCCGGGCCAAAGGCCGCAGCGCTCTTCGCCTCTCCCCGCCTGCAGACCGTGAGAACGGGGAGAGGGGGACGAGAGAGCGGGGCTACTCCTTCACCGCACCCGTCAGCGAAGAGACGTAGTAATCCACGAACAGCGAGTAGAAGATCGCGACCGGGAGCGAGCCGAGCAGCGATCCCGCCATCAGCGCACCCCATTGATAGACGTCGCCGGTGACGAGCTCGGTCAGGATCGCGACCGGCACCGTCTTGTTGGCGCCGCTCTGGATGAAGGCGAGCGCGTAGATGAACTCGTTCCAGGACAGCGTGAAGGAGAAGATGCCGGCCGAGATCAGCCCGGGCACCGCGAGCGGCAGCGTGATCCGGCGCAGGATCTGCAGCCGCGTGGCGCCATCGACCAGCGCGCATTCCTCGAGCTCGTAAGGAATCGACTTGAAATAGCCGATCAGGAGCCAGGTGCAGAACGGCACCAGGAAGGTCGGATAGACCAGGATCAGGGCCAGCGGCGAGTCGAACAGGCCGAACTGCACCACCACGGTGGCGAGCGGAATGAACAGGATCGACGGCGGCACCAGATAGGCGAGATAGATGCCGAGGCCGACATAGGGGCTGCCGCGGAAGCGCAGGCGCTCGATCGCGTAGGCCGCCAGCGTGCTCGCGATCAGCGACAGCGTGGTCGAGCCGATCGCGACCAGCATCGTCGTCTTCAGCCATTGCGGATAGGCGGTGTTGAACAACAGATGCTTGATGTGCGCCAGGGTCGGCGAGGAGATCCAGAACGGGTTGTTGTCCCGGTAGTTCATCAGCTCCGCGTTCGGTTTGAACGAGGTGATCGCCATCCAATAGAACGGAAACAGCAGGATCAGAACGAAGCAGCCGAGCGGCAGGTAGATCATCATCAGCCGCCGCAGCCCGGAATCCCAGGCCATGGTGTCGGGCGGCGCTTTTGCGTCCGCGACGGTCGATTGCGCGACGGTTTCAGTCATTGGCCTCTCCCTGCTGCCATTTGCGGCGTGCTAGGCCGAAATAGGAGAACAGCGTCGCGAACACCAGGAACGGGATCATCGACACCGCGATCGCCGCGCCTTCGCCGAGCTCGCCGCCGGCGATGCCGCGCTGGAACGCCAGCGTCGCCAGCAAATGCGTCGAGTTCACCGGACCGCCGCGGGTAATGGCGTAGACCAGCTGGAAGTCAGTGAAGGTGAAGATGATCGAGAACGTCATGACGATGGCGAGGATCGGCAGCATCATCGGGAAGGTGATGTAGCGGAAGCGCTGCCAGGCGCTGGCGCCGTCCAGCATCGCGGCCTCGTAGAGCGAGGGCGAGATGGTCTGCAAGCCCGCCAGCAGCGAGATCGCGACGAAGGGAATGCCGCGCCAGATGTTGGCGGCGATCAGCGAGAACCGCGCCGGCCAGGGCGAGCCGAGGAAGTCGATATTGCTGTCGCGCCAATGCAGCACGTCGACCAGCAGGTAGGAGATGATCGAGAACTGCGGATCGTAGATCCACCAGAACGCCAGCGCCGACAGCACCGTCGGGACGATCCAGGGCAGCAGCACGATGGCGCGCAGCAGGCTCTTGAACGGGAAATGGTTGTTGAGCAGCAGGGCGAGCCAGAAGCCGAGCGCGAATTTTCCGAAGGTCGCCACGGCCGTGTAGAACACGCTGTAGAACACCGCGTTCCACCACAAGGGATCCGTGAGCAGGTACTGGAAATTCTCGATCCCGACATAGATGCCGCGACGGCCGATCGTGGTGTCGGTGAAGGCGAGCCAGACGCCGAGGCCGAGCGGGTAGGTCAGGAATACCGTGAGCAGCCCGAGCGCGGGCGCGAGGCACATCACGATCAGGAACGGCTTGTAGTCGAACAGGCGCACGATCCAGTTCGGCTGTCGTTGCGCCAGTGCGTGGGAGGAGAGGGTGGTCACGGACATAGATTGGTTTGTCCCGTCTGAAGTGTCACGACACCGTCATTGCGAGCGAAGCGAAGCAATCCAGTCTGTCTCCGCAGTGATCGTCTGGATTGCTTCGTCGCAAGTGCTCCTCGCAATGACGGCGGCTCTGTCGTCGTCGCGCTCTACCGCTGCCGCCGGAAGTAGCGTTTGCAGCGCTGCTCGGCTTCCGCAGCCGCGGCTTCCGGCGTGGCGGCTCCGGTGGCGACGGACGCGCACATCTGAATCAGCACGTAATCGGCGCTGACTGCGCCGGTGGCCGTCGAGATCGGCCCCTTGTAGCCGTCATAGTAAGTGCTGTTCATCGTGTTCTTGAACAGGCTCACCTTCGGATCCTGCGACCACACGGCAGCCTCGGCATAGGCGGCCAGCGGCTGCGACCAGTAGCCCGAATTGGCATTGAGCCACGGCTCGTATTGGTCCTTCTCCAGCATGTACTGCAGGAAGGCCTTGGCGGCATTGGGGTACGGGCTGTGCTTGAACACCATGGCGTTCAATGTCAGGCCCGCCATCGGCGAGACCTTGGCGAGGCCCTTGGGCAGCAGCTGATGCTCGCTGTCCTCGGCGATGGACTTGGTGGCCGGGTCGTTCTTCAGCGAGAAGTACAGTGAGACGCCGTTGGCCGTCAGCGCGATCTCCTGCGAGGAATAGGCGCGGTTGTTGCTGACGTCATTCCAGGACGGCGTGCCGGCGATGAAGGTCGGATACAGCTCCTTGACCCAGTTGAGTGCGGCGATCGTCTCCTTGCTGTTGATGGTGACGTTGCCCTCCTCGTCGAGCAGCGAGGCGTTGTGCGACCACAGCGCCCAGTTGGCGAAGCCGTTGCCGTCGCCCTTGGCGTTGCCGAGTGCGAAGCCGGCCGGCTTGCCGGCCTTTTGCAGCTTGCGGCAGAGGTCGAGCACGCCGGCATGATCTTCCGGAACCTTGTCGAAGCCGACCGATTGCAGGACCGACTTGCGGTAGATCAGGGGACCTGCGGTGGCGCCGAACGGCAGTCCGATCCAGGACTCGCTCTTGTTCTTCTTGCCGTAGCGTTGCGCCAGCGGCAGCCAGCCGCCGTACTTCTTGCCGAGATAGTCGGCGACGTCGGTGAGCTCGATCAGCTTGTCGATGTAGATGTGAGGCGCGTCGGAGAAGCCGATGATGATGTCGGGGCCGGCGCCGGAATTCGAGGTCACCGCGGTCTGCTGGTTGATGTCCTCCCAGCCGACGAAGTCGACCTTGACCTCGACCCCGGTGTCCTTGGTGAACTTTGCCGCATTGGCGCGGAACACGTCCTCGTCCGCCTGGACGAAGCGCACCGGGCGCAGCATGCGCAAGGACGCGCCCTTTTCGATCTCGCGCTTGGGTGCCGGGACGTCGGCAGCCTTGATAGCGGACGTTTGCGCTGCAGCACCGGTGGCCGCGAGCGTTGCAGCGGACAGGCCCAGCGCCAAGGCATCACGACGTGTGATGTCGTTCCTCATCAGTACCTCCCTATGATGTCTCCCTTCCCGGCGTTGATCGCCGGTGAAGGGGCCGTTTGGTCCTTGGCGCCTTCGCGCCGCCCGCCTAGCTGTTCGGCCCGCGGTCCATGCTGACGGGCTGCCAGCGGCGGAGCGCGGTGTTCTGCAGCACCGACGGATTGACGCAGCTTACCGGCCACATGCCCTGGAGCACCAGTGACAATTCGTAGCCCACCCGGCGCTTGCGCGCCTCGTCGAACCGTGCCGAGGCCGAGGCGACATGGGCGGTCAGGGTCACGTTCTCCATGCCGAGCAGGGGATTGTTGTGCGAGGGCGGCTCCTTTTCCAGCACGTCGAGAGCGGCGTGCGCGATCCAGCCCTCCTGCAGCGCCTTGATCAGGCTCTCCTCGTCCACGGTGGCACCGCGGCCGGTGTTGATGAAGATCGAGCCTTTCTTCATCTGTCGGAAGTGCTTCTCGGTCAGCATGTGATGCACCTCGGGCCGCGCCGGGGCATGCATCGAGACGAAGTCGGATTGCGACAGCACCTCGTTCAGCGTCGCCGGGATCACGCCGTGTTCGTACATCAGCGTTTCCTGGATGAAGGGATCGTAGGCCATCATGCGCAGGCCGAAAGGCGCGGCGCGTCTCGCGACCGCACGCGCAACCCGGCCGAACGAGATGAAGCCGAGCGTCTGGCCCATCAGCCTCGGGATTTTCAGCAGCGCCGGCCGGCCCTCGGCCCAGCGGCCGTCGCGCACCATGCGGTCCTGCTCGACCAGGCGGCGGAAGCCGGCGAGCAGCAGCATCATGGCGTGGTCGGCGACCTCCTCGATGAAGGTGTCAGGAATGTTGGTGACCGGAATGCCGCGGGCCGTGGCGGCCTTGACGTCGACACTGTCGACGCCGACCGAGCCGAGCGTGATCACCTTGCAGCTCTCGAGCGCGTCGATGATCGACTTGGTGATCGGGATGCCCTTGGCGTAGATCGCGTCGGCGTTCTTCGCGGCGGCGATGAACCCGGCCTCGTCGGCGGGCGCCTCGACGATCTCGGCATCGATCGGATCGAGCGCCTCGCGCTCATAGGAATAATCGCTGCCGGCGACCGTGAAGCTCGCACCCTTCGGCGTCACCACCCTGTATTTCGGCATTATCTGCTCCCGATTTGGTTTCTTGTCGTGGTCCGCCTCGACGAGCGGGCCTTTGCGTCTTTTACGCGAAATTCGGGCAAGTGCGTACAATTCACGGTTGTTGCGGGCGAGGTATATTTCCGTTTTTCCGTGCAAGCCCCGGGCTTCTACGGAGGTGCGTAAGTAACTTGCTAAGGGCTCCGCCACTAAGACTTGATTCGAATTTGATCGATCTCGACATGCGCCCGCACCCCAATATTGCCGGAGCTAACCCCGTGAAGTTGAGCAATCTGAAGATCGCCCCGAAGCTTGGCATTCTCGTTGGAGTCACGCTGTTCGGCCTCTGCATCTCCGGAGTTCTCGCTGGCTATCTGATGAAGCGCGAGATGGTGAATGCGCGCATCGACCAGGCCAAGGCGATCGTCGAGCTGGCGCGCAACTATGCCGCCGCGTTGAAGAAGCGCGTCGATGCCGGCGAAATGACGAAGGACGCCGCTATGGCCGAGCTTCGCCGCTACGGCAACGCGATGACCTATGACAAGGGTGCCGGCTACCTGTTCGGCACGTCCTATGACGGTCTCACCCAGCTTGCGCCCGATCCGAAGGTGATCGGCACCAACCGAATGGACGTCGTGACCAACGGCCGCAAGCTGTCGCTGGAATTGATGAACGGCGTCAAGGCCAACGGCGAGATCCTGCTTCACTATGAATATATGAAGCCCGGCCAGGAAACGCCGATCCGCAAGATCGGTTACGCGGTCGCGGTCCCCGGCTTCGATATGTATCTCGGCACCGGCGCCTATCTGGATGACATCGACGCCAAGATGGGTCCGGTCTACTGGCTGCTCGGCCTGGCGGTGCTCGGCATCGTCATCGTTGCCGGCAGCGTCGCCTGGATGATCGGCCGCAGCATCAGTGCTCCGCTCGGGCTGCTCGGCACCCGGATGCGGGAGCTGGCCGACGGCAAGCTCGAAGGCGACATCCCCGGCGTCGGTCGTGGCGACGAGATCGGCGCGATGGCATCGACCGTGCAGATCTTCAAGGACAACGCGATCCGCATCCGCGACCTCGAGAAGACCGACGCGGACGCCAAGGAACGCGCCGCGGCGGATCGCCGCAGCGCCATGGAGGAGATCGCCAACGATTTCGAGCGCAGCGTCAACGGCATCGTCCGCTCGGTCTCCTCGGCCGCAGCCGGCATGCAGACCACGGCGCAATCGATGACCGCGACCGCCAGCGATGCCTCCTCGCGCGCGGCGACCGTCGGTGCCGCCTCGCAGAAGGCGTCCGGCAATGTTGGCACCGTTGCGGCCGCCGCCGAAGAGCTGTCGAGCTCGGTTGCGGAAATCTCCCGCCAGGTGACGCGCTCGACTGAAGTTGCGAGCCGTGCCGTCAGCGATGCCGAGCGCACCAACGCCACGGTGCAGGAGCTCTCCACCGGTGCCGAGAAGATCGGCGAGGTGGTCAAGCTCATTCACTCGATCGCGGCGCAGACCAACCTGCTCGCGCTCAACGCCACCATCGAGGCGGCGCGTGCCGGCGAGTCCGGCCGCGGCTTCGCCGTGGTCGCCTCCGAGGTCAAGGCGCTCGCCAACCAGACCGCGAAGGCGACCGAGGAGATCTCCGCCCAGGTCGCGGCGATGCAGACCTCGACCAGCGATGCGGTGTCGGCCATCTCCGGCATCACCCAGACGATCGCCGAGATGAGCGAGATCACCGCCGGCATTTCCGCATCGATCGAGCAGCAGGGCGAGGCGACGCGCGAGATCGCCCGCAACATCCAGTCGGTCGCGGCCGGCTCGAGCGAGATCAACGCCCATATCGGCAGCGTCACCTCGGCCGCCGAAGCGACCGGCAGCGCGGCCAGCGATGTGCTCACCAACGCCCGCGAGCTGGACACCCAGTCCGGCGCGCTGCGCGATGCCGTCGATGGCTTCCTCGCCAAGGTCCGCGCGGCGTAAATTCTTGCGCTGAATTCGTAGGGTGGGCAAAGACGCGAAGCGTCGTGCCCACCTTTTTATTTTTGAGTTCGCGGAGACTCCGCGGTGGGCACGCTGCGCTTTGCCCACCCTACGAGACCGTACTACTGCTTCTCGATCTTCGCGTTGGCGATCAGCTTCTCCCACAGCACCAGCTGCTCGTTCACGAAGGTGCCGAGCTGCTCCGGCGTGCCGGAAAAAGCGTCCATGCCGAGCGTGGCGAGCTTGGCCTTGATCTCCGGGTTCTCGATGATCTTGCGGATCTCGGTGTTGAGCCGGGTCACGATCTCCTTCGGCATGCCGGCCGGGCCGAAATAGCCCTGCCAGGACGTGATGTCGAAGTCCGGCACGCCGGCCTCCTGCATCGAGGGCAGGTGTGGCACCAGCGGCGTCCGGTTCTTGGTGGTGACGGCGAGCGCGCGCAGCGCGTTGCCGTTGACATGGGGCAGGCCGGTCAGGATGTCGACGAACATCATCGACACGCGGCCGCCCATGACGTCGTTGAGCGCCGGCGGCGAACTCTTGTAGGGCACGTGCAGCAGGTCGAGCCCGGCATTGTGCGCGAAGGTCGCGCCCGATACGATCGCCGCCGAGGAGCCCGAGGCGTAGCTCAGCTTGCCCGGATTGGCCTTGCCATAGGCCACCAGCTCTCCGACCGTCTTGGCCGGCACCTCGGGATTGATGACCAGCATGAAGGGCAGATCGCCGGTGCGGGCAATCGGGGTGAAATCCTTGACCGGATCGTAAGTGAGGCTCTTGAGCAGATAGGGATTGGCCGAATGCGTCGTGTTGGTCGTCACCAGCAGCGTGTAGCCGTCGGGAGCAGCCTTCGCGACATAGGTCGCGGCAAGCATACCGTTGGCCCCCGCCTTGTTCTCGATCACGATGGGAACGCCGAGCGCCTGCGACAGATGCTGCGAAATCAGCCGCGTCGTGGTGTCGGTGCCGCTGCCGGCCGCGAAGGGCAGCACCAGCGTGATGTTGCGGCTGGGATAGGTGTCGGCGTGAGCGGTGGATGCTGCCGTGAGGCATAGCGCGGCCGCGGCGACGGTCCGCAGGTTTCGAATCAGCCCTGAAATCATGTCGGTCGTTCCCTCTTTTTGGTTGGCGGGGAACCTAGCTTGTCCAAAGGGGAATCGGAAGATGGCTATAGGTCGTGACCGCGTCCGTCGCGCGGAATTATGTCATCGCCGAGCCCCGCCGCGATGCAAGCACGACTCCGGCGAGCACCAGCGCGTAGCCGATTAGGTGGAACGGCTGCAGCTTCTCGCCCAGCAGCACTATCGCCAGCGCCGAGCCGAACACCGGCACCAGATGGAAGAACGGCGCCGCCCGGTTCGGCCCGATCAGCGCCACGCCGCGGTTGAAGAAGAGATAGGCGAGTGTGGAGGGGAAGATCAGGATGTAGCCCAGTGTCGCCAGCGTGGTCGCGTCGAATTGCAGCACGCGGCCGGTCGCCGCCTCCCAGATCGCCGTCGGCAGCAGCATCGTCGCGCCGCAGCAGGTGGTGAAGGACAGGAAGGAGAGCTGGTGGATCTTCGGCCGGCGCGGGATGAAGGCCGAGTAGAGCCCGAACGCCACCAGCGAGGAGGCGAACATGATGTCGCCCCTGTTGAAGCTGATGCTTGCCAGCGCCGCGAGGTCGCCGCGCAGGATGATGATCAGCACGCCGAGCAGCGAGATCGCGATGCCGCCGAGCTGCGCGCCGGTCAGCCGCACGCCGAACAGCACCAGCGACCACAGCGCCACGAACAGCGGACCCGCCGACTGGATCAGCAGCGCATTCAGCGCCTCGGTGTATTGCAGCGCCCAGTACGAGATCGCGTTGTTGAAGGCAAAGCCGACCAGCGACAGGAACAGCATCAGGGGCATGCTCTTGCGCAACGCAGGCCAGTCGCGCTTCAGATGCGGCCAGGCGAACGGCAACAGGATCAGGAACACGCCGAACCAGCGGATCGTGGTGATCGTCAGCGGCGGCACATGCGCCCCGACATGGCGCGCGAGCACGATGTTGCCGGCCCAGAACAGCGAGCTAAGGCTGAGCAGCAGATAAGGCTGGTTGTTGAGCCAGCTGGCCGGATTGGCGGCCGGTGGCGCGGGCGAAGCGGTCGTCATGGGCGTTGGATACAACTTGCGCCCGATTGCCGCGATGGCACAAGTCACAGCGCCGCAATGCTACAATGCAGCCGAGCCCTAAGGAGGTGCCATTGGCGGTCAATATGTTGAACATCGAGGGCCTGGAGCGGCTCGATCCGAATGCGCCGGTGGTGATGCTGAACCTGATGCGCTTCCACGCGCGCTCGCTCGATGGCGACGGGTCGGGCTGGGACGCATACTTGCGCTACAGCGCGATCACGGTGCCGATGATCAAGGCGCGCGGCGGCACGCTGCTCTGGACCGGTGAAGGCAAGGCGGTCGCACTCGGTCCGCACGCGGGCAACGATTGGGACTTCGTCGCGCTGGTCCATTACCCGTCCGTCTCGGCCTTTCTCGACATGATGACCTCGCAAGCCTACGAGCGCGAAGCCGATCCGCATCGCGTCAACGGCTGCGCCGAGCACGTGATCATTGCGACGAGCGAGGCGTACAGCAAGTTCAAGACGAAGTAGCAGCGCGTGCACTTTTCCCCTCTCCCCTTGTGGGAGAGGGTGGCTCGCCGCGTAGCGGCGAGACGGGTGAGGGGTCTCTCTCCGCGAGTCCACTCCCAATTGAATGCGCGGAGACAACCCCTCATCCGGCGCTTCGCGCCACCTTCTCCCGCAAGGGAGAAGGGAAGTGCAGCGAGCGCTTCGATGAAGCCGCCTAACTTGCCTGCTTTCGCGACGCCGCGAACACGCCCGCCAGCACCAATGCGAAACCGATGAAGTGGAACGCCTGCGGGTGCTCGCCCAGAAACGCCATCGCCATGATCGAGCCGAACACCGGCACGACGTGGAAGAACGGTGCGGCGCGGTTGGCGCCAATCAGGCGCACGCCGCGATTGAAGCAGAGATAGGCGAGCGTCGAGGGAAAGACGGCGACGTAGAACAGGGTCAGGAGGTTCGGCCCGTCGAGCTTCATCACCGGGCGAGCGGACAGTTCCCAGATCTCCAGCGGAATGAGACAGGCGGCGCCGCAGCCGAAGGTGAAGGCGAGGAACGAGAGGCCGTGCATCGGCGGCCGCCTCAGTGACAGCACCGAATAGAGCGCGAAGATCAGGAGCGCGAGCAGGAAGATCAGGTCGCCCTTGTTGAAGTCGATGCTCGACAGCGTGGTGAAATCGCCGTGCAGCAGGATGGTCAGCACGCCGCACATCGACAGCAGCACGCCGAAGGCCTGCGCGGCGGTGAGACGAATGCCGAGGATGACCAGCGACCACAACGCCACCAGCAGCGGCGCGGCCGACTGCAGCAGCAGCGTGTTGAGCGCCTGGGTGTGCTCCAGCGCCCAATATTGCAGCGTGTTGAAGGCGCCGATGCCGGTGACCGAGAGCGTGACCATCAGGCCGAGCTTGCCGCGGATCGCCGGCCAGTCCTGCACGAGGTGCTTGAAGGCGAACGGCAGCACCAGCAGGAAGGCAAAGAACCAGCGCAGGAACGACAGCGTCACCGGCGGAATGTGGCCGGCAGCGAGCCGCCCGACGATGGCGTTGCCGGCCCAGCACAGCGCGGTGATGCTGAGCAGCAGGTAAGGCTGGTTGGCGATCCAGCTGTGGCCGGATGTTTCCGCGGGCGTGGTCTGGCCGGTGGCGGACATTGTGATGGTTGAGCCCCGCGTCGAGTACGCCGAGCCCTCCGGCCCGGCGAGGTCCGGGCCGGCTGATCACCCGGCAGGTCCAAAGACACGGAAAACCAGGTTGCATCAACGGGGACGGGCGCATCGCGACCATGCTGGCGGCGAAGGCAGCCTCTCCCGCTTTGGTCGAAGCCGCCTGCGCCGGCCCGCCAGGGCCCGGGATTTTCCGCGGATATCAAGGGCTTGGACCGGACGTTGGACCCCGAAAAAGCCCCGTTCTTGCTTGCCTAGAAGGGCTGCTTCCTTTATCCGGTTGGCTGCCTTGCGTGCGGGCGGCTCCGGCTGCCGATTGGGCTGGGCGCAGGCGTGATCCCGGAAGAGTGGGCACCGGTTTTCCGCGAGGATCATGCCTTCTAGAGACAGATTGAACAGGATTACCCGCGAATGGCCAATGTTGTCGTCGTCGGCGCCCAATGGGGCGACGAAGGGAAGGGCAAGATCGTCGACTGGTTGTCGGAGCAGGCGGATATCGTCGTCCGCTTCCAGGGCGGCCACAATGCCGGCCACACGCTGGTGATCAACGGCAAGACCTACAAGCTCGCGCTCCTGCCCTCCGGCGTGCTGCGCGAGGGCAAGCTGTCGGTGATCGGCAACGGCGTGGTGTTCGATCCCGCCGCCTTTCTCGACGAGGTCGCCAGGCTCAGGTCGCAGGACGTCGATGTCGGCCCCGACAACCTGCGTGTCGCGGAAAACGTCACGTTGATCCTGCCGCTGCACCGCGAGCTCGACGCGCACCGCGAATCCGCCAGCGCCGCCACCGCGATCGGCACCACCCGCCGCGGCATCGGGCCGGCCTATGAAGACAAGGTCGGCCGCCGTGCCATCCGCCTGATGGATCTGGCCGATCATCAGACGCTGCCACACAAGATCGACCGCCTGCTGGCGCACCACAACGCGCTGCGCCGCGGCCTCAACCTACCGGAATTCGACGGCGCGGTGATCCTGAAGGAGCTGATGGCGATGGCGCCGCAGCTGCTGCCCTATGCCGAGACGGTCTGGCGGCTGCTCGATATCGAGCGGCGCGCCGGCAAGCGCATGTTGTTCGAGGGCGCGCAAGGCGCGCTGCTCGACGTCGACCACGGCACCTATCCCTACGTCACCTCGTCCAACACGGTGGCGGCGCAGGCCGCGACCGGCGCCGGCCTCGGGCCAGGCGCGGTCGGCTACGTGCTCGGCCTGTGCAAGGCCTACACGACCCGCGTCGGCCAGGGCCCGTTCCCGACCGAGCAGGACAACGAGATCGGCCGCAAGATCGGCGAGCGCGGCCGCGAGTTCGGCACCAATACCGGCCGTCCGCGCCGCTGCGGCTGGTTCGACGCCGTGCTGGTCCGCCAGGCGGTCCGGACCTGCGGCATCAACGGCCTGGCGCTGACCAAGCTCGACATCCTCGACGGCTTCGATTCGATCGAGGTCTGCACCGGCTACAGGCTCGACGGCAAGGAGATCGACCATTTCCCGGCCGGCGAGGGCGCGCAAAGCCGGGTCGAGCCGATCTACGAGACCATCGAGGGCTGGAAGGAGCCGACCGCCAATGCGCGGTCCTGGGCCGACCTGCCGGCGCAGGCCATCAAATATGTCCGGCGGATCGAGGAATTGGTGGGATGTCCGGTCGCGCTGCTTTCCACCAGCCCGGAACGCGAAGATACTATCCTGGTGCAAAATCCGTTTGAGGCTTAACGATATCTTACCGGGACGCGCGTATAGTTGAGTAGAAATGGCTGATTACTATCCGCTGATCGCCCGCGCTATTGCCGCCCTGGACCCCAACGCTCCCGGCGAAAGCCGTCGCGCGCTCTATGAACGGGCGCGCACGGCCCTGATCGCGCAGCTGCGCAGCGTGCAGCCGCCGCTCTCCGAATCCGAGATCACCCGGGAACGGCTGTCGCTCGAGGAGGCCGTCCGCAAGGTCGAATCGGAGGCCGCCCAGCGGGCCCGCGAGGCCTCGCGTCCCGGTGGCGCCGCCCGCTCCGGCTCGAGTGGCGATGCCTTCCGCCGCGCCAGCACCCGTGCCACCGAGGCGAGCCCGGCTGCGGCTCCGCCGCGCACGCGTCCGGCCCCGACGCCGCCGCGCGCCGACCGCCCGTCCTTCAACGTTGATGATCAAGGCGAGGCCCCGCGGCCGCCGCGCGCGCCCCGTTTCGACGCCCCGCGCCCACCCTGGCGATCGCGGCTTCCGCGACATCACGGCCGACGCCAACGATCTCGGCGGTGCTGCCGCGCAGGCCAGCCGCGCCGCGCGCCGCACCTACGCCAACGTGCCCTCGCCCTCGCCGGAATTCGACCGGCTGGAGCCGAGCCTGGAAAACCGCGCCGGCGAGACCGAAGCGCCCTATTCCTACGACGAGTCGATCGAGGAGGCCGAGCGCTACGCGCCGCAGCCGCCGTCGCCGCGTCCGCGCATCGCCCCCGATCGCGACGTCAAGAAGCGCGCCCGCACCGGCTCCGCCTTTCCGTTCAAGAGCGCGATTGCCGTCGGCATCGTGCTCATCCTGGTCGGCGCCGGCATTCTCTGGGGCAAGCAACTGGTCCAAATCGTCAACGGCTTTCTCAAGCCGTCCGCGACGCAAGTTGCTGACACGCCGACGACGCCGGCGCAGCCGCAGAGCAAGCCCAAGATTCCCGATCGCGTCGGTCAGCCCTCGGCGGACCAGCCGGTCGCGCCGGTGGCGCAGAAGGTCGTGCTCTACGACGAGGATCCGTCCGATCCGAAGGGCAAGCAATATGTCGGCTCGGTGGTGTGGCGGCTCGAGCCGATCAAGGCCTCGGGCAACCAGAAGGCCGACGTCGCCGTGCGCGCCGACATCGAGATTCCCGACCGCAAGTTCAAGATGACGATGTCGTTCCGCCGCAACACCGATTCCTCGTTGCCGGCGAGCCACACGGCGGAGCTGACCTTCATCCTGCCGCAGGATTTCCCCGGCGGCAGCGTCTCCAACGTGCCGGGCATCTTGATGAAGTCGAACGAGCAGGCCCGCGGCACGCCGCTCGCCGGCCTCGCGGTCAAGGTCACCGACGGCTTCTTCCTGGTCGGCCTCTCCAATGTCGACGCCGACCGCGCCCGCAACGTCCAGCTCCTGAAGGAGCGCTCCTGGTTCGACGTGCCGCTGGTCTACGCCAACCAGCGCCGTGCCATCATCGCCATCGAGAAGGGCGCCCCCGGCGAGCGCGCCTTCAACGACGCCTTCGCGCAGTGGGGCGATTAAGGCTCTTCTGTCATTCCGGGGCGCGCATAGCGCGAACCCGGAATCCATTTCACCGCGTCACATGCCGCCCGATGGATTCCGGGCTCGTGCTTCGCACGCCCCGGAATGACGTCCGAGAGGTCTACTGCGCCGCGGCTTCCCGCTTGCGCGATGCCGCGGCGGCGGCGTGCTGGCGGTCCATCACGGCGCGGCAGCCGGGGCTGACCTGCGCCTTGTTCCGCACCATGCAGGCGGTGATCCGCGGGATGTCGGGAATCTCGCTGGAGCACAGCCGCATGGCGTCACCCGAGCACATCTGCTGGGCTTCTTGCGTGAAGGCGAGACTGGGTGAGGTCTGGAGAGCGAAGGTGGTGGCGACTGCGAAGAGCGAAGCGATGGTCTGAAGGCGTGTCATGTGGAATGGATCCCCGAGTTCCCTTAAGGCTTGAGCCGCTTGGTTTTGGGGCGCCGCACGCGGCTTGATCTGCCGCATGTCGCAGCCTTCACATCGGGAGCTTCGATCCCGCGTGTGGTCGCTCGACTTCTTGATGCTCGAATCGAAAGTGCTGCGCCGCCCGAGCGAAGTATGCGCCATTGTCACGCGCCCGCAATGGCCGGCACAAAGGAATTCGCAATTGTTGCACGCCAGTCACGTCGCGCGATCGGATCAGCCGATCGGAGACGCTTGTTCCTCATCGCTCGCGCCGAGAGCGGCGGCGTGCTCCTCGACAGCGGTAACGCCCTTGGGCGTCAGCTCGAACAGATCGCCGTCCTTCATCACGTAGCCGTCGGCGATCAATTGCCCCATCTTGCCCTGCCGGTCGTCGGCAAAGGCAACGGACTGGCTGATGTCCCGCAGGATCGAGAGCTCTTCGTCGTGCAACATGGCGTCACTCTCCGTTCGCGGGTATGGGTCCGTCCTCACATGCCGTGGCTCTGAAACACCTTGCTGCAGGACTTCGACAGCTTGGCCCGGTTGGCTTGCAGGCAACTCTGCACCGCGCCGTCATTGCCGAGGTCCTTGCGGCAGAAGCGCTGCGCATCGCGCGTGCAAGCCTGCCGCTCCTGCGGCGTGCCCATCTGGCCTTGGGCCAGCGCGGGTGCCGTCGGCAGGCTGCTCAGGGCCGCCAGCGCGATCGTCGCCAGGAGAAATTTGCGGGCCATCGGCGGCTCCAGTCTGCCAGGGATCAATTCAGGTCCAGCATGAACTCATCGCCTTGCCACTTGTTCCCCTTAAGGAGCCCGGCGCCCGCTGTTCAAGGTTCCCGCTGCGCTGCTATAACGCCTGCAGAGTGTGAGGTGCTTGATGAAACGCTATCTGGTATTTGCGCTGGTCGTCCCATTCATCGGCGGGTTCCTGCTGCTGCTGACGACGACCTACCAGTCAGGCTATTGGGCCCAGACCAACCTCGGCGAGGTCGGCAAGCTGTTCGCGGTGTTCTTCAAGACGCTCCAATACAGTTACCTGTTCGGGTTCTTGCCTGCGCTGATGATCGGCGCAGTCGATGACATCCTGATCCACATCCGCCGGATTGGGCCGGTCTTGCGGATGCTCCTGGTCGGCCTGTTCGCCTTCGCTCTGGCCTCGCTCACCCACAGCTCGCGCGGGCCGGATTCGGGCGCGGTGCAGTTCATCCTGTACGGGCTCGTCGGTTTCGTGCCGGCGGTGATTTCATCCTGGCTGGTGCATCGCTACGTCGAGGAGCCGCAAGCCGCGCCGGTGCCGACCTGACGCGCGGCGTTCGGGCGCGGCCGCAACCTCCGCCGCGCTGGCGCGTTCACTGAAGGCCATGGCCATGCAAGACGACGACATCCTCGCTCCGCGCAAATCCCGTTCCGGGAGCGGCTCGCATGCGCGCTTTTCGCGCGACGAGGCGCGCGGCCCGATCATCGATCAGGACGGCCACGAGATCAGGCCGGAAAGCCTGGAGCAGGGATTTCGCGAGTTTCGTTTCGAGTTCGGTCAAGGCAGCCCGTTCGGCAATCTGACGCGCGAGCAGCGGATCGCGCGGCTCGAGGCGATCGCCAAGCTGCTCGACGTCGCCTTCATCCTGCCCGGCACCAACATCCGCTACGGCATCGACGGGCTGATCGGATTGATTCCCGTCGTCGGCGACATCATCACCACCGCGATCTCGCTGTGGCTGGTGCGCGAAGCCCGCGCGCTGGGCGCGCCCTGGCACATCACGGCGCGCATGCTCGGCAATGTCGCGGTTGACGGCGTGGTCGGCCTCGTCCCGTTCGCGGGCGACGCCTTCGACGTCATGTTCCGCGCCAACACGCGCAACGTCCGCCTGCTCCAGCGCTGGCTGGAAAAGCAGCCGCGGATGTAGCCTGGCTGAGAGCGCTCGCCGCGAGTCCGACTGGTCGACAATGCGCTCGATCTCCCTGCGTCGTCATTGCGAGCGCAGCGAAGCAATCCAGAATCTTTCCGCGGAGGGACGCTGGATTGCTTCGCTGCGCTCGCAATGACGGATGAGAGATAGCGGGTGAGAAAGCCCCCAAACACAAAAGGCGCGACGACCTTTCGGCCATCGCGCCTTCTGCGCACATCGAACTTTGTTGCGAAAGCTTACGCCGCGTCGGCGTCGGTCTCCGCGGCCGGGGCCGGCTTGGGCCGGCGGGGCAGCGGGAAGGCATCGCTCTCGTACAGCGAGCGGATGCCGTTCTGGTCGAAGCGCGCTTCCTCGACCTGGAGATAGGCGCCGTTCAGCGAGTCCGTCGGCAACTGCTCCATCGCGAACTGCACGGCCTCGGCCGCAGTGCCGAACCGCCGATAGGTGAAGCCCGCGCGCTTCTTCTTGCGGATGGCGGCGGGGAAGAGCTCGGCGGAGGTGTTGAAGTTGAACGGACGCAGTGGACGCATGGTCAAAGACCTCGTGATCTTCTCTGGGGCTTTAAGCGCGTGGGGTTGGGGAGGGCAGGGGCCGCAATCGAGCGGGCCCGCCGCATGTCGTTGTCGCCCTCTAATATAGGCCGATTTGACAAAAATGCGACCCCCGCGATGCGAGATGATGAATCAGCGCATGGCAGCCCCGCGGAGACGAAACTTATCAATGTTTCAAAGACTTATATGGCTTAAACTTTGCCAAGAAGCAGCAGCACGACCAGGATCACCAGCACGACCCCGCCGATCCCGATGCCGGAATGGCCAAGGCCATAGCCGTAGCCGCCGAACCGGCCGGACAGGCCGCCGACGAGATAGATGATCACCAGGATGATCAGGATGGTCCCAAGCGCCATGGCATCCTCCCTGGCGGCCACCGAAATGCGATGATCGGCCGCACCGCCAGAGCAGAAAAGCACATCGCGCCGCCGGGTTCCACGGGGGAACCCGACGGCGGGCTTGGGTTATTTGGGCTCGAGCTTCAGGGCCGCGGAATTGATGCAGTAGCGCAGGCCGGTCGGCCCGGGGCCGTCGGGGAAGACGTGGCCGAGATGGCCGCTGCATTTGGAGCAGAGCACCTCGGTGCGGATCATGCCGTGGCTGGTGTCCCGCTCCTCGTCGATGTGGCTCTCGACCGCGGGCTGGGTGAAGCTCGGCCAGCCGCAGCCGGAATCGAACTTGGCATCCGACTCGAACAGCACATTGCCGCAGCCGGCACAGACATAGGTGCCGGTACGGTGGTCGTGCTCATATTCGCCCGAGAAGGGACGCTCGGTCGCCTTCTCGCGCAGCACGGCGTATTGCATCGGCGTCAGCTCGCGCCGCCACTGCTCTTCACTCTTGATGACCTTGTCGTCGGTCGCTTTCGTTTTGGTGTCGGGCATGGGTCTCCCGTTGCTTTGGGATCTCGCGATCAGTTGGTGGCCTTGCCGGCATTCACCAGCGTCGGCTTCTCGATGTAGTTATCCGCGAACAGCTTTTTCAGGTTCTCGACCTTCGGGATGTCGTTGAAGGCGATGTAGGGCTGGTTCGGGTGCAACGTCATATAGTCCTGGTGATAGGCCTCCGCCGGGTAGAACGCCTCCAGCGCGCCGACCCTGGTCACGATCGGCTTGTTGAACACCTTGGCGCCGTTGAGCTGGGCAATATAGGCCTCCGCGACCTTCTTCTGCTCGTCCGACGTGGTGAAGATGGCCGAGCGATATTGCGGGCCGACGTCGGGACCCTGGCGGTTGAGCTGAGTCGGGTCGTGCACCACCGAGAAGTAGATCTGCAGGATCTTGCCGTAAGAGATCTTCTTCGGGTCGTACTTGATCTCGACCACCTCGGCATGGCCGGAGCGGCCGCTCGACACGGTCTTGTAATCGGCGGTCGCCTTGGTGCCGCCGGCATAGCCGGAGACCGCGTTGACCACGCCTGCGGTGTGCTGGAAGACGCCTTGCACGCCCCAGAAGCAGCCGCCGGCGAGCACGGCGGTCTGGACGCCGCTCGCGGGCGCCGCGTCCAATGTAGGGGCTGGGATCACGACCGCCTCCTCCGCGGCCCGCGACGGCATCACGAAAGCCAGCGTCAGGGCGGTGGTTGCGGCGAGCAGGGTGGCGAGGGCGGTTCGGCGCATGGCATCCTCTTTCGGAAGGGCTGACAGTCTAGGGCGGTCGGGACCGGGCGAACAGCCTGCCCGGCCGCGTTTTCGCATCATCCGAGATACGGGCCGTACCGCAGATTGTTACGCCGGGGCGGACACGAGACCGTGAGGACGCGGCTGACGCGGCGACGGGCCGGCTTGGCGGGATGCGGAACTCCGCGCTAGATGAACCGGCGCGATCGGTGATCGACCAAATGGTGGCTGGAGCTGGCCTGACAATATGCTGCGCGTCGTACTCCTGATCCTGGCCGTCCTCGCCGCCGGCACTTGCTTTGCCGCGGCCGATCCCCGAGCCGGCGACGATCTCGCTTTGTGCCGCGACCGCCAGGCTGAGCTGCAGGCCCGCGCCGCCGCCTGCGAGAATCTGCTGAGCGCCGATCGCCTCACCGCCAAGGACAAGGCGATCGCCCTGTCCGCGCGTGGCAATGTCCTGCTCAACAAGCGCGACCATGTCCACGCGATCGAGACGCTGTCCATGGCCATCGACCTCGATCCCGACAACGTCGTCGCGCTCAACCTGCGCGGCCTCGCCTATGAGCGGAGCGGGCAGGAGGATCTCGCGATGGCCGACTACAACCTCGCGCTCCGGAAACGCCCGGCCTATGGCGTTCCCTACAACAACCGCGGCGTCATCCACGCACGCCGCGGTGCGCTGCAGAGCGCGATCGACGATTTCAGCCTGTCGGTCAAGTACACGCCGAAATTCCTGCTCGCCTGGACCAATCGCGCCCGCGCGCGCACGCTGATGAAGGATTTCGACGGCGCCATCGCCGATTTCGCCGAGGCCGAGAAGATTGATGCGGCTGCGCCGCAGATCGCCGGCAACCGCTGCGTCACCTACGGCATGATGGGCAAGTTCGACCGCGCCCTGGCCGATTGCAATGGCCTGATCGAAAAGCAGCCCAGGAACGCGTTCGCGATCAACAACCGCGCCGACGTCAACATGATGAAGGGCGATCTCGACGCGGCGCTGAAGGATTACAACACGGTCATCCAGATCAACCCGAACAATGTCCGCGCCCATTCCGGCCGCGGCCAGATCTACGAGCGCAGGAAGGATCTCGCGCAGGCCCGCGCCGATTATCGCGCCGCCGCCTATTCGCTGACGAGGTTCGACGAGACCGAGGTTGCGCGTGCCCGCGCCATGGCGCAGGAGCGGCTCGCCGCCCTGACGCCGAAGGAGGCGGCGAGCGCGACGACCGGCCGTCGCGTCGCGCTGGTGGTCGGCAATGGCGCCTACAAGAACGTCCATGCGTTGCCCAATCCGCCGCGCGACTCGAAGCTGATCGCGGGCGTGCTGCGCGACCTCGGCTTCCAGACCGTGATGGACACCAGGGACCTCACCCGCGATGCGTTCTTCCAGACGCTGAAGGCCTTCGCCGAGGAAGCGGAAAAGGCCGATTGGGCCATGGTGTATTATGCCGGCCATGGTTTCGAGATCGGCGGGGTGAACTATCTCGTTCCGGTCGACGCCAAGCTCACCGCCGACAAGGACGCCGAGACCGAGGCCGTCGCGCTCGAGCAGGTGATCGCCGCGGTCGGCGCGGCGCGAAAAGTGCGCCTCGTGGTCCTCGATGCCTGCCGCGACAATCCGTTCGCGCCGGCCATGCAGCGCACGCTGTCGCTGAAGCTGGTCGAGAAGGGCTTTTCCAACATCGAGCCAGGTGCGGGCTTCATGGTGGTCTACGCCGCCAAGCACGGCCAGACCGCGATGGATGGCGATGGTAGCCCCAACAGCCCGTTCGCCACCGCGCTCGCGCGCGAGATCAAGCAGCCGAAGGTCGAGATCCGAAAATTGTTCGACATCGTCCGCGACGACGTCTGGGCCGCGACCAGGCACGAGCAGCAGCCGTTCACCTATGGGTCGCCGCCCGGGCGGGAAGATTTTTACTTCGTCGCGGGGAAATAGCCGCGCTCACGCCAGCGAATTGAACCAGTCGAACGCCGTCGCGTGTCCGTTCAGAACGGCCGCTTCGCCATAGAGGCTCGACAGGAACGTGCCGCGATGGCTTGCGCCATTGACCGCGACGCCCGCGGCGAAATGCCCGCCGGCGGCGATTGCGGGCCGCACCAGCCGGGGATGCAGCGCCTCATCGGCCAGCCCGTAGTAAAATCTGATCGGGGAATCGTACTGCCAGTACGTCGCACCATTGCCACCAAGGCGGCGCAGCAATGCGCTGTTGGTCTCGTTGGTGAAGCGATCGAAGAAGCCTTCGACCAGGAAATCGCCGGCGGGCGGAATGCTCTTCGCGATCTCGCCCTCGAGGCTGTAATCGGACCAGTATTTCTCCGCGAAGGCTTGATATGGGGCTTGACCGCCGTCTTGAACAAGTCGGTCAGCCCGTAGTAGCGGCGATAGCTGCCGAGCAGGACGATCAGGCAGGGTGTGATCCAGGCCGGCGGCATCGGGTAGGAGGTTTCCGAGGCCGGAATATAGGCCGTGGGGTTCGTCCAATAGTGAAAGCTCTCGGCGAGATCATTGAACGGACTCTGTGTGGCGGTCGCCCGCACCTTGATGCCGCGGCGCTGCAGCTCCTGTTTCAGCCACTGCGTGTTCAAGGCGCCTTGCGACCAACCGTTCAGGAACAGGTTTGATTGGCGCAGGCTCAGTGTCCGCAATTCGTGCAACCCTGCCGTCAGGATGTCGAGGCAGCATTGCACCGTCGCGCCCTTCACGGCATAGGCTTCGCTCCGACCGTTGCGATAAGGGCCCTTGCCGACATAATCGGCCGCGACGACCGCATAGCCGTTGCCGGCGAAGCGCTGAATATTGAACAGGGTCTCGATCGAATCGACATTGTCGCGCAGCTCGTAATTTTCGTCCTTCAGCCGCAGCAGGTTCGACGGGACCTGGTCGAAGGAGAGGATCGTGCCGTGCTGCCATGACAGGAGCGGCAAGGTGCCGCGCGCGCCGACCGGAACCGCAAGCAGGCCGCTGACCTTGACGCGTTCTCCGGTATCCGGGATGCGCGTGAAGGTGACGATGCGCCGCAGCTCCACGTCGTTTCGTGCCGCATATCGTTCGGGAAAGGCAGCTGGCAGGATATTGCCTTCGTTGAAGACGGCATAGAACTTTGCGGCCAGCGTATTGAGCCGTTCCTTGGAGACGCGCACAGGCTTGCCCGCATCCGTGCGTCGTACCTGCGCCGGCAATGCAAAAGCGGTGTCCGGAATTGTGGTCGAGAGCGCAAGGCCCGCTGCCGCGCTTCCGGACTTGAGGAAGCTCCGGCGGCTCACTGCAACATCATCGAGCCGGCGATCGAGGTCATCAGGCTTTGTCGCGCGAGAGGTCATGCGTTCCACTCCGAGGCAGATCGCAAGCTGATACAGCACAAAGCCTAGCGGGCGGTGAACGCACCTCGTCGTGGCTGCTCATTGTGCGGGTCCGTGCGGATGAGCGCAGCTACAAGCGGCGGATATCGCTACGCTCATCCGCGCTACGGCAGCTTCATACCACCACGCTCAGCCGTTTCGCGGCACGCGTGATGCCGGTATAGAGCCACCGCGCCCGCGAATCCTGGAACGCAAAGCTCTCGTCGAACAGCACGACGTCGTCCCATTGCGAGCCCTGCGATTTGTGCACGGTCAGGACGTAGCCGTAGTCGAACTCGTCATAGGGCTTGCGCTGCTCCCAAGCGATCTGCTCGACGCCGCCCTCGAAGCAATCGGCGCGCACTGAGACCTTGGTCACCTTGTGACCGAAATCCTCATCCGGCGACAACCGCATTGAGAGGATGCGCGATTTCGATCGCGAGGTGTTGCGCGACTTGACGCGCCACAGGCCGCCATTGAACAGGCCCTTCTTGCGGTTGTTGCGCAGGCACACCAGCTTGTCGCCGGCGACCGGGAACTGGTCCTCGATGTTCTGGCGCTGGCGCACCCGCATGTTGTAGGCGCGGCGCGTGTTGTTGCGGCCGACCAGGATCTGGTCGGCGCCCATGACGCGATCGGGATCGAGCTCCTTGCGCGAGACGACCTCGCTCTCGCCGTAACGGCCAATGTCGAGTTCGCGTCCCTCGCGGACGTCCATCGACATCCGCACGATCGGATCGTCCTGGGCCTGGCGATGCACCTCGGTCAGCATCGCGTCCGGCTCGGAATTGGTGAAGAAGCCGCCGCCCTGGATCGGCGGCAGCTGCGCGGGATCGCCCAGCACGAGGAGGGGACAGTCGAACGACATCAGGTCGCGCCCCAGTTCGGCGTCGACCATCGAGCATTCGTCGATCACGATCAGCTTGGCCTTGGAGGCGGGCGCGTCGTCCCACAGCTCGAAGCTCGGCTGCTCCTCGCCGGATTCGCGGGCGCGGTAGATCAACGAATGAATGGTGGAGGCGCCGTCGCAGCCCTTGTTGCGCATGACGAGGGCCGCCTTGCCGGTGAAGGCGGCGAACTTCACCTCGCCGTCGACGCCCTCGGCGATGTGCCGCGCCAACGTGGTCTTGCCGGTGCCGGCAAAGCCGAACAGGCGGAACACCGGCGGCGTGCCGCCCCGTCCCGGCTTGGCCTTGAGCCAGTCGCCGACGGCCTTGAGCGCAGCATCCTGATGCGGGGTGAAAGTGGCCATGTCTGTCTTGAGGGAGCGGCGAATGAGGCGATTCGCCTTCCCCCAAAACTAACCATTCGCCCCGCTGGTTCAAGCGCGGGCCCGTCGCATTGAAGTCCGTTCCCGGCCGCCATCCTTCGAGACGCCCGCCTTTGGCGGGCCCTCAGGATGAGGGCTGAGTGCGCGGCGGCATTTTTGGCGGGCAAGATGCCGTTGAGCCTCATCCTGAGGAGGCTGCGAAGCAGCCGTCTCGAAGGACGAGGCGTTCACTGAGGCGTCGCCAAACCCTACTGCCAGCCGGGAACGCCGCGCATGTCGGGCAGCTGGTGGGCGATGCCCTTGTGGCAGTCGATGCAGGTCTTTTCCTTGGTGAAGAGGAAGCGCTGGTGCGCCACCGAGGCCCGCGGCGATTGCTTGGTGATGTCCATGGAATCGGCGCTGTGGCAGTTGCGGCATTCCAGCGAGTCGTTGGCCTTGAAGCGCGCCCATTCGTGCGCGGCGAGCTCGAGCCGGTGATCCTGGAATTTCTCGCGGGTGTCGATCGTGCCGAAGATCTTGCCCCAGACCTCCTTGGAGGCCTGCATCTTTCGCGCGATCTTGTCGGTCCAGTTGTGCGGCACGTGGCAGTCCGGGCAGGTCGCGCGCACGCCGGAGCGGTTGGTGAAGTGGACGGTCGACTTCAGCTCGGCGTAGACATTGTCCTTCATCTCGTGGCAGCCGGTGCAGAACTTCTCGGTGTTGGTGATCTCCAGCGCGGTGTTGAAGCCGCCCCAGAAGATCACTCCGGCGACGAAACCGGCCAGCACCAGGGTGCCGAGCGCGAACACCGAGCTCGGCCGGGTCAGCACCTGCCACAGCTCGAGCAGGAACGCCCGGCTGCGCGCGATGACGCCGCGCTTGGCATTCAGCTCCGCGTTGGGATCGTCGGCAGTCGTCGTCATCTGCGGCCACCCGGGCTTGCGCGTGACAGCAGCGTGTCGATGTCGGTGAAATCGTTGCTGACCGGAGGATTGGCGGTGTTCTGCGGCACGTGGCATTCGGTGCAGAAGAAGCGGCGCGGCGAGACCGAGGCCAGGAACTGGCCGTCGCGATCCATGAAGTGCGTGATCGACACCATCGGCGCCTGCGACTCCGCCGTGCGCGCCCGTGCATGGCAGGACAGGCATTTGTTGCCGTTGAGGTCGACCTGGTAGCCGTCGATATTATGCGGGATGACGGGCGGCTGCTCCGGATAGTTGCGCACCTCCTTCTCGGAGGTGTTGCGGTTCGGCAGCATCGGCGGCGCCGGGCCCTCGTCGTTGAGCGGGGTCGGGCCGCGCAGGCCGGAGCTCACCGTCTGCGCCGTCAGCGAGCTCGTGCCCGCTGCGATCGCGAAGGCGAGCAGGATGATTGCGGATCGTTTCATCATGACATGTTCACCCGCTCGATGCGCACGGCGCATTTCTTGAAGTCGGTCTGCAGCGAGATCGGATCGGTGGCGTCGAGCGTCACCTTGTTGATCAGCTTGGATTCGTCGAACCACGGCACGAAGACGAGGCCGCGCGGCGGCCGGTCGCGGCCGCGCGTCTCGACGCGGGCGCGGATGAAGCCGCGGCGGGAGACCACCTTCACCTCGTCCCCGCGGCGCAGCTTCGCCTCCTGCGCATCGTCCGGATGCATGAAGCAGACCGCTTCTGGAAAAGCCTTGAACAGTTCGGGCACGCGGCGCGTCATGGTGCCGGAATGCCAGTGCTCCAGCACGCGGCCGGTCGAGAGCCAGTAGGGATATTCGTTGTCGGGCGATTCCGCCGGCGGCTCGTAGGGCAGCGCGAAGATGCGGGCCTTGCCGTCGGCATGGCCGTAGAACTGCACGTTGGTGCCCTGCTTGACGTAGGGGTCGCTGCCTTCGCGGAAGCGCCACTTGGTCTCCTGGCCGTTGACGACGGGCCAGCGCAGGCCGCGCTCCCGGTGATAGGTGTCGAACGGCGCGAGGTCGTGGCCATGGCCGCGGCCGAACTGGGCATATTCCTCGAACAGGCCCTTGTGGACGTAGAAGCCGAACGCCTTGGATTCGTCGTTGGCATAGCCCGGCTCGATATCGGTGACCGGGAATTTGTCGACCTGGCCATTCTTGTAGAGCACGTCGAACAGGGTCTTGCCGCGATATTCCGGCTTCTTGGCGATCAGCTCCGCGGGCCAGACCTCCTCGATTCTAAAGCGCTTGGAGAACTCCATGAGTTGCCAGAGATCCGACTTCGAATCGCCCGGCGCGGGGACGAGCTGGTGCCAGAACTGGGTGCGCCGCTCGGCATTGCCGTAGGCGCCTTCCTTCTCCACCCACATTGCGGTGGGCAGGATCAGATCGGCGGCGAGCGCCGTCACGGTTGGATAGGCATCGGAGACCACGATGAAATTGTCGGGGTTGCGGAAGCCTGGATAGATCTCCTCGTTGACATTGGGACCGGCCTGCAGGTTGTTGTTGACCTGCACCCAATAGGCGTTGATCAGGCCGTCCTTCAGCATCCGGCTTTGCAGCACGGCGTGCGCGCCCGGCTTGTCCGGAATGGTGCCTTCGGGCAGCTGCCAGATCTGCTCCGTGTGGTCGCGATGCTTCTTGTTGGTCACCACCATGTCGGCGGGCAGACGGTGCGAGAAGGTGCCGACCTCGCGCGCGGTGCCGCAGGCCGAGGGCTGGCCGGTCAGCGAGAACGGGCTGTTGCCGGGCGCGGAGATCTTTCCGGTCAAAAGGTGGATGTTGTAGACGAGGTTGTTGCACCAGACGCCGCGGGTGTGCTGGTTGAAACCCATGGTCCAGAACGAGACCACCTTCGTCTTCGGATCGGCGTAGAGCTCGGCGAGCGCCTCGAGCCGGTTCAGCGGCACGCCCGACATTTGGGCGGCTTTCTCCAGCGTGTACTCCGACACGAACTTGGCGAATTCGTCATAGCTCATGTCGGTGGCGTCGTTGGGTTTCGCCGCGCCCGTCGCCTTCTTCTGCAGCGGATGCTCGGGCCGCAGGCCGTAGCCGACGTCGGTCTGGCCGCGCTTGAACACGGTATGTGCGGCAACGAAGTCCTTGTTGACGCGACCGGTCTTGATGATGTGGTTGGCGATGGCGTTGAGGATGTACAGGTCGGTGTGCGGCTTGAACACCATGCCGATATCGGCGAGGTCGAACGAGCGGTGCTCGAAGGTGGAGAGCACGGCGACGCGGACATGCGGTGCGGACAGCCGCCGGTCGGCGATGCGCGTCCACAGGATCGGATGCATCTCCGCCATGTTGGAGCCCCACAGCACGAAGGCGTCGGTCGCCTCGATGTCGTCGTAGCAGCCTGCCGGCTCGTCGATGCCGAAGGTGCGCATCATGCCGGCGACCGCCGAGGCCATGCAGTGCCGGGCATTGGGGTCGATGTTGTTGGTGCGGAAGCCGGCCTTGAACAGTTTTGAGGCCGCATAGCCTTCCCAGATCGTCCACTGGCCGGAGCCGAACATGGCGACGCCGTTGGGGCCGCGCTTCTTGATCGCCTCCTTCCACTTCAGCTCCATGATGTCGAAGGCTTCGGTCCAGGTGACGGGCGTGAACTCGCCGTTCTTGTCGTACTTGCCGCCCGTCTTGCGCAGCATCGGCTGCGTCAGCCGGTCATGGCCGTACATGATCTTGGAGAGGAAGTAGCCCTTAACGCAGTTGAGGCCGCGATTGACCTCGGCCTTGATGTCGCCATGGGTGGCGACGACGCGGTTGTCCTTGGTCGCGACCATCACCGAGCAGCCTGTGCCGCAGAAGCGGCAGGCGGCCTTGTCCCATTTCAATTCGCTCTCCTTCCGCTCGGCGGCGAGGTTGGCGGCGAGCGCCGGTGCCGGCAGGCCGGCGGCGGCCGCGGCGATCGCGGCGGCCTCGAGCTTGAGCATCTGGCGGCGGTCGAGCTTCGGCGATGTCATGATGGCTCTTCCTGACTCAGGCGGTTTCAATGGCGTGGAAGACGAGCGCTGCGGAATAGACGTTCGGCAGCGACTGGATGGTGTTGAGCATGGTGCCAAGGCTGCCGGCATCCGCCGCTTCAGCCACGACGACGAGCTTTCCGCGCGCGTCGCGGCCGTGGATCTCGCAGCCGGGCAGCGCGGCAATCTCGGCTTCGAGTTCGGCAAGGCGTTCGGGCCGCGCCTGCACGATGATGCTGGCGATCTCGGCGCCCGGCGGCGCGATGACGCGGTCGGCGCTGAGCATCCGGCCGGTGATCAAGGCGCGGCGGTTGAGTGTGGCATGAGCCATGATGCCTGTCTTTCGCTGGTTGCCGATCAATGCGGGGAGGGCGGCGGGCCGGGAGGGCCGGCGAACATCTGGTAGATCCAGACGCCAAGGCCGTAACTGCCGACGGTCCCGACCGCGAGCACGGGCATCACGATCGCGGTCAGGAACAGGAAGGCGAAAATCTCCATGCGCTTACGGCGCACGCGCGACGTCGTGTCGTCAGGGGCCGACATATTCGGTCTCTTGAAGCTGTGGGGAATCGTGACGGCATCCGGGCCGTCGCCTTGCTGCACTTTAGATACGTTCCACCCGACAGCGCGTTGATTTGGATCAATGTCGGTTGGCTGCTTCTCGCTGCGCCGGAGGATGGATCGTCTCCCACGTGGCGGAATTGCGCATCCGTAGACAGCGTCGCCTCGCGCATTAAGATGCCGTTAACAACAATAAGCGGGAGAGCGACGCCATGAAGTTCGGCATCTTCTACGAGCTGCAGCTGCCGCGGCCCTGGGCGGCCGGCGACGAACTCGCCCTTTATCAGAATGCGCTCTCGCAGATGGAGCTCGCCGACAAGCTCGGCTACGACCATGCCTGGGTGGTCGAGCATCACTTCCTCGAAGAATATTCGCACTCGCCCTCGCCGGAATCGTTCCTGGCTGCCGCAAGCCAGCGCACCAAGAACATCCGGCTCGGCCACGGCATCCTCCAGCTCACCACCAATCATCCGGCGCGGGTTGCCGAGCGCGTCGCAGTGCTGGATTTGCTCAGCAACGGCCGCTGCGAGTTCGGCATGGGCGAGAGCGCCTCGATCACCGAGCTGGAGCCGTTCGGCCGCGACATGGAGACCAAGAAGGAGGTGTTCGAGGAGGCGGTCGCGGCCATCTTCCCGATGTTTAAGGACGCAGGCTCAGAGCATCACGGCAAATATTTCGACATCCCCTTGCGCAACGTCGTGCCCAAGCCGGTGCAGAAGCCGCACCCGCCGCTGTGGATGGCCTGCTCGCAGCTGCCGACCATCGAACGTGCCGGCCGCCACGGTTTCGGTGCGCTCGGCTTCCAGTTCGTCAGCGCCGATGCCGCGCATGCCTGGGTGCACGCCTATTACAACGCCATCACCAAGCGGCTGCACAAGCTCGCCGACTACGAGATCAATCCGAACATGGCGCTGGTCTCGTTCTTCATGTGCGCCAAGACCGACGAGGAGGCGCGCGCCCGCGCCGACGGCGCCACCTTCTTCCAGTTTGCGCTGCGCTTCTACGGCGCTTCGCAGAGCCGCCAGCGCCCCGCGCCCTACACCGTCAACATGTGGGACGAGTACAACAAGTGGAAGCGCGACAATCCGCAAGCCCAGGAGGCGGCGCTGCGTGGCGGCCTGATCGGCTCACCCGACACGATCCGCAAGAAGCTGAAGCGCTTCCAGTCCTCGCACATCGATCAGGTCATCCTGCTCAACCAGGCCGGCAAGAACAGCCACGAGCATATCTGCGAGTCGCTGGAGCTGTTCGGCCGCGAGGTGATGCCGGAGTTCCAGAACGATCCGGCGCAGGCGGCCTGGAAGCAGGGCGTGATGAGCGGCGAGATCGAGCTGGAAGAGATCGATACCGAGGCCTTCACCGATCGCTACGGCAAGCTGGCGATCAACGTGGCCCCCGCGAAGGCGGCGGCGGGGTAGCGTGTAAGCAACGACAGGTCCTGCTTCCTGGCGCTGAAGCCGGTGCGGTGAGCCGCGCAGGAGTGCGGCGTTTTGACCCGGAGCAGACCTTTCGAACTCTCTGCATCCAGCAATGGCTGGGCGCTCGACGTCGCTCTCCCTTGCGCTGCTTCACGCATATCGTCGTCCCAGCAAGCGCCCAAGCGGCGCGAGGAACGATTCAACACAGCGTGAGTTCGACCTCAAATCCAAGAAACAAAGCAAGAGGGTAACGCGATGACACGATCCGTGGAGGAATTGAGACGGGAGTCCGAGCGTAGCCGCGCGGAGCTGGCGGCAACGGTCGGACGGTTGAAGGAGCAGATATCGGACACCGCCGAGGACATTCGCCACAAAGTCTCGCCGCAGCACATCAAATCCGAAGTCACCGAATACGTCAGCCACAAGACCCAGAGCTGGGTCGAAGGGCTCAAGCAACAGATCATGGACAACCCGATGGGCGCAGTGGCCGCCGGCGCCGCAGTGGGCGTTCCGTTGCTTCGGTTGGTGCGAGGTACGCCGTTGCCACTTCTCATGATCGGCGCAGGACTCGCTCTGACCTCGAAGACGGTGCGCGATCGTGCTGCAGACGTCACCGCCCCGGTCATGGACAAAGCCGGGCACATGCTTGAGGAGGTGGCCGAGAGCGCACGGGCGATGCAGGGTGACGCCAAGGAGACGCTATCCTCCGCGCAAAGCCGAACCGCTGGCATGGCTGATGACGCGCAGGAGAAGGCCGCCGGCATTGCCGCCGATCTGCGGGAGAGCGCGGCGCGTGCTGCCAGTTTTGCGAGTGAAAAGCTCAAGAGTGGCATGAATGCAACCAGGGATGCCGCGGCGAGCGCGCCTGACCAGGCCCGGCAGGCCATTGGCGACAATGCTGCGCTCATCGGCGGCCTGGGCATCGCGATCGGCGCCATCATTGCGGCTGCTCTTCCCGAGACCAAGGTCGAAGCTAAGGTTATGGGCCGGACGAGCGACGAGGTGAAGCAGGCTGCTGCCGCCGCGGCGCAATCCGGGTTCGAGGCCGCGAAAGACGCCACCACGTCGGCGGCCGATGCTGCGGTGCAAAGGGTCGCCGATGCTGATCTCGGCACCCATGCCAGCCGCATGACGCAGAACATGGCGGACACTCTGAAGGAGGCTGCGGACGACGTGGTCAAAGCTGCCTTTAGCCCCTCTCAAACCAACACCTGAAGGAAACCATCATGAGCGATTTGGACCCGCAGAACGTGAAGCAGTTCACAAAGAACCAGGACAAGGGCACCGCGAAGGACATGAAAGAGCAGATCGGCGATGCCGGAGCGGAGATGAAGCAGCGCGCCGGCGATGCGTTCCGGGCATCGGCCGACGTCGCGCGAGACAAGTTCGGCGAGGCCGCGGATGCAGCAAAGGGCGTCGCGGACGGAACCATGGACCAGATTCAGAGCCAGGCGCGCGAACAGCAGCGATCGGGCGCCGATTTCGTCGAGCGCCTCGCGGCCAACATCCGCGAGGCCGGACGGGCTTTCGAGAGCGACGTACCGTTCGCCGCACGCGGCATCGGTTCGGCGGCGGACTATGTCGAGGATGCCGCCCAGAAGATTCGGGACGGAAGCTTCCGAGATCTTGTCGCAGGCGCGACCGATTTCGCCAAACGTCAGCCGGCCGCCTTTCTTGGCATATCGGTGCTGGCTGGCTTCGCGGCCGTTCGCTTCCTGAAGGCATCGGGCGGACAGTCGTCATCCCAAGGGCAGCGCAACACCCCCGGCAGCACGTCGGGGAGCGGGCAAACGTCGGGCGGGAGACCGTTTTCGGCGGGAGAGCAAAACTGGAATCGGGAGTCCGGGACCCGTAACCCCCATACGCAACAATCCTCATCCTTCCAGGGCAGCACGTTACCATGAGCATCGAGCGCGATATCAAAACCAGCAAAAGCGAGTTCAGGGAAATCTCGACGCTGCTCGGCGATGCCATGTCGCAGTTCGCCAAGCTGTTCCAGAACGAGATCGACCTGGCAAAGGCAGAAGTTGGCGAGAAGCTCCAGAAGATCGGCGGCGCCGTCGGCTTGATCGTAGGCGGCGCCGTTCTGGTGATCCCGGCCATCGTCATGGCCTTATTCGCTCTATCCGCCGCATTGATCTCCGCAGGATGGTCGCAGCCGCTGTCATATCTGACATCGGCAGTCATCGCTGCGGCCATCGCCGCCGCGCTGGTCGCCATGGGCATGAACCGGCTTGATATGCGTCAGCTGGCTCCCCGCGAAACGATCGGCCAGCTGGAAAAAGACAAGGACACCGTGAAGGGAATGGTGCGATGAGCAGCACAAAGACCGGTTTTATCGACAATCTGGTAACGGCCGCCAGGGACAATCCGCTTGCCGCGGCCCTCATCGGAGGCGGCGCGCTTTGGCTATTGGCCGGCGACCAGAAGTTAAAGACTGTAGCGCGTTCTGCTGCCGAGGCCGTCGAACCCGTTGCCGACTTAGGGACGCGCGGCTTCAGCTCGGCAGCATCCGCGATCAAGCGGACCGTGGCGCCGCCGACCGCCCCCGAAATGGACAACGACAGCTCGCAAGGGTTCGGGGAGACCCCGCGTGGCGCGACCGCCGCCACTTCCGATACTGTCTCGCAGGCCGCCGAGGGCGTCCGGGATCGTTTCGACGAGGGCGTCGCCTTCGCGCAGGAGCAATTCAGCAAGCTGGGCAATGCGCTTCCGAACAAGGACACCGTGACGAGTGCGAAGTCGTCACTGGCGGACATGCTGGAGCGGCAACCGCTCGTGCTGGGGGTCGTGGGCATCGCGATTGGTGCGGCCGTGGCAGGCGCGTTCCGCGCCTCCGAGATCGAGAACCAGTATATCGGAGACGTCAGCGACGACGTGAAGGCCGACCTGAACCGGCGCGCCGGTGCGGTCTCGCAGGCCATGCGCGAAGCCTCGGACACGGTTTTCTCGGAAATCAGCGATACCGGCGCCGAAATTGTGGATCGGGTCAAGCAGGCCGGGATGGACGCCGCGGCAGCTGCCCGGGCCGAGGTGAAGGCTCCCTAAATGAGGCGAGGGAGAGCGGGGTGCGTGGCCACGCGCCTCGCTCTGGTTGGGTGATCAGGCAGGTGGGTTGTCCTGAAGGCGAACCTAATCCCAGTATGGAATGGCCGGACGGGCGATCATCAGCCAGAAGATCATCAGCACGGCCGCGAACGCCGGAAAGCCGAAGGCGAACCACCACCAGAAGAGACGGTGATAGCGGGCGGGCAGCTTGCCGTTGTTCGCGACCGCCGCGACGGCGAGATTGCGCATCTGCATCTGCATCCACACCACCGGCAGCCAGAAGGCGCCGATCACGAGATACAGTGCAATCGACGCCGCCACCCAGCCGTCGCCGAGGGAATAGCCGCTCGACCAGGCGAGCCATGTCCCGGTGATCGGCTGCAGGATCACGGCACTCGCCGTGAACAGGAAGTCGGCCAGCACCACCGTCCGCGCGACGCCCGCGATCTCGCGCGGGTCGCCGCGCAGATGCGCCACCAGCATGAAGAAGGCGATGCCGGCCCCGGTGCCGAGCAGCACGGCAGCGCCGATGATGTGCGCCATCTTCACGAGGAAGTAGAGCATCAGCGATCCTCGCGGATGGCCATGGCGACCAGGTTGAGCATGATCACCGGCCAGATCTTCAGCATCGGTCCCAGCGGATCGGCCCACAGCCGTGGCACCAGGACGGTGCCGATCACGGCATAGGTGAGCGAGATGATCAGTGCGGCCCAGAGTCCGTAGCGGCTCAGAGGCCGCCAGAGAATGGCGATGCCGATGACGATGTCGGCGAGCGCGCCCGCGGTGACGACGAGCGCCGCGACGTTCCCTTGCAGCCCGCCTTCAAGCAGCAACGACATGCCGATATTCCAGCCCGCGCTCAGCGAGATGATGCCGGTGGCGATCCAGAACGCGCCGAAGACGCCAAAGATCAGCGGCTTGAGCGCATACAGCTGTGCAAACCAGCGTTCCTGCACCGACGCAGGCTCGCGTGCGAGCGCGACTTCGAGATCGCGCGGTGGAGTGCCGGTCAATCGACGCCAGGGCTCGGGATCGCCGGTCGCACCGCGGCGCATTTCCGCCTGTGCCGTCGTGTTGATGGGCGTTGGCCATCCCAGCATCTGCGCAACGTCGCCCGCACGATAGGCAATTGAAGCCGCCCAGCGCGGCAGCTGCAGGCGATAGGCCGGGCGCCAGCGCAGCCAGGCGCGAAACAGCGCGACCGCATCGCTGAAGGCGATCCGCCGCGGGCCGGCCAGATCGACCGCGACCCGTGAAGGCGCGCCGGGCTGCAGGAAGAACAGCACGGTCTCAACGACGTCGTCGAGATGCACCGGTTGAATCGCCGCCGTGTCCGGCATGACCGGCAGAACCGGCAGCGCCGCCAGCCCGCGCAGCAGCGCGCTGCCACCATAGGCGGGCCGGCCGACCACGACAGAAGGCCGCAGCACCACCCAATCGAGCTCCCGCGCCATCAAGGCGGCTTCGCCCTCGCGCTTGGTGCGGGAAAAATCGCTGAGCGCATCGACATTGCTGCCGATTGCCGAGAACAGGATGACCCTGCGGACCCCGGCGGTCTCGCAGGCCGCATAGAGTGCCGCGCTGCCGGCGACATGAACGCCTTGCATGTCCTGTCCCTGCAGCGCACCCGCTGCATTGATCACGGCATCGACGCCGGCGAGAAGGCCCTTCCATTTCGACACATCGGTGGTCCGGGCGACGTCGAGCGCGACGTGGCGAGGATCGTGCGCCGCCGCGGGATGACGCGACACCAAGATGCAGTCATGTCCTTCGGCGGACAGTCTGGCGTGGATCGCCGATCCGATAAGTCCTGTAGCCCCGACGAGAAGGATGCGCATCGACTGATCCTTCGATGAGCGGCCTGGGCAACGCCCTGATCAAGCCTTGAAGATACGGACCAATAAAGCGGGGCTGCAATCGTTCCTCGCGGGGGAACTGATGGGTTTGGCTGCAGGCAGAGAACCGGACACCCCGCCCCGCGCAGCTCCCTTGAAGTCAATGGCGGATGATCGAAAGGGTACGGAGCGACGCAGCGGCGTGATCCGCGAATGCCCTCACAGCCGGTGCGGTGCGCCGGGAACCGGGAATCACGACTTGAACCGGTACGGCCGGCGGCTCATAGGCCGGAAGAAGACGCACGAGCTTGCCTGACGAAATCTCGGCTTCGACCTGATAGGATAACAGTCGAGCGATGCCTTGGCCCGATGTCACGGCGGCAATGACCGTGTCGAGATCTGTCGTCATGAGGCGCGGCATCATGCGAACCGTGTGCAAGCGACCTCGATTCTGAAAACGCAGTTCGGTCGGCCCCGCAAATCCGGAAAAGAACACGACATCGTGCTTCGGTATGTCTCGCGGATGTCGAAGCTCAGGTTGCCTGCGCAAGTACGAAGGGCTGGCGACCAGGACGCGACGGACCGACCCCACTGATCTGACGACGAGGCGCGAGTCGCGCGGCTGACCTATCCTGACCGCAACATCGATGCCTTCACTGATCAGGTCGAGCGATCTTTCGCCCATGACGAGCTCGATACGGATCGCCGGATGAGCGTCAAGGAAGCTCGATACGATCGGAGCGACATGACGGCGTCCGAAGATGGTGGGAGCGGCTATTCGCAGGATACCGTGCAGCGGAGCCCCCTCCGTCTCGACAAGCCTGCTCATGACGGTCGAGTAGCCGTTGACCAGCTCGCGGGCGCGCTCAGCAAAGTGGCGTCCGGCATCCGTCGGTGCAAGGCGGCGGGTTGTTCGCTCCACCAATCGTCTTCCGACCCTTTCCTCGAGGGCCGCAAGCGCGCGAGTGACCGCGGGAGGCGAACGCTTCAATCGCTTTGCTGCGCCTACCAGACTTCCAACCTCAACTATCGCGACGAATGTCGCAAGTTCATCGAGCCTGTCCATCGGATCATTCCCCGAAATGGAATTGTGACTTTCAGCATTAATTCTAGTGCAATTCAGGAGGTCGTAATAGCCTTCGAATGCGGTCGGCAGCGGAGGCGATCATGATCGCGGCAGCGCGAGAGGCCATAAAGGCTGATAACGCAGACGCAGCGCTCGCGTTTTTAACCGAGCATCAGTGCCCCGCCTTTGTTTCGCAACTCGTTTCGAAAGGTGCCCTCATGCCCGCAGCATTGGAATTTCTGTTGTGGTGTGTCGCGCTCGCAACGTGGCTGATGCTTCTTTGCGCGCTGGTCAGTGAGCGCTTGAAGCGGCTCTCAAAGCTTTTCAGTCATCTGCGCGAGATTGCTTTCAGGCACAGGGTGAAGTGACTCGGTGGGGCCATCGGATAAGCCTCATCTGAGAAAATCGCGACGATGCCGTCTCGAAGGGGGAGGCGCAGCGTGAGACCCGCCAATGGTGTCTGCAACAGCCGAGCGGCCTTGGGCGGTGCTCGTGAGCGCTTCCGGTAAGATTCCGTTGCTGCTATCCTCTCGCAAAAGAGCGTCTTGCGGAGGAATACGGTGCGACCCAACGGGACAACCTTTCATCCGTCGGCCGGCGATGTCACGCCCGCGGTGCTCGCCATCGGCCGCTCCGATTTTCCCGATGTGCTCATCGACACGCTGCGCCGGCAGGCCGATGTCGGCCATTGCATGGTGTTCGCGCTGAGCCGGGCAGGCGCGGCAAGCTGCCTGCTCGATGCCGGCAACATCCCGATCGGCGCCGATCTCGGCGCCGCCTATGCCGGCCAGTTCCACGAAACGGATCCCAACCGCGATGCGCTGTTCGAAGGCGAGGGCGGCGCGCCGATCATGCTGCCTCGCTTCGCGCCGCGCATGTACGGCGCGCGCTATCGCAAGATCTTCTTCCAGGATTCCGGCATCGTCGACAAATGTGCGACCGCGATCTGGACCGGTGACACCTGCTTCTACGTCAACTTCTATCGGATCGCCGCGCAGGGCCGCTTCAGCGCCGCCCAGCGCGAGCGGCTCGGGGCGATCGCACCGGCGATCGCAGCCAGCGTCGCCCGCCATTTCCAGGAGAAGCCGACGTCCGATCTTGCGTCCCTGTTCGCGACGCGCAAGCCGCTCTCCGCGCTCACCCTGCGCGAGCAGGAGGTCTGCCGCCATATCCTCGGAGGCTTCAGCTCGGAGGCGATTTCGCAGGCGCTCGGCATCAGCCTGCATTCGATCCTGACCTACCGCAAGCGCGCCTATGAGCGGCTCGGCATCTCCTCGCAGAGCGAATTGTTTGCGATCGTGCTGCGCCTGCTGACGCGCCAGCTGAACTAAGGCGTCGGCAACCCTGCAGCGCTCGAGGAGCCCCCTTGCTATGCGGAAAGTCGGGAACGATAGGGCGCGGTGAGCAGCAGCATGAACAGCGCTCTCTCGGCCTGGTACTTTGCTGCGGGTCGACTGGCTTCCCGGCCCTGCATCACCACCGCGCCTTGAATGGTGCAGACGCTCCAGCTCCATGTCCTGCGCCTGCGCTGCGCCAGGGTCACTTCGAAAATCGGAAATTCCGGTCCCGCCATCGCCGCCGCTTCTCGCCAGACATCCAATTTGGGCGGAGTTGAACCCGGAGCGCCGGCCTGTGTCTTCACCCATTTGGGTGAAGCGAAGCTTGTCCCTGCCGACGCACGCCACCGGACAAGTCCGGCGTCAATCTCTCAGCGGTAATTTGGGGATCGCGCCGAAGAGGGCGGCTGCGCTCTTCTGGTTCCGCGTTCCCGTCTTGGCGAGGACGGCCTTGACCTGCGTGCGGATGGTTTCGCGGCTGAGCCCGTGATGCGCGGCGATGTCGCCGATCGTCTGTCCTTGCGCAATTCCGCGCGCAACGCGCGCCTCGCTCGGGGTGAGATCGAACAGGCCACGAATGAGGGCAAGGCTCGGTGCCTGCGAGGCGGCGACCGGCGTTGCGATGAGGAGGCCAACCGCCCCATCGAAGAGATCGCGGGCTTCGCCAGGCATCGACACGAGATGAAGCACCACCCGATCGAGATCGCTGGCGCGACGCGCGGCGAAGGAGCACACGGCCTTGTCCGGCACATCGAGTTGGGTGAGGCCGGCGCGCAGCAGGGTGTCGGCCGCCCGGTCCTTGATCGCGATCCGGTCCTTCGGCAACCATTGCAGAAGGTCAGTCATGGCTTCGATCAAGGCGTTGGCGGTCAGAACCCGCCCGGAGCGCGTGATCGCGAGGGCCGGCAAGCCGACCAGCGACAGCGCCTCGGTTGCCGCCCGCATCCGGGTGAGGCGCCAGCGTGTCGACAGCAAAGCCGCCCGCGCGAGATGGGGGCGAAAGCGGTCGAGAAAATCGAGATCCTGCCGCGAAAAGGCGGGGCGGCCGGCCAGTCTTTCCATGTGGAAGACGATGATCTCACCGGACGGGCTGCGGACCGCCGTCGCGCAGGCGTGTTCGAAGCCCCACTTCTTGTTCCATTCCACCCGATAGGGATCGCGCTCCCATTCCTCCGGCGAAAATGCCTCGTGTTCGCCGACGAAGCCGGGGTGATCAAGCGCCAGGAGTCGCGGGGTCGTCTCCGTCCGGCTGGAGAGGTCGCCACGCAGGAACGCCGAGAAAGCCTCGCGGATCGACGGCGACGTCACGACACCATTCCAGACACCGGACCATTGATCGGAGTCCGAGGTGATCATGACCATGCCATGCGCGCCCGCGGCATGAGCGATGTTCTCCAGGACGTCCGGCCAGAGCTCCGGAACGGTCGCTGCCTCGTGGATGCGGTCCACGATCTGCTCGAAATCGATGCCCGTCATTGCTGCGCTGGACCCATCAGATTCGACCGATCTTTCAGACGCGCGGCGTGCATTTCTGCAGCAGCCTTCGTGCTTCGCCCGCCCAAGGCCCTTGATACCAATCCGCTTCGGCGGAACCAATTGCTACTATTTCCCAAGCCGGCCCGGATGGACGGCTAGCAGAAATCATGTCCATATATCAACTATTTGACAGGTCAGAGGTTGTCCCGGCGGCTTTCAAGGTCGGTCTGATCCCGTAAGCCGGGGGCAGCGCTGAATGGACCACGGTTCTCGGCGCATCAACCTATCGGCGTTCGCGGGTAGAGGAGGCGAGCATGATCCTCATATGGCTTGGAGTGCTCCTTGTTTTCGGCGGCGTACTCCAAATGGCGTTTCAGCCCATTTGGCGAGGTCGATTCAGTGGTGGGAAGTGGCTTCGCTCCGGACGTGACACGCTGGAGCCTGAAAGGCCCGGTAGCGGTTTCGGCGTCAAATCGAACTGGCCTGGACTTGTGATGGTCGCGCTTGGCGGCGCTTTCTTGCTGGCCGGAGCTGCCATCTGAGTTGAAAGCAGACAAAGGCAGCTTTTGGCCCGCCTGTCCCAATCCATGGGGACAGACGGCGGCAACTGAAAGGCGCTAGCCTCGGCATCGAGGAGACGACAAGGGAGCGAAGCTTGAGCACCGCGCCGCGCATCGAGATCGACCCGGCTGCCTTCTGGGCCGACCCCTATCCGATGCTCGCCAAGATGCGGAAGGAGGCGCCGATCGCCTTCGTGCCGCAGCTCGGCTCGACGCTGCTGACGAGCCGCGACGACATCTCGATCTCGGAGAAGCAGATCGACGTGTTCTCCTCGCACCAGCCCGCCGGCCTGATGAACCGGCTGATGGGCCACAACATGATGCGCAAGGATGGCGAGGCGCATCTCGTCGAGCGCCGGGCGATGTTTCCGACGGTCTCACCGAAGACGGTGAAGGGCTACTGGACCGCACAGTTCCAGGCCCATGCGGATCGCATCATCGCTTCACTCGAACCGGGCCGGATCGATCTCATGCGCGACTTCGCGCTGCCGTTCTCCGGCGAATGCCTGAAGTCGATCACCGGCCTTACCAATATCGGCTTTCAGGACATGGACGCGTGGTCGCAAGGCATGATCGAAGGCATCGCCAATTATGCCGGCGACCCTGAGGTCGAGGCGCGCTGTCATGCAGCAACCGCGGGCATCGACGCCGCGATCGACGACGTCCTGCCGGTGATGCGCAAGCATCCCGACCAGAGCATTTTGGGCGTGCTGCTCGCCTCGGACATGCCGATGGAGAGCGTGCGCGCCAACGTCAAGCTTGCCATCTCCGGCGGCCAGAACGAGCCGCGCAAGGCGATCGCCGGCACGGTCTGGGCGCTGCTGACCCATCCCGACCAGCTCGATCTGGTCCTGCGCGGCGAGGTGTCCTGGCTGCAGGCTTTCGAGGAATATGCCCGCTGGATCTCGCCGATCGGCATGTCGCCGCGCCGCATCGCAAAACCCTGGACCATTCGCGATGTGGCGTTCGAGCTCGACGAACGCGTATTCCTGATGTTCGGCTCCGCCAACCGCGACGAGAAGCATTTCGAGCGCGCGGACCAGTTCAACGTGCGGCGCGACACCTCCAAGAGCGTCGCCTTCGGCGCGGGCCCGCATTTCTGCGCCGGCGCCTTCGCCTCGCGCGCCATGATCGCCGACGTCGCGCTGCCGACATTGTTCGCGCGGGCCTCGCGCATCGAGCTCGCCGAGGACGAAGAGGTGCGGATCGGCGGCTGGGCCTTCCGCGGGCTGCAGAATCTGCCGGTGAGGTGGGAGCAATAGGCCGGTAAGGAGCCTCTCCCCCAAGGCTGCAATCGTGCCATTCTGCCGCTGTTTTGCCCGACAGGTCAAACAAATTTCGGATAATTCGTAAGTCGTTGATCTTGCACGTCTCGTCTACTGTGCATGGGGTTGTTTTCGCGTTTTATGTTTCGCGCCAAAGACCGCTCGACCAAATCCGTGGAGCTCTCACATTCGCGTGCAGAAAAATTCCATCCTCATTCGCTTCCCCGCTTGAAAGATTAATCACGCGCGCGGCATGCAGCGCAGTGCTCGCATCGCTATTTTCCCGGACGTCTCGACACTTCCGATGACGCGCACCATCATTCGGCATACGTGAATGATGACGGCCACATGCGGCCGGGAGTGTGGAATGCAGCGTCGGGACTTTCTGAAACTTTCGGTTGGAACTGCGGCCGCCGCTGCGTTCGCATCGCATGCGATCGCGCAAGGCGCGGTGAAGGAAATTCGTATCGGCTACCAGAAGACCGGCGTGCTGGTCATCGCGCGCCAGCAGGCTGCCCTGGAAAGACATTTCGCAGCCTCAGGCATCGAGGTGAAGTGGATCGAGTTCTCCTCGGGGCCGCCGATGATGGAGGCGATGAACGTCGGCAGCGTCGATTTCGGCGCGGTGGGTGATTCCCCGCCAGTGTTTGCCCAGGCCGCGGGCGCGGCGATCGTCTACGCCGCCGGCCAGCCCATCACCAACGGCCAGGGCATCCTGGTGCCCAAGGATTCGCCAATCCGCGACATCGCCGATCTCAAGGGCAAGCGCATCGGCTTCACCAAGGGCTCCAGCGCCCACAACGTCGTGGTGCAGACGCTGGAGAAGGCCGGCCTCACCTATGCCGACATCACCCCGGTCTACCTGACGCCGCCGGATGCCGGCCCCGCCTTCGCCAATGGCAGCATCGAGGCCTGGGCGATCTGGGATCCGTATTTCGCGATCGGCGAGACCAAGCAGAACGGCCGCATCCTGATCAATGCGCGCGAGGTCACCAAGACCAATTCCTTCTACATCGCCAACCGCGAGTTCGCGAAGAACCATGGGGCGATCCTGCAGCAGATCGTCGACGTGACGACCGCGGCAGGCCAATGGGCCGAGCAGCACCGCGACGAGGTCGCCAGATCGCTCGCCGCGATTACCGGCGTTCCCTTGGATATCCAGACCGTCGCCGCCAATCGCGCGAACTTCGTGGTCGGCCCCGTCACCGACGAGATCGTTGCGACCCAGCAGGGCGTCGCCGACCGCTTCTACAAGCTCGGCCTGATCCCGAAGCCGATTCATATTCGCGACATCGTCTGGCGCAACCCGGCAGCCTGACCGTGCCGACAACTCTTCCCGTTCAAAAAGGTCTGAACATGAAGCGCATCGTTCAACGCGTGATCGCAGCCATCGTGCTGTCGATCGGCATCGTCGCGGCCGCGGTCGGCACCTCCTACGGTCAGGATAAGGTGGTCCGCATCGGCTACCAGAAGTACGGCAAGCTGGTGCTGCTCAAGAGCAAGGGCACGCTGGAGCCGAAGCTCGCCGCTGACGGCTACAAGGTGGTGTGGACCGAATTTCCGTCCGGTCCGCCGCTGCTCGAAGCGCTTAACGTCGGCGCGATCGATTTCGGCAACACCGGCGAAGCTCCGCCGATCTTCGCGCAGGCCGCCGGCGCGCCGATCCAGTATGTGGCCTACGAGCCGCCGGCGCCGAAGGGCGAGGCGATCCTGGTCCCGAAGGAAAGTCCGCTGAAATCCGTTGCCGACCTCAAGGGCAAGAAGGTCGCGCTCAACAAGGGCTCCAACGTCCACTATCTCCTCGTCAAGGCGCTTGAGAAAGCCGGCGTCAAATACTCGGAGATCGAGACCGTGTTCCTGGCACCAGCCGACGCGCGGGCCGCCTTCGAACGCGGCGCAGTCGATGCCTGGGTGATCTGGGATCCGTTCCAGGCCGCGGCGGAAGCGGCCACCGGCGCACGCACGCTGGCCGATGGCAGCGGCATCGTGGCCAACTACCAGTTCTACTTCGCCTCCAAGAAATTCCTCGAAGCCAACCCGAAGATCGTCGATGCCGTGCTCGCCGAACTCAGCGCGGTCGATGATTGGGCCAAGGGCGACATCCGCGCCGTAGCCGAGCAGCTGGCTCCCTCGATCGGTCTCCCGGTCCCCGTGGTCGAGGTGGCCCTGAAGCGCCAGTCCTACGGCATCAAGCCGATCACCGATGCCGTCATCGCCGACCAGCAGCAGGTGGCCGACGCGTTCTTCGCGCTCGGCCTGATCCCCAAATCCATCAAGATTTCCGACGTGGCGCGGAAGCCGGGAACGTGAGCACACTCATGAGCAAGCAATCAAACGCCAACATCCTCTGGTTCCTGCCGACCCACGGCGACGGCCGCTATCTCGGCACCGGCATCGGCGGCCGCGAGGTCAATTTCAACTATCTGCGCCAGGTCGCGCAGGCCGCCGATCAGCTCGGCTATTTCGGCGTGCTGTTGCCGACCGGGCGATCCTGCGAGGATTCCTGGATCGTTGCGTCCTCGGTCGCGCCGTTCACCGAGCGGCTGCGCTATCTCGTCGCCGTTCGGCCCGGCCTGCAATCGCCGAGCGTCGCCGCGCGCATGACCGCGACGCTCGATCGCGTCTCGAACGGCCGGCTCCTCGTCAACGTCGTCACCGGTGGCGATCCCGTCGAGAACAAGGGCGACGGCATCTTCCTCGGCCACGACGAGCGCTACGAGGTCACCCGCGAGTTCCTCAACGTCTACAGCGACCTGCTCGCCGGCAAGACGGTGAACGCCGAGGGCAAGCACATCCGCATCGAGGGCGGCAAGCTGCTGTTTCCCCCCGTGCAGTCGCCGCGGCCCCCGCTCTATTTCGGCGGTTCCTCCGATGCCGGCATCGACGTCGCGGCGGACACCGTGGACAAATATCTCACCTGGGGCGAGCCGCCGGCGCTGGTCGCCGAGAAGATCGCGAAGGTGAGGGAGGTTGCCGCCGCTCGTGGCCGCAAACTCTCCTTCGGCATCCGTCTACACGTCATTGTCCGCGAGACCAACGAAGAAGCCTGGCACGCCGCGAACGAGCTGATCAGGCATGTCAGCGACGACACCATCGCGCTGGCGCAGAAGAACTTTGCCCGTATGGACTCGGTCGGTCAGCACCGCATGGCGCAGCTCCACGGCGGCAAGCGCGACAAGCTCGAGATCGCGCCGAACCTGTGGGCCGGCGTCGGCCTCGTACGCGGCGGCGCCGGCACGGCGCTGGTCGGCGACGCCCAGACGGTGGCGGCGCGCATCAAGGAGTATCAGGATCTCGGCATCGATACCTTCATCATGTCGGGCTATCCGCATCTGGAGGAAGCCTATCGCTTCGCCGAGCTGGTGTTCCCGCTGCTCGCGCTGGAGCAGCCGAGCAACGTGACGAAGCTGCATTTCAACGGCGGTCCGTTCGGCGAGACGGTCGGCAGCGATTTCCGTCCGCAGCACCGGGTGTCGCAGTCATGAGCCTGATCGACAGCATTTCGCTTCCGCGCAGCATCCGCCTGCCGCGGGCCGACGGCCTGATCCAGTGGATCGTGCCGCTCGCCATCATCGCGGTCTGGCAGGTCGCGAGCGTCACCGGCTTCGTGCCGACGCGGGTGCTGCCGGCCCCGAGCGACGTCGTGCTCGCGGGCTGGAAGCTGCTGGTCTCCGGTGAGCTCGTCCGCAACATCTGGGTGTCGTTCTGGCGCGCCTCGGTCGGCTTTTTGATCGGCGGCAGCATCGGTTTCGCCTTCGGCCTCGCCAACGGCCTGTCGCAGCTCTCGGCCAGGCTCACCGATACCACCCTGCAGATGGTGCGCAACGTGCCGCATCTGGCGCTGATCCCGCTGGTCATCCTCTGGTTCGGCATCGACGAAAGCGCAAAGCTCTTCCTGGTGGCGCTCGGGGTGTTCTTCCCGATCTATCTCAACACGCTGCACGGCATCCGCACCGTCGATCCGCAGCTGATCGAGATGGGCCGCATCTACGGCATGACCGATGGCGAACTGTTCCGCCGCGTCATCTTCCCGGGCGCGCTGCCTTCGATCTTCGTCGGCATCCGCTTTGCGCTCGGCATCATGTGGCTGACGCTGATCGTCGCCGAGACCATCGCGGCCTCTTCCGGCCTCGGCTACATGGCGATGCAAGCGCGCGAGTTCATGCTGATCGACGTCGTCGTGCTCTCGATCCTGATCTACGCCCTGCTCGGCAAGCTCGCCGACAGCGCCTCCCGCGTGCTGGAGCGTCTGACGCTCTCCTGGCACCCCGCCTTCCAGAAACGTTGAGCGAAAATACTGGGAATCACATGCAGACAGCGCTTCGTACCTCTCTTCCCGAGACAGAGCTCGCCGGCCGCGCCACTTTCGCTCCTCACGCCCGCGTGGTGCGCGAGGAGCGGCAAGAAGAACACCGAGTTCAGGCCAGCGGCCTGCCGCTCAGCATCCGCGGCTTGCGCAAATCCTTCGGTGACAACGAGGTGCTGCGCGGCATCGACCTGCACATTCCCGCCGGCCAGTTCGTCGCGATCGTCGGCAAGAGCGGCTGCGGCAAGAGCACCCTGCTGCGCCTGATCGCCGGCCTCGACAAGATCGATGCGGGCAGCATCAGCTTCGGTCAGGAGATCCAGCCCGAGGACATCCGCGTGATGTTCCAGGAGCCGCGGCTGCTGCCCTGGGCCCGCGTGCTCGCCAATGTCGAGGTCGGCCTCGGCCGCGATCGTGTCTCAAGCGATGCGCATGCCCGCGCCGAGAAGGCGCTGATCGAGGTCGGCCTCGCCGACAAGCGCGATCAATGGCCCTCGGTGCTCTCAGGGGGCCAGAAGCAGCGCGTCGCGCTCGGCCGTGCGCTGGTCTCGCGCCCGCGCGTGCTCGCCTTCGACGAGCCGCTCGGCGCGCTGGATGCGCTGACCCGCATCTCGATGCAGCGGCTCCTCGAGCGGGTCTGGCGCGATCAGGGCTTTACCGCGATCCTGGTGACCCACGATGTCTCGGAAGCCGTGGCGCTGGCCGACCGCGTGCTCGTCATCGAGGAGGGCCGCATCGCCCATGACGTCACGGTTAACGCCGCCCGGCCGCGCCAGCGCGGCTCGGCCGAGCTTGCCGGGCTCGAAGGCTCGATCCTGAGCCACCTGTTGTCGGCGGACGATCGTACCTAAATAGAGGGAACCCCGCTTGCGGGGAGTAGCGCCATGAATGTAGTGCCCCGCGAGCTCATGACCGAAATTCCCGTCTCGTCCGCCGATTTCCGCGGCGCCATGCGCCACCTTACCGGCGGCGTCAGCGTCATCACGGCCGGGCGGGGCAAGGACATCTCCGGCATGACGGTGACCTCGGTCACCTCGCTGTCGGTCGAGCCGCCGACGCTGCTGGTCAGCATCAACCGCGACGCCTCGTCGTTTCCGCTGATCCGCCGCCACGGCGCCTTCGGCGTGAACATCCTCAATGCTGACCAACTCGACATTGCCGAACGCTTTGCCGGCAAGGGCGGGCTGAAGGGTGCGGATCGCTTTGTAGGCAGCCAGTGGGTGACGGCAGTCTCTGGTGTCCCGCTGCTGGCCGGCGCGCTCTCGGCCTTCGATTGCGAAGTCGAGGAGATCGTCGAACGGCACTCGCACGGCATCGTCATCGGCCGTGTCAGGGATATCAGGAGCTCGACTCGCAATGCCGCGCTGGCCTATTGGCACGGCCAATACGTGGCGGTCGACCAGGACGAAGACGCGGCCCGGCTTGCCGATGTCAGCCTTCCCGCGCGCGGCCGGCGCGGCATTTGATCGCCGTCGGCGAGCCTCGCGCAAGGCTGGCCTTTTCCGCCTCGTCGCTCTAGAAGCGCTCCTGACTGTCCCGCCGGACGCATGGAGCGGAACGATGAAGCGCGTGGCTACCTTGATCTTCTACGCCATCGGCGCGCTCGCGATCGCCTATCTCGCGCTCTACGCCTACGCGATGTTCTCCGGATCTCCGATCGTGCCGGGCGATCCCATCCACATCTTCCGCAAGCCGGATGCGCCGAGCTATTCGTGACGGTCTCGTAGGGTGGGTTAGCCGAAGGCGTAACCCACCACTGTTTGTCTCCACGGAAAATGACCAGGTGGGTTACGCTTCGCTAACCCACCCTACGGCACCTCCGTTCACCCCCGCAGAATCGCCAGCGCCAGCGCCTGTGCGCGCGGCACGATGCTGTCGATCTCCAGATATTCCTCCGGCGTGTGCGCGAGCCCGCCGACCGGGCCGAGACCGCAAATGGTCGGCGTGCCCACGGCGGCGGTGAAGCCGGAATCGGCGCAGCCGCCGGAGAACTCGCCCTGCAGCGTGGTGAGGCCCACCTGCCTTGCGGCCGCCTGATAGTTTTCGAACAGCGCCTTCGAGTCCGCGCTCTGCATCACCGGCACGAACTCGCCCTTGATCGACAGCGTCGCGCTGGTGCCGGGCACGTAAGGCGTCGCGACGATCTTCTCGATCGCACCCATGATCCGCGCGCGATCGGCCGGATCGACATAGCGCAGGTCGATCTGCCCTTCCGCGTAAGGCGCGGTCGTGTTGACGGACTGCCCGCCCGACACGAGGCCGACATTGAGCGTGATGCCCTTGTCGAGATCAGTGAGCGCGTGGATTTGGACGATCTTGTGCGCGAGCTCGCCAATGGCGCTGACGCCGGCGGCGAAGTTGGCGCCGGAATGCGCGGCCTTGCCGGTGATGGCCATGTGCATGAAGATGCCGCCCTTGCGCCCGGTGACGACGTTGCCCGTGGGCCGGCCCGGCTCGGAATTGAACACCGCGCGGGCCGCGCGTCCCTCGCGCTCGATCACCGGGCGCGAGGAGGGCGAGCCGATCTCCTCGTCGGAGGTGATGAGCACCTTAATCGGATGCGGTGCGCCGCCGAACTTGTGGAAGGCGGCGGCCACGAACACATTCATGACGAGGCCCGACTTCATGTCGGCGACACCGGGCCCATAGGCGCGGCCATCCCGGATCGTGAAGGGACGCCGCGCGGCCTCGCCCTTGCCGAACACGGTGTCGCGGTGCCCCATCAACAGCACCGGCTTCTCGTTGCTGCCGGGCTTTGCCACCTCGGCATGGATCGCGTCGCCGAAGGTGGCGTTGGCCTCGCGCCGGAACGGAATGCCGTGCTCGGCAAAATGCCGCTCGAACCGCGCACCGACCGCATCGACGCCTTCCTTGTCATAGGAGCCGGAATCGATGTTCACGACGTCGCGCAGCAGGTCGATCATCGCCTGCTTCTGCGACGCCAGCCAATCCGTGATTTGAGCTTCAGACATGTGTCCCTCGCGTGGTTTTCGCGCGAGGTTATAGGGCGTGCCGCGCGGATGGCATAGTCACGTGGCGCGGTTCGGTCATGCGAAGGACGCTCTTGAGGTTCGCCATTGCGAGCGCAGCGAAGCAATCCGGTCTGTCGCCGCCGAGGGATGCTGGATTGCTTCGCTGCGCTCGCAATGACGGGGTGGCGGCCTGCGCCAAACGAAAATGCCCGGACTTGGCCCGGGCATTCGCGTCCGCTCGATGGTCGCAGGCGTCTACGCGCCCATCATCGGCATCCGCGGATATTCCCCGGGCGTGCCTGCGGGCGGGATCGGGATGCCGCCGTCGGCATATTCGTTGAGCTTGTTGCGCAGCGTGCGGATCGAGATGCCGAGGATGTTGGCGGCATGGGTGCGGTTGCCGAGGCAGTGCTTCAGCGTCTCCAGGATCAGGTCGCGCTCGACATCGGCCACGGTGCGCCCCACCAGCGCGCGCGTCACCTGCTCGGCGGCCATAGTGGCATGCGCCACGGCCGGGGCGGTCTTGGCGAGGTCGAGGCGGTCGCCGTCCGGCGTGATGATGGCGTCGGGCCCGATCTCGTCGCCCTGGGCCATCAGCACCGCGCGGTGCATGGTGTTTTCGAGCTCGCGGACGTTGCCCTGCCAGCGGTTGGCGGAGAGCACGCGCCGCGCCTCGGCCGAGAGCGGACGCAGCGGCACGCCGTTGGCGTCGGCATATTTCTTCACGAAGTGCTGGGCGAGCTCGAGGATGTCGGCGGGACGCTCGCGCAGCGGCGGGATCTTCAAATTCACGACGTTGAGGCGGAACAGCAAGTCCTCGCGGAACGTGCCCTCTCGCACGGCCTCGGCGAGATTGCGGTTCGAGGTCGCGATGATGCGGATGTCGACCGGAACCGGCTTGGTGCCGCCGACGCGGTCGATCACACGCTCCTGGATGGCGCGCAGCAGTTTCGATTGCAGGCGAACGTCCATCTCCGAGATTTCGTCGAGCAGCAGCGTGCCGCCGGTCGCCTCCTCGAACTTGCCGATGCGGCGGGCGACCGCGCCGGTGAAGGCGCCCTTCTCGTGGCCGAACAGCTCGGATTCCAGCAGGTGCTCCGGGATGGCGGCGCAGTTGATCGAGATGAACGGACGCTTGGCCCGGGCCGAACGGGAGTGAACGTAGCGGGCCAGCACTTCCTTGCCCGTGCCGGATTCGCCGGTGATCATCACCGAGGCGTCCGAGCCGGCGATCTGCTGGGCGAGCTTGATCACCTTTGCCATCGCATCGTCACGGTAGACCAGCTCGCGGGAATCGTTGGCGACGGCAGCCAGCACCGCGGCGATCAGCTCCGGATCCGGCGGCAGCGGGATGTATTCCTTGGCCCCGGCATGGATCGCAGCGACCGCGGCGCGGGCGTCGTTGGTGATGCCGCAGGCGACGATCGGGGCGTGGATGTGCTCGGCTTCCAGCCGCAGCACGAGGTCGCGGATGTCGAGCGCGACGTCGACCAGCAGGAGGTCGGCGCCCTTGCCCCCGCGCAGCACGCGCATCGCCTGCTCGTGATCCTCGGCATGGGTCACGGTGGCGCCGTTCTCCATCGCGATCTTGGTGGCGGTGGTGAGCTGGCCCTTCAATGTGCCAACGATGAGAAGCCGCATGTCAGTCTCCTGTCCGTCTGCTCGCGCCGTCGCGCGTCATGTCCTTGCGTGTCAGCCGCGTTCGGCCTTGATGATTTCCGTCATGGTCACGCCGAGCTTGTCCTCCACCAGGACGACCTCGCCGCGGGCGACCAGCTTGTTGTTGACGTAGATGTCGATGGCCTCGCCGACGCGCCGGTCGAGCTCGAGCACGGTGCCCGGTCCGAGCTTCAGGAGCTCGCCGACGTCCATCTTGGAGCGGCCGAGCACGGCCGAGACCTGCACCGGCACGTCGAACACCGCCTCGAGGTCGGCGGCGGCACGCGCCGCATATTCGTCCTCGTTGTAGCCGACGTCGGTGCCGGCAGGCGGCATCGGGCCGTTGAGATCGGGCAGCGGGACCTGTCCGTCGGTGTCGCTCATGGTTTAGCTCCCCCTGCGGGACGCGATATAGCGTCCGACCATTTCGTCGATCTTGGCCGCGATGGCGCCGCGCTCCAGCACGACGCCGCCATCGGCCCATTCGATCCGGCAGTCGCCGGTGGCAATTTCCGGCTCGGCCAGGATCACCAGCCGGCCCTCGAAGCCGCTCTGCTTGGCGAGCCGCTCGATCTTCTCGCGCGCGCTGTCGTAGAGCGAATCGTTGATGCGGACGACGAGATGCGGCGTCGCGACCAGATGCGAGAAGCAGTCCTTGACCAGCGCGATGACCTCGCCGAGCGGCTCGGCGGCGACGAGGTCGGCACACAACTTGCGAGCCACCGCGATTGCGACCTCGACCGCCTCGGTCTCCATCCTGGTCTCGATGTTGCCGATGCCGGCGGCGACGCCGCGGATGGCGATGTTGATCTCCTCCATCGCGAGCGCGACGCGGCGGTCGCTCTCGGCCTTGGCCTCGCGTTGGCCGGCGGCAAAGCCGTCCTGATAGGCGCGCGCCTCGGCTTCCGCGACCTTCTGCGCGATCTCTGCCGCGGTCGCGGCCTTCTCGCGCGTCGCGCGCTCGGGCGCCGCGAAGTCGGTATCGAACAGGAATTTTGCCGGAGCGGCCATCAGTACACCAGCTCGTCGTCGGCGCGGTTCTTGGTCAGCATGATCTCACCCTTGGCGGCGAGGTCCTTGGCGAGATTGACCAGCAGCGCCTGGGCTTCGTCGACGTCGCGCAGGCGCACGGGGCCCATCGCCGCCATGTCGTCCTGGAGCATCTTGGCCGCGCGCGAGGACATGTTGCCGAAGAAGAAGTTGCGGACGTCCTCGTTCGCGCTCTTGAGCGCGACGCCGAGCTTGTCCTTGTCGACGTTGCGCATCAAGGTCTGGGCGGAGCCGGAATCGAGCTTCACCAGGTCGTCGAAGGTGAACATCAGCGCCTTGATGCGCTCGGCGGATTCGCGGTTGTCCTCTTCCAGAGAGGTGATGAAGCGGGTTTCGGTCTGGCGGTCGAAATTGTTGAAGATTTCCGCCATCACCTCGTGGGCGTCGCGGCGGCGGGTCTGCGACAGGTTGGACATGAACTCGACGCGCAGCGTCTTCTCCACGCTCTCGATCACCTCCTTCTGCACCGCCTCCATCTTCAGCATGCGGTTGATGACGTCGAGCGCGAGCTCCTCGGGCAGGATGCCGAGCACGCGGGCGGCATGCTCCGGCTTCAGCTTCGACAGCACCACGGCGATGGTCTGCGGATATTCGTTCTTGAGGTAGTTGGCGAGCACCTCTTCCTGCACGTTGGAGAGCTTCTCCCACATGTTGCGCCCGGCGGGACCGCGGATCTCGTCCATGATGCCGTTGACGCGTTCCGGCGGCAGGTATTGCTGGAGCAGCCGCTCGGTGGCGTCGAAATTGCCCATCAGCGCGCCCGAGGCCGACATGCGCGAGACGAATTCGAGCAGCATGTCCTCGACGGTGTCGACCTCGACGGTGCCGAGCGTCGACATCTCCAGCGAGAGCTGGCGGACCTCGTCGTCGTCGAGCAGGCTCCAGATCTTGCCGCCATATTGCTCGCCGAGCGCCAGCATCAGGATCGCGGCGCGCCTCGGCCCTGTCAGACCTTCTGTCTTGGGTCCGCCCTCACGGCTGCCGGCGCGCTGACCTAGCGTGGAGATCACGCTGGTGATGTCGTTCGAGTTGGCGTTTTGCAGATTAGCGGCCATGTCAGATCACTTCTTGATGCACTTGGCGTTGGTTATTTCGTCGGCTCAGTCAGCCACTGGCGGATGATTGCGACGGTTTCGTTGGGATTGCGTTCGGCGAGCTCGCCGACGCGGTGAACGGACTGGGCGTGGACCTGGCCCTGAATGGTGGCGACGTCGATGGCGCTGGTGCCGCCGCTCGGCAGCAGCGGCTGGCCGGCCGGCGCGGCCTCTTCCGAGGCGGCTGGGCCCGTCAGCACGCCGGAGATGGCGGCGGCGACCTCGTCGGAGGCGAGAATGCGCTTGACCAGCGGGCGGATCACCAGGAACAGCACGACGAGGCCGAGCAGCATCATCACGCCGAGCTCGACGAAGTACATGACGTCGTCCTTGGTGAACTGCAGCATGCCGAGAAAGCCGCCAGGCTCGCCGACCGGGGCGGTGGAGGGCGCGTCGGCGAAGCGCAGATTGACGACCTCGACCTGGTCGCCGCGCTTCTGGTCGAAGCCGATTGCCGAGCGCACCAGCGTGGCGATGCGGTCGAGCTGCTCCTTGGTGCGGTCCTGGTAGGCCAGCTCGCCCTTGTCGTTCTTGCTGTAGATGCCGTCGACCAGCACCGCGACCGAGATGCGGTTGACCCGGCCGGCCTCGGTCACCTCGGTCTTGGTGGTGCGGGAGATCTCGTAATTGTTGGTCTCTTCGGTCTTCTTGCTCTGGTCCTTGGGCGCGACGCCGTTGTTCTGCTGGTTGCCGGGCAGCTCGTTGTTGACGGTGACCTGGCCGTTGTTGTCGGCGGTCATGCTCTGCTCTTCGCGGGTCTGGCTCGAGCGCAACACGCGGCCTTCGGGGTCGAACTTGTCCGAGGTCTGGGTGACCTTGTTGAAGTCGAAATCGGCGGAGAGCTGCACGCGGGCGCGACCCGAGCCGACCACGGAGGAGACGATGTCCTCGACCTGCTTGCGCATCCGCTTCTCGAAGGCGATGCGGCGTTCCTCGCCGATCGCCTGCTCCGGATCGGTCTGGGCGCCGTCGGCGAGCAGCTGGCCGGCCTCGTCGACGATCGAGACCCGCTGCGGCTTCAGGCCGTTGACGGCGGAGGCGACGAGGTGGCGGATGGCGCGGATCTGCTGGGCTTCCAGCGCGCCGCGGACGCGCACCACGATCGAGGCCGACGGCTCCGGCGCTTCGCGGGCGAATAGCGGCCGCTCGGGCAGCACCAGATGGACGCGGGCGGCCTGGATGCGGTCGATGGCGCGGATGGTACGGGCGAGCTCGCCCTCGAGCGCGCGCAGATGATTGATGTTCTGGACGAAGGAGGTGGTGCCGAGCGCGTCCGACTTGTCGAACACCTCGTAGCCGACGCCGCCGCCCTTGGGCAGGCCGCCCTCGGCGAGCTTCATCCGCAGCCGCGTAACCTTGTCCTTGGGCACCATGATGATGGAGCCCTCATTGCGGATCTCGAACTGGATGCCCTGGCGTTCCAGGTCCTTGATGATGCTGGAGGAGTCTTCGACTGACAGGTCCGTGAACAGCGTCGTCATCTGCGGCGTGGTGACACGCATGATGACGAAGGCAAAGAAGCCGATGAGCGCGGCGGTGACCGCGATCATCGCCCCGAACCGGGCGGCACCGATACTTTTTAAGAAGTCCGCAAGACCTTGCAAGCAACCGCCCCGACCAATCCGACCCGCAACCGAGCGGTCGACTGGGCAATTATTGCCTAGGTGATGGTTTCGATATGGTTAACGAAGGTTAAGAGGTCGGACAAAAGTGCATCATGAAAAAAATCGGCCTCGCAAAGCGAGGCCGATTTTCGTCAAAGACCGCAGAATTCCGGATCGCCTACTGGCGATATTGCTGGATGCGGGTGGTGCGAAGACCCGCCAGACCGTGCTGGTCGATGGAAAACTGCCAGGAGAGGAATTCGTCGACCGTCAGGGTATAACGGCTGCAGGCCTCCTCCAGGGAGAGAAGTCCGCCACGGACAGCGGCGACGACTTCGGCCTTGCGGCGGATGACCCAGCGTTTGGTGCCGGGTGCAGGCAGATCCGCGATCGTCAACGGACTGCCGTCCGGCCCGATGACGTATTTTACCCTCGGGCGATGGGGTTCTGTCATGGCGTACTCACAAACTCTCAACCACTGAACTCACGCCGTAACCGTAACCCCCGCGGCTTAAAAATCCGCTAAGCCTAAGGGTTCAGTACAATTCTCGTTGAATCTTGCGGGAACGCGGCCGACTCGGCGGGCGAAAGACGCAATCTCGGCCGGCTGAGCGGGGCAGAAGGTAAATACTTTACTAACGAACGAGGGTCGGAGCGCGGTGCCGCGGAGGCCCAACCGTCGTCCCGGGGCGCGCGTAGCGCGAGCCCGGGACCCATAACCCCAGGGAGCAGTTTGACGACGACTCGGGGTTACGACCTAATGCGAAAACGACTTCCTGGGGTTATGGATCCCCGCCTTCGCGGGGATGACATCTCGTATGTGGTTCGCTTGCCCGCCCTCAATAGCTCGTCGCAATGATGCTCTTGACCTGGCTCAGCGTGTAGCTGGCGCCGTCGATGGTGAGCAGCGGCGGCGACTGGGTCAGATCGACCGACGACACCACGCCCTGCACCTGCGCGGCGATGCCGACATTGTTGTTCGCGACGTCCTTGCCCGTGGCCGAGATCGTGTACTTGCCGTCGGGCCATTGCGTGCCGTCATTACCCATCCCGTTCCAGGTGAAGGGAATGTCGTTGCCGGCGGCCGCGGTATATTTACCGTTGAACACGGTCTGGCCGCTCGAATTGGCGATGGAGATCTCGACGGTGGAGTCGGTCGGCACGTTGAGATGCCAGACAGCCGTCGAGTTGGTCATCGTCGCGGTCGAGCCGTCGACCAGCGCGGTCTTGCCGACGAAGCCCAGCGCCTGGGTCGCCTGCGTGGTCTGCTGCAGGGTGACGAGCTGAGCCAGCGATTCGTTGGTCTTGAGCTGCTGCTCGACGCCGGCGAACTGCACCAGCTGCTGGGTGAACTGGTTGGTGTCGAGCGGATCGAGCGGGTTCTGGTTCTGCAGCTGCGTCGTCAGCAGGGTCAGGAAGGTCTGGAAATTGCCGGCGAGCGTCGACCCCGTGGTCGAGCTCATCGACGAATTCGACGAGGATTTCGGCAGGTCGGTCGTCCCGGAGACGACCGGGGGCGAAGTGGCGGCATTCGTGGTGGTCATTGCCAGATACTCCTCACACTCTGATGTCGACGCCGCTGCTCGATCCGAGCATGCGGCCATAGCCGCGCCCGATGGGCGCCGTGGAAACGCTGTCGTCCTCGCTGATGATCAGGCGGCGGGCATTGCCACCATTGTCGTTGTTCTGGCCCGAGTGCTGGCCCGATGAATTCTGGTCGCGCAGGCTGAAGGACAGGCCGTTGCTGCCGGTCTTGAAGCCGGCATCGTCGAGCGCACGCTGCAATTGCGGCGCGTCCTGACGCAGCATCTGCAGCGTCTCCGGCTTCTCGACGGTGAGATGCGAGGTGACGTTGCCGGCGCGGTCGACGTTGATGCGCACGTCGATGCGGCCGAGCTCGGCCGGATCGAGGCTGATGTCGAACCGCGACTTGCCGGACCGAATGGCGGCTGCGATCTCGATCGGGATGCCGCTGATCGGCACCGCCGTAGTGTGGGTCGCCGCGGTCGCGGTGAGCGTCGCGGTTGATGCTGTCGCGGCCGAGGTCGCATTCGTCAGCGGCGCCTGCACGGTAGAAGCGGCCTGCGCGCTGGTATCCGTCGGAGCGATCGTGGCTTGCGGGCCGGCATGCGCCGGCGCGGCCGACGTGCCCTGGGCCTGATCGGCGGCGCGGTCGGCGGGACCCGCCTTGGCGTCGGTCGCGACGTGATCGGCCTGCGGCTTCAAGCCTTGCGCATGGGCGGCGTTGGCGGCCGGTGCCTGCGCAGCGACGTTCGCCTTGCCGGTGTCCTGGCCGATATCGGAGATGTCGGTCTGGGCTTGCGCCGTGGCGGCCTCTTTGAACGCGGTCTTGGGCGTGCCCTGGTTGACCGCGGCGATCAGTCCGCCACCAGCTTTTGCATCGGTCGAGGCGGTCTCGGTCGTGCCGGCGGCGGCCTCGCCGAGCGTCGTCGTGGTCTCGGCATCGACCTCGGCGCCTGCGGCCTTGGCGCTCGCCGTGGCGGTATCGGTCTTGGTGCCGGCGATCTGGGCCGCGATGGAGGCGCTGGCGGCAAGACCTGCCGCGGCGATCGCGAGCGGCGGGGCTGCGGCATCGCCAGCCTGGTTCGCAGCTGCATTCGGGTCGACCGGGACGACCGGCGCGGCAACGATGATGCCGGGGTCGGGCAGGGCGGTCTGCGTCGTCGCGAACGGCGCGGCGGCAGCCGCCTCGACGGCGGCGGTGAGGACCTCGGTGCCATCAGTCGCGTCGCTCTCGGGCTCGTCGGATTTGTCGGCCGATTTGGCCTCCGCCGTCTCGGACTTGTCCTTGACCTTGCCGGCGTCCTTGGCCGGATCGCTGGACGCCTCGCCCCTGTCATTCTCCGCCGGCGCAGACGCCTCGGTGTCGTCGCTCGCCTTGCTCTGCGAAGCCTGGTCTGTGGACGAGGTGTCGCGCGACGGCCGCTCGGCCGCCGGAGAGGACGAGGTCTGCTCGCTCCGGCGCGGCGGGCTGTCCTGCGCCGGCGCGTTGTTGCCGCTGGCCTGCGTGTTGCTATCGACCAGCGAGCCGAAAGCCTCGCTCGCGGGCGTGTCCTTCGGGGCTTGCGACCGGGCAGGCTTCTGCTGCGCGCTCTGGATTTGCACGCGTGCCACGACATCTGACATCCGACCGACCACAGGCAACCCCTTGCAAGCAACTTCGCATCAAGAGGGAGCAAGGAGCGGGCCAGCGCCCCGAACCGAATATTTCACTAATACAATCAACGTTTTAGCGATGTGGGTGCATTGCCGGGCCGCGGGCTCCGACCCCGCCATTTCTGCCGCCCCGGCAAGAATTGCCCTAAGCGGGGGGCTCGCGTGATTGCTTCACCGGAATGCCGCCTATATTAAAGAGGCTACTCTCAGCCGCTTTCGACTTGGGCAGTCGTGCTCTTCGGGAACCAAGGTTCCGGGGGATCGCCGCCGTCCCCCGAGAAAGCAAATCGCGGATTCGCGCGTCGCCGCCGTCACAACGCTCTAGGGCCCATGCTCAACAGTCTGGATCTCGAAGGCCGTCCCGAGGACACCAGGGTCGTCGTTGCCATGTCGGGCGGCGTCGATTCCTCGACGACGGCTGCGCTCTTGAAGGCTGAGGGCTACGACGTCGTCGGCATCACGCTGCAGCTCTACGACCATGGCGCGGCCACCCACCGCAAGGGCGCCTGCTGCGCCGGCCAGGATATCCACGACGCCCGCGACGTCGCGGCCAAGCTCGGCATTCCCCATTACGTGCTTGACTACGAGGACCGCTTCCGCGAGTCCGTCATCGACAATTTCGCCGATTCTTATGCCCTTGGTGAAACGCCGGTGCCCTGCATCGAGTGCAACCGCAGCGTCAAATTCCGCGACCTCTTGAAGACCGCCCGCGAGCTCGGCGCGAAGGCGCTCGCCACCGGCCATTACGTCGCCTCGCGCCGCCGGAGCGACGGCTCGCGCGCGCTGGTCTGCGCCGCCGACGCCGACCGCGACCAGAGCTATTTCCTGTTCGCGACCACGCAGGAACAGCTCGACTTCCTGCGCTTTCCGCTCGGCGACATGACCAAGCCCGAGACGCGCGAGCTCGCGCGCCGCTTTGGCCTTGCGGTCGCCGACAAGCACGACAGCCAGGACATCTGCTTCGTGCCGACCGGCCGCTACACCGACATCATCACGCGCCTGCGCCCCAATGCGATGGACCCCGGCGACATCGTCGATCTCGAGGGCCGCGTGCTCGGCCGGCACAACGGCATCGCCAATTTCACCGTCGGCCAGCGCCGCGGCCTCGGCATCGCAGCCCATGCGCCGCTGTTCGTGGTGCGGCTGGACGCGGCGACCCGCCGCGTCGTGGTCGGCCCGCGCGATGCGCTGAAGATGCACCGCATCGCACTTCGCGACGTCAACTGGATCGGCGACGGCGACATCGACCGCGCCATCGGAAGCGGCCTCGAAATGTTCGTGCGCGTGCGCTCGACCCGCAGCCCCCAACCGGCATGGCTGCGCGGCAGCAACGGCCGTTACGAGGTCGAGCTCGTCGCCGGCGAGGAGGGCGTCTCGCCGGGACAGGCCTGCGTGTTCTACGACGCAGCGAGCGGCCAGGCCCGCGTGCTCGGCGGCGGCTTCATCCAGAGCGCCGCGGCCAAGGTCGGCACGGGCACATCGCGCCCGCTCGCGGAAGCCGTGCGCGGCTGAGGGAATGACGACATCAAGCACAACTCATTGGGCTGGGTTCACCTCTCCTGTTGTGGAGAGGTGAAGTAAGGGCAGGGGGCATGGCAGCAGACATCTCGCGGGCCGGGGTCGAGAAGGCCTATGGCCGCTGGGCGCCGGTCTATGATCTCGTGTTCGGCAAGGTGTTCGACGCCGGCCGGCAGTCGACCATCGCGGAGGCCGACCGCATCGGCGGCCGTGTCCTCGACGTCGGCGTCGGCACCGGTCTTTCGCTCTCCGAATACGCGCGCACCACGAAGGTCTGCGGCGTCGACATCTCCGAGCCGATGCTGCGCAAGGCGCAGGCGCGTGTGCGGAGCTTACGTCTCTCCAATGTCGAAGTGCTCTCGGTGATGGATGCGAAGAACCTCGCCTTCCCCGATGATTTCTTCGACGCGGTGGTGGCGCAATATGTCATCACCGCCGTTCCCGATCCCGAAGGCACGCTCGACGAGTTCATGCGCGTGCTCAAGTCAGGCGGCGAGCTGATCCTGGTCAACCACATCGGTGCGGAGGCCGGCCCTCGCAAGCTGTTCGAGCTCGCTTTCGCGCCCATCGCCCGCCGCCTCGGCTGGCGCCCGGAATTCCCGTGGGCGCGCCTCGAGGGCTGGGCCGCAAGGCACGGCGGCGTCGCGCTCACCGAGCGCCGTCCCATGCCGCCGATGGGCCACTTCTCGCTGATCCGCTACCGCAAATCGTGATTGCCACCTGCGGGAACAGGGGGCCTCGCGCGCGCGTTTCCTTCCCATGCGCACGACAAACCTCATTCTTGCGGGCCTCCTGATCGCCGCCTCTGCACCGGCGATCGCGCAGGCCCCGCCCGCCCCGGCGACGCCGCCGCAAGCGACCGCGCCGCCATCCCCGCAACGCGCCGCCGGATGTGCCCCATCCGATCGGCTGGCCACGACGCCGGACGGCACCACCACCGGCCAGTCCCGGGAACCGCTCGGCGACAAGCTGGCCAAGACGGACGGCGTGCTCTGCCCGCCCGCGGGCGTCGATCCCGAGATGCACGCCCCGGCCCCCAGCACCGACAGCAACACCCCGGTGATCCCGCCCCCCGGCAGCCCCGGCGGCGACCCCAATGTAAGGCCGAAGTAAGGGACGCTTCCCTTCGCCTCTCCCCGCCGGGGAGAGGCCGGAATCCGCGCGACGCGCGGATTCCGGGTGAGGGGGACCATCCGCGAGTTCGGCGCCGTAAAAACTCGCAAATTCTGGTGAGAAATCGGGCCGAAGCGGACTTGTCGCGACGAAGCTTTAGCGAAGGCGGATTGACTTACCCCCGCCCCCTTCCTTATATGCCGCGCGTTCGCGAGATCGGCCTCAAGTCGCCGCCGCGATCCCTGTGGCGGGGTAGCTCAGCTGGTTAGAGCACGGGAATCATAATCCTGGGGTCGGGGGTTCGAGTCCCTCCCCCGCTACCACCTTTCCCCACACTCCTTTGACTTGATTTGGATAGGCCTTTTCGCCAAGCAGGGCGTTTAGTCGGCCTGCTATCTCGACGGCTAAACCACCTGGGCGTTCCGGTTCGCGGAACACGGTGACCGTCTCGACCAAGTCTCTAATGGCTTCTGCGGCCTCTCCGTCGCCCGCACTGACACCTTTACCCAGTGCTTCTTCAAGCCGACCGAGTTGCTCCTCATATCGTTTGAGGATGGCCGGATGCAGCGCAATTTCGATCGGAGCGGGTGGTTCGCTTTGCAACTCCTCAGATATCCGCTTTCGTTCGGCATCTAAGGCAGTCGATCGCGGCCCGAGCACGGACGGATCGCCATGTCCCTTCGCGATCGCATCCACCAGTCGTTCGATTTCTCGACTCAACTGCCCTAGCTGCTGCTCAAGGCGGTGCCGCTTTGCCTGTGATGTAGCTAGGAGGCGCTTCCGCTCCTCCAGATACGTTCGTACGTATTCCGAAAAAACCTTCGGTGCACGCAGCTCGGCCCTGAGCCCGCTGAGGACTGCACTTTCGACCGCATCTAAATAAAAGGTCTTGGCATCAGAACATGTGCCGCTCTCTTTCGCCGCAGAGCAGCGAATACGAATGCGGCCTGACTTGTCGCGTCCATTAGTTGCCATACCCGAACCGCATGAGCCGCACCGGAGCAGTCCGGATAGCATCCGACGAGGCCGACGTTGGTGGCTGGGGTGGATGTGACCGCGCTCTTCCTTGCGTTGCTGAGCAGCCGTGAATAGCTCTGGATTGACAATTGCAAGATGCGGCACTTCAGCCACCTGCCAGTCACTCTTCGGATTTGGTCGTGACAGGCGTTTTCCCGAGTCGGGGTCCTTCACCATCCTGACTTTGTTCCAGACAAGGCGCCCCACATAAAGTTCGTTTAGCAGAATGCCGGCGCCCCTCTCATGATTGCCATTGATTGTTGACGCATTCCAGCCTCGCCCCCGCGGAGGTGATACCCCCTCGTTATTGAGATCATGCGCGATTTCCCGAGGCGTACGACCATCCACGTATTCCTGAAAGATGCGCCGGATCACTTGTGCCTCGGCCTCGACAACCACTCGTTCACCACTTCTTCCAGGTACCGCTGCGTATCCGTACGTCAGGCCCCCGCCAGCCAAACCTTGCTTAACCCGCCCCGCTTGGCCGCGACGCACTTTGTGCGCATTGTCCTCGCGATAAAGTTGTCCGACCAAGCCGCGAAGGCCCACCAGCACGGTGTTAGCGACGCCCTCGTGGACCGCCCGGATCTCGATCCCGAGAAATGACAGCCGCTTATGAATGCCAGCCAGATCTTCCATGTCGCGAGAGAGGCGATCGAGCGCTTCGACGATCACCACGTCAAAGGATCTCTCCCGCGCTTGGTCCAACATCTGTAGAAGGCCTTCGCGGCCCATGACAGACCCGCCCGAACGAGCCCGATCTTCATGGGTACTGACAACAATTAATCCTTCGCGCTCGGCATAGCTCTGACAAAGTGAAAGCTGATCCTCAATCGATCGCTCGTTCTGGAGATCGGTTGAGAATCGAGCATAGATCGTCGCTCTTTTCCCCGCTTCGCTCGATGAGCTGTCTTTCATGATCTTCCCTCGCGGCCACACGGGCAAGTACTCGCGCGAGGCGTAAGATCGCCTTGTCTGGTTTCGCCTGCAAGGAAAATTTGAGATCGGCTTCCCGCACGATCGAACCTCTAGGCAATCGCGCAGCTCAACGAGGTGCACGCACCTACGCTGGCGTCAGTCGACAAGACGACGTGGGGGGAACTGATCATCTCGAGCATCCTGCTCGGATGATGACTAAGTGCAACGGCCGCTATGAACTCGTCGTGCAATCGGATGCCTAGGCGAAGAAAAAGACAGGAGCGAACGGCTTTGCGTGAATGGAATTGATACTGCTGGGAAGCGCGCAACCTCTCCATCTAGCGAATACCGAAGTGGAAACTCCGGGCCTCGCCAAAGGACTCTATTCCAGCTGTCGAATTCGCCACCAGTTCGGCCTGATTGGAGCCCTTAGCTAGACCCTGAGCGAGGAGGCGGTGGATGGTTCAACCGTCCATAGGCAGGTCTACCCAGCGAGCGGAAATGGCCTTCGCCGTTCTCGCAACCATCAGACAGACTGCTATGGCTCGACTATGGCCTGGATATTGCGTCTTTTGACGAAATCGATGCCCCTTCGCTGGCGCACGACCCTCGTGCGCATGTTGCTGCGACTCCTGATGGCTAACGTCGTGTGACGGGGAGCCTACCCATCAAATCTGGCAGGTGCCATGTGGAACCGGTTTCGAAGATCCATTTAGAAAGACTCTCATACGGCATTGGCGCAACCGCAATAAGCATATGGCCAGGTACGATCGTCTGCCGAATTTTGTCTCAGATGAAGGACGCGTACGTAGCGAATTCTGCGAAATGCCTTCAGGTTCTGACATTTCAATATTCCCGTGAGATGGCCGGTGTTTTCACGCGCGCTCCAATGATGCGGGAGTCGGGAATCAGATGCGTGGCTACGGTGCACAAGCCAGAAGCTCATAATTGCCCCCTCGCGATAAGCGGCTTCAGGATCGGGCGCGGGGGCAGGAGTGCACGGCACAACGCTTCAGTTTCTCCCTTGTAAGACAGCTCAACCTACCAAATCTGGCAGGTGCCTTGCGGGACGTCTCGACGATAAAGGCAGGGCGCCCCGGGGCAGCCGCCCCAAGGGTGCGAGGCGGCAGCGTTGCAGTACCGCGACGCTGGCGAGCGAAGTTAGTGGCGCATGTGATAGGGACAGCGCTTTCCAAGGGCCTCTCCGACGAGCGCCGAGTCACACGTCATTTAACTCCGCTGGCAGCGCGGAGTTGGTAGTTTCAGAGCTTTGAACAGCGCGGAGGCCCGGCCCGCGCTGCCTCCCCTCTAGTTCTAGACCTTCTGGGCCTCGGAATACTTCGACACACTAACGGGTGAGCCATGCCCGATCCTGCTCGTCGATTGCTGTCAGCCAGAACCTTGAGATGCTTTCGCGATCTGCTGCATAAGCGGACGGACACGTTCCTTGGCAAGCGTCAGCATGAGTCGAGGCGGCTGCCCATGCCGAGCGCCGCTGAGATCGCTTTTGTCACCATGGACGGTTTCTCTGATCTCGATCAGCGACGTCTTTTGCGCCCTCTTAGATCCGATAGGTCATAGCTTCCTTGACCTCGCTTAAGCTGCAGAGGAGGCCGAATGCTGGTGCCGCCAAACGCCGCCCATTGCGGTTCGGCAGGCGACGGATCTTCTGCCGCGCGTACGAGATATCGCAGATGAGTCGAGATTTTTGGCGAGAGCGAAGAGGCAAACGCGCAAATCAGATAGTCTACCTGAGCATTGCGCAGCTACAAGGTCCTTTCCGATCGTCCTCGCCGAACAGATCATGGCAGGCCGCTCGACGAGGGCGGCAGCACTTCTCTTCCGCGCGTATTTTCGCAGCCGATCCCGCACATTCGCACTTTCCAATGTTGCGAGTTGTTCCGCCGTGTCTCGGCGAAGCAAAATGGTGGCATGCCGTTGACGAACCGGCAGACGCGAATTTCAAAGCTATGCTGAGCACAGATAACATCAACGCTGATGGCGTCGCAGCCTCACAGGTTGAGGCCGCGCGAATTCTCGGGATCCATCGAAGGATCCTGCGGGAATTCGGAGCCACGCGCTGACTGTACGCAAAGAGGCGCGACTGCATTGCGGCACGCATAGCCGCCATGGCGTTGCTCGTGTGGCTTCATTTTTGGGAACGGGAACCCGTTTGGTCGCTCGCGAGAGAAGGAATTGACCGATGCTTAGTGAAAGAAAGCATGCAGACGCTTGCGCCTCTCTATAAAAATCAAAGGCTCTGCCTGACATCGAGCTGTTCGCCGCGAACTTCATCGCGCAACTGCGCTCCATAAATAGCAGGAAGCCTGCCGAAGACGCTAGCCCGAGGGACAAACGCCTCGAAGCCAAGGCTCGCCGCCGCAAGCCGTGGTGGCCACACCTTGGTCTCTCGTAAAGCAAGGGGCGCGTAGGGGCGCTGGGCAACGAGAAGCTCGCCAGAATGGCGAACAGCGCCGGGAGCTATATCGGCCCGACAAAGGCCACGGTGTAGTGAGGGAGCTCCAGTGCTTGTACGCAGAGACGCTCTGGATAACGCGTTACGGAGCGGCCGATACCGCCGAACCCGGCGCGAAGCGTGCTGCCTTCATGCAAGGTGGTTCAACGTGGTGTGCTTGCCCATTTGCGCCGCCGTGCTGTGCATGACTACCAATGCTGGTAGGTCACCCGAGGCCGCTCTCTCGCTAAAGTCATTGTACCCTGAGGCGGCGGGCCTCACGGGAAAGCCGGGTGGGTTAGCCTTGTGATCCGCGAGGCTGACTAGCGTTCCGGCGAAGCGGATGCGGCAGATAGCGCATTTATCCACCTCCCCGGTGGACATCGGCGCCGAGTCGCATCCGCGCTGCTTTCTCTCGAACTCGCTAATTGCGTCTAGTTTTCGCGCCTTACTGGGAGATAGGCTGATCGAGCTCATTAAGCATTTTGACAGATCGGAACCCAATCGTCCTCCCCACGCGAACCCAGCGTGGAGCACGAGCCGGTAAGCGGCGCGACGTATTCAAATTCGAGAGCAACTGATGCGCAATCCGAATGGCCAATCCTGCATGGTCGAAGAGGCCACGAGCCAGGGGGCGTGAGGTCATACGGCCGATCAGTCATCAAACGTGCAGTGGATTGGCTGAGTGTCAATCCGGCGCGTAGTCCCAATGCGGGTGCCGCTGATCGCAAGCGCGCCGAATGACTGTTATCTGAGGCGTAAACGGCGATATCGCTGCCAACGGCAAGCGGCCCGCCCACATGGGTCGCCTTTCGTTCTGTAAATTGTGCAGGTCTGTCAGCTTTCGGTAAGCCAGCCCCGATAAAGAATCGTTGGGTTTAACGGGGGTGTGGCAGGGACAGCGCATGAGCTGAAGGACCACCATGTGCCGAGTCACGCTTCCGTTAAGCTCATTGCATTGCGGATGCGGCAGGATAGTGCCTCATGATGCCCCCCGGCGCCGAGCCGCGCCCGCAATGCTTCCAACTCGCGGGTTAGTTCTCCTTCTGCCGATTTTGCTCGTTCTGCAAGCAATCAGCTTCTTGCGCCGCTTGAAGCTCAGTTTGGAGCAGTTAGCTGGGTGGCAGCGAAAGCGCTGCCCCTATCTATGCATGGGGGAAAAGCGCTGATTCAAGTTCTGCTAAGTTCAACTGGCAGTGCGGGCGGGGTAGGGACAGCGTCTGCTCCAGCGCAACCAAGCGGCGCCGAGTCGCGCCCGCACTGCTTCCGATCAATCTTCGCCAACACTCAGGAAGGGAAAGGAGATTGCCTGGCTGAATCCGGTCCGCTGTTGTCTTGATGCAATTGTGTCCGCCATGTGTGGCGACGACGATGCCGACAGCGTCGTCGATTCTTCAATGCGGTGCTCCCTGTCGCGGCTTTCAAGGTCTAGGATAATCTTCTCAATGGACTGATTCTATCGCGCTTCGTCTGGACTTGCTCTGCCAACATTCCTTGCGCCTGTCATGTGCGTTGGCCCGTCATTGTGTTTTATGCACGGTTTTCTAGGAGCGCCCACGTGTCTGGTCATGCTGGTGTCTCCAATTGCTTCAAGCAAAGACCCAGCTTAGAGAGTCGCCGATGAGATGGGACCGACCTATTTTGATAGGTGCCGTTCGTTACTTCTCGAAGATATGACTAGGTCGCCCTTGGGAATTTGAGCCTCATGGGAGCAAAGGTGGCCAGCCCCAGTCTTTGTGACCGGGTTGGCCACCAGCGCTTGCGACACCATGCCCATAGGGCAGCTACAGGGCAAAAATGCACATGTTCGAGCGGCATATCACGTCCCTGCGGTCGCAAGCGCTTGCGGTGCTTGTAGCCAATCAGGTCCGTGCCGCCGATCAGTCTCTGGGACTATCCGATCGCAAGCTCGCCACATTGAACATGGATGAAGTTCAGGCAATGCTAGCCATACTCGATTGCATAAAACCCGACCTGCGGCCGAAGGAAGCACGGCAGATCGCTGCGCGCATACGCGCGCTTTTAGAGGGGGCGCATGGGTGTCAGCCGGTTCGGGTAGCATGTCTGTGAGACCACTAGTGTGAGCTTTCGGTAAGCTGTCCAGCCTCTCGTGAACGAGGAAGCTGAAGTTGGCGAAGCTTTAGCCCGCTCGTGGAGGATCGATAGGCACCCATAAGGACGCGGCTCTGACGCCGAAAGATCGGGAAGCCATGGTGACGAGCGTGATCATAGTGGCCTCACAAAGGCCAACCCGCGCTGCAATTCAATATTTCGGCTAAAACCGTCGCCAAGTGGGTCAAGCGTTCCGCAAGGACAGGCGTCGATGGAGCGTGATCGCTCTACAAGGCTCTTTCAACGCCAAGCCAAACTCTGCCTGCCACATGCGCCGAACTCGGAGTGCCACGGCCGCGCCACGCCGATTGCGCAGCTTGACCCGGCCGAGCCGGTGCGGCGCTATGAACGTGAACGTCCGGGTGAGCTGACACATCGCTATCGACAAAGCTGGGCAAGTCCAACCGTGTAGACCATCGATCGATGGTGGCCGGACTCGAAAGAGCAGCCTGCGGGTACGCGGCGAAGAACCTGGCCGGGATTATGTCGACGTCTGAATCGAGGATGCCTCCCGAAATACCTTCAGCAAAGAGATGAAGAGCGAGCGGCAGGGCTGCGCCGCGGCCCTCCTCAAGGCGGGGACGCCACAAGCGTCGGCGTCAAGGTCAGCAGGTCATGACCGACAACGGACCCTGCTACGAACCTCTGCTTCCCGCAAAGCATGCGAACGCCTCGGCCTCGAGCAAATCGGCACCGAGCTCTATGTTTTTCGGAAGGAATGCAAGCGGGGCGCAGGGGCTATTTCGCGATCGAGATCTGGTGCTGCGCTGGCTTGGAAACACGATCTTTGTCACGCCGCAGTATTGCGTCACCTCGGCGGACCTCAAGGAATTCTACACTGTACATCGTCGATCCAGCCGATGAGCTGCTCTAGAGCAGACCGGATCGGTCGCCGACGGCGGCAGCCGGTCGGCGAATCGGCGGAAGCCGACCCTCGCCCGCGTAACCAACAGACAACCCAAGAAAGTCTCCCGGCGATGATGGCGCAATCAAAAGGATTTTCATCCATCCGAGGGCCATTTTTGAGCCGTCGATTTCTTTTTCTCTTCCGCAAGTTGACAATTTTCTTCCGCGCTCCGTAGGAAGTACCGTGTGTGCGGAAGGCTGAACGTTCTTCAAATGAGAACAGTATACGCTGCGAAGCGTGTGACGGAGGCAATCTTCATTACCTCGGTTCCATCACCCCTCGATCCACCCCTATCTCGCAGCGGCCCTTCCGCCAATGAAGTTCGTGAACATCCGGAACAAGAACTCCGGGATGCGGATGTCGACCTATGTCATTCTCAGCGCAGGCGCTCGCGTTGCTGTGCTCTCAACGGCGCTGTTGCGCGGATCTGCCAATCCCGTGACCAACTCATTGTTTGCTGTTTGTCCTTCTTGGATGAGCACAAAGAAGAGGTTCACCTGCGTTTCGCAGCAACCAGTGATCGCCCGACATATTCGATCATTTCGAACGCTGTGGATAGCTATGACTTCGAAATCGTCGGCGAGTTAAGCGAAGTTCAAGCTTTGCCACATTCGCACCGCAAAATCGAACTGAGGTCCAAATGAGCCACGTTTCGGAGCAGCCGATCGATCGCATCACAATTCCCATGCTGCAGCGGTGGAAGCAGGACGGTCGGCGTCTCGTCATGACGACAGCCTACGACGCGGTTGCGGCGCGTATCGCGGATCCGTCCGTCGACATCATTCTCGTCGGCGACAGTGTGGGTAACGTTTGCCTTGGATTCGAAAATACGCTTCCAGTGAGCGTTGCGATGATGAACCATCATCTGGAAGCCGTGGTACGCAGCAAGCCTCGTGCTTTACTCGTCGCCGATATGCCATTTCTTAGCTTCCACGTCAGCGTCGAGGAAACCATACGCAACGCCGGCGGATTCCTGCAGCGAGGCGCAGCTGCGGTGAAACTCGAAGGCGGTGGCAAGAGAATCGAGATGGTACAGGCCCTCGTCGATTGCGAGATTCCTGTGATGGGTCATCTCGGTCTTATGCCCCAGAGCGTCAACGTCATGGGGGGCTTCAAAGTGCAGGGTCGGAAAGCGGATGAAGCGTTGCGTTTGCTCGATGACGCTCACCGTCTGCAGGAGGCCGGCTGTTTCGCTTTGGTATTGGAGGGCATTCCGGCCGAGCTTGCTGCTCGAGCAACCAAGTCCTTGACAATACCGACGATCGGGATCGGCGCCGGCCCGGACTGTTCAGGCCAGGTGCTCGTGTTTCACGACGTGCTGGGCCTCACTGGAGGTCATCGCCCCAAATTCGTTCGCGCCTATGCAGAAGGCTTTCAGCAGTTGCATGATGCGCTTTCGCGCTGGGCCGCGGATGTCCGCGGTGGTGCATTCCCGGGACCGCAAGAGTCCTATAGGCTTCCCGAAGGCGTCGAAGAAGCAATTACCAACTGGGCGCCGTTCAACCCAACTTGATATAGAGCTCTACATGCAAACAATCACGAGGGTCGCTGAACTTCGCCGTACTCTCGCAAAATCCCGCGGTGCCGATCAACGGGTCGGATTGGTGCCGACAATGGGCTATCTCCACGATGGCCACATGGCGCTGATCGCGGCGAGCCAGGCGCAATGCGACGTCACCGTCGTCAGCATCTTCGTCAACCCCACTCAGTTCGGACCAAACGAGGATCTCAGTAGCTATCCGCGCGACTTTTTACGTGATGAGGGACTGTGCCGTGATGGCGGTGTTGCGATCCTCTTCGCGCCGGAGACACAGGAGGTCTATACGAGCCATTTCGAAACCTTCGTTGAACCGGGCGACCTCGCCAAACCTCTGTGCGGAGTCTTCAGGCCTGGGCATTTTCGCGGTGTCGCGACCGTCGTATGCAAGTTGTTCAACATGGTGCAGCCCGATGTCGCGTTTTTTGGGCAGAAGGATTTTCAGCAATGCGCAGTCGTGCGTCGCATGGTAATTGATCTCAATCTCCCGATCGAGATGGTCACTGTACCAACCGTTCGCGAACAGGATGGGCTCGCAATGAGCAGTCGCAACCGCTATCTGAGCAAAGAAGAGCGTCAGCGGGCCCTTGCGATCAATCGTGGACTATCCGCAGCGCTCGACGAATTTCGCTCGGGAGAGCGCAACGTAGAAAAGCTGATTGCGGTCGCCAAGCGGCATTTAGAGGCAGTTGACAGACTGCAGTATCTTGAACTTGTCGACAGTGACACGCTCAAAACCGCCGATAGTCCACTGCGGCGCCCCGCGGCGCTTTGTGCGGCAGCCTACGTTGGCTCAACGCGGCTGATCGACAACGTCCTACTGGGGTTGCGAACTCGGTAGCGCAATGCGTGGCTAAACCGTGCGCAGCATATTGAGCAGCAAGAAATGCTCAAAGCACCTCCGAAGGGCGCGTCGAGCTGGTGGCGAAGGGCCGACTCCAAGGCGACCTTGTTCAGCGACTTAGCGAAGCGATAAGTCGCGGGTGCGTACGGAATATTGTGGGACCTAAAAGTTTGTGTCCGGCAACATCACGAGATTTGCTCTACGGCGGTCATCGATCAATTCGACAAACCTTGGTATAGTGCTTTACAGCCCAGGCTATATCACCCATTTACCTTTGTAGAGTTGAGCACCCGTCACGTCGTCTGTACTTTCGACGTCGAACCTCGATCATTTGGTTTGCGGGTCAGTGCGAAGCCTGAGCTGCTGCCTTGCTATAATTCGTTGAGTTCCGATCAGGTGTTGCGACGAACATCTAGAGTTCGGACCTTCGGCCGATTGCACTTAAGAAGACAGAGGCTTTATAGCAGGTGCCCATCATCGAGACGGGGATCAGCCATCAGAGCAGCGGAGCAACATTCACTCGAGTGACGAACATGGAAGAGAAGGATAGGGCGTCCGCATCCGCGAGCACGTGAGCTCTTAGAGTAGCCGATGGCGCGTCCCTCATACCGGAGGCTCTAGCACAGCCGCAGCATCGGTGATCATTGCCGCTTTATAAGTTGCGGCGAATTTGCATCCCACTCTTGAAAACATAGGTCGATATGGCATTTACCGAGCTTTTCATCAAACGTCCGGTATTGTCTATCGTCGTCAGTTCTTTGATTTTGCTGATCGGCTTGCGCGCGGCCACCGTACTGCCGATCCGGCAATATCCCAAGCTATCTAATACGGTTGTCAATATCACGACTTCCTATCCTGGCGCTTCCGCCGACATGATCCAGGGGTTCATCACCTCTCCCCTGGAGCAGGCAGTCGCGTCCGCCGAGGGCGTTGACTACATTAGTTCCTCGTCTGTGCTTGGTACTTCGACCATCAAAGTCTACATTAAGCTCAATTTCGATCCCAACGAAGCGCTCACGGAGGTGCTCTCCAAGGTCAACTCAGTCAAATACCTGATCCCGAAGGAATCAAACGATCCAGTCGTCACGAAGTCGACGGGTCAGAAGACTGCTGTCATGTACATCGCCTTCTCCAGCGAGGAACTGGCGGCAAGTGCGATCTCCGACTATCTCTCACGCGTCGTGCAACCGGTTATCTCGACGGTCGACGGCGTTGCAGCGGCAGACATTCTGGGCGGCCAGAGTTTTGCGATGCGGCTATGGCTCGATACTGCGAAAATGGCTGGGCACGGCGTGTCGCCGGCTGAGGTTTCGGCTGCAATCGCCGCCAACAACTTCCAGGCCGCGGCGGGCCAGACCAAGGGCTATTTCACTATCTCCGATGTCACGGCAAATACGGATCTGCGGAGTGTCGAAGATTTCAAGCGCATGATCGTGAAGGCCAATGACGGTGGCTTTGTGCGCATGGAGGACATTGCGGTAGTGGAGCTTGCCGCGCAGACTACTGACATTAGTGTCGCGATGAACGGCGAGCACGCGGTCTTTGTCGGCGTGCAGGCGAGCCCGCAAGGCAATCCTCTAAACATAGCGCGAGGCGTTCGAGGGCTGTTTCCAGAAATCGAGCGTAACCTGCCGCCTTCACTGAGGATGAAAGTAGCCTACGACTCCACCAAATTTATTCAATCATCGATCGATGAAGTTGAGAAGACGCTCATTGAGGCCGTCGTGGTCGTTGTGGTCGTGATCTTCCTGTTCCTGGCCTCGCTGCGCTCGGTCATCATTCCTGTCGTCACTATTCCGTTGTCGCTCGTTGGTGTCTGCAGCATGATGCTGGTGCTGGGGTTTTCATTCAATCTCTTGACCCTCCTTGCAATGGTTCTGGCTATCGGTCTCGTGGTCGACGACGCGATAGTGGTGGTGGAGAACATTCACCGCCATTTAGAAGAAGGTGCGACGCCCCTAAAGGCTGCCACAGCGGGCGCGCGCGAGATCGTCGGCCCCGTTGTCTCCATGACGATTACTTTGGCTGCGGTATATGCCCCAATCGGATTTCTGGGCGGGCTCACCGGTGCGCTGTTCCGCGAGTTCGCGTTTACGCTAGCGGGAGCGGTGATCGTTTCGGGCGTGATCGCTTTGACGCTATCGCCGATGATGTGCTCGCTCCTCCTGAAGAGCGCCGAGGGGGGACGGTTTGCAAGATTTGTGAACCGTGGGTTCGGCGCCATGACACAGTGGTACGGCCGCAAGCTCGATCGCTCGCTTGACTATCGACCGGTTACGGGGCTGTTTGCGGTAACCATGCTGGGCCTCGTCGGCTTTCTCTATATGCACACTTCCAAAGAACTCGCCCCCGAGGAGGATCAAGGGATCGTATTCGCTTTAATGAAGGCGCCGAAATACGCAAATATCGACTACCTCGACTATTACGGCAACAAGCTCGAAAACGCGTTACAGAAATTTCCAGAGACTGACTTGAGCTTCGTGCTCAATGGCGTTAGCGGCCAGCAGAGTGGCCTGGCGGGCATGTTGCTCAAGCCGTGGGACGACCGCACGCGATCATCGATTGTACTAAAGTCCCTTGTCCAGGCCGAGCTGTCAAAAATCGAAGGCATCAACGCGTTTGCCTTTAGCTTGCCTCCGCTTCCGGGCGGTTCGGACGGGCTACCAGTGCAGATGGTGATCAATTCGACCCTTGGCTTCCAATCCATCTACGAGCAGATGTCAAAGCTGAAGGATGCCGCGCGAAAGAGCGGGCTGTTCATGGTGAGCGACTCCGACCTCGAGTTCAACCAGCCGGTGGTACGAATCAAGGTTGATCGATCCAAGGCTAACGAGCTTGGCATCACCATGCAGACTATCGGCAATGCGCTTGCCACCTTACTTGGGGGAAACTACGTCAACCGCTTCAATTTGCAGGGCCGCTCTTACCAGGTGATCCCGCAGGTTCCCCGAGGGGAACGCCTGGTGCCGCAAGCAATCGGGAGTTATTACGTAAAGACCGCGACAGGCTCAATGCTTCCGTTGTCTACCGTAGTCTCCATCGAGACCGCCACCGATCCGAACGCGCTCACCCACTACAATCAGCTCAACTGCGCGACTTTTCAGGCAGTGCCGATGCCCGGCGTCACGATCGAACAGGCTGTGGATTTCCTGGAAGCCGAGGCGAAGAAACTGCCCGCAGGCTTCAGCCACGACTTCCTGGCCGACGCGCGCCAGTATGTGCAAGAGGGTAATCAACTGGCCATTACATTTGCATTTGCACTCATCATCATATTCTTGGTGCTTTCGGCGCAGTTCGAAAGTCTGCGCGATCCGCTCATCATCATGATCAGCGTGCCGATGGCAATGGTCGGCGCGTTGATTCCGCCATTCTTTGGCTGGGTGACCATGAACATCTACACCCAGGTTGGACTGTTGACACTTGTCGGGTTGATTTCTAAGCACGGCATCCTAATGGTTGAGTTCGCCAATGAGCTGCAGCTCAAGGAGAGAGTTGACCGTCGCTCGGCTATAGAGATGGCGGCGCGGGTCCGATTGCGCCCAATATTGATGACCACGGCGGCGATGGTCACGGGCTTCATGCCCTTGTTGACTGCAACGGGAGCTGGCGCGGCGAGCCGCTTCTCGATCGGGCTCGTCCTCGCCGCCGGCATGTCTGTTGGCACTCTGATCACGCTATTCGTGCTTCCTGCGCTCTATGTCGCGATCGCGTCCGATCACCGTGACGACGCGAGCGCCGACTGCGCGAACCTCGCCAAGCTCGACCTCACCGGCGCTGCTCACGCCGAGATGGCCAGGCAATGACCCATCAAATCAATCTGGGTTTGCTCCGTGTGGCGCGCGAAGGAGCCTAGGACCGTTTTACGTTTCCTGGGACATCGAGATCTTCGGGAGCAGGGCGCCTCATCTGCTCGGCGAAGAACACTTCGGTGGTCCGCTGCTGGCTGCTCAGGCGTAACGGCGCCGGTTATTCACGGCTTCGGAACCAAGCTCGACGTCGCGGAGGGGGCAAAAGACAATTGGTGCTCTCTTGATAAAAAGGTGGACCTACCAATCATCGCGAATGGCTCGGCCTGCCATTCGGATCGTTGGTGGGGTTGCTCTGATCCGTGATGCAGGCTTCCTTTTCGTGAACAAGCCGATCACACTTGTGCCGTTGATCGCTCTCAGCGCGAAACGCGCGGTATGCCAGCTGAATGCCCTCCTTGAGCGAGGTGGTGGCGCGCCAGCCGAGCCCGGACAGCCGACTGACATCGAGCAGCTTGCGCGGCGTTCCGTCTGGGCGCGACGTGTCGAAGCTGATCTCACCGCGAAAGCCGACGGCGGCCGCAACCATGAGTGATAACTCGGCGATGCTGATGTCCTCGCCGGTGCCGATATTGACCGGTTCTGGCGAGGAATAGGTCTTCATCAAATGGATGCAGGCGTCAGCGAGATCGTCGACGTAGAGAAATTCGCGGCGCGGCTTGCCGGTACCCCACACCACGACGTTGCTGCCGCCCGCAATCTTGGCCTCGTGGAAGCGGCGGATCAGCGCGGCCATGACGTGGCTGTATTCCGGGTGATAATTGTCGCCGGGGCCGTATAGATTGGTCGGCATCACGCTGATGAAATCGGCGCCGTACTGGCTGCGATAGGCCTCGGCCAACTTGATGCCCGCGATCTTGGCGATGGCATAGGGCTCGTTGGTCGGCTCCAGCGGGCCGGTCAGCATCGAATCCTCTCGCAGCGGCTGCGGCGCCAGGCGTGGATAGATGCAGGAGGAGCCGAAGAACATCAGCTTCTCGCATCTGTTGGCATGGGCCGCCTGGATCACGTTGCTCGATATTGCGAGGTTGTGGTGGAGAAACTCGGCGCGCAGCGTGTTGTTTGCGACGATGCCGCCGACCTTGGCAGCGGCCAGGAACACGGCCTGCGGCCTCTTCGCTGCAAACCAGGCAGTCACCGCGGCCTGGTCACGCAGGTCAACCTCGCTTCGCGACACCGTCAAGAGATCGACCTGCTCGCGTGCGAGCCGGCGCATCAGCGCCGAGCCGACCATGCCGCGATGGCCGCCGACGAAAACCGTCTTGCCTTTCAGCTCAAAAGCCGCGCTTGCCATTTGCTGCGTCCTGTCTGGCTTGGACGAGATCGCTGGCGACCATTTCCTTCACCATTTGCGAGAACGACGTTTTCGGCGTCCAGCCGAGTTTCGCGCGCGCCTTGCTGGCGTCCCCGATCAGGAGATCGACCTCGGTCGGACGGAAATAGGTCGGATCGACCTGTACCAGGGTCTTGCCAGAAGCCTTATCGACGCCGATCTCCTCGGCGCCCTTGCCCCGCCATTCGATTCTGCGCCCGACCTCGGCAAACGCTAGCTCGACGAACTCGCGGACGGACCGCGTCTGGCCGGTCGCAAGCACGAAGTCTCCGGGTTCGTCGACCTGCAGGACCCTGTGCATGCCTTCGACGTAGTCGCCGGCATGGCCCCAGTCGCGCTTGGCGTCGAGATTTCCCAGATAGAGCTTGTTCTCGAGGCCGACCTCGATGCCGGCGACGGCGCGGGTGATCTTGCGGGTCACGAAAGTCTCGCCGCGGATCGGACTCTCGTGGTTGAACAGGATGCCGTTGCTCGCGAACATACCGTACGCCTCACGGTAGTTCACCGTGATCCAGTAGCCATAGAGCTTGGCGACGCCATAGGGCGAACGCGGGTAAAATGGCGTGGTTTCCTTCTGCGGCACCTCTTGCACGAGGCCGTAAAGCTCGGAGGTCGAGGCTTGGTAGAAGCGCGTCTCCTTTTCCATGCCGAGGATGCGGATAGCTTCCAACAGGCGCAGCACACCGATCGCGTCGGCATTGGCGGTGTATTCCGGGCTCTCGAAACTGACCTGGACGTGGCTCTGTGCGGCCAGGTTATAGATCTCGGTCGGCCGAATTTGCTGCACGAGCCGGATCAGGTTGGACGAATCCGTCATGTCCCCATAGTGCATTAGGAATGGCACATCACCGGCGTGCCGGTCCTTGTAGAGATGATCGACGCGCGCTGTGTTGAAGGAGGACGACCGGCGCTTGATCCCATGCACGGTGTAGCCGAGACCGAGCAAATGCTGGGCGAGATATGCGCCATCCTGCCCGGTGACGCCGGTGATCAGCGCAACGCGCCGTTTAGAATTGTGAGCCACCATGATCTCGCTTAGTTGCGACGGAAAGAGTTCGCTCTGAGAACCATTGCGAAGCCGCTTCCCGAAAATTCGAGATGCGCACGCGCGCTCCACCGTCAACTCAAGGAGCGCGATCGTTAGCCCCTGTCATACACATCGCGTAGGAATACACACCATATACATTGATTTATAAGTGGACTGTTTTATGCCAACACATCGATCTTCAGAGATGAAAGTCAGGCGACGTCGCAACGGCGATGATCCGAGGCAGGTGAGATGAATTGTAAGCGCCGGTACGCCCGCCCGGGCGCGCTTGCCGCCTGCCTATGTCGCCAACGAGACAGATGCCGTCCATCTGTGAGCCTCATCGATCCTGACGAGCATGTATGGATCCGCGCGCTCTCATCGGGGCGCAGAGGAGCGGCGGGGTTGCGGCTTCCGAATAGAAGAACCCGTCTTATCGTCGGCATAAAATTATAATCCACGCCGTTCCCTAATAGCTGGTTTGCAGTAGGCGATGCACAGCCGATGCAAGACAAAGGGACTGGCAAACGTTGGTATAGACCGTCGAACGTTTCGATATCGAAAGTTTACGTTAGTACAATGGAGCTTCGACGCCGATCTTTTAATCTTGACCGAACGTAAGTTGCCTCAGTCCGAGTATGACAAGTCTCTTAAAGCCCGCGCCGGAAATTTGTTCCCGGGAGAACTGGACAATTCAAGCTAGAGCTGCTGCGCAGGTATATCACCAGCAGACCATGTAGAGGATGTGGGCAGCGTTCTTTTTTCTGCCTGAAATGGAGAGAAGCCGAGACGAAACGTGACCCCTATCGAGGAGTCGATCCTGAGCATCGACGCAGTTGTTGCCGCATCAACTTCATCCGGTAGGCCAGTATCGCTGCTCATTTCTTTTTGGAGACTTAGAAGTGAGAGTCGTGAGGTGGCTCATCAGTAAGGGTGAGGCTGTTTGTGCCAAGCTGGACGTTGCCGTGCAGGCGCTACTGCACGTTTGGCTCTCGTCCAGGCGGTCACGGCGTTGGCGATCCCGTCGCAGCGTCATTCGACTAGCTAGCTAAAGGGTGGAATGAAGCCGACGAACAATGATGGCTGAAAGAGATCTAAATCACGCGGGCGAACGGGGATGCGATAAAGACGGCCGCGGAAGATTCCGAACTTGAAGCCCGTTGTTATCGGGCAAGCGAGTTCTATCACGGGGCTCCTATAGCGCGGACGCCGGACTCCTCGAACTTGGGCTGCATGGATAAATATGTGTGGAATTATTGGCATTTTGGGACGTGGTCCGGTCGTTGGGCAGTTGGTCGCGTCGCTCAGGCGACTGGAATATCGAGGCTACGACTCAGCGGGTCTCGCGACTCTCGAAGGTCTCCGTATCGAGCGCCGCCGCGCTCAAGGTAAGCTGAGAAACCTTGAGGAGCAGTTGAGCTACAGTCCCCCTGCAGGTCAAAGCGGCATCGGTCACACCCGCTGGGCGACTCATGGAAAGCCGACCGAGAGCAATGCTCATCCGCATGCGACGGATAATGTCGCGGTCGTGCATAACGGGATCATTGAGAATTTCCGCGAGCTGCGAGCGGAGCTGGAACGAAATGGAGCCGAGTTTTACTCAGAGACGGACACCGAGGTTGTGGTGCATCTCGTCGAATTCTACCTCAAAAATGGCTACTCACCGCAGGATGCGGTGCAGGCGTCGTTGCCGCGCTTGCGCGGTGCCTTCGCGTTGGCATTCCTTTTCAAGGGGCACGACGACCTTTTGATCGGTGCGTGCAAAGGGTCGCCCCTTGCGATCGGACATGGTAACGGTGAAGTGTACTTAGGATCTGATGCGCTCGCGCTCGCGCCTTTGACCGATACTATTACTTATCTTGAGGACGGTGACTGGGCCGTGCTTACACGCGCGACGTGCGTGATCTATGGTACAGACGGCTCTGTCGTCCCACGAGAAACATCAAAGTCTGATGTATCGTCTCTCCTTGCGGACAAGGCGAATTATCGCCACTTCATGGCTAAGGAAATTCACGAGCAGCCGACAGTTGTCGGCAAGACATTGGCGCATTATCTCGATGTGGCGGCCAAACGGGTAGCGCTGCCGGTCGCGTTGCCGTTCGACTTCAATTCCATTGAGCGCATTTCAATTACTGCGTGCGGCACGGCAAGCTACGCTGGCCACATCGCGAAATACTGGTTCGAGCGGCTGGCGCGTTTGTCTGTCGAGATAGATGTAGCCTCTGAGTTCCGCTACCGGGAGGCGCCTCTGCGCCGGGGCGATCTCGCGATCGTCATCTCGCAATCGGGCGAGACGGCCGACACACTAGCTGCGTTGCGATACGCCAAGGGCCAGGGCCTGCACACGATATCTGTCGTTAATGTCCCGACGTCGACGATTGCGCGCGAGAGCGAATCCGTTCTGCCGACGCTGGCGGGGGCAGAAATCGGCGTCGCTTCCACCAAGGCATTCCTCTGCCAGCTGATGGTACTGGCGGTGCTTGCCATCGCAGCAGGGAGAGAGCGAGGCAAGCTGTCTGAAATCGATGAATCGAAGCTCGTGCAAGAGCTCATCGAGATGCCGCGGTTGATTGCTGCGGCCTTGTTGGTCGAGCCGCAGATTGAGAAGCTCGCGCGCTATATCGCCGCCGCTAGGGCCGCACTCTACCTCGGTCGTGGCACATCGGCGCCTCTGGCGTTGGAGGGCGCGCTCAAGCTGAAGGAAATTTCCTATATCCACTCAGAAGGTTATGCCGCCGGCGAGCTCAAGCACGGGCCGATCGCACTCGTCGATGAGGCTATGCCTGTGGTGGTGATCGCACCTTACGACGGCGTTTTCGAGAAGACCATTTCGAACATGCAAGAAGTGGCGGCTCGGGGCGGCAAGATCATCCTGATCACCGATGCGAAGGGCGCTTCGGAAGCGACGGTGGACACGCTCGTGACCATCGTTCTGCCGACAATGGTCGCAAGCTTTACGCCGATGGTCTATGCCATTCCGGTCCAGCTCTTGGCTTACCATACTGGCGTCGTAAGCGGCGCGGACGTCGATCAGCCGCGTAATCTCGCAAAATCGGTCACTGTGGAATGAGGCTGCAGTGTTGGTATCGAGATGGATCTCGACGAGTTCCCAATCCGAAGTCGCTGGTAGCCGCCGTGCGGTCGTGCAACCTCAACCGATACTACCGTCAGCCCGCCTTGGTGTAGTAGGATTGGTCACCCTAGCCGCGGCGCGGGATGCCTCTGGGCTTGCAATGTGCTGGCGAAGCCGTTCAGGAGGCATTGCAATCCGCCACAGGATGCCAAGAGTTCCAGGCTTGTTGGCCTAATGATGCTCCAAGCCGTATGCTGGGATTGAACGGTCGCGATGCAGTCGTCATGAAGCACGCGCTCTACAATGCCGTTCTGCATAGTATCGCGATCTATGGGAAGGATCTGATTGGCGTCCGCAGGTGAATGGTCAATCGACCGTTCCCAACGGAGGCGGATCCTCGCACTGCTCGCTTCTCATCCGACCTAGTGAATGGCAATGGGCGAGCGCGCCGCCGTTCCATTAGAAGCAGGTCCTGTGTCCGCTAACGTGAGGGCGGCCAGCAGCATCACGTCAGGTTTTGGTAAGCCCGAGTCCCTATCTGCGCCGCATGGCCTAGCAAGCCTGAACTAGACGTGGAAACTGCATGTCTGACCGGAGTACCAATTGCCATGTATAATCGGATCAATGGCTCGTCCTATTTCACATCCTCTCCCCTTGACGAGGCTGATGAGCAAAACGACGCAGACACTTTCGCGGATGCGTTTCGGCAACTGCGCTTAGCCCCGCCAAACTCCAGCGGCACTTCGTCTTCGGCAGCACGGCCCTATTGGCTTGATTCAAGCCCGCCTGTCGTAGAGATCGATAAGAGGTCGTTCAGAAAAGCAGCAGAGGGCTATCACAGCGACGAAATCAGGAAAATCGCCGATAACCCACAAGAATATTCGGACTTCGTCTCTCAGAAAGCGGCGCGAACTGCAGAGGTTGCTGAGGAGTATGGAACAACTCAAGATTCTGTAAATGCGCGATACTTCAGCTATCAATTAGGAAACAAGAGTGTCGGTCTTCTTCGAATGGAAGGGGGCGACAGCATGACGAATTTCGACGTGGAAAAGTGGCAGGAGCTGTTTCCCGGGCGACCTGGGACGACCGGAACTGTAGATCTCCAGGTCGTTCATCCGCTTGTCGAGAACGCCGGCGATATTCTGCTCGAGCATCAACTTGGAATGGCCGGTGAACGGCCACTGCTGAATTTGCGTCCGGCTAATCCGGAGGCAAGAGCCCGTGCTGCAAAGATGGGGTTCGTTGAGGTTGACGCCGATAACATGGTTCTCGACCCAGTGAAGTCAGACAAGTGGGTGAGGAATGGCGACGGCAAGTGGCAGCGAGAAGGCACCGCTTCGCGGTATCTTCGCAAAGCTGACGACAGCCAAGACCGTAAAGTCGAGATGCCAGCGAGTGCTTCAACATACGATTATGAGGATGATTTCATGTGACCATGGAATTACCGGCATTTGGCCTCGTGGAAGAAATCGATCTAGCCTGCTCCGCACTTCTCTGCGGCGGCGTCGGCGTTTAGCTCAGAGTTCCTCGTTTGACTCAGAATGCTCTCTCCTCAGTTCTCCTTTGGCTTAGCAGTTGCTGATTGTCGCGCCTGGGAAGTAGGGCTTCTTGTACAAGCCTATTGCTGAGAATGCTCGCCTGCGGCGACGACCTGTTGTGACCCCGGGGCCGGCCGAGGGGCCGGCACGTGTGGCGCCAGCACGTTGGACGGCTGGGACCACAACTCTTCCGCAGATGAAGCTTGCGAAGAAATAATGGCGTGGGCGCCTGACGATAGTCAGTCGCAACAATGTACAGCGAAGCGGCCGCCCAACGGACAAGCCGGGCCCCGCAAGCGTCAACGGACGTAACGATGCGGTGAGCACGAGCATAGTGCAGAACGCTCTCACCAGAAGAGGGATACCCAATACATGGGCCGCTGCTGAGCGAAGCTCCATTGTCATCGTCACCGCCGTGGGGCTGCACAGCCAATCTCGTGCTTGCCGGGCCATCTCGGCACTCTGCAATGGAATATATAGCCTCGCTCCAGATGGAGCTAAGAAGTGCTTTAGCGCAACGACGGCTCTGGGTCAGCGTTACGATGAGCGTTGGCGTGGAATCAGTCGAGTTGGCGTGCCAGCATCTCTCGCAGGATAGTCTGTTCTGCAGCCTCCCATATCCGTAAAGCGTGGACGGGCAAGAAATTGCTGGCCGCTAGCATATTTACAGTAAGCCCGGGTTCGGACTGCGAAGACGTTGCAAGGTGGCGTGATTGTCGCCCACGAGCGTTTAGATCGGACATGAACTCAAGCTGCAGGTTGGAATCAGATATCGCCCCGGGCGCCAGGTGCCTTCAGTGCGCTGTCGAGGCACTTAAGTAACTCTTGTCCGCCAAATGGTTTGGCGAGGAAGCCAATTGCTCCCGCGTCCAGGGCTGACGTGCGCACACGCTCGCTGGGAAAAGCGGTAATGAAAATGAAAGGTGCTTCGTAACCACGCGTCCGCATCTGTTCCAGCAGCTCCAGCCCGCTCATCGTAGACATCTGCACATCGGTAATGACACAGGATATCTCGTTCAATTGCGGCGACTGCAGGAGCGCCTCGGCCGAAGCAAATATCTGCACGAGGTAGCCACGCGATTTTAAGAGGTTCCCTGTCGCCGCACGGACTGAGGCGTCGTCGTCAACGACGGAAATCAAAGGCGTGGACAAGATGAGCCCTCCTGGCGCGGGAATAGCGGCTGCCAAAGCACTAGCCACCTTCGGCCAAAGATGGGCTGGAGAGATGAAGCTGTAAAATCATACTTGCGTTTGTTCAGGACGATTTGCACGAAGCCCCAGCGTCTCGCTCATTCTGATCAGCTCGGCGAGCGACCTGGCACGCATCTTTTTCATTACGTGACCCCGGTAGATCTTGACGGTAATCTCGGCGAGCCCAAGTTCGGCGGCTACCTGCTTGTTCATCAGGCCGGCCGTGACCAGTTTCATCACCCCCTGCTCTCGCGGGCTTAAGGTCTCAAATAAAGACTGCAGGTTCGCGACGGTTCGCTGAGCTTCCCGTCTTTTGCGATCGCGTTCGGTCGCCGCAACCACGGCATCAAGCAGTTCCTGATCGCGGAAGGGCTTGCTGAGAAAATCGACCGCACCTCCCTTCATGGCCCTGACGGTCATGGGAATGTCGCCATGACCGGTGATGAAAATGATCGGGATGTGTATGTTCAACCTGGCCAGCTCGGTCTGGTAGTCAAGGCCGCTCAGGCCTGGCAGCCGGACATCAAGAACTAGGCAGCTTGGGACGTCCGGAATTGTGCTCTGCAGCATTTCCCGGGCCGATCCGAACGCAACGACCTCCAATCCTACCTGTTTAAAGAGGTTAATAAGCGAGCGGCGCACGGAGATGTCATCTTCTACGACAAAGACGATCGCCTTCCTCGAGGCCTCGGCACTGCTACCCTGACCTGGCGAGTCAAATGGTACTGTCACTGGATGGCCTCCTTATGCACGGGCAGGACAAACTGGAAGGTCGCGCCCGGTTCATCTTTCTGAAGAAACGATAGCCGCCCTCCGTGAGCTTCCACGATAGAACGGCAGATCGAAAGTCCCATTCCAAGGCCGCTCGACTTGGTGGTGAAGAAGGGATCCAAGACGTGGTCAGCGTCCTTCTCAGCGATCCCGACGCCGCAATCGGCTACGGCAAGCTGCACGCGCCCCAGATCGTCCTTGGATGATTGAATCAGAAGTTCGCGCGGCCGGTCTGTAATTGCGTCCATCGCCTCGATTCCGTTCATCACCAGATTGATGATCACCTGTTGTAGCTGAATTCGATCACCGAGGATCCTAGGCAGCACGGCCGTCAACTCGGTTCGCAACGTCACCCGGTGGCTCACCAGCTCTCGTGTTACCAGCGCAATGACGTCCCTGACGACATCATTAATGTCTAGCGGCACCATCTCAATCTCGCCTTTCTTCGCGAGTGCGCGAACACTACGGATCACCTCGCTTGCCCGGATCGCGTCTTCGATGATCCATTCCACTGAAGAGCGCGCTTCGGCAAGATCAGGAGCTTCGCGAGCCATCCATCCGAGGCACGCATCGGCGTTCGTGAGAATAGCGGCGAGTGGCTGGTTTATCTCGTGGGCGATGGAGGTTGTCAGTTCTCCTAACGTCGTTACACGCGTCACATGGGCAAGCTCCGCCTGTGCCTTTCGCAGGTCTTGTTCGGCCTGATCGGCGCGAATAATGGCTGTAATGTCAGTGCTGACGCCACGGTAGCCCAGAAAATTGCCGTTTCCGTCGAAGAAAGGTTTGCCACTCGTGCGGACGTAGATCGGAGATCCCATCCTATTCACTGTGCGGTAGACGAGATCCCGAAACGGCTGATGCGCCTGCAACGTCGCCCGATGCTGCCGCCACTTTTCGGGCTCGTCTTCGACGTCGCACGCGATCTCCCAGCGAAGCAGGTCTATCAATCCTGTGGCCAAAATTCCTGCAGTGCTGGTGTGCTCGGATAAGCGAGTGACCCGATGATCTGGACCGGTCTCCCAGAGCCAGTCGGAAGCTGTCTCGGCGTAGTCGCGAAAGCGCTGTTCGCTTTCGCGCAGCGCGACAAGTGTGTTTTCCAGGCGTTCCCTAGCTGCGTGTTGATCGGTGACATCCATATGTGTTCCAATCAGCTCGCTGATCTTACCATCGCTAGCGACGACAACATGCGCAACGGAGTGTATGCGCCTTATCCCGCCATCTGGCAGAAGAACACGGAAGTCATATTCGAACCGCTCCTGCTCCTTTTCTCTCGCCTGGCGCTGCACCTCCTGTAACCGCGGCAAGTCTTCCGGATGGATGCGCGAGCGAATGGTCTCTATCGATACCGGCTCTTGTGGGTTAAAGCCAAACAGTCGATCAACTTCCGCGGAGCGATACACGAAATCTAGACCATGGACGTCCCAGGACCAGCTGCCTGTGTGGGTGAGATGCTGGGCCTCGGCCAGATAGGCCTCGCTGCGACGCAACTGCTGTTCTGCTCTCCTCGCTGCCGTAATATCGGTAGCTGCCCCGACAAACTCGATTTCACCAGAAGCGGTTCTCGTGAGTCGTGCCTTCGCATGGATGTGCTTCACAGAGCCGTCTGGTAGCAGCAATCGATACTCGTGCTCGAAATCGCTCAAATCCCGCATCGCTCCATCGATAACCTGTTTAACCGAAGCCCGATCATCTGGGTGAGTGCGATCAACGACGAGCTGCGGCGAGGGAGTCGTTTGAGGATCTAATTGGAAAATCCGAAATGTCTCCTTTGACCAGAACGCCTCGCCGGTGGTGGCGTTCCAGCTGAAGCTGCCTGTATGACTCAACTCCTGCGCTTGAGCCAAATGCGCTTCGCTCCGCTGCAGGGCAAGTTCCGTCTGCTTTCGCTCCGTGACATCTTCGCAGGCGATAAGGACAATGGGCCGGTCGTCGGCCCAAAGCATGGCCTTGGCGTTTTCACGTACCCACAATACGGAGCCGTCCTTCCTGACTTTCTGGACGTCCCACGTGCGCGATTGTCCAATATCCTCAAGGCACGCCCGAATGCATTTGTGAACGAATGCGCGATCCTCCTCAAGAAATATGCAGAGCACGGAGTGGCCGATCAGTTCTGCAGGAGCATAGCCGAGTTGGGTCGCGCCGAATGTATTGACGTTAAGGACAGTGCCGGCTTCATCGACCATGAAGTACATGGCCGGATTGTGCTCGAAGATTGCTCGCCACCGTTTTTCACGATCCTCCAAATCCCCCGCACTCCGCTGAAGCTTGACCGCAGCCACACGCGCAGCCTCTCTTTCCTGGCGGAGCTTTCCGATCAAGTACGTTCCTACGATCGAGACAATAAAGAATGCGACAACCACTGGAAGATCGCGGGGGTCATCGATTTGTAGGCTGAACGCGGGCGGCGCAAAGTAGTATGCGAGAGCAGCGATTGCCATGATGCAAAGCGCGGATGACGCGATGAAGCTGCCCATCAACGAGAATAGCAAGACTACTAACAAATAGGCGAACGCCGTCGCGGCGAAATGGGCATTAAGGTATACGCAACTCAATGTAACAGCGGCTAGCGTTATACCGCCGAAGGTCAACTGAGGGGCTGAACGTTTAAGACTGCTGATCTGGATAGACATTTTGAGACCGTCCGGCCTGTTCTCCGGCGGGAGAGCTATAGCATTCTAGGCAAAAATGGGGCAATCTTCGACGCTTGGATCGAGCGTGTCCGAGATTGATCACCTGCGGCCGAACTCAGCACGTGCGGGGAAAAAACGCATCATAAACGTACGTATAGTTGTCCTAAACTTTTCGATGAGGGGTCGCTGACCGTGCGGCAGTCGAAGCTGAAACGTCTGCTTTGCTCCCCTTGACGATGGCCTTACGGCAGTCGCTCGAGCCTGACGAGCAGAAATAAGCGGGCGAACCACTATCTCGCCGGCGCAGTCGGTCCTGCGGAGGAAAGCGCAACCGTCATGTGTTGAGACAGGAAGGCCAAGTTGCGCGAGTGCTACTTGGCGATTAGGCCATCAGCCTAGCTGCGGAGGTCGTCTCCAATTGGTTTCGGTGGGATCGAGCGCCGACATGATACCGAGCCGACGGTGCCGTGGGCGACTCGCTGCATTCAGGTGGACGGTAGCCTTGACCGGCAAAGAGGCGCCCTGAAGAAGCCCGCACTTCTTTGATCGCGTGCTTTTCAGGGGGAGCTGCCTGGCCGCGACGCGGGAGCAAGAGCTGTGCACTGGAGAGCGCACGAGAAAGTGCCGGCTTGCCTTAACTTGGCCTGGCCGATTCGAAGTACAAGAAGTGTGAATCTTGCATTCAATTCGGGTTCGGCTGGTGGCGGTTAAGATCCGGGGACCTACTTCATTGTGCTTGTAGGGTCGATAGTGGTCGAAACTGCGGGCTGGTTGAGCCGAGCCTGCAGCGTTCCGTGCTCTAGCTCGTCTTCCCACCAGGATACGAACACGGCCGCGATGCCATTGCCGATGATGTTGGTCAGGGCACGCACCTCGCTCATGAACTTGTCGATCGAAAACACGATTGCCATGCCCGGCACAAGCGCTGGGTTTACCACCGACAATGTCGCAGCGAGGGTGATGAAGCCAGCGCCGGTGACGCCGCTTGCTCCCTTCGACGTTAGCATTGCCACAAGCAAGATCGTCAGCTGCTGGTTAAAGGAGAGATCGACGCCGAGTGCCTGGGCAATGAACAATGTTGCAAGTGTCATATAGATGTTGGTGCCGTCGAGGTTGAAGGAATAGCCAGTTGGCACCACCAGTCCGACGACCGTCTTGGAGCAGCCCAGCCGCTCGAGCTTCTCCATCAATTGCGGCAGTGCGCTTTCGGAGGACGAAGTACCGAGCACGATCAGAATCTCGCCTTTGATATAGAGGAGGAACTTGAAAATTGAAAAGCCGACGAGGCGCGCGATCAGGCCGAGCACCACCACAACAAACAGCGCGGCAGTTGCGTAAAACAGCGCGATCAGGCCGATCAAATTACCGAGTGCTGCCGGCCCAAACTTGCCGACCGTGAACGCCATGGCGCCGAAGGCGCCGACCGGGGCGGCTTTCATTACAATAGCGATTACGCCGAACACTGCGTGCGCGACGTCGTCAATCATGCCGCGCAGCCGCTCCCCACGCTTTCCCAGAGCCATCAAAGAAAAGCCGAAAAGGATCGCGAACAGGAGAACCTGCAGAACATCCCCGCGAGCGAAGGCGCCGACCACGCTATCGGGAATGATGTTGAGAAAAAAGTCGACGGTCTTCGAAGCTTCCGCCTGCTTGACGTAATTGGCGACCGCCGCAGCATCCGGCTTGACCGCAAGGCCATGGCCGATTTGGACGAGATTGCCCATAACAAGGCCCAACAGCAAGGCAAAGCTGGAGACGATCTCGAAATAGAACAGCGCCTTGAGGCCGACGGATCCAACTTTCTTCGCATCCTGAATATGCGCAATACCAGATGTGACGGTGCAGAAAATAATCGGCGCGATCACCATCTTGATGAGCTTGATGAACCCGTCACCGAGAGCCTTAATCCAGTCGTTGGTGGCTAGAGATGGCCAGAGGCAGCCGACCACGGCGCCCATAAAGATCGCGATCAGCACCTGAACGTAGAGTATCTTATACCAAGCTTGCGACGCGCGTACAGGCGCCGCAGTTGCCATGGTGGTCATGACGCTTCCTTCCCGAATATACTCGAATGTGAGCCGCCGCGCTTCAGAGGCGGCAGCGTCATACGAGACTCATCATTTTAGCCGTGTCCGATTGAAGACGGTTCCGGGAGCCGGCGCGTCCTTCCAAAGGCAGGCGTGTAGTTACGTTGTCCATTCTCGTTAAGCAAGATACGCACCAGATGCCTAAACTGCGGCCGATTGATTAGTCGTGGACAAGTCGTCTGCCTGGGCGGCATTGGCTGAGTCGAGCGCGGACCGCATTCGCAAGGTCGAACAAAATAATTGCAGCGTAGCGCACATTGGCGGAGTTACGTCTCGACTGGGAGCCTTAGCGTGATCGATATGCACACAGTGCTGAGATCGATGCAACAACACGTGGCATCGGTAAAATCGATAGTTTGGATTGCACGCATTTGCCGGATGGAAGCGCGGCTTGGAAAACAAGATTGTTCGTAAAAGCCATTTGTCTCCAGGCCTGTGCTGACGATCCGCATTGGCCAGGGCGGTCACGAGGCCGGCTTCGCTCGCGGCCCCTCGCGCCTTTTGCGCCGTCGCAGAAGCAGCTTACAACGAGTTCTCGGCTATCCGTTCGTGTTGCTGCCAAACGGCGGGCTTCCTGCGGTCCGCTCCACTACTGGCGCGGCGAGCCGTCGACCAACCACACAGGCATCTCTTCGGCTGACAATTTCTAACGCTTCGTTGCAGGGCCGTCGCTGTCTGCTCGGAAACAAAGGTGCCGGAAACCTAACAGAGTGTTAGGTCCACTCCAAAGTGACGTCGCCGTCCACGCGAATTTCTCTCGCTGAGCATAGAGCTGCCACTGTTCGCACCCGGCACAGGAATTGCTGATGACAAATGAGAAGTTGCCGCCGTCGCATGAACCGAAGCGGAGCTGCCACAGGAGTTGTCGATGAGGCTTGCGATGCCGCTCTTGCTCGCACAAACGAAGCGCGTGAATTTGGCGGCCGCCACGAGCTGCCGCGCGACCAACTGGCGGTTCGCGCCACCGCGCTGCGTGAGCCGCACGTGCAGGCCATCACTGTCAGGATACGTCGGCCCGCGCTCCCTGGCGGGCTGACGCAGATGGATGTGGTTTGGGCAGAGATTTCGCAATCCCTTGCGCTCACGATTGAGCTCGCCAGCTTGACGACCGTGATCCTTCTCTTGATTGGTGTGCCCCTGGCTTGGTGGCTAGCGCGCTCAAAGACCTTTGCGGGCGAGGCGGTGGCCACGTTGATCGCCCTGCCGCTGGTGCTGCCGCCAACGGCTCTCGGCTTTTGCGTCCTCGTTTTGCTCGGCCCCCACGGACCGGGTGGCGTTCTCGCCTCTTTCTGGGGGGAGCGCACGCTGGCCTTTACTTTCGCCGGAATCGTGGTCGGATCGGTCCTCTCGGCGCTGCCGTTGGTCGTGCAGCCGATCCGTAACGCCTTTGTTGCGATAGGCGATTTCCCCTTGGAGACGACCGGGCGCGTTTCGCCGTTGTATGCCTTCATCGCCATCACCGCGCCACTGGCGCGATTGGAATTTGTTAAAGCCGCCGTGGTTGGCTTTTCTCATACGATCGGCACATTCGGCGTCGTGATGATGATCGGCGGCAATATTCCTGGGCGCACCAAGGTGTTGTCGGCCTACGTCGTAGACTACGTCCAAGCGTCGCGCTGGCGTGAGGCAAGTGTGGTTGCTGGTGGTATGGTGATGTTCGCCTTTGCGACAATCTTCACTTTGGCGCTCATCGACAGACACTGTGCCAGGAGGGGCACCTAATCGTCTTAGGACTGCCGCCCGACATCCGATAATGCGGGCGGCAGTCTTGCAAACTGGGCCCATCCATCCTTCCGAGGGTACAATGAACAAGCTTGCTATCGCCAAGGCAGCCGCTGGATTCGCTCTCAATTCGGTGCACTCCGCGCCTCTGCCCGAAGCGGCGGCCGATGAGGTCGGCGTTTCTCAGCAGCGCCTTGCCAAGCTAGACGAGTTCTTCGCTCGCGAGATTGCAGCAAACGCGTGCCGGGCGCGGTGATTGCAATCGCGAGAGACGGCGAGCTGATTCACTACAAAGCGTACGGCCAACTCGACCCCGTAAAAGGAAGCCCATGCGGCTCGATGCGATCTTCGCGCTTGCTTCTATGACCAAACCGATGGTGGCCGTTGCTGGGCTCATCCTTATGGAGGAAGGTCGCCTTCCTCTACACGCCAAGCTTACGGATTACTACCCGGAATTCGAAAACATGAAGGTGGCAGTGCCACAGCATGACGGCTCATTGAAATTTCAAACGCAGAGTTCTGCGATCTACATCCACGATCTTTATCGCCACACATCCGGACTCACCTACGGTGCGCCCGACAGCTCAGACCAAGTGGCGCGTCTCTATCCCGGTTTCGCCGACCCGCCCCGAAGGGGCGATAAGCAGACTTTCATCGAAGCGATTACCAAGCTGCCGCTAGCGCACCAACCGGGGACGGAATTCGAATACGGCTTCTCGGCCGATGTGCTGGGAGCTGTCATTGAACAGGTCAGCGAACAGCGATTGGGCGGCTATCTCACCCGCAATCTATGGAAGCCGATCAAAATGCAAGATGCCACTTTCCATTGTCGGAATGGCAACGCGAGCGCCTCGCGCGTTCCATTTTCGGAGGACCCCCTGACGGGAAAGCCACAAGACATCGAACTCCTCGAAAGCCAGACGAAGTTTGACTGCGGGGGAGCATGCGCATTTGCGACAGTCGGTGACTACGTGCGCTTTGGACAAATGCTGCTCAACGGCGGGGAGCTCGATCGGCAGCGGATTCTTGGTCCGAGGACGGTGCGCCACATGATTTCCAACCACCTCGGGCCAGGGATCAAAAATAAAGTCGCCACTGTGGAAGCGCACCGTGCCGGCCTCGGCTTCGGGCTTGGAGTGGCTGTACGGCTAGCCGGGGGGCTTTCGGCGGTTCCAGGCAATCCAGGAGAGTTCACCTAGACCGGGGCCTACGGCACACAATTGTTCTGCGACCCAAAAGAGCGTCTGATCGCGGTGGTCGGAACCGCGGCGCCCGGGGAGTACTACCGCGAACAAGTCCAATATATCGTCTATGCCGCGATAATCCGATGATCCACTTTCCCCCGAAAGGTTCGATGATCCGTTTTGGGTAGCAGACAGACAGTGTTGCTAATACGGATCGATGTCGACTGAATGTAGGGGCCGTTGCCTTCTATCCGCGTCGGATGGATCGCACCAATGCTTCAAGACACGATCGCCTCCGCTATCGCGAAGAAGCTCCTGCAAGTGGGTGGGTGTCGCGATGCGCCAAGACGTCGCGCCGTGCCATCGATTGGCTTGTGCGATGAACGCTCCTAGATAATAACTTTAAACGTCGCGTCTCTTGCCCACAGCGCCGTAGCGATGACGTGCGAGGAGGCGCTTTTACCAAAGTCAGATCGAGTCGACCCAGCCCCCAAAGCAACGTCAGCGGCGCGCATCTCGGCTCGGTCCATTGCGGCGTCTCTTCCTCGCTCGACGGCCGCTTTTGGACGGCTGCAGTCACGATCATGAGAGCTTGAACGCCTCGTTGGTCAGAAATCGGCAAGCCTGATTGGGAGCGCGCATTGCGGTGACCGTCAACTGCACCAATTCTATTCGACAATCGGGCTGACGAGTGTCGCGATTGTAGGTTAGTCTCCGTGCAGTGGTGAACCTTCATGCTGATTTGTTCAAGTGCTCACATCTCCGCAACTGAACCATTAGCATGACAGATCCATGGCAAAGCTACTGGCAGGTGGCCAGGTTCACAATTTCGCAAATCTCAGCGGTCGCTTGATGTCTTAAGGGTTTCGCTTCGCTGGCCTGGTTCTTGCTAAACCGCCAGCAATTCGTAACGGCCACGACTACTCACTTGGAAGGTTTCATGGCTGATGCAACGGAAACGTTCTACAGCGTGATCAGACGTCAGGGTATCACGCGCCGTAGTTTCCACAAATTCTGTAGTGTGACGGCCGCGAGCTTGGGACTTGGTTCGCTCACCGCAAGCAGTATTGCCCAGGCCCTGGAAACCAAGCCGCGTGTGCCCGTCATCTGGTTGCACGGGCTCGAGTGTACCTGTTGCTCGGAAAGCTTTATCCGCTCGGGCCATCCCTTGATCAAAGACGCGCTGCTGTCGATGATTTCGCTCGACTACGACGATACGATCATGGCGGCGGCTGGACACCAGGCTGAGGCCATCCTGGAAGAAACTCGTGCCAAGTACAAAGGCAGGTATGTGCTCGCAGTCGAAGGCAATCCACCGTTGAAGGAGGGTGGCATGTTCTGCATTGACGGCGGCAAACCGTTCGTTGAAAAGCTCAGGTCGATGGCGGAAGAGGCCATGGCGGTTATCGCTTGGGGCACGTGTGCGTCCTGGGGATGCGTGCAAGCGGCCAAGCCCAATCCGACTGGCGCGGCGCCAATCGATAAGGTGCTCACCAACAAGCCCATCATCAAGGTGCCCGGGTGCCCTCCTATCGCAGAGATCATGAGTGGTCTCGTGACTTTCATCATCACATTCGGAAAGCTTCCAGAGCTCGATCGCCAAGGACGTCCGAGTATGTTTTATTCCGAGCGCATTCACGACAAGTGCTATCGGCGTTCCCATTTCGACGCTGGCCAATTCGTCGAAGCGTGGGACGATACGTACGCCCGCAAGGGGTATTGCCTGTACAAGATGGGCTGCAAGGGGCCAACCACCTACAATGCCTGTTCGGCCGTTCGGTGGAACGGCGGCGTTTCATTTCCCATTCAATCCGGCCACGGCTGCCTCGGCTGTTCCGAGGACGGCTTCTGGGACAAAGGGTCATTTTACGACCGACTTACAACCATCAAGCAGTTCGGCATTGAGGAGAACGCCGACAAGATCGGCATGGCCGCTGCCGGCGTGGTCGGGCTAACCGTCGCTGCCCATGCGGCGGTCACCGCCGTGAATCGGTGGACTCACAACCCGGATCGCGCGGCCGATAAAGGCAAACCGAGTTGAGGAGACACGACGGTGGCCGTCCAGACGCCGAATGGGTTCAGTCTCGATCGTTCCGGCAGGCGAATCGTCATCGATCCGCTGACGCGGATCGAAGGCCACCTGCGCGTCGAAGCCAATCTCGATTCCGACAATGTAATCCGCAATGCGGTCTCAAGCGGGACGATGTGGCGTGGCATCGAAGTCATCCTGCGCGGGCGCGATCCGCGCGACGCCTGGGCGTTCACCGAGCGGATCTGCGGGGTCTGCACCGGCACCCATGCGCTCGCCTCCGTGCGCGCGGTTGAAAATGCACTAGGAATTACGATTCCGGAGAATGCCAATTCGATCCGTAACATCATGCAGTTGTGCTTGCTCGTGCATGATCACCTCGTACATTTCTATCACTTGCATGCGTTGGATTGGGTCGACGTGGTTTCCGCGCTCAACGCCGATCCCAAGTCGACCTCCGCACTGGCGCAGTCTATCTCGCCCTGGCCGCTGTCATCCCCCGGCTATTTCAGAGATTTTCAGATCCGGCTCAACAAATTCTTCGGGTCAGGGCAACTCGGTCCGTTCAAGAATGGCTATTGGGGGCATCCGGCCTACAAGCTACCACCGGAAGCAAACCTGATGGCGGTAGCTCATTATATGGAAGCGCTCGACTTCCAGAAGGAGATCGTCAAGATCCAAGCTATCTATGGTGGCAAGAACCCGCATCCGAACTGGCTGGTCGGCGGCGTACCCTGCGCGATCAACATCGACGGAATCGGTGCGGTGGGCGCGATCAATATGGAACGACTGAATATCGTGTCCTCGATCGTCGCCCGCTCGATCGAGTTTGTCGAGCAGGTCTATCTACCCGACATTGCTGCAATCTGCTCGTTCTATAAGGACTGGCTCCACGGCGGTGGTCTTTCGAGCAAAAGCGTGATGTCCTATGGCGACATCCCCGAAAACGCCAATGACTGCTCTGCGAAAAGTCTCAAGCTGCCGCGCGGGGTCATTCTTAATGGCAATCTCAAGGAGATACTGCCGATCGACCATGGCGATCCCGAGCAGATCCAGGAATTCGTCGCGCATTCATGGTATAAATACCCCAGCGATTGCGGTGGGCTGCATCCCTGGGACGGCATCACCGAGCCGAGCTTTGAACTTGGGCCAGAATTCAAGGGCAGCAAGACAGATATCAAGGAACTCGACGAAGGCAGCAAGTATTCCTGGATCAAAGCGCCGCGCTGGCGCGGCCACGCCGTCGAGGTCGGGCCGTTGGCGCGATACATCATTGGTTATGCGCAAGGCAAAGCCGAGTTCAAGGATCCCGCCGAGAGACTGCTGAAGGGGCTCAATCTCCCTCTGACTGCGCTGTTCTCGACGCTTGGCCGTACAGCGGCGCGGGCGCTCGAATGCCAGTGGGCGGCGCATCAGATGCGTTATTTTCAGGATAAGCTCGTAGTCCAGCTCAGGTCAGGCAATACGGCAACTGCCGACGTTAGCAGGTGGGACCCGGAAAGCTGGCGTAAGGAGGCCAAGGGTTACGGGTTCACTGAGGCGCCTCGCGGTGCACTCGGCCACTGGATCAAGATCAAGGACGCTAAGATCGACAATTATCAATGTGTCGTTCCGACGACGTGGAACGGATCTCCTCGGGATTCCAAAGGCAATATTGGCGCTTTTGAAGCTTCGCTAATCGGTACCCCGATGGCCGATCCGCAGCGGCCCCTGGAGATCTTGCGCACCATCCATTCCTTTGACCCGTGCTTGGCTTGCTCGACCCACGTGATGAGTCCTGAGGGCCAAGAAATGGCTTCAGTCAAAGTGCGTTAGGTCCATGCTGAATAGGGCTCGGAAGCTCCTCGCCGCCGACGATGCTGCACCGACTGATCGTAGCATTGGCGGTGGCGTCGCCTACGTTTATGCGCCGGTGCGACTGTGGCATTGGGCTAACGCGGCGGCCATTCTGGTACTAAGTTTAACCGGCTACCTTATTGGGACCGGCACACCAGCGATGAAGGGAGAGGCAAGCGGCAATTTCCTGTTCGGCTATATCCGCTTTGCCCATTTCTCGGCGGGATATGTGGCCAGCGTTGGCTTTCTTCTGCGCATCTACTGGGCCTTGATGGGAAATGCGCATGCCGTCCAGATCTTTTGCGTGCCGCTCTGGCGCGGGTGCTTCTGGCGGGAGGTGTATCAGGAGATACTCTGGTATGCGTTCCTTACAGGGGATCCTGACAGGCGCCCCGGGCACGATCGCCTTGCTCAGCTCGCAATGTTCTTCATGTTTACACAGACGATCACGTTCATGGTCGTCACTGGGTTTGCACTTTATGGGCAAGGTGCCGGTACTGACAGCTGGCAGTACAAAGTGTTCGGCTGGGTGTTTTCAATCTGGCCGAACAGTCAGGACGTCCACACCTTGCATCATCTCGGCCTGTGGGTCATCGTGATGTTCGCGCTGGTCCACATCTACGCGGTGATCCGGGAATACATCATATCGCGGCGCAGCTTCTTTTCCAAAAGATCGGCTGAGCGCGGGTTTGGCGATTGACCGGGAAGCGAATGCTCAACCCGAAAGACAAAAAACGGATCCTCGTGCTCGGCATCGGCAATATCCTGTGGGCCGATGAGGGCTTCGGCGTGCGAGTGGTCGAAGAGTTTCATAGCCGCTACGCCGTCGATAATAATGTCACCGTCCTCGATGGCGGTACCCAGGGACTCTACCTCGTCAGTTTTCTTGAACAGGCCGATTGCCTGGTCGTGTTCGATGCCATCGACTATGGATTGCCGCCCGGGCAGTTGGAGCTGGTACGAGATGGCGAAGTGCCAAAGTTTACTGGTGCCAAGAAAGTGAGCCTGCATCAGACCGGTTTTCAGGAGGTCTTGAGCGCGGCCGATTTTCTTGGCCGCCGCCCGCGAGAGCTCGCTCTCATCGGCTGTCAGCCATTGGACCTGGAGACTTGGGGCGGTCCTCTGACCGCGCCGGTGCGCTTTCAGATTGCGCCTGCGATTGAACTGGCTTGTAAGCTCCTAGCGCAGTGGGGCTCGCCGGCAAAACCGCGGGGAGCGCCGCTGCCTGCATCAGAACGGCTGTTGGCGAACAGCATCGACCATGCGAATTATGAGATGAGGGCGCAGCCCGTCTAGCGGCCTGCGACTGACAATGTGCCTTGGCCTGCCAATGACGATTGCCGAGACCGACGGTATCACGGCGCTGTGCGAGTATGGCAATGAACAGCGGCGCGTCTCGGTCATGCTGCTCGCCGATGTACCGGTCGGCGCCAAGGTGCTCGTTCATATCGACAGCGCGGTGCGGGTTTTGGACGACAACGAAGCAAGACTGATCTCGGAAGCACTTGTCGGGCTTGAGGCCAGCCTCAACGGCCAGGACATCGATCGATTCTTTGCGGACTTGATCGGTCACGAGCCACAATTGCCGGAGCACTTACGCTAGCCGTTCCGCTCGCTTGCGCCGCCTGAAGGGATCTCACAGTTCGAATTCCAATCGCACGTAACGTTTGCCTGGAAAATATCAGGCGCTTCGCCGTCGGTCCGAGTGCGAGGCGCGGCCAGAGCATGATTGGCATGCGCCTTGCTAACCGCCTGCTTGCAGAAACGAACAACATGAGAAAGGCGTCTGATGAAATTGCAGCCGGCGCAGCATGGTTCGGCGCGACCCCCTCCGTCCGACTTGGAGGGCGTCAGCGTCGATGCGCGTCTAGCCGCGCACGCTCAAGTGGGGGTGACTGTGATGCCGCTGTCGGCGGCCGAGCTCCGGATCATCCAGCTCGCATTCTTCCTTCTTGAAGTTGTCAAGAGGTTTCGGCAAGGCACGCAAGGCGCAGTGGTTTTCCGCATCGTTAATGGCACACGAGTCGGCAGGCTCGGTCGACGTAGACCGTCGACGCCGAACCCATGCTCTAGGCACGATGAACTCTGCCTGATCGGCAAGAGATCGGGCCGTTTGCTTGCGATCAACTGCATCTCCGTACCGATCATTAGGGCACACGCCGCCAGCACTTGCGTCGGCAAGTGCATTGCCCCTCGATGCGGACAACGGAACCTCGTATCATGAAACCAGCGATCTCCGTTGTATCCGGCGGCGCCGACCGGGCCACGAGCGACCTTGCCACTGGCTCTGCAAGTCTCGATGTATTCCATACCGGCCCCATGAGTGCGCTCGCCGGCGGCGCCTGGCGCGATGCGGACGAGCGTGGAAGTAACTATCCGAACGCCACCTTGCTGTTAGCAAACGCCGCTGCTGCCGTTCGCGGTCAGAGAAGCGGTGCTCGGACACAACTGTACGGACTCGCAAATCTTAGCGATGGCGAACGCAAGTTGATCGACGAATTGCTCGGAGAAGGTGAGGTGGCCGGCGTGGTTGCGCTGCCAGATGGCTCTTTGGCGCAAATCCGGGAGTCTGTGCTTGCGGGAATCTGGCGCTTGCGCATCGGCACCGAGCCCGCGCATGAATATGTTGAGGTCGGGTCGATTCCGCAGATTGTTCGGCGTGCCGCAACTGACCTGACGTCCGCCGATCTTGTGATCGGCATGCCGCCGAATGGCGCGATGAACGTTCAACCGGTGCTGGCCGAAATACGCGAGCGGGCGAGGGTCTGGCGATTAGGCATGCACGCCCATGTCATCAATCTGATGTCACTGCCAATGAGCATTATGGATTTGGCATTCCTACAGCAAAGCTTGGGCAATGGACCGGTCCAACTCATGTTGCACGGCTACGGCACCTGCCGAGTGCAGGCGACCGGGATCAGGAATGTCTGGTCCGTGCAGTTCTTCAATTCTACGGACGACATCATCCTTGATACGCTGGAGATCGGCGGCGTGCCGATTGTTGCGTTGGCTGCCGATGAGGATTTCCAGGACTCAGCCGAGCGCATGCAGGAAATTATCGAGGCGTACTTCACATGAAGACGTCGGGCATTCGGCATCGGGTGGGATCCCGCAGACGGCGCATGCGCATGGACTATAGCTTGCGCGGGATGATGGCGGAGTGTTGCGCATGAGCCCTGTTGCCCGCAACAAAATCGATGTCCACATATTGCTAGCTGCCGACGTAGTCGCCTCGGTCGAGATCCTGCCGCGAGTCCGGCCACCGCTGGCGCGGATGTTCGCCGGAAAGGAGCCCTCGACAGTGCTGACCGTGCTGCCGCGGCTTTTCGCGTTGTGTGTCGCTGCGCAGAAAACTGCATTATTGTCCGCCCTCGAGACGGCGCGCGACGAAGTGATCACCCGCGCAACAAGGCAGCAGCGGATTGCACTTATCGTTACTGAGCGCATCGCGGATTTGGCACGGAGCCTTTTTGTCGGACATCTTACGTTAGATGTCGCCAGTGCGGCAGCAATCCGCTCCCTGATGTCGGAACTGTCAGCGTTTGTCCGCTCCGCACAGCCAGCCTGGAGCTCCGCTCAACGCGAAGCAACCGCGCGGATTGTCGCTGCGCTGGCCGCGCTCGGTCTACATGAGGGGGAGGCGCTGAGGTCTGGTAGCCCGCTGGCGCTTCGCGTTGCGGCGCTTAATGACGTCGACGTGAAGTCAATCCCGGCGGGGCACTCATTCCTGTCTGTTGCTGACGACCTCAACATCACGAAACGGTTGCTCGGGGATGACTCGACGTTCTGCTATTGTCCCGATGTTGACGGACATGTGCCCGAGACGGGTCCATGGGCGCGCCAGGTCAGCCGGGATCGGCTCCCGCTGGGACCCTTCGGTGCGGCCGAGCGGCTGATGGCCAGAATTAATGAAATCCTCCGGCTATGTGCCTGGCTCAAGGCCGGCGCTCAGATTGGTGCCGCGGAGCATGGGATCATCGAAAGATATAAGCTAGGGCCGCGCCGTGCAGCGGCCGCGGTCGAATGCGCTAGGGGCCGTCTCTACCACGCGGTTGAACTCGATGCTCAGGGCCGAATATCCCGCTTCGAATTCCTTGCGCCGACGGAGTGGAATTTCCACCGGCGCGGACCGCTTGTACGGAACCTGCAAGGCGCGGTGCTGACGGCTCGAAGACGCGAAGATGCAGTTCATGCGGTGATTGCATCGCTCGATCCGTGCGTCGCGTTCACCCTCAACCTTAGCGAAGTTCGCGATGCATGAAATGGCGATTTGTCTTGGCATCATTCAGATCGCCGAGGAGAAGGTACACGAGCGATCCTCTTCGCGGGTGCGGAGCATCTGTCTGGAGATGGGAGCGCTGAGTCATGCGGCGCCTGAAGCGATCAGGTTCTGCTTTGCTGCCGCTGCAAGGCGGACCATTGCCGAGGGCGCGGCTCTTAACATCGTCGAACTGCCAGGCGTAGCCTGGTGCATGAGCTGTTCGAAGAGCGTCGAAATTACTCGGCGCGGTGAGTGCTGCCCTTGCTGCGGCAGCTATCACCTGCAGGTGACCGCGGGCGAACAGATGCGCGTGAAAGAGCTGGAGATCGATTGATGTGTACTGTTTGCGGCTGCCACCAAGGGACGCCGTCCACAAAACGCGCCGAGCCGAATGATGCGGAGATGCATGAGCGATCCCTTCAGGACGATCGCGATTGCCATTCTACCCTTCCACCGGGCGAGCGACGGCCGCCGCCGTCAAACCACCCTGGTGATAGCTATAATCGCTCTCCTCGCTCAGCCAATCACCAGCCGCATAACGCGCAGGCGCGTCCGAGCGGCGTCGATCCGCCTGATTTGAGGGGCTGTGGCAAGAGCACAAAGCGGCTCGTTGAGATTGAGCGCGATATCCTGGACAAGAATAATGGAATTGCGGCGAACAATCGCGCGCTCTTCGTAGCCGATGACCTGCTTGTATTTAATCTATTGTCCAGCCCCGGTGCTGGCAAAACGACACTGCTCGTCCGCGCGGTGTCCGAGCTCAAGCGCAGCCGGTGGGTCGGGGTCATCGAAGGGGACCAGCAGACCTCGAACGATGCCAAACGTATTCAGGCCGCCGGCGTCCCAGCCGTTCAAATCAATACCGGCAAGAATTGTCATCTCGACGCTGCAATGATCGGCGAGGCTTATCGCTGCCTGCCGCTGCTCTCGGGCGGTATTCTCTTCATCGAGAACGTGGGTAATCTGATCTGTCCCGCTGCCTTCGATCTTGGCGAAACCTGCAAAATCGTAGTGTTCTCGATTACTGAAGGTGAAGACAAGCCGCTCAAATATCCTGATGTGTTTGCCGCTTCGTCGCTCATGGTGATTAACAAGATTGATCTAGCGTCGCTGCTCGAATTCGATGTGGGCAAGGCCATCGAATACGCCAGACGGGTCAACCCAAAGATCGACGTGATTGTAGTTTCGGCTCGGACTGGCGAAGGCTTTGCCGCGCTCTACGCCTGGATCGATAGACAGGCGGGCCGTCAGAGGCACGCGTTCGAGGACAATGGGCAATGAGCGCCGCAGCCACGTGCGACGGAACACGGCTGCGCGTGGTCGTGAGTGGGGCAGTGCAGGGGGTCGGCTTTCGTCCTTACGTCTATGGACTTGCCGTTCGGTACGGATTGGCGGGGTTTGTCATCAATGGCCCTGAGGGGGTTATCATCGAGGTTGAGGGCCACCGCGCCTCGGAGTTTGTCGCCACGTTGCCGCTCGAGGCGCCTCCATTGGCACGCATAGTCGACATCTGCGTTCGCGAGACTGCGGCGCTCGCAGCGAAGGGCTTTTCGATCGGTACGAGCGAAGCCGGCAAATTGTCAACGCAGATCGTCGCTGACGCCGCGGTCTGCCAGCAATGCCTCAAAGAGCTATTCGATCCAGAAAATCGGCATTACCTCTACCCCTTCATCAGTTGCTGCCATTGCGGCCCACGCTACACCATCGCCGAACGGCTTCCGTACGATCGCCGCAACACTGTGATGAGGGCTTTTAGTTTGTGCGCCGCGTGCGCGGCTGACTATGCCGATCCGGCAAGCCGCAGGTTTCACGCGGAGGCGATCGCGTGCCCAGCATGCGGTCCTCGGCTCAGCCATGGGATCAGCGATATTGTCGCGGCAATCGCGCGGGGGCAGATCGTGGCGATAAAGGGGCTGGGCGGATACCAGCTTCTTTGCGATGCGCGTAATCAGGATGCCGTGCAGCGTTTGCGCAGGAGAAAGCACCGCCTTCAGAAGCCGTTCGCGGTTTTGGTCGACTCCGTCGAGCGCGTCAGCGAGATCGCGGAGGCGAACGCGCCCGAGCTAGCGCTGCTAAAATCCGTAGCACGTCCCATCGTCCTCCTGCCATCGCGCAACAATCTGGCGCCCGCCATAGCACCTGGTTTATCGCGAGTTGGTATCATGCTGCCCGTAGTGCCGCTGCATCACCTCATCTTCCATGCGCTTCGCTCGCCAGGTGCACGTGCGGGGTCTAGCCCGGTCATGGTGGCCACCAGTGCCAATCTTTGCGGCGAACCGCTCCTGATTGACAACGCGCAGGCGCTGCGGCGGCTCAAGGGAATCGCCGATCTTGTCGTGACCCATGATCGCGATATCTTGACGCGTGCTGATGATTCCGTGGTTTCGGTGGTGGCTGGCCGGCCGCAATTCGTTCGTCGTGCCCGTGGCTATGTTCCCGAGCCGATCCGGCTTGCGAGATCCGTCCCGCCCGTGCTCGCCGTCGGCGGCGAACTGAAATCGACCGTCACCATCACCCGGGACAACCAAGCGTTCGTCTCTCAGCATATTGGCGATCTAAATACGGCCGAAGGCATCCGTGCGTTCGAGAAGACGATCCGACACCTCACATCGAGCCTTGACGTGGAACCTGTCGCTTTCGCCCATGATCTGCATCCCCATATGGCTTCTACCCGCTTTGCGCAAGCAAATGCTCGCGCGCTGATCGCGGTCCAGCATCACCACGCACACGCTGCCGCAGTGATCGCCGAGCATGGGCATGTGGGACCAGCGCTTGCCCTGGTGCTCGATGGCCATGGCTTCGGCTCCGACGGCGGTAACTGGGGTGGCGAACTATTGTTGTGCGAAGGGACGTGGTCCCGTCGCATCGGGCACTTAGCGCCTCTGCAGATGCCTGGTGGAGATCGTGCAGCCCGCGAGCCGTGGCGTATGGCGAGCTCAGTCTTACACGGGCTCGGCAGGGGCAACGAAATCGGGCAGCGTTTTGCAGCACAACGGCAAGCCGCGTATGTGTCGGACTTGCTCGATCAGCCGGGCGGGATCACCACGACCAGTGCGGGACGGTTGTTCGACGCGGCAGCGGCGCTGCTCGGGATTGGGCATTTGCAGAGCTATGAGGGCGAAGCAGCGATGAAGCTCGAAGCGCTGGTGCGGCGGGCAGCGATTCTCGAAGCCGGCTGGACGATCGATGGCGGCGTGCTGTCGCTTCATCCGCTATTTTCGCGGTTGATTGCTGATGACATTGACGCCGCAGGCGGAGCCGGGCTGTTTCATGGCACTTTCGTCGCCGCCTGCGTCGACTGGGTCACGTGCGCCGCGCGGACAACCGGCGTCAACACCGTCGTTCTGAGCGGGGGCTGCTTCCTGAACGCGGTGCTCGCGGACGAGATCCCGCGCGGTTGCAGCGCTGCCGGTCTTACACCGTTGGTGCCGCGGCGGCTGCCGCCCAGTGATGGCGGTTTGAGCCTTGGCCAAGCCTGGATTGCCGCTCTACAGATTGCTCAACAGTCGTCCGCCGGGAGAGGATCTGCCTGACATGTGTCTTTCGGTTCCGGCGAGGATCGCGAAAATTCTACCCAACGACGTGGCTCTCGTGTCGATCGACGGCATCAGCCTGGAGATATCGATTGCCCTCGTCGACGAGCTCGATGTCGGCGATTACGTCCTCGTCCATGTCGGCTACGCGCTCGCCAAGATCGATCCGACAGAAGCCAAACGCACGCTGGAGCTCCTGCAGGAGCTAGGCAGCGCCGCGCAGGAACGCCGGTCATGAAATATTCTGATGAATTTCGCGACAAGATCATCGCGCAGGGACTTGCGCGTGCGATTGACGCTGAGGTGAGTTCGCAAAGAGCCTATCGGTTCATGGAATTTTGCGGCGGACACACTCATGCGATCTCCCGCTATGGCCTCGAGGATCTGCTGCCCGCGAACGTCCGGATGATCCACGGGCCCGGTTGTCCCGTCTGCGTTCTGCCCGCAAGCCGAATCGACATGGCGATCCGGCTCGTCGACCGACCAGAGGTCACTCTCTGCGTCTACGGCGACTTGATGCGCGCGCCCGGGTCGCAAGGACAATCCCTGTTGCGAGCCAAAGCGCTGGGCGCTGACATTCGGATGGTTTACTCGACGCTCGACGCTATCCGGCTCGCCGAACAGATGCCGGGCCGCGAGGTGGTCTTCTTTGCCATCGGATTTGAGACCACGACACCCCCAACGGCGAACATGATCCGGATTGCCGAGAGCAAGCGGATGGAGGGCCTGAGCGTGTTCTGCAATCACGTGCTTACACCCTCTGCGATGCACAGCATTCTCGAGAACCCGAAGATCCGCAACACCGGTGGCGTCCCAATCGACGGCTTCATCGGGCCTGCACATGTCAGCACCATTATCGGTACGCAGCCTTACGAGCCGCTGGCAGAACAGTTCGAGAAGCCGATCGTGGTTGCGGGATTTGAGCCCCTCGACGTGCTGCAAGCTATATTGATGCTGGTGCGGCAAGTGAATCAACACCGCTATGAGGTAGAAAACCAATACAGCCGTGCAGTGACACGCGAAGGCAATCGGCGCGCCAAGGGCGAGGTGTCGCAGGTATTCGAACTGCGTGATCAGTTTGAATGGCGGGGGCTTGGACTCGTACCCAACAGCGGACTGAAGCTGAAGCGGTCTTATGCAAAATTCGACGCCGAGACACGTTTTGCGACCCGCGACATGCCTGTCGCAGACAATCCGGCGTGCGAGTGCTGTGCGATCCTGCGTGGCGCCAAACGGCCGGTCGATTGCAAGTTGTTTGGAAACATCTGCACGCCGGAAACGCCGATAGGAGCCTGCATGGTGTCATCAGAAGGGGCTTGTGCGGCGTATTGGACCTATGGCCGAGTTCGCGATGAACAGGTGAGGCAGAGGTCATGAGCGTGAAATCCTATCCACGCAAGCTCGACGTAAAGAACGGGCGCGTTGAACTTTCCCACGGATCCGGGGGCCGTGCCATGGCACAGCTGATCTCCGACCTTTTTCACCAAGCCTTCGGTAATGAATGGCTCGCCCGCTGCAATGATCAGTCGGCGTTTGACGTTTCGGCAGGCAGGATGGTGATGACGACCGACGGCTATGTGGTTTCACCACTGTTCTTTCCCGGCGGCAATATCGGGTCATTGGCTGTGCACGGCACGATTAATGATATCGCGATGTCTGGTGCGCGTCCCCTCTATCTGTCAGCCAGCTTTATCATCGAGGAGGGTTTCCGGTTTTCGGATCTGAAGACGATCGCGGATTCGATGGGCGCGGCAGCACGCGGGGCCGGCGTTTACATCATTGCCGGGGACACCAAGGTCGTCGAGCGCGGCAAGGCAGACGGTCTGTTCATCTCTGTGGCCGGGATCGGGCTTGTGGCCGATGGGCTGGATCTCTCCGCCGACAAGGTAAGGGTCGGGGATCGTGTGCTGGTGTCCGGAAGCCTCGGCGACCATGGGGTGGCGATCATGTCAAAACGTCAGAACGTCGCTTTTCAAACCGAAATCGTCTCGGACTCAGCAGCGTTGCATCATCTCGTAGCGGTCATGATTGCCGCCGGCGGTGGCGGCATCCGGGTGATGCGCGACCCCACGCGCGGCGGGCTCGCTGCGACTCTCAACGAGATTGCGCATCAATCCGACCTCGGGTTCCATTTGCAGGAATCAACCATTCCGGTGAAGCCTGCGGTTGCGGCTGCCTGCGAACTTCTTGGACTAGAGCCGATCCATGTCGCCAACGAGGGCAAGCTCGTTGCGATCGTCGCGCCTGATGCGGCCGATGCCGTACTTGCTGCCATGAAGGCGCACCCGCTCGGGTCCGATGCAGCTGATATTGGCGAGGCAGTGGCTGACGATCACAAATTTGTGCAGATAACCACCTGTTTCGGCGGCCGACGCCTCGTCGACTGGCTGTGGGGCGAACAATTGCCTAGGATCTGTTGAACAGGGTGCGCACTCTGCGGCTGACGGCGTTTCAGAAACGTCCACTGATACAGCTCCTTCACGCCTTCGACGTCCACGACCTCGGCGGTGGCCCGCAAGACGTGGCAGCGAAGGTGCTCGCCTCCGACCACGCCCACCGTCCTTCGGTCGAGTGGAAGGACTCGCATGCCCGTCGCAAGGCTAACCGGCTCATTCATGATTCCACCGCCCTGGTCGAGCGTGGTTATCTGAAACTTCTACGCGGCGTGTGAACGGCCCCAATCCCCAAAGCCATCGTCCCGGTAAATTAACCCGCGCCCGCTGGTAGCGCCTGGCTTCCCATGGTTGCGACCCTGTTCCTCGAGAAGGCGCTCGATCGGCGCAACGCTGATCGTGCACGGCCGCAACTCGCACGAGCAGCAACCGAATCCGCCTAACTGCCGCCGACTCCCATACAGCCAGCCTCAGCAGCGGAAGAGGCCGACCGGAAGGTCGTCGCCCACAGAACGAGCGTAACTCTCGAGAGCGAGCCTGTGGCTGCCAACTGGCTGCCACAGGGATGAACCACGACTTCACGGGAGGTCCGGCGAGAAGTTCGCAAGTTGGATTCAGGCTACAGCTCTTCTAGTATTGCCGAATACAGTAGTCTCGAACTGAAGATAGCTTCCGACCGAAGGTTGGGTCGGCAAAGGGCAAGATCTGTGTTGCCCGGTAGCCGCCAATCCCATTTCAGCGGTCGATCCAATAGCAAAGGTTGGCGAGACCGGCCTAGGTGAGCGCACCAGCGAGGCGCCCCGTAACGGCATCCTGCTCATTGACCATAAACGTGAGAGCCCAACCCTTCGGCATTCCCGGGAAGAACTCGGCATAATTCGACAGATTTGGGATGACGCTTGGCATGCCTTGATCTTCATGCTGGCGAGGCAAGCCGTTTCTGGCCGCCATCTCGACTGTCTCCTTCTTGAGGACGCGCCGCACGAGCCCTGTCCGTCGTTCAACCACATACGGATGAACTTGGCACAATCCAGGGCCGTCGAGTAGAGGCCGTGCCCTCCCATGTGGACCTCGGGGTCCTGCGGAAGAATGAAATCGGCAAGCGCCGTGAGATTTCCGTCATCGTCCCGCTGGAATGGGTCATGGTGAACGCCGAGTCCTCCATACCGAGGGGTCGAAGATGCGCTCGTTCATGACCTCTCCGAGTCGCTTGCCGGTGATCGATTCGACCACCTGACCGGCTCAGTCGATGTTGGAGCCGTACTCCCACTTCTCGCCGGGCCCGAACAAGCGATGCGGTGATAACGCTGGGTTGCCCATGCTCCTGAGCGAGCCGGTTGTAGGTCTCGTTGAAGAAATTGTAGCCACGCCCGCTGTGTGGAGCAGCAGCATGCGCGTCGTGACGTTGCGGTTCGGCGGACGCAGCTTGGGGTTGCCACTGTCATCGAAAGCCCTCGATCACCTGCAGCTTGCCGATGGCCGGCGCATAGGTCTTTGCCGGAGCGTCGAGGTCGAGCTTGCCTTCCACCAGTTGCAGGCACGCCGTCCCGGTGATCGCTTTGGTGGTCGAGAAGATCGCAAAGACGCTATCGGTCGTCATCTCCTGGCCGCCGCCGAGCTGCCGCTTCCCCGCGGCTCCTTCATAGATGTTTCCGTGCCGATCGGTTGTCACTGCCACCACGGCGGGAACGCCAGGCGCTGAATCGACCGTCCTCTTCAGCACGTCATCGCAAGCCGATTTCAAGTCCGTCGTTCTGCTTTCCTCCTCATGTTGGCATTACCGTTGGCGTCGCCGGAGAGGGCTCTGCGAAATTTCGCCCCTCGCTGCGTGTGCCGCCCGTTTTCGAGCGATGCACTCTTTGACCTGATCTGGGATCGGCTTGTGTCTGAAATCGGCAAAGGATGTCTATGATCGGTGATTTTCCATATCGCAGCGGCTTTGAGGACTGTTCAGGCTAGGTGGTGGGTTTACCTAAGGCTGCGTGGCAGGCGACTTTCAGGGAGGGGGAACGTCGACGTTGAGGCAGGCTCTGCTGTTTGACCCCAAAGGAGATCTGATCCGGCAAGACCACAAAGTCTTGTCAACGACTGGGACGAGATCCGCGACTGGTCGAACCAGGTCTATATGCCACACCGCGTATCCCCTACGGGCAAGGTGGCCCGCCCCGGACTCCACTATGCACTCGGCGCAGATCGGGCGGATTACTGTCACCCGCTTTGCCTACGGCATTCCCGTCAATATCAAGGAGTCGCAGGACGCGGGCCATGCGGTTGTCCTGACAACGATCGGTGACAACGCAACGCACTTCGTCGATGCGACCCGAGCTGAGGCAATCGCCATCGGCGAGAGCTCCGTCGTCGATTGCAGCCGAACAGACTACAATGTCGACTTCGATCCTGATCATCTCCAGCTCAATCTGACCATCCCGCACAGCGTGCTCGAGCAGGTTTGTCGCGACTGGTTCGGCTTCGTGCCGGACAATGCGCTCTGCCAATACAAGACCCGGATCGGAGGCAACAATTCGAGCTGGTTGGCTTTGATGAATACATCGTGCGCTGCATCACCGATGCGCCCAGCTGTCTTGCACGTGACCGCGTCGGGCGACACCTCGAGCAGACGATCTGTATCCACTTGTTGAACGAATGGGCCAGCCGCGCCGATCTGGACCTAGAGAACCCCCGCAAGCGGCTTGCCCCTCGCGCGGTCAGGCTTGCTGAACAATATATGGCCATCATGCGCCGAGTGCATTTCTTCGGGAGTAGCGACATGCAAGGCGTCAGGCGCGATCTGTGCGGTTCGGCTCCGGGACAGAGCGTGTCGAGTGTGGCCTATGCCTGGGCTACATAAACCTAGGCGAGTTCGCGCGCGCTTACCGCGCACGATTTGGCGAGCGACCACCGGAAACGCTCTGGCGCCATTGACTCCCCAGACCATCGTCGGCTCCGCACCCGCTTGCTGTTTGAGTTTAGCGCCACGTCTCGGCGTTTGCTGGGCCACGGACAGCGGGTCGGCTGGCTCAGCCCGGCAAATTGCGCCGCCTGCCCAATTATGATGATGCATCGATCCCGGGCGCTCCCGAACTTGAGGCCAGATCACGTCGAAGAACGCGAGGAAGAACTAGGATCTGTACCTAATTAGCGAACCCTGATTGGTTCGCACCGAGTTGATTCGGCGCAGTGGACTTCGATGCGCAAAGGGCTGTTCTGGCTCAACGACAAGCAGTGGCCTCAGATAAAGCCGCATCTGCCCACGAACCAGCCTGGCCCGGCGCGCGATGACGATTGACGCATCATCAGCGGCATCATTCACATGCTTCAGTGCGGCGCACGCTGGCGCGATTGCCCGCCCGACTATGTTCCGTACACGACGATCTGCAATCGTTTTAATCGCTGGGCCAAGCGCGGACATTGGCAGGCGATCTTTAAAGCACTCGCCCGCTGCGGCAACAGCGCCCTTCCGTATCCGGGCGGGGCTTCGTTCATTTCGTTTGATCCTTGTGAGGCTGGCGTGACGTTTTGCGGAATAGCCGCGGCATGAGGTCTTCGATCCTGCTATGGGGATGCCGTTCAAGTACTTTGAAGGTCTGCTGCGAGATAGACAGTAGCTTTCTGCGTCCGAAAGCCGATATGAGAAGTAGGAGAGTATATCTTTGGAGAAGGCGCGGAGCTCGCGCCGGGACTGCCGTTTTTGAGACGATACCGACAAAGTTGGTGGGATTGTCGTGCTTGAAACCAAGTTCAGGTGCTTCTCGGCCTCGGGCGACTGGAGATTCCATCTGCTTTGATTGGCCTGCCTCTTGCAAAGTTCAGGCAAGTCGCAGACGCGATCTCTCATGTGACTCTTTGAGACCAAATCCAGCGCTTCGTAGCTTCCGTCCAGTTCGCAAGAGCTTGGCCGGCCGACCCAGTCCAGGACATGCCCCTAAATAAGTCGCTCCTCCTCGCGCATCACTCTCGATGACATGTTATCCTCGGCGTTTCCCCATACCTTAGTGGCCAGCGTGTCGGCAGGTGATCCTTTTCTTTGGCTTGAGAGGAGGAAGGCGCCGCGCGCATTGAGGTGGGCTCGCAAAGAGACCCGTAAGACACTACAGATCCTACAATCGGATTGGCGCTATAGGCGCTTCCACCAGGACGCGCTCACCATCAGGAAGGGCCGAGACGACATCCCGAAGGTTTCCTTGGGATGGCGCGGCCTAGACAATTTCACCCAAGACAAGAAGCACGTGCGCGGCATCTGGCGTCGTACCACGCTTGATAGCTATCGCACCGAGGAGCCGCAATGGGAAACTATTTTGGACGTGGACGCGTTGGCTGCGAAGGAGAAGAAGAATTGGGTTTTTAACCACACAGACACCAGATGCCTACCGCCCGAAGAGCGGCTGTGCTTGGTCAAGCTTTTCGATGGCGAAAAGGAAGCTGCATTTGTACGCGAATTTGACCAAGATATGAAGGCCTTCGTCAAAACCGGCTTCAATCTTCCCGAGGGAAAGCAGGATGTCGACTGGGTAGACCGCGACACTATTCTGGTTGCGCGAGATTGGGGCAAAGGGACCATGACACGTGCCGGTCATCCCTTCGTCTTGAAGGAGGTCAAGCGCTCTCAGCCGCTCGCGCAAGCACGCGAGGTCTTTCGCGGCGAACGGACCGATTATAGGGTTGAGCCATTCGTGGTGCGAGACAGTGAGGGCGCGGTCCATGCGACCGGCGCCATACGAGTCACGAGCCGCGATGAGCGGAAGTATATACTCCTGGGACCCAAGGGACCAATCAAGCTCCGTCTGCCCAAGCGCGCGGAGATCGGCGGCATCACCGGTGGCCGCCTGCTCATTAAACTTGATAAAGGCCTTGATGAAGATTGGGCGCCGTTCGGTGGCGCCGGCTTCAGGGGCGGCTCGATAATCTCGTATGATTTGGCGGAATGGAAGCGGGATCCGCTGCATGCCAGGCCCTCGCTTGTCTTTCAGCCCGGGCCTCGACAGGAACTCAGCGGCTTCCTCATCAGCAAGAGCTTGTTGATACTCACAGTCCTTGACAATCTTCAGGGCAAGGCATTCACCTACAAGTACGACCGCGGCACTTGGCGGGTCACGTCCATTCCACTTCCAGAAAATGCGAATGTCAGCCTGTTAACCGCTTCCGATACTTCCGATCGAGTAGTGTTCACCGTCTCCAACTACCTCAAGCCGACGTCACTCTGGTACTTTGACGCCGAGACCGAACACCTTGAGTCCTTGAAGGTCGCGCGTGAAAGCTTCAACGCGTCTCAACATGTCGTTGAGCAATTCGAGGCGACCTCGCGCGACGGAACGCGTATTCCTTACTTTTTGGTGCGGCCCCGTAACGCCCGTCTCGACGGTTCAATTCCTACTCTTCTCTATGGCTATGGCGGCTTTGGGCATCCCCTCCTGCCGTCCTATGATGGGGTCATGGGACGACTCTGGCTCGAACAGGGCAACGCATATGTCGTCGCGAACCTGCGCGGCGGCGGCGGGCTAGGGCCGCACTGGCACGAGGCTGCCCAGGGAGCGTCGAAGCAGCGCACATGGGAGGACTTCATCGCAGTTGCGGAGGACCTGATCAGGCGGAAGGTCACAAGTCCGCGGCGGCTGGGAGTGGTCGGCGCCAGCCAAGGAGGCCTGCTGGTGGGAACCGCGCTGACCCGGCGCCCCGATCTCTTCAATGCAGCGATCGCGCGGGTACCGTTGTTCGACATGCTTCGGTTCACCAAGCTGACATTGGGCGCGCTCTGGAGGGGTGAATATGGCGATCCCGCCATTCCCGACCAACGCGAATGGATCCAGCGTTACTCGCCTTATCAGAAGCTAGTGCCAGGCAGAACCTATCCGGCTCCGTTCATTCTCAGCGCGACCAACGACAACGTCGTGCATCCAGCGCACGGCCGCAAGGCAGCCGCGAGGCTGCGTGCGCTTAGTCAGACTTACTTCTACTATGAGGATTTCAAGGGCGGACATTGGCCCGCCACTCCTATCGAAGATGCTCGCCAGGATGCGCTCATGTACATCTATGCACATCGGCGGCTTGTCGATGGTGGGTGAAGTGGAGCACGATCAGGTCGTCAGCACGTTACTTTCACCAACGCTGACTAACATCAGCTCGTGCAGCCCTCGGCAGCTTTGAGAACTTCTCAGTGGAGGCAAAGTGGCAGTCGGCTGGAGACCCTTTCGATATTCAGGCAGCGCGCAAGGGAAGTCGCTAATTAGGCTCAGACCCCGCATGCCGACCAGCGCCTTGAAAAGCGGTGCCGGGTAATGAGCCATCGTTCGGCCGGCGCCTCCTAGGGTCTGTACCTAATTAGCGAACTCTGATTCCTTCGCACCGAGTTGATTCGGGGGGGACTTCGATGCGCAAAGGGCTGTTCTGGCTCAACCACAAGCAGTGGGCTCAGATAAAGCCGCATCTGCCCACGAACCAGACTGGCCCGGCGCGCGATGACGATCGGCGCATCATCAGCGTACCATTCACATGCTTCAGTGCGCGCACGCTGGCGCGATTGCCCGCGCGACTATGGTCCGTACACGACGATCTACAATCGTTTCAATCGCCGGCCCAACCGCGGACATTGACAGGCGATCTTTGAAGCACTCGCCCGCTGCGGCAAGGACGGCGTGACTTTGTCCATCGACTCCATCACGATCAAAGCGCATCGCTCGGCGAGCGGCGGAAAAGGGCGAGCATGAACAGGCGATCGGCCGCTCGCGCGGTGGGCGGACCACCAAAATCCACGCGCTGAGCGACCCTGATTGCAGGCCTTGTGCATTTGATCTCACTCCATGGCAAGCCGCAGATCTTACTGCAGGTCGGCCCTCTTGGAACTCGCGCCGCCGATGTCTACCCTCTTTGGCGACAAAGGCTACGACGGCGTCGGCTTTCGTGCCGAAATCGTCAATCGCGGCGCAAAGTCCGTCATTCCAAACAAATCCGACGGGTAACCCTCCACACCTTCAGTAAGCGTGCCTACAAAAGGCGCAACGTTCTCGAGCGCTGTTTCAGCCGTCTAAGGATTTCAGGCGTGTCGCAACCCGATACGACAAACTCGCCAGGAATTTCTTGGCTACCATCCACCTCGCCGCCATCACTGCCTATTGGATTACTTCAGCCTGAACCCTAACCGAGTTATAGCCAGTGTTTTGACAGGCCTGGCCCATGGCATGAGTTGACGCATGAAAACTCGTGCGATTGTGGCCTCGAATGTGCGTCGGATCCGCTGAGATCAAGGTGTTTCACAAAGCTAAATTACCCACGAGGCCGGGATTGACCGCTCCTACATGAGTGGCCTTGAGCCGCCATGGGAAGACCCAGACAATTGATTTTCTCGACCGTATCGCCGAAAAAGCTGGACGTCGATTTTTTTGATGTTTGTGCAGCCGCCCAAACGCTGCGAGCTCTCCCGGTGGACTGGGGCATTCTGTTGGCATTGGAAAGTGCGACCGGCGCGGCCTAACGCGGTAACTTAACGTCCCCATGTTTGACGGAAGCTATCCGCTCATTCAGGTCGGCTAGCCCGCCGGCCTTGGGTTTATTGCAGTCGACCGGCGAGCCGCGGTTCGGAAGGATGACGATCTTTCATGTAGATTCTGGTCTACACGACCGGGCGGCTCTCCACTTAGCCGAAGATAACATCATGGGACGGACCCGCATCGGCTTGCTGTTCCAAGTTCGTCTTGCTGCGCGGGCTGCGATGTACTGCCGTACGCGAACTTCGTCGTCGGGCGCGTGTTATGAAGGTGCAGCATCTCACAAATCCGTCACCGATGTTTGCGTTGGATGCAGCCGCAATCAGCCCCGCAATTTCTCAACTGCCATGTTCGCAGGTCTAGCTTTGGGAAAGCTGACCGGGCGCCGAGCCAAGCCGCATTGCTCTCCTATCCAGGACAGCCTGCCGGTCCTCGCTTCAGGCGTTGAGGCCTTGCGTATTGTGGTTTGACGTCCAGCTCGGCACTTGACCGGGATGTAGTCATGGCACTGCGGAACGGCCGACGAGAACGGTGAGCAGACCGTCGCCCCACAGCCGCTGCGCAGCTCTCTTGGCATCCTCCAACGTCACCCCGTCGACGATGGCGTCGTGCTTTTCGAGATAGTCGATCGGCAGCTTGTCAAGCTGGTGCTGCAACAGCGTTCGCGCAAGCTTCGATGATGTGTTGAGAGCCAGTATCTGCGAGCCCTTCAGATAAGACTTTGCATCGTCGAGTTCCTGCTGGGTTGGCCCTTCCTCCGCAATGTGGCGGGCCTGCGTCTCGATCTCTTCGACCGTTCCGTCGGCACGGTCGGCGCGCGTGCCGCTACCGCCGACGAAAACGGCCGAATGATTCATCCAAACCAGGTGCTGACCGACGTAATAGGCCAACCCGCGCTTATCCCGGACTTCGCGGAACAGCCGCGAGGTCGGACCGGCACCGCCAAGGATGTGGTTGACGACACGGGCCGCCATGAAATCGGGTTCGCTGCGGCGGACGCCCGGACCGCCGAAAGCCGCGACCGTCTGCGGTACGTCGAGCGGAATGAAGACCCGCTGCGGCGGCTTTGCTGCGACCACGTCAGGAACCGGCGTTGAATCCGAGCTGGCCGGCAGGCCGCCGAAACTGATGTCGAGCAGTTTGGAAAGGGCATCTGGATCGACGTCGCCAACCACCGCTATGTTGAGCGTGTCTTTGGCGATCACGCCTCGGAGGTAGCCCTTGAGATCCGCTACCTCTATCTTCGGCACGCTCTCGAGGGTACCTCTGGCCTGCCGAGCATAAGGATGATCCCTGAAGGCGACTTCGAAGAATTTGCGATTTGCGAGCGACGCCGGATTGGTCGAGTGATGTCGAAGGTTCGCAAGCACTCCGGCACGAATCCGTTCGACATCGGCTGGGTCGAAACGTGGTGAGGTTAGCGCCATCCGTAAGAGGTCAAAGGCTTCCTCCTTGGTGTCCTTGAGCATGTGCAAGCTACCGCGGAGGTAGTCGCGATGCGATGCAAAGCTCAACTTAATGGCGCGGCCATCGAGCCGCTCGTGAAAGGTCTTGTAGTCAAGATCGCCGGAGCCTTCGTCCAGCAGGCTAGCCACCATGTGCCCAACACCGGGCTTTTCGGCGGGATCCTGCGTCGCGCCGCCGCCGAAGGCATATTCCACCGTGATCAGCGGGACAGTTGCATCCTGCACCAACCATGCCTTTATACCGCAAGGCGAGACCAGCCGTTTGATCTTGGCCGCGGAAAGCGTGCTGCTGGCGGCAAACAAGCTTGGCCAGGCGAGCGTCGCGATTGACAGCGATGCTCCGGCGAGGAGAACCCCCCGTCGTGTGTAACAATAGGTCATGATCGCTTCTCCGCGTCTTTTTGGGATCGCTCTTTAGTGAGATAGCCTGTTACTGAGCGCTTCTTGTCGAGCCATTTGCGCGCGGCCTCGAGCACCTGTGCGTCACTAACAGCGCGGATGCCGTCCGGCCAGCCTCGGATCTCGTCGATGCTCTGTCCCGTCGTGAGCCGGCTGCCGTACCAGAGCGCAAGCTGTTCCTGGTCGTCGTGAGCATAGATTGCTTGCGCGATCAGCCGCGTCTTGACCCGCTCGATATCTTCGGCGCTCGCCGGATTATGCGCAATGCCGGCAATCACCTCGTCAATAGCGAATTCGAGCTGCCCGAAGTCGATGCCGGGTTTTGGTATGGCTGAAATCTCGAGTAGCCAATGATCGAGCTGGGGGGCCTCGTAGCCCGCCGAGGCGCTACTTGCGAGCTGCTTGTCAATTACCAGCGCGCGATAGAGATACGAATTGATGCCACCGCCCATCAATTCCGCGAGCACGTCAAGCACTGCGCTTTCGCCCGCACCCGCGGTGCGCGCCGACGGCACGAGATAGTAGCGGTACAGCGCTGGCTGCTCAACGCGGGCATCGGCCAGCGTCACGTTGCGCGGCGCGGCCGGCGTCGGCTCCTGAGGTCGCAAGCGTTCTGCGGGGATCGATGGTTGCGGGGGGATGCGGCCAAAACTCGTCTCCACCAGCGGGCGGATCTCGCCCGCCTCTACGTCACCGGCGATGATCAGGATAGCGTTGTTTGGTGCATAGAACCGCTTATAGAAGCCGAGCGCGTCCTCACGACCAAGCTTTTCGATCTCCTGCCGCCAGCCGATAATGGGGCGACCGTATGGGTGGTTAAGGTAAAGCGCCGCCATCATCTGCTCGACGAGCCGCGCACCCGGATCGTTGGCGGCCCCATTTAATTCCTCGAGCACGACGTCGCGCTCGGACGACACCTGTTCATCTTCGAGGATGAGACCGGTCATGCGGTCGGCCTCAAATTCCAGCATCTTTCCGAGCTGCCCGCGCGGAACATGCTGGAAATAGCTGGTATAGTCGGTCCAGGTGAAGGCATTTTGGTAGCCGCCGACGCGCAGCACGGCCTGGTCAAATTCACCGGGCGGATGTTTGGATGTGCCCTTGAACATCAGATGTTCGAGGAAATGCGCCAGCCCCGATTTTCCAGGTGGCTCGTCGGCCGAGCCGACTTTATACCAGATCATCTGAGTTACGACGGGCGTCCGATGATCCGGAAACACCACAACCTCGAGCCCATTCTGAAGCGCAAAGCTGGCTGGTCGATCCCACCTCGCCTGAGCAAGAACGCCGCCCTCGTGTGAACCGTATCGGTTAGGAGTAGTGCTATCCCTCGTTCCGTCTTCGACCAGCGTAGTCCGCGTCCTCGAGAAGGCACCTGCGGCGGTCTCCTTCGTGTTGGCGGTGACCGAACTCCGATCGCTCATGGTAACGCCTTTCGTTCCATATATATGCACCGACTGTGGCGGAGCAGAACAAGACTTGGCGGCCGCACACCGTCCGAAATGCAATGAAGCAAAGGCGGGGCCATTTGCCATGGGATGCGCCAGAGCGCGCGCCACCTGGATATAAAGCAGAACCAACGCTTATCCTGTCCAAAGGGCCGCTGTCGCCATGTCGTGAACACGACATGGCGCAAGCAGCCCTACAATTTGCCGAGATTGTAGAGCGACAACTTGCTCACATAGATTGGGCTGAGAGTTGATACGACAGCTCAACTTGTTGCAGCTTGCTATTAGACGTTTCGCTGCTGTGTCTTTTCCATATTCTGGAGTTACTACTCTGGCGGTTGGTTCGCACGGAAACGGTAGAGCCAACGAGCGTCAGCTCCTTCAGGAACGTCCGCTTCTCCCGCTTGGTCGGCTCGGATCAATCACCCATTCCAGTGCGCTTATGTGGATCTGCTGCCGTGAGTTAGTGCTGCCGAGCATCGAACGCCACGGAGAGATCGAGCTCCAACTGATCCTACTCCTTGCGCCCCAGCATCTCGTCTGCTCCGCCGATCGCGACTCGCCGACAAGAACGGAGGCCTCCTTGCGTGCAAGGTCTGGTGTCCAAGGGCATCGTGAGGACCGATGGTGACGAAGCGGTGCCGACCGAACGCTGGGTACTTGAGAACGTATGTCGCTTTGTCGCGTTGACGTTTACGACGGCAAACGGCACGCCTTGATCATCCGTATGTAGCGATACCGGATACCGTTGATGACGAAGACCAAAGAGATGTCTAATGCCTGGACGTATACGCGTCGTACGATGCTGTTGGGCAGTAGCTTCTTGGGTAGCGCGTTGTTCGAGGGCGTTACGGTGCCTACACCCAATCGGCCGCAGCGCAAGGTTGCCATGGTGTTGAAGGCGGCCGACTCTCCCTTCGTCGTTGGGTGCACACAAGACGGCATTACCTCGTTGCGTTATCGTAACGATGCGTATGACACGGATTATGTTCTGCCCGGAGCCGTGCTGGGGACGGCTCACGCTAGAGTTCGGCGTGCCGGATCCGAGTGGCATACGCTTCGAACCGGCGTTGATGCAACGAAGCCGATGCATAGCGCGGCCCTCGAACTAGCAGCCCGCGATGCTGGTGTCCTTCTCACGACCCGCCTCGCAGTCGACGAGGCTGGATTGACGTGGGAGATCATGCTGCGGAACGACGGCATGGCGAGCGTGGAGGTTGGCGACCTCTATTTACCCATGCCGATGAACACCGAATTTCCGGCAGGGCAACCGGTATCGATGGCTGTTTTGAAGCACAGCTTCGTCTCGGGGCATGGATCGCACATCCTCTGGATTCGCAGCAACAGCACCGGTCCGTTCCTCATGCTCTTACCGGAAGCGGACACGTCACTGGAATATTGGGATGTCCACAAGGATTCGGCCGAAGCCAGTGGGACGTGGTGCGCCTACATCTTGGGCGGGGCGGCCGCCGGCGAGGCAATGGCGGGCGGGACTCGCTGGCGACAGCCGACCCATTCCCTGTCCCTGTCGTCGGCCGAGCAACGGCGTTACCGTCTCCGCTTCCAGTGGGTTGCCGATTACGAGGCGGCGCGCAGGGCTATCGCGGACGCCGGTCTGGTGGACGTGGAAGTAATGCCGGGCATGACGGTTCCCAACGACCTGCATGTCGACATCGCGCTCGCGTCCTCCATTCCGGTGGAGCGAATTGAGGCGGAATTTACCGGCGACACGGTGGTGCAACGGTTGCCGGATCGGGCTGGCAGGCGACTGTGGCGGGTTCGCTTTTCGCGATTGGGCGAGAACCGGCTGACTCTGCACCAGCCGGGTGCGCGCCAGACCTTTCTTGAATTCTTCGCTACCGAGCCCGTCGAGACGATGATGAAGAAGCGCGCAACCTTCATCGTGAAGCGGCAGCATCGTGACCCGTCCAAATGGTACGACGGTTTGTTTGGCGAGTGGAATATGGAGACGCAGGTCCTGCTTGGCCCGGACAATTACGACCGGATCAAGGGCTGGCGCATCTACGAGGTGACGTGCGACGATCCCGGGCTGAGCAAGCCCGCTTACCTCGCGACCAAGAATGCCGAGCATCCTGATGTGGCGGAAGTGGCGGCGCTGGATCGGTATATAGATACGTTCGTCTGGGGCGGGCTGCAACGTACCACACAGGAGGCATACGCCTACGGCCTCTACGGTATACCCGATTGGAAGCAGAACAGGGAAAGCAGCGATCCCGGCCCAAAGGGCCGCCTGCATATCTGGCGGCCTTATGACTATCCGCACATCTTCGCGATGTATTTGGCCATGCACCGCATCGCGCGTGACCATCCCGCGATACCCACCCGCCAGAGCGCACGAGATTATTTGGTACGCGCCTACGGTACGGCGCTGGCCATGTTCACGGTGCCGATGCGCGTGGTGATGTGGTCTGCCTACCGCACCGGCATCTGCAACGAATGTGTGATCCCCGAACTGGTTTCGGCGCTCACGACGGCGGGCTTGACGCGCGAGGCGGCGACGTTGGAGGCGCACTGGGCGCGTAAGGTGCGCGCCTTTGTCGATCCGAAGGCGGACCTGTTCAAGTCTGAATATCCGTTCGATTCCACAGCCTTCGAATCAACGCAGGCACTGGCGCGCTCGGCCCTTGACGACCCTGTCGCCATGGGGGTTTCGAAGGCGGCAGCGCGTGCCTTCGCGGAGCGTCAGATCGCTGCAAATCTGTTCTGCCGTGGCTGGCTGGAACCTGCTTATTACTACCTGGGCAGCGATTATCGCCGCACTGCGGGTGACGCCTATACGCTGACTTACATGGCGCAGATGGGTGGCTGGGCGCTGCTTGATCATGCGCTGAACGATGCGGACGACCCGCATCCGCTCCTTCGTCTCGGCTATGCGTCACAACTCAGCGCGTGGGCTTTGCTGAACAGCGGCCCTGCGTCGGCCGGTCATGGCTATTGGTATCCGGGCGAGGAGAATGACGGCGCGGCCGGTGGCGGCTTCGAGCCCGCGCCGAGCGGGACCACATGGCTCGGTCAGCCGCATCACCGTGGAACGTGGTATTACTCGTGCGAGATCGACCTGGGATTTTGTGGGGCGGTCCGCGCTGCTGCGACAATCGTTGCCGACGATCCCATCTTTGGGCAGGTTTGTCATGGTGGCATCATGGAGACGTTCGCTCACACCCTGCGTATCTGGCCACGTGATGGCGTGCGTCGACGGCTCAACGTGCGGCTCCAGTCTCTCCGATTGGACTTGGTGCTGCTCGACGCCCGATTCCGGGCGGATCGACCGATCATTCTGAATTTGGGGGAGGGGTGGATCAGCCTTACGCCTGAGCCCTTTGCCCCATCTGCATCGGGAGTGACGTTCGAATTGCGGTACGATGACGGGAGAAAGCGCAAGGAAGTCGTCGACATCACGGACAGCCAGATCGTCATCCGCTTGCCTGCGGCGCGCTTACCGCGGGTTCAACGCTAGGTTACCGATTATCGGGTGCGATCGGCACTTATGGCCTGCTGTTCCACGAGGCTTCCGAGGCGATGACGATCATCCCCGCAAATCCCGAGCATCTGGCGCACGTATCCGCATCGCCGCGGTGCTGCATACCTCGGGTTCGGCGATGAACCACCATCCGCGCATCCACATGATCGTGCCGGGGGCCATCGACGGCAAATTCAATATCGTTGAAATATGGAAAACGTGAATGCCGTGGCCGCCCTCTCCCGGGAGAATCGCCTCTAGGCTATCAATCGGCACTGGAATGGGACCCCCATCGGCGTCCAACAGGGGCTCTGACTCATATGTGGAACGGCCCGGGCTGCAAGATCTTTCTCTGGTTGAACAAGGGATGACGGTGCGGTCATATGTTCGGCCCGTAAACGCGGCGCCTGGCCGCTGGCCACGATGATATCCGCGGAAGCAATCGCCCAGTCAATTTCTCCCGCTCGAAGCGCAGTGAGTCAGGCGGTCTGATCGCTACCGGGAATGTCGTCATTCGGGGGGCATCCAGATTTGCACCTTTCTCCTCGGCAGCTTTCTTCTTCCGCCGGGGAACTCTTAGGATTAGGTTTTCAGCATTGCAGCCGGCTCCTGATAGATGCCGCCTCTGACCAACAAGGCCCAGATGGTGCGCGCAACCTTATTGGCGAGCGCCACCGATACGACGTTGACCGGCCGTCTTTGCAGCAAAGTCTGAATCCAGAGCGGGACTTTCAAGCCTCGTTTAGCAAGCTTGATGATTGAGGTCACACAAACGATCGAGAGCGTTTGTAGTTGCCGATTTCCACGCTTTGATATCGCCCGAGCCTTTCTTTCCCGCCGCTTGACTGCGACCTCGGCGTCAGCCCCCGTCCAGGCCGGAGGATGACGATGGTCCCGATCCATCGGCGCCGCCCCCCGCGGCGCCAGTTGCGGCGGCCGCGGTTTCTGTGTCATCCGCTCGCCGCACGCGCGGCGCGAACTTCCATGTCGCCGGCGACGGCGCCCTGGCAAAGGGCTGGAAGGATCGCGCGCGCGACAATATCTCCGCGATCCGGCCTGTCGCCGTGATGGTCCATTTCCTGGTAGCCAAATTTACCATCAATGGTCATTGGCCATCAACTCCAGAACCGCTTCGCTTGATAGGCAATCCTGCGTAACTGGCAAATTGCCATCTTTGCTGCTTGAGAACCTCGCTGGGTGGTCAGCTTTTCTGCGACCCGAGACCGCAATTCGGAACGATTTATCGCTATCGCGCAGTGTCAACGGGTTAAGCTCAGGGAGCAAGGTCACACGGTCCGCTCGGCATCCGTGGGTTTGAAATCCTGCGAAGCCTGTCAAATATCGCTGAATTCCTGCAGCATTTTATCGGCTGCGTCGCGATATCGCTGCTCGCTTCCGATAAGAAGGGCGCGTCAGGCAGGGAGTTTTCAAATGAAGGTCGGAGTCCCAAAGGAAATCAAGGCGCACGAATATCGCGTGGGCCTTACTCCTGGAGCTGCCCGCGAATACGTGGCAGCAGGCCACAGCGTGATGATCGAGACCAATGCGGGCGCTGGCATTGGTGCAACCGATGACGATTATCGCAATGCTGGCGCAACGATTTTACCTTCTGCCGTTGAGGTATTCGCCTTGAGCGAGATGATCGTAAAGGTCAAGGAGCCTCAGCCGTCCGAATGGTCTCAGCTGCGTGAGAATCACATCCTCTTCACTTATCTGCATCTGGCTCCCGACCTGGACCAGGCTACCGGCCTCCTGGAATCAGGATGCACCGCGATCGCCTATGAGACGGTAACTGATGCGCATGGTGGTCTACCACTGCTGGCGCCGATGAGCGAGGTCGCGGGTAGGCTTGCGATCGAAGCGGCGGGTAGCGCCCTAAAGCGGAGTACAGGCGGACGAGGACTGCTGATCGGTGGGGTGCCCGGTGTTCAGCCTGCCCGAATCGTGGTGATCGGAGGTGGCGTCGTCGGTACGCACGCGGCACGCATGGCGGTCGGTCTGGGCGCAGAAGTGACCATCATCGATCGTTCGATAATCCGGCTCCGCGAGCTGGATGAGCTATTCGAAGGACGCGTTCGCACCAGATTTTCAACCATCGAGTCCGTAGAGGAAGAGGTTTTTGCGGCGGATGTGGTGATTGGTGCCGTGCTCGTTCCAGGTGCGAGCGCGCCGAAGCTGGTCCGCCGGAGCATGCTGAGCTCGATGCGCAAGAGAGCGGTACTCGTGGACGTCGCTATCGATCAGGGCGGCTGCTTTGAGACATCACACCCAACCACTCACGCTGATCCAACTTACGAAGCAGATGGCATCATTCATTATTGTGTGGCCAATATGCCCGGCGCCGTTCCGCTGACCTCGAGTCAAGCACTGAATAACGCAACTCTGCCGTTTGGTTTGGCTCTGGCCAACAAGGGGTTTTCCGCCGTACTGGAAAATCCACATTTGCGCGCAGGCCTCAACGTCCATCGAGGCCGGCTAACTTACAAAGCGGTGGCCGAAAGCCTCGGGCTGCCCTTCTCACCGATCGAACAGGCGGCGGCGTGATCCCAAAGGCCCTCATGGCCGTTTTCCTCCGTGACTAAGCCACCCTTTGGGGTGGCTTTTTTTCGGCTACATCAATCGGCTGACCGCTGCCGGCATCTACTTTGACCGCGAAGCGTAGCGGAGGATCACCAGACGAACACCTGGCTTCAGTCGCCTGCACGAGGGGGAGCCAGTGTACTTTTGCCCCATACAGCGCATGTGCCGGTTTCGCCGGCAATACGGGGCAACTGAAAATGCGTCCCGCGGGCCCCGAGAGGGACGCGCATCACGGGTGTGACTGCATCTGGAGCGGCCGCCGCGACCTTCTGACTGGCTGTGGCGAGGCGGACCGGTGAGGACCTGCCGGTTGCTGCCCGTGATGCTGTCGCGTAAGCCGCGGCTGTCCCGGTGAGTGGAATCAACAAGATGCGCTCTGGGTTAGACCCGCGGGGAACTCTGTGATGCCGCGCGACGCATCGATCTTAGCCGTGGCACGGCGGCGTTTGGGGAGGATCTCAGATCGTCCCCTTAAGTCTGGCAACGGTCGTTCACCTGATCGCTAACTGCTGTGAATCGACCATGCGCAAATCAAAGCATCGAGATCAAGCCGCCACGGCCCTTGTAGGATTTGCGACAGCGTGTCGAGGCGGCGATTTGCGTTATTGAAAATACTCTAGACGAATCAAGCTCAAACTGTCTGGCACAAGACTTGATAGCAAGACACTGTCCCGCACCTTTTGCTTATGGAATCGCAGTGATGGCTTACAAGATAATCGCGTCCCAGTGCACCGTCTGCGGTGCGTGTGAGTTCGAGTGTCCCAATGCCGCGATCAGCCTGAAGAACGACATATATGTGATCAATCCGTCCCAGTGTACCCAATGTGAAGGGCATTTTGACGCGCCACAATGCGCCGTCGTTTGCCCGGTGCCCGATACATGCGTGCCGGCAAAGGTCGGGTAGCCGACGAGAGGAGCTCCCGTACGAAACATAATGAAGACGCTATCGACACCGCCGCCTTTCCTATCCGTCTCCTGTTTTCTCACATGCTAGCCGCGAGTCCGTGGTGACTTGCGCGAGTCGCTCGCAGAGCTTGCGGCGTAATGAGCGTGCCGTCCCGAGACCCCGGCAAAGGGACAGGAGTGGGCTTTAGTGCTTCAAAATTTTCTAGCAAAAGTTCTTCACGACTAAATACAGCCGTCACCGCATTGCTAGAATGCGCCAGCTTTTCACTACGGGAGAGCGACATGGATGGTTGCGGCGATACCAACGTCACCAAGGCCGCTTCGGCGATCGAAGCTGACGATGCGGTCGACCAGCGCCTGGGTGAAACCGTGCGGCTGCTGCGGCAGCGCGCCGGCCTTTCGATCCAGGACGTCGCCAACAAGACCGGCCTGTCCACCGGCATGATCAGCCAGCTCGAACGCGCACGCGCGATGCCCTCGATCCGCACGCTGCGCCTGCTCGGCATCGCGCTCGACGTCCCCATCTCCTATTTTTTCGAGAGCAGCGATCCCGCCGACGGGCAGCGCTACATCGTGCGCAAGTCCAACCGGCGGCTGCTGCGACTCACCGCCAGCGGCGTCGTCAAGGAAGCGCTGACCCCGGAAGGCAAAGGCCAGCTCGAGCTCTACGAGCTCACGCTCAATCCCGGCGCCTCCTCCGGCACCGACTTCCTGCAGCACACCGGCGAGAAGGCGGGCTACATCCTCTCGGGCAGCCTGCGGCTTTGGCTCGACAACGAGGCCCATGTGCTGGAAGCCGGCGACAGCTTTCGTTTTCCGAGCATCGTGCCGCACATGTTCGACAACCCGACCCAGCAGGTGGCGCGCGTGATCTGGGTGACGACCCTGCGCCAGACCGATTCTCCGGCGTTTGAGGCGTCCTAGCATTCCAGTATCCGGTCGAGTTTCCGGCGTGACTACAATGAACTTCCTGCGGGCCGCACTGAACGCCCAGCGCAAGGCGCGCGGCGAGCAGGAATTCTCCACCCGCGAATTTTTGAAAAGAGACGGTTGGCTTAACATTGCCCAGGACATGCTCAAGCGCGGCTTCAATGTCGGCTTCTTCGGTGGCGAGAGGAAGCGCAACCAAGTTTTGGAGATGGCGCTGTTCCAGCCGAGCCTCTGCGTCCTCGACGAGATCGATGCTAGCCTCGACATCGACGCGCTGCGTATCGTCGCCAACGCAATGACCGCTTGCGTTCGCCGGGTCGACGGCTCGCAAGGAATGCGTCCATCTGAACGCCGACTTCTGCGACATCGATTGCGAATTCTAAGTCATGACGGGTCACAAACTGTATGGCCCGACTGGGGTCGGGGTACTTTACGGCAAGTCTGAGCACTGGCCTCGATGTCGCCCTCCAATGGCGACGGGGAGATGATTCGCGAGTTCGCGTTCCAGTGTCATTTACGGCGATCCGCCACACCGGTTCAAAGCGGGTACGCCGCCGATCGTCGAAGCCCATCGGTTTCGGCGCCGCTGTCGATTACATCAATTCAATAGGCAAGGTGCAGATCCACACGCCCGAGAAGATACTGCTCGCTTACCCGGAGGAGGGGCTCAGGCCATCAACTTCGTGCGCATGATCGGGACGCCGGCCGAGAAGGGCCGATCATTTCGTTTGAAGTGAAGGGAACACATGCGCATGATATTGCCACCATCCTTGACCGCGCCGGTGTAGCCGTGCGGGCGGGGGCGCACTGTGCGATGCCGCTGCTCAAGTGTTTCGGCCTGCTGGCGACGTGCCGTGTGTCCCTTGGACTACAATACATGCGAAGAGCTCGATGTGCTGTGCGTGCCCTTATCAGGGCGTGGCAACTGCTCGCGTGACCTGGCGAGCGTTCACGTGGCGAGGCAGCTCGCGTTGAGCTCTGCAGCATGGGATCGTGCACGTCATCATCATCGCAGCAGGTGAGCATCTGTAGGTTTCAGTAAGTATAGAAGCATTGGCAAGCCTGTGTCGGCCAGCCGGCCTTGCGGCCGACTTCCGCCTTCAATCGCAGAGCGCTGCAGTCGCGGATAAGATCCAGAACTGGGTAGGGAATTTCAGGCAGAGCCCGCCTTGTTCCATTTCGAACGGGGCCAAACCAAGAGTTCTCCGAAAGCGTGATGTCGGATTCGCAACAACGCCCGTCTCCCCGCACGAGGCTCGCTAAGTAGTTTTGATTGTTGCAGTTTTGGTGCTCGCGAGACACTGGCATGCTGGTTGCAAAAGTCTTGGATCAAGAAGCCGCCCTCGCAACAGCTAACCTTTGAAGGACATCAGATGAGTCTCGCCACGACCCAGAGCATCGCAGAAATCAGGGCTCGCAACAAAGAGCTGATCGAGGAGGTGCTGAAGGTCTATCCGGAGAAAACCGCGAAACGGCGTGCCAAGCACCTCAATGTTCACCAGGCCGGAAAGTCAGACTGCGGCGTGAAGTCCAACATCAAATCCATACCTGGCGTGATGACGATCAGAGGCTGCGCCTATGCAGGGTCAAAGGGGGTGGTCTGGGGACCAATCAAGGACATGGTTCATATCAGCCATGGCCCCGTCGGCTGCGGTCAGTATTCCTGGGGCTCGCGTCGCAACTATTACGTTGGCACCACGGGTATCGATAGCTTTGTGACCCTGCAGTTCACCTCCGACTTCCAGGAGAAGGACATCGTATTCGGCGGCGACAAAAAACTGGTCAAAATTCTTGATGAAATCCAAGAGCTGTTTCCACTTAACAACGGCATCACGATCCAATCGGAATGCCCGATCGGATTGATCGGTGACGATATCGAAGCCGTGTCACGAGCGAAATCCAAGGAATATGGCGGCAAGACCATCGTGCCGGTCCGTTGTGAGGGCTTCCGGGGCGTGTCGCAGTCACTGGGCCATCACATTGCGAACGATGCGGTGCGCGATTGGATTTTCGGCCATCTCGAGGGCGATGGCAAACCCAAGTTCGAGCCGACGCCGTACGATGTTGCGATTATCGGAGACTACAATATCGGCGGCGACGCCTGGTCATCACGAATTCTGCTGGAGGAGATGGGCCTGCGGGTAATCGCGCAGTGGTCCGGCGACGGCTCGCTGGCTGAGCTCGAAGCAACGCCGAAGGCAAAGCTTAACATTCTGCATTGCTACCGTTCGATGAACTACATCTCACGCCACATGGAAGAGAAGTTCGGTATCCCGTGGTGCGAGTACAATTTCTTCGGACCATCAAAGATCGCAGAGTCATTGCGCAAGATTGCGGGTTATTTCGACGACAAGATCAAGGAAGGCGCCGAGCGGGTAATCCAGAAGTATGAGCCGCTCGTGAATGCGGTGATCGCTAAATATCGGCCTCGCTTGGAGGGCAAGACGGTGATGCTGTACGTCGGCGGTCTCCGTCCGCGTCATGTTATCGGCGCATATGAGGACCTGGGGATGGAAGTCATTGGCACCGGATACGAGTTCGGTCACAACGATGACTATCAGCGCACAGCTCAGCACTACGTGAAGGACAGCACGCTTATCTACGATGACGTCAATGGCTATGAGTTCGAGCGCTTCGTTGAAAAGCTCCAGCCTGACCTTGTAGGGTCGGGTATCAAGGAAAAGTACGTTTTTCAAAAGATGGGTGTGCCGTTCCGGCAGATGCACTCTTGGGACTATTCGGGTCCATATCACGGCTATGACGGATTCGCGATCTTTGCGCGCGACATGGACATGGCTGTCAACTCGCCGATTTGGAAGAAAACGAAGGCCCCCTGGAAGGAAGCTTCGAGGGCCAAGCTCCAGGCTGCGGAATAAAGCAACTCATCTCGCTTGGGAAAGCCGGGCGATACCAATCTCGACGATAGTGAAGGATTTCACCAATGGCGCAGAGTGCCGAGCACGTGATCGATCATGTCGAACTGTTCCGCGGTCCAGAATACCAGCAGATGCTGGCCAAGAAGAAGATATTCGAGAACCCTCGCCATCCCGCCGAGGTCGAACGTATTAAGGAATGGACGAAAACCGCCGAATATCGCGAGAAAAACTTCGCGCGAGAGGCGCTAGCGGTAAATCCGGCCAAGGCGTGCCAGCCGCTTGGCGCCGTATTCGCATCTGTTGGCTTTGAGCGCACGTTGCCCTTCGTCCACGGCTCGCAAGGCTGTGTGGCCTATTACCGCAGTCATTTGTCGCGGCACTTCAAGGAGCCTAGCTCCTGTGTCTCTTCGTCAATGACGGAAGACGCTGCCGTATTCGGCGGTCTGAACAACATGATCGACGGGCTCGCGAATAGCTACAACATGTATAAGCCCAAGATGATTGCGGTTTCCACAACCTGCATGGCCGAGGTGATCGGCGATGACCTCAACGCCTTCATCAAGACTTCGAAAGAAAAAGGCTCGGTTCCGGCGGACTTCGACGTGCCGTTCGCCCACACGCCGGCGTTCGTCGGCAGCCACGTCACCGGCTATGACAATGCGCTCAAGGGCATTCTGGAGCATTTTTGGGACGGCAAGGCCGGAACAGCGCCGAAGCTTGAGCGCAAACCGAATGGGGCGATCAACATCATTGGCGGGTTCGATGGCTATACCGTTGGGAACCTTCGCGAGATCAAGCGCATCTTGGAATTGATGGGCATCCGGCATACGGTTCTCGCCGACAATTCGGAAGTCTTTGATACTCCGACCGACGGCGAATTCCGGATGTATGACGGTGGTACGACGCTGGAGGATGCGGCGAACGCGATTCATGCCAAGGCGACTATCTCCATGCAACAGTGGTGCACGGAAAAGACGCTGCCATTCGTGGCGGAGCATGGCCAGGACGTCGTATCCTTCAACTACCCGGTGGGCTTATCTGCAACGGATGACTTCATCGTCGCGCTGTCACGCCTCAGCGGCAAGGAGATTCCCGAGCAACTTGCGCGAGAACGTGGCCGCCTGGTGGACGCCATCGCCGACTCCAGCGCGCATGTTCATGGCAAGAAGTTCGCGATCTATGGCGATCCGGATCTTTGCTATGGGTTGGCTGCGTTTCTGCTCGAACTCGGCGCCGAACCGACCCATGTGCTGTCTACCAACGGCAACAAGGCATGGCAGGAAAAAATGCAGGCGCTGCTTGCAAGCTCGCCATTTGGACAGGGCTGCCAAGCCTATCCCGGCCGAGACCTCTGGCACATGCGCTCACTTCTGTTTACCGAGCCCGTCGATTTTCTGATTGGCAACACCTACGGGAAGTACCTGGAGCGTGATACCGGAACGCCACTGATCCGCATCGGCTTTCCGATTTTTGATCGGCATCATCATCACCGCTCCCCCCTATGGGGCTATCAGGGCGGCCTGAATGTGCTGGTGAAGATCCTGGACAAGATCTTCGACGAGATCGACAAAAACACCAACGTTCTTGGCAAAACGGACTACAGCTTCGACATCATTCGCTGATGAGCGACTGCGCGTGCCATCGCCCAAGCAATGGACGATGGCACGAGCACATGGTCGTTGACTTTGCAATTTGTTCGCCCTGAGAGGAAACAGGATGAGTTCACTAGCGGCCACGGTCCAGAATATCTTCGACGAGCCGGGCTGCGCCAAGAATGGCAGTAAGTCGGAGGCTGAACGCAGGAACGGCTGCACCAAACAGCTGCAGCCGGGTAGTGCTGCCGGGGGCTGTGCTTTCGATGGCGCCAAGGTTGCGCTGCAGCCGTTCACCGACGTGGCTCACTTGGTACATGGTCCGATCGCGTGCGAGGGCAATTCCTGGGACAATCGGGGTGCGGTGTCGTCCGGCTCGGATCTGTGGCGCACCGCATTCACAACCGATTTGAGCGAAACCGATATTGTATTCGGAGGCGAGAAGCGGCTTTGCAAGGCGATCAAGGAGATCATCGACAAGTACGATCCGTGCGCCATCTTCGTTTATCAAACCTGCATCCCGGCGATGATCGGCGACGACATCAACGCAGTCTGCAAGGCGGCATCTCGAAGATTTCTAAAGCCGGTGATCCCGATCAATTCTCCGGGCTTCGTCGGTTCGAAGAACCTCGGCAACAAGCTGGCCGGCGAGGCCTTGCTTGACTATGTGATCGGTACACGAGAACCGGACTACACCACCCCGTACGACATCAATCTGATCGGAGAATACAATCTTTCGGGCGAGCTCTGGCAAGTGAAGCCATTACTAGATGAGCTTGGAGTGCGAATTCTCTGCTGCATCTCAGGCGACGGCAAATATCGCGAAGTCGCTTCATCTCATCGCGCACGGGCGTCGATGTTGGTGTGCTCAAAGTCCATGATCAACGTCGCACGCAAGATGGAGCAACGCTACGGGATTCCATTCTTCGAGGGTTCTTTCTACGGTATTCAAGATTCGACCGAATCGCTACGGCAGATTGCCCGCTTATTGGTTGAACGCGGCGCCCCGACAGATCTGCTCGGGCGCACCGAAGCGTTGATCGCGCGCGAGGAAGCGTGGGCCTGGGGTGCGATCGAGCCGTATAAGCCACGGTTCGAAGGCAAAAAGGCCTTGTTAATGACCGGCGGCGTCAAGTCATGGTCGGTCGTTGCGGCACTCCAGGAAGCCGGGCTTGAGGTAGTCGGCACCAGCGTAAAAAAATCGACCAAGGAAGATAAGGAGCGCATTAAGGAGCTCATGGGGCATGATGCCCACATGATCGAGAATATGACGCCGCGCGAAATGTACGAGATGCTGAAGGGCGCAAAGGCGGACATCATGCTATCGGGCGGAAAGTCGCAGTTCGTCGCGCTGAAAGCGGCGGTGCCTTGGCTCGATATCAACCAGGAGCGTTGCCACGCCTATATGGGCTATGTCGGAATGGTCAAGCTGGTGGAGGAGATCGATAAGTCGCTCTCCAGTCCGATGTGGAAGCAGCTACGTCGACCTGCGCCATGGGAGGCGTTGGCCAAGGCGATGGAGCAGATGCAATCGCCCGCGACCGCGCTCGCCGACCCGGCGCTCGCCGAAAAGTCGCGCCGCGCCAGGAAGATCTGCATGTGCAACAGGGTCGATCTGGGCACGATCGAGGATGCAATCTACGCGCATCGCCTGAGGAGCGTCGAAGCGGTCAGGGAGCATACCAATGCGGTCGGTGGCTGCTGTCAAAGACGTATCGAGGAGATCTTGGTGTCCGAGCCATCTGCCATGCGGCAGGCCGCAGAGTAGGGAGGCGTCATGGCCATCGTCACGACGCCAACAAAAGCCTGCGCTGTCAACCCGCTGAAGATGAGCCAGCCGATCGGCGGCGCATTCGCCTTCATGGGGCTGGGCGGGGCAGTGCCGCTTCTGCACGGCTCCCAGGGGTGCACATCCTTCGGGCTCACGCTCTTTGTCCGGCATTTCAAAGAGGCTGTACCGCTGCAGACCACCGCGATGAGTGAGGTCACGACTGTACTGGGTGGTTATGAGAATCTCGAGCAGGCGATACTGAACATCTACAAGCGAGCTAAGCCAAAGGTCATCGGAATCTGCTCGACTGGTGTCACCGAGACCAACGGCGACGATGTGGATGCCTACCTCAAGCTGATCCGGAGCAAGCATCCGCAACTCGCAAAGTTGCCGCTCGTTTACGTCTCGACACCTGATTTCAAGGGTGCGTTCCAGGACGGCTGGGAGAAGGCTGTCGCGCGCATTGTGGAGGTGCTGGTGGATGGGCCAAATGCCAGTCGCCTGAGGGATCCATCGAGGGTGAATGTTCTGCCGGGATGTCACCTCACGCCCGGCGATCTTGATGAACTCCGTGTCATACTGGAGGATTTCGGGTTGTCTCCGTCCTTCCTCCCTGACCTGGCGGGATCGCTTGATGGGCATATCCCGGATGAGTTTACGCCAACGACCATCGGCGGCATCGGCGTCGGCCAAATTGCGGATATGGGTCGCGCCGGGTGGACGATTGCAATCGGTGCGCAGATGCGGCGAGCTGCAGAGGTCATGCAGGCAAAGACCGGCGTGCCTTTTCGTGTCTTCGAGCGGCTGTGTGGCCTTTGTCCGAATGATGAGTTCATGACGTTTTTGAGTGAGATCAGCGGCCGCCCGATACCCTTGAAATATCGACGCCAGCGCGGTCAGCTCACAGATGCCATGCTGGATGCGCACTTCCATATTGGCGGTCGCAAGCTCGCAATCGGTGCTGAGCCAGACCTTCTGTTTGATTTGTCCGGCATGCTGAACGACATGGGCACGCAGGTGGCCGTTGCCGTGACGACTACTCAGTCGGAGGTGATCGAACGGATCAAGACCAAGGAGGTAATCATTGGCGATCTCGAAGATCTGGAAGGCCTTGCCAAAAAGAACAACTGCGATCTGCTGATCACGCATTCGCATGGAAGGCAAGCGGCGGCGCGGCTGAAGGTGCCGTTCTATCGCGCAGGTTTTCCGATATTCGATCGACTTGGCGCGGGACACCAGCTATCGGTAGGCTACCGTGGTACGCGGAATGTGATCTTCGAAATCGCGAATCTCGTGATCGCGCATCGCGACGAGAACGATCAGCCTACGCCCGATAAGTGGCGGACTGGGCGCGTACTGCCACGATGCGCGGGCCATCGCAGCTCCACCGTCGCGACTGAGAGGTCGGTTGCATGAAAGTTGCGTTTGCCACTCAGGACCTGAGACGCGTCGATGCTCATTTTGGTTGGGCAAAGAATATCGCAATCTACGATGTCGCTCCTGGCGGGCACGTGTTTGTTAAAGCGATCGAGTTTGATGGCGATCTTAAGGAAGACGGCAGCGATGATAAGTTGGCGCCAAAGATCGAGGCTATCAAGGATTGCGCAATCCTTTACGTCGCTGCCATTGGTGGTGCAGCGGCTGCGCGAGTGGTGGCCAACAAAATCCATCCTATCAAGGTGAGCAAACCAGAAAACATTCTAGTGCTCCTAGAAAAACTCGAGCGGGTGCTGAAGGGCACACCACCTCCCTGGCTGCGCAAGGTCATGGCAAAGGACCAGGGGAGAACGTTCGAGTTTGATGAATGAGGTGATATGACCGCAAAAATAGAGCAGCAGGCCAGCCCGGTCGACGCGCCATTCCTCATCGATTTGGTCAAGATTTGGCGTGCTCAGGATACCAACGGAGCCTGGGAAGGGAAGAGCGATCGTGATCTGCTCGAACCCTATATCCTGAACATGGAGAAGCGGCGCGCATTGCCGATTATCGGTGATCCCGATGCCAAGACACTGTGGCGGCTTGAGCTGTTCTTCAATGCAGTTGCGCTGTCAGTAGAGAGGGAGACCGGCGTTATGATTCAGCCGATTCTGAAGCTGCATCATGAAGGCTTCGGGCGCATAGTGCTCATCGCAGGGCGGTTGGTCGCCGTAAACAAGCAGCTGCGCGACGTGCATCGCTTCGGATTCGACAGTTTCGTCAAGCTGGCTCAGGAGGGAGATAAATATGTCAGGGATGGAGTTGACCTGATTCGGAAATTCCCTGACGTGGCGAACTATTGAGGATGCACACTCATGAGCGATCGTGAAACACTGAAGGCCGAACTAAGGAAGGTGTCCGCCAAGGCGATTCAGGCCAAGATGGATCTGCACGACCTTTCGGAAGAACTGCCCATCAACTGGACCTCGATCATGGTGGTCGCGCAGAAGGCGTACGATGCTTATGCCGAACTTGAGCGCAAGAGCCTCGCCTTAAAGGCGCTGGAGAATACCTAGAGGGGCAATGCATGTCGTTTCAAACACGAGACGGACGCGACTGGACGCCACAATACTTGATCACGATCGATGCAAAGAAATGCATCGGCTGTGGCCGCTGTTTCAAGGTGTGCGGTCGAGATGTCATGACCTTGAAAGGAATCAACGAGGAAGGCGAACTTATCGAGCTCGACAATGACGACGACGAGGAGATCGAGAAGAAGATCATGGTCCTGGACGATCAGGGTGCCTGCATCGGCTGCGGTGCGTGCGCCAGGGTTTGCCCGGCCGACTGCCAGACCCACGTTTCAGCTGCAGCCGAAACTGCATGAGCGAAGGCAGCTCTCGGAGGCCTTTAAGAGCAGCAGGTCCGGCTCGGTTTAAAGGAGAGCATCTTCAGGAACAGCTGGGCTGCAACGATATCACGTTTGTGGTAGGTCTTCAGGTGCTCATCCGCGTCGAGAACGCGGGCGACATCTTCCTGGAACATCAAATGCGAGAGGACGGCGATCATCCGTTGGTCTTGTCACGTCCTGCCAGGAGAGGCATGGAGCCCGTCTAGCGGAAATGGGTGTTGTTCACGTGGGCCGCAACCATTAGTGCTTGATCCTAACCAGCACCCCGAAGTGTGGACGAGGAACGAGAACGACAAGTGGAAGCGGGTCGAAAGGCCCACGAGGTAGTCGTCCGTTCTCTTCGCAGGCACGGTGTCAACCCCGATAGTAAACGTGATCCACTGCCGGGTTCATGGTTCTTTCCGCGGTCGTCTCCACAGGGAGCCGCCGCATGATCGCGTTCAAGAGGTCTGCATCTCGACGTGAAGCGTGCGGCGTGTAAAGCCCGCAGGCACGACTTCAAGATGGCCAACACCTTCGTCCCGGCAGGGACGCTTGTTCCGCCGAAGGCGCATCTCGCGCGTTTAAGACTGCCTCATGCGGCGCGCATCTCTGGCCGGAACTCAGTGCCATCGGCGGTCAGGAAGAGACGCCAAAAGAGTCTTTAGCTAGGCGCGCAGGATGCCCAACTGCCGCTGCCCCGAGCGTGGCGAGCAATCTGCGGCGTTGCATGCACAGGTTGTGTGGCTCGATCCTGCCCGCTCGAAACAAGCTCGTGGACGTGTGGCGCGCCGGCCGTTCTCGCTGTACAGCGGCGGATGTCGATCCAGTCCCAATCGACGTTGCCGGCGAGCTGAACCGCGCGTGCTTCATATTGACGATCTGGTCCAGCCTGGCCCGGAACAGATTGCCCGATCCCCGTCGTCCTGTGCTTCTTCGGCCGCATCGCCACCTCCGATGCGACGGAATTATGGCTCTCGATTCGAGGGAATCCAGAAAATCAAATTCCAAGACTCCTATGCCCGATGCGCCAAGACCGTGCCTTCGCATATGACAACGATGAGATGCGGTTCTAGCTCATTTGCTTCAGCCGCTCTTCACTGACGAGGCGTTAGCTTCCTCTCACAAGAGCCGGCGACAGATGCTCAACCTCGGCGCGTCAGCTCGTGGTCAGCTAGACATCTTACCATCCTCGGTAGAGCTCGAGCAACGCGAGCTCTGACCCCCAAACCGTACCGACAGGAGAGCGATCCGATGTATGGCCGAATTGTTGGCTCATCTAGCCAATCCACAAGCGCTACCCAGGCTGATGAAGCAAGGCATTCAGATGACGAGGGCTTTGCGGAAAGGCTTGCAGGCATGGCGCCCGATGCTGGCCCAAGTTCGTCTCAGGCAACGACACGGCCGTACTCTGTAACTTCCCAACCTCCGATCAAAGAGATCGACAGTGATGAGTTCGGGGAAGAAGTGAAGGCCTTCTATGGCGACGACATCAAGTACATTGCCGAGCGTCCACTGGAGTACTCGGATTTCATATCCACAAAAGCTGAGCGCGCGGCAAACATTGCTAGAACCTATGGTCACACCGACGAAGATACCGACCAGGCGCGATATTACGCCTATCGCTTGGGTGACAAAACTGTCGGGCTTCTGAGGACAGAAGGCGGACTTCGGGTAGGAGGAAGGCGATTCAGCGCCCAGTTTCCCGGTCGCAACGCGGTCACATCCCAAGTAGATCTTCGGGTTACTCATCCGCTCGTCGAGAACGCAGGCGATATTCTACTTGAACATCAGCTTCGGCAAGACGGCGAACAAGCATTGATAATGTCAAAACCTGCGTTGCCAGGCATCGAGTCCCGTCTGGCTCAGATGGGCTTTGTTCCTGTGAGTGATAAGAATCACTGGGTACTTGATCCTCACCAGCATCCCGACAAGTGGACGCATAACGACGAAGGCAAATGGCAACGTGTAGGCAAACCTGAAGGATATCTTGCCGCCGAGAGTAGTGGTGCTCAGGCGAACATCGAGCGAGCTTCGAGTGAAGCAAGTGATGAGACAGAGTCGTCAGGCGATGACACATCTTGGTACTTCGAGCGCCTCAATCTAGGCCCGGGGTCGGCTGCCGAATAGTCGCTGTGGACGAGGTCGGGCCTGAAAGCGGTGGCTACTCGAGTTCATTGAGTATGTTGCTGCAGGAATGGCTCGCCACTTCAACACGCGCTTGCGTCAGGCGGCGGATCGCGCCCAGAGTGCTGCTCGATCAGCGCTGGGCCGCTCGCCGCCAACGCGGCTTAGCCCTCAGCTGCCTGCCCTGGCGCTGCGCAGGCCGGTGCTCCCCACCGCCGTTGGCTAGGGCGGCGGTCTACCGACCAATCCTGCTTGAGTGGAGCATCTTGATACAGTCGGCGACATCGTCAATGCACCAATGCAGAGCCCGTAAGAGCGGCGGCGGCGCTCAAAGAGAACCATGAAAGTGATCATGAATCCGATCGAGGATAAGCAACCTGGAAATGACATGGTCTCTCTGCGGGACGGTCAAACTTGGCCGCGAGCCTGGTCAAGGACCGCGAAACCCTGCTGGCCTGCTACGACTTCCCTGCCGAGCATTGCGATCAACTGCGAACGACGGATGAGATAGACTAGCGTTTTTCTTCATGGTGAGACGATTGCGGCGATCATTCGTCTGCCCGTCCGCATCTGGCGCGGTATTGTTCGCAAAGACGTCGATTGCCGCTGCGTCGGACGTCCGATTCGACGCCAAATAGACTTGGCGCGAATCCCTCTGTTGGCGGCTTGCACCGAGAGCGGTACCTTGTCCAGGATATTGACCGTGTGTGCACCTAGCATCGCGGTTGTCGGGTTCCGGGAAGCCTTCCAGAAGCCGAGCGCGCCGTCGCCGACGGCAATTTCCGGGCCGATCTGCAACCCGCGCTTTGCTTGATGTCGATCAGGAGCTCGCGCCTGATGGAACAGTATTGGTAATGTCATTCATGGCGTATCGCTCTTCTCGAGAGGTTTTGGCAGCGTTCGACACCCGCCTCGATACGCAACCTATCTCAGGCCCGTCATCACTCACATTCCCGCATAGTCTAGCGAAGCTCGAAGGTTCGGTCATCTCGGGCATCGGCCAATAAGTCAGCCGCCTTCTTCGATCGGGAAGGGGGAGCAGGCTCCGCGAGGTGGTTTCTTCGCGATCATATAGGCTGGTGCCGGCGCCTGGGTCACGCCGTCCTCGTTCTTGAACGCATACTTGGTCGTCCGTTAGAAAGCCGATTTCAGCGGTGATGGCCGCTGAGGGCAACAATGATGGTGGTACGCCAAGAGTACTCAGCCAGGTGAGGATGCGGCGGAAGTTGTGGGCGACGGCGGAGAGGGTGATTGTCGGCGCCGCCGGCGCGGCCTTTGAGGTAAGAGCGGTCGAGGTGACCATCGGCCTTCAGTTGTCCTATGACGGGTTCGATGGCGGAGGGGCGGCGCAGCTCGCGCTTGATGATGCCGAAGACTGCGCGCTTTTGGCCGGAGATGAAGGCGCGACGCGGGTGCACCGAAATTACTAGGTACGCTGGCGCCCCTCCATCGCCGAGGCACTCCACGTCCGAGGCGTGGAAGGAATGCAGCTGCAGCCGCGCTGGCGCTGCCGCTACGAGCGAATCTGCGTGGCCCGACCAAGCGGAAGGGCGAACGCGTTCTCGAGCGCAGATTGACCTTCGATGTTGCGGTGGATCTCGCGGATGATCCGGCCCAGCCGGCTGCGCGGGATGCGCAACTGCCGGTGATGCCGCTTGAATTGCTTGCAACGGCGTAGCAGGAATCCATCATTGCCGCCGTCTTGGCAATACCAAGATAGGACTACCGCAGCTTGCCCCTGGGCTTGCTCGCCAGGCGGCTGATCTCCTTGATCGCCGCCGGGGCAGCAGCTTGGTCGGTTGGGAAGGTGATGGGCTTCGCTGCACAGTAGTGTCGACCGTGACTCGCTTGAGGTCCTGATTGCATAACGTGCCGTCCTCGTGCGCCACCCGCAGGCGGTTGGCCTGCAACACCTCCAGCTTGTCGGCCGCTTGCGCCAGTGGCTCAGGTCCCAGCGCTCGTGCCCGGAAACACGTTCCGACACTTGTACGGTTCTTGCAGGCTTGATTGCACGGCGACAATGAAGAACGTTTTCCAATAAACGAGCGATGAATGCAGCCAGACGCGATCTATGCGATTTGCGGCTTTAACGACATTCCAAGCCGCCAGGCCATGGGATTCCATCTTATGGTCGTCGATGATAATGGCAATCACCGACCGTGGTCCATCATTGTGGTGCGCTGGGGCAAAAAGGTACTTGGCTATGTCAATCAATGCCCTCACAACAGCGTCAATTTGGACTGGGAGCGGAACCAATTCCTGGACCCATACGGTATCCGACTGATGTGCGGCAAGCACGGTTCGACCTTCGAACTCGGCACCGGCCGGTGTGCCGAAGGTCCATGTCAGGGTAGAACGCTCACGCCGATCGCGTTGGCAGTTCTGGATGGTGATATCTGTGTCCTCGGCGTGCGTCTTGTCGAAGACGATGCATCGCCAGACAACTGAAGACCGCCTCAGACCGGGCGGTTCTCGTTGCGGTTTTTCACCGGCTCCATCCTCTTTAGCCCGCCATCGTAAGAGATCTCCTCATAGGACAGATCGAGATCCTTTGCGGCATCGAGGAGGTAGTCAAGCTTGCCGCGCGGATCGAGCTTCTTGATGTCGTCCTTGTTCAGCCCGACCAGGTCCATCATCTCCTTCCAAACGGTGGATTCATCGCAGGGTAAGACGTGGAAGTTAATATCGCCGAACTTCACTCTGTACTTCGCCAGTAAATCGATGTTGTTGCAAAACATGAAGTAGCTTCCGGTTGGGCTTAAGGCGCCGTCAAGGACGGTTGCTACGTCAGCAAGATACGCGAAGGAGTGTAGGTATCCGGCTAGCACCGGAAAAGTGCGTTCTCCGTCCTGAGCGATCGTTAGAACCTGCTCGATCGAATAGTCCGGCGGTCGCTTCTCGTCGGCGACCTGAGTCTGGAACTTCAGTGCGATGTCGCCACGAAAGCCGAACCGGCCCGGCTTGGTAGTCGCGCCTTTGAGTACGGCGTTGAGCAGGCGGCCCTCCTTCTCAAATCTGCCGAGTGCGGTGTTCTCGATTGCAGTCATTAAATTCGTCCTCGATCTAAGCTCTTCACCGACCCGTTGGTCGGTGCCAGATGCGATGCAAATTGCCTGCCGCCGCAGCGTAGCAGCGCAGCCTAAGAAGAAAACGTGTCATTGGCTGGCACCGCCTCATGTAAGCAATCCTACACCTGTTCCAAAGCCAACGTGCGAAGGCGCGCATCATTAAGTGTCTGCGCGCTGGCACGTGACTTGCTGTTAGCGACGTTCAAGCTGATGAGGGAAAGACGTGATCAACCTGACCGATAGCGCAGTGAATGCGATCAAGAGTGCGATATTATCGTCCACGCGCCCGTCCGGCGGTCTGCGCGTCATGATTGAAGCAGGCGGCTGCAGTGGATTCAAATACAAGATGGGTCTGGCCGAGGAACCGAAGCCTGACGACACCGTGATCGAATGCAATGGGCTGAAGGTGTTCGTCGATAGCAAGAGCTGCGATCATCTAGTCGGTACGACCATCGATTTCGTCGTGGCGCTGGAGGGCTCTGGATTTACCTTTCACAACCCGAACGCCACCGCAAACTGCTCCTGCGGGAAATCGTTCTGCTGATGAAAAACATTGTTCAGGTGATGAGAAGAAAACATCGAAGCGCGCCGGCCGAGCCAAAACAACCGAGGCAATCGTCGTCCACTACGACAAAGCGGGAGGGTCGCATTCGCGACGCGCTTGAAGATATCATGCCTCATTCTACAACTCCACGGTGGCGGATAGCAGCTGATCGGCATCGATGGCAGCCTGTTTATGGCTAGGCTGGCCGGTGGCTGTACGTCGTGTAAGCTTTCGAGGGCGAGCGTTAAAATCCGCGGATTTAGTCGGCGAATCCTCGTTGCTGGTACTGGTGGGGCAGTGGATTGAGCGAAGATCGAGCGCCGATTTACCTCGATAACAATGCAACGACACGGACTGACCCGTCCGTCGTGCAAGCGATGTTGCCGTTCTTCACTCAGAACTTCGGCAATGCCTCATCCAGGCATGCCTTTGGCAACGACGTCGCAGTTGCTGTGAGGCAGGCCCGGCGAAGCCTGAGGGACCTGTTAGGTAACGCATACGATCATGAAATCGTCTTCACCTCGGGAGGGACCGAAGCCAATAATGCCGCGATCCTCTCTGCTCTGGCGACGCAGGACGAGCGAGACGAAATTGTCACTACTTCGGTTGAGCACTCCGCTGTACTTGCGCTAACTCAGCAATTGGCGGCAAGGGGAGTCAAGACGCACATAGTACCCGTAGATGCTTGCGGCCGGCTCGACATCGAGGCGTTTCGCTGCGCGCTTGGGCCACGCACAGCCATTGCCTCCGTTATGTGGGCCAATAACGAGACCGGAACGCTGTTTCCTGTGGAGTTTCTGGCCGGATTGACCCGTGAGGCGGGCGCGCTGTTTCACACAGATGCAGTCCAGGCAATTGGGAAGGTGCGTTTGAACCTAAGGGAAAGCGCGATCGACATGCTGTCGCTATCCGCGCACAAACTGCACGGCCCCAAGGGGGTCGGCGCGATATATTTGCGCAAAGGGACTAAATTCCGGCCGCTAATCTGCGGCGGATCACAGGAACGAGGGCGCCGCGGCGGGACCGAGAATGTTCCCGGGATCGTCGGCCTGGGAAAGGCTGCCGGGCTTGCGGCGGAGCGGCTTGAACCCGAGCGCGTTCGCATTGGCGCTTTGCGCGACCGCCTTGAACATGGAGTTTTGCGCAATGGGGAGTGCGTTGTGCTCGGTGACGTCAGCAATCGGTTGGCGAACACGGCCAATATTGCCTTCGACCACCTCGAAGGCGAAGCCATCGCCCACCATCTCGATCGGGCGGGCATAGCCGTGTCGCTCGGATCAGCCTGCAACTCCGGTTCAATGCAGCCATCGCATGTTCTGTGTGCCATGCAGGTGCCGACGTGGCGGATGCACGGCGCCGTGCGCTTTTCTCTGTCGCGTGAGACCTCGTTGGCGGAGGTCGATGAGGTCGTGTGCGCTGTGTCCGACATTGTGGCTCGCATGCGCGCCATCTCCGGCGCCACTGTTAGGGAGTAGACCTTGTGAAGATCATGATCCGCCGGTCTCCGGAGGGCCTGTCCATCTACGTGCCAAAAAAGGATCTCGAAGAGCAAATCGTGGAATCCGAGTACGAGACGCTATGGGGCGGCTGGATCAAAGTGGCTAATGGCTGGGTATTCGATTTGCCTGATATGGCGAGCGACACCCGGTTGCCAATCACAATCAATGCGAAAAAGCGGGACGAGACCGGGCACGATCCCTGAAGACACTCCCGCAGATCGACTTTGTCGTTGCGGCGGCTGCATGGGGCGCTCTCGTTGGTTTGAGGGCCCCGAGTATTGTTCCATATCGTCCTGGCCACGCTGAATGGCGCAGATCCGTTCTGCCGACAACGCCAGACGCATTGGCCGGCTTCTTCGCCAGCAAATTTGCGCCGCCGCAGCCAGTTACGGGCAATGCGGTCAGGGGCGACCCCGGTATATCCAAATTAGCAAACATATCGCTGTCGCAACGGAATTGATGACGCAGGCAATCGCTCGCTCAGTTGAGCCGAGGCGGTTACACTCCATCCTGCTCCCCGTCGTTGGGCGTCCAGCAGGATCCGTGGTAGCCACTACTGGCCTTGTCGAGCCCGGATCCCCCCGCGTGTATCGGGCTTGCGAGAGCCGCAACGCGGCAAACGCGTTAGATGGAGCGGCGTTCGGGGGAGCTTAGCGCGAGAATGAATGCGCAAGGCATAAAGCTCTGGGTGAGAATGGCGACGTATCTGTCGTTTTGCTAACAAGCTCATCATGGCTGTTGTTGCATGCGCCAGTGCTAACGTCGCGCCAACTCGATGGCCTGCGGCTGCGATTGCATCATTCTGGCCATGGCATGCAAGTTGCTACCCAGCTTTATGAGGCTCGCTCAAGGATGGTCCTAGGAGAGCGACGATGTCTCCAGGGAAAAGCGAATGAACGCGGTCGTCGGACGCGGTACATATGTCAAAGCTGCAGTAAATCACGGCAAGATGATGCAGCCCACCACCGATCATAAGGGCTGCTGCGCTTCGGCCAAGACCGGGCAGGCGAGCTGCGGCTCGAAGGCCGGCCAAGGCGATCTGCCAACCGAAATCTGGGAAAAGGTCAAAGACCATCCCTGCTATAGCGAAGACGCGCACCATCATTACGCTCGCATGCATGTCGCGGTCGCGCCTGCCTGCAACATCCAGTGCAATTACTGCAACCGAAAATACGACTGCGCCAATGAATCGCGTCCGGGCGTGGTGAGCGAGAAACTCACCCCTGAGCAGGCGGTGAGAAAAGTGCTCGCGATCGCGACCACCATTCCGCAGATGACAGTGCTTGGCATCGCTGGACCGGGCGATGCTCTGGCTAATCCAGCAAAGACGTTCGAAACGTTCGAGCTGGTCTCCAAGGCGGCTCCCGACATCAAGCTTTGTCTGTCAACCAACGGACTCGCACTGCCGGACTATGTTGATACCATTGTCAGGTCCAAGATTGACCACGTCACGATCACCATCAACATGGTTGATCCCGAAATCGGAGCCAAGATTTATCCGTGGATCTTCTTCAACCACAAGCGTTACACGGGCATCGAGGCGGCAAAGATACTCACTGATCGCCAGCTGCAAGGCCTCGAGATGCTTAGCGAGCGGGGTATCTTGTGCAAGATAAACTCGGTGATGATCCCCAACATCAATGATGACCACTTGGTGGAGGTCAACAAGGCGGTCACGTCGCGCGGTGCCTTCCTTCACAATATCATGCCGCTGATCTCCGCACCCGAGCATGGCACAGCATTTGGCCGCAACGGTCAGCGCGGCCCGACGGCGCAAGAATTGAAAGCGCTGCAAGATGCCTGTGAAGGGCAGATAAACATGATGCGGCATTGTCGCCAGTGCCGCGCCGACGCGGTTGGTCTACTCGGGGACGATCGAGGCCCAGAGTTTACCACTGATCAGGTGATGAAAATGGACGTCCAGTATGACTTAGAGATGCGCAAGGCTTATCAGAAAAGAGTAGAGAATGAGCGCGTCTCCAAAGCCGAGGCCTGCCAAAAGGAGCTTGAGAAGCTTTCCGGAGAGATCAGCGCGATCACTCTTCTGGTGGCTGTGGCAACCAAGGGCTCGGGGTTGATCAACGAGCACTTTGGGCATGCAAAAGAATTCCAAATGTACGAGCTTTCTACATCCGGCGCCAAATTCGTTGGCGTACGCCGCGTGGAGGTTTACTGCCAGGGCGGTTATGGCGAGGAAGATAGACTTTCCACCATCGTGCGCGGCATCCGTGACTGCCATGCGGTCTTCGTGGCCAAGATTGGCGGCGGCCCCAAAAGCAATTTGATCAAGGCGGGCATCGAGCCGGTCGATCAATTCGCCTATGAGTTCATTGAGAAGTCGGCGATCGCTTGGTTCAGATCCTATCTCGACAAGGTGAGGCGCGGGGAAGTCCAGCATGTGGAGCGCGGCGACGCCGCGGTTCCGCTTCGGATCTCTGCGGCATAAGGAGGAATGTGTGCCGTTCAAAATCATCGCCTCGCAGTGCACGGGCTGCTCTGCCTGCGAACCCTTATGCCCGAACGTTGCTATATCGGAGAAGGAGGGGAGCTTTGTCATTGAGGCGACGAAATGCACCGAATGCGTCGGCCATTTTGACGAGCCGCAATGTGTAGCCGCCTGTCCGGTCGACAATACCTGCGTGGTTGACACGTCCTTGCCCCGCTATCAAGCGCCAGGCTAAAGCGTGAGATCTCATGAACGGCATGCCAGGACCTAGTGCTGAATCCGTCGCAAGCGTCGCCCTCGGGCTGGCGGCCTTGCAGGCGCGGGCGTTCGTACCCTACGGCGACTGCTCTGCATTGTCCTGCGGTCGTGCTGTTGGGTCGGCAGCACGGCCTGGCGGCATCTCGGAGCTCCGAGGGCGCTTCGTGGTACGAGAGCGGCCTCGAAGGCAGCCCTCCCATCGTCGATGCGATTGACGATACGGCGGGTGGGCACCGAAATGATGCAGAGTGTTGCCCGCGTGAGCTAGGCGGCTTCTCGGCATCTCTAGAGGGAGCGGCGCATGAGGAGGGGATAGATGAACAGCATTCTTCGCGACAGCGATATCGTCGAGCTCAGCGGCCCACCCGTCTTTACCTTTGGCCAAAAGCTTCGAGCCAATCGCACCATCCGAAATGATGGCACCTATCCCGGCAAGGAGATTGGCGACCTCTTAGTTAAGAAGGGGGAGGTGGGGTACGTCGTCTCGATCGGCACTTTCCTGCAGCAATTCTACATCTACGGTGTGGAATTTCTGGACAGCGGCCACCGCGTTGGCATGAAACGCAAGGAGCTAGAGCCGGTGGAGACCTGTGAGGAGATCGATGATCTGCCGTTACCGGAGGAGTCATGACTCAGCAAGGCGTTCCGAAATATCGACGGGGCCAGCGAGTCAAAGCCGCAGTCGACCTCACCAACGACAGCTCATTTCCGAACGCGGAGCCCGAGGGAGTCTTGCTCGCCGCCGGAGCGACCGGCGAAATCATCAAGGTCGCTATCCACACCGAAGCGAACGTGCCGGTCTATATTGTCGATTTTGGTGAGGCGCTGCTCATCGGCTGTCTTGAAGAAGAAATAACAGTGCTTTGAAGGAGGCTTTCGCCATGAATGCCGCGCTGATGAGGAAAGCAAAGGCGGGGTTGCTGCCTCACCCAAACGAGCTCGATCGCAAACGAATTGAGCGGGGCTTGAGCGCGCGCAAGCGCTATCTTTACGTCTCGCCGAAAGTGGGGCCGGTGAGGGGCGGCTACCTCGTCGAGAGCCCTTGTTGCTCGCACAACATCGACACGGATGGCGCTCTCATCGATGTCGCCCTAATTCTTTATGATACCGTGAGCGGGATCTGGAAGTTATTTCGGAAGAATCATGCCCAGGGAGTCTGGGAATTTTACAGCCTTTACCTCCGCTTGCCTTCTGCAATCGACGACTTGAACGCGGATCCTGAGCGTCTGTTCTGGCAATAAGGGACCACCCTTTAATTGAAAAGAAGCCACGATGGCGCTCACCGCGAAAGAATTGATCGAAATCGAACGACCGCTTGCTGCGGATGGCGCCGACATGGTTCCGTTTGTTAGGCGGCGGCGCCGTTTGCCGCAGCTTTCTTGGCACCGCTGTCATGCGTCAGAGTTATCGGATCAGCCGTTCCGAGTCGATCTTCATATGCTCGATCGATCGGATCGCTGCGTGCAGATTACGCCCCGACCCAACTCGACCGACTAGCGTCCTTTTGGCCAAAGGAACGGTGTGCGGGCACTGAAATAGCAGAGTTTTAGCTGGATGGAGCGCACACCTATCATCGCAAGAGATGAGCAAGCGGACCTAGGAGACGTGCTTTGTACATCGTGATCCACAAAAAAAGCAGGAGCGCGCTGGATGCCACCGGCGACATGTACTGGTCCAGGAAAGGGAGAAGAAATGTTCCAGGCGAGCGCGGAAGAAGGCCTGCTCAATCATAAAAAGTCTCGGCGTCCAAGGCTCGGCTTGAGGCCTGCGCCGAGTGCCCGAAGCCAAGCACGTTATAACCGAGATCGTCGGTCTCTTCGGCCCGTGATCGATAATGTTACCAAAATAGGAATCGTATGAACTCGCAAGAAATCGTCATCCACGTCCGCTTCGCCCCGAACGGGAGGGTGATACAAATCAGCGAGCGTCCGGCCAAGCTCACGCCAGACCAGTGGTTTGATGTCCTCAACACCCGTGCCAGCTCGGCTTATCGGCCGCTCACTCGTGGCCGCGGGATTTTTCGGCTGAGCCGGACTGCGGTTGATATCTTCAAGCAGGAAACTGCGAGGCCGAGATGAGCGAACAAAACCCGGCGGGATTTGATGAGTGAATAGGTCCGAGGGTTTTGCCGTCTTTCCGGCCGATGCCATTGAGCTGAACGAGGCCATTGGCTCGGGGGCCGCTGATAGAAGCGAGAAGCGAACGACATTGCCCCTGCTTCGGCAGTAATTGCGAGGCGCGCAGTCCAAAGCGAAGGATCGTTGCAGCAGCGAACGTTGCGCATCTGGTGTGCAACTTACCTTAAAGAATTTGGATCGTGAATAAGCGATGAGTGGATAAACAGATCGAGATGACAGGAGAAGAGGTTGGAATTGATCAGGAGGCGGCTTCGGACGCGTAGGTATCTATCGCTCATCTTTGGCGACGACAACCACTATGACGCCCGCTCATTGCGCCTGTTTCGCAAGCGCGGGTGGGAATCATGGGACGTTCAATAGTAAGAGACTGTTGGGCATGATGTGCTCGCACCTCATCCCTTCAGCACTATCAGAGGATAGGCGGATGAACTCAGAAAGAGAAATGGAGCTCCCTCAGGTTTATCGGCATCATGTCTTTGCCTGCAACACGCAGCGTCCGCCAGGCCATCCCCACGGCAGCTGCGGCGCCTCAGGCGCGCAAGCCCTGTGGGATCGAATGGGCAGGGCGATCAAAGCGCAAGGCCTCAACGATATTGGTTTCACGATGGCGGGCTGCCTTGGATTTTGTAACTCTGGTCCCTTGCTGGTCGTCTATCCCGGTGGAATCTGGTACCGCGTGACCACGCTTGAGGACGTTGACGAGATCGTCAAATCCCACCTCAAGCAGGGCAAACGTGTCGACCGCCTTGTGATGGTGCTCAAGCGAAGTTAGAGGCGTCGTCGCGACCACTTGACCGGACCAGCAAGCATGGACGGCATGCTCGTCCATGAGCTGCCCGGCCGCTCGGAGCTCGGATCGTCTGAGGTTGACCGTCCAACTCGAGCTCCGGGTCGCTAACAGTAGGTCATTGACATGGGGCGCGGCGCACCGCCTGTTGTGAGGCCAAATAGGCAAAATGGCTCCTCTGCAACGCGCGGCGAAGCAGTAATAGGATTATAACGCGCCGATCTGTTCGTGTATCGTCACTTACGTGCCGCGCGATCCGTGGCTCACAGCGATAGCAATGCTACGAATGAATTTCTGCCTCTGGCCAGCTGACGCGTCGATGACGCGTCAGCCGGCTCCCCACTGCAGACGGCGAGGGCAGGAGGTGCGCTTGATGCGCTCGCAGCGTCCGAGTTGATCAAACGGAGTCTCCTTTATGACCCTGTTCTGGCCTCAGAACCTGTAAGCGACGCCCCCGCTGACGAGCCATGGATCGATATTGGCGCGCCCGGTGACAGCAATCGTATTGTTTACGGTCGCGGAGTACTCCGGCCGCAGCCACAGCTTCTTCACGTCAAAATTGAGGCCCCAGTGACGGTCAAGCATGTAATCGAAGCCGAATTGGACCGCCGCGCCGAATTGGTTTCTGATGTGTAGATCCGTGACGGCAAGGCCGCCAAGCGACGCATTGGCTGCCGATTGGTTGAAGAATGCAGTGTAGTTGATGCCAGCGCCGATATAGGGCTTGAACTGGCCGAAATCGGTGAAGTGATATTGCAGGGTTAATGTTGGCGGCAACAGCCAGGCGGTGCCGATATCGAGCCCAGTGAGGACGCCATTGCCGCTGATGTGATGGCGAGTCGCTCCGAGAATGAGTTCAGCGGCTACGTTCCTTGTGAAGAAGTAGGTGATATCGAGCTCTGGTATGGCTCGATCGCTGAGCGAAAGCCCTGAACTTGGTGAAGACAGCGATGGCGTCCCGGCAACGTTGACCGAGCTACCTGCGGTATCCGGCAAAACGCCGAGCACGCGCAGGCGGATCATCCAGGGGCTGTCGGGCTCTATTGGAGGCGCTTTATAGTAGACATAGTAGACCGGCGCCGGGCCCAGATCCGCACCTCGTACCGAATTGCTGGCCAACGAGCTCGCAAGCGCGAGGACCGATGCCCTCGCCAGAACTGTTAGTACTCTCATCGATGTCTCCATTCCAAAACTCGCGCGAGCAGCCGCGCGAGATCTCTGTCACACATGAGGAACGGAGTAGTATTTGATACCAATCAAAATCGAAGCGACCGTTAGCACAATTGTCCCGCTAAGTTGCATTAGGATCACGGCTGCGAAACGTGTTCTGCTTTGATCGTTATTCAATCCAGTAGTCAGTCTAAACGAATCCTTTGAAGAATCTGCCTCTCGGGGTGGCGCTCCGATTGAATGCGGGCCGCCGAGGTCGCGCGTGATAAAGGTAGCAAATGCGGCTACGTCTCTCACATGTTGCAAAGCGGCAAGCGCGGCATTCCAGTGGAATATCGGCGATGCCAACCTACGAGCAACCGCTCGCGCGGGCCCTTTCAGGGAAGCGCTCCGCGGTTACTTGGCGTAAAGCAAGCCGGAAGTGGAAACGTCATTCTTTGCCTCGCCTGATGGCTGGCACTCGGCGTCTTCACGTCTGCGGGCAACGCGTGCGGTGTGCTTCGTGCAAGCAGACCTCGAGATCATCTTGCGTCTTGCCGCCAAGCAGCGACAGCACTGGCGCACGATCGAGTCCGGCACTTCGTGCCCCGTCTACGTCGATCAGCGGTCGTCGTATTAGGAGCGGATCCCCTACCATCAATGCGAGTGCGCTTGCCGCGTCGATAGAATCGGGATTGACTTCGCCTGACTTGATACGAGGCGCGGCTCGGTTGAACCAGGAGTTAACGGGCATATTGCGGAAGAAGCTGCCCAATTCGTCCGCGTGCCATGGCTGCTTCAAGATGTCTTGCACGACCACGTCATGGCCGGCGGACTTGAGCGCTTTAATCTGACGCGCGTTACTGGCGCAGCCGGGCTTCTGATAAACGATGATTGTCGCCACGGCATACCTATGTAGGGATGCTGAGCTGAATCTGTGGCAAGCCGCTGCCGCTGTCGCGAGCCCATTCGAAGTTCTTGCCCGTCAACTCCGATATCTGCGCATCGAGCGCCGTACCGCATTTGCAACACTCGCCGCTGGTCCGCCATGTTTCGAGCCCGTCCGGCATATTCACTCTCCCGAAATCGCTCGGGTTGTGAGAGGAACAGCAAGTTCCGTTCCACAACTGGAGAGATCGGAATAGATCCCGTGATTCCGGCTTTTGGCGTTGATGTTTGTGCTTGTTTGTTTGTTTTCCGACAGCCGCGCAGATCGCGTCACATCCAAGACAACCAATGATCACGCGCCGGCTGGTTGGCTTTTGTAAGCGTAATCAGAAGCTTAATGTGTGGATTCAAGCGCTGGCACGGCTGTTGCTAATGAGCTGCAGCAACACTGAGTGAGGGCTGAGTGCAGGCCGACGCCCACGGCGAGCGATGCGCTCCTTCCCTTGAACCCGTGTGCCCCGCTTCTGTGAGAGAACCAAGCTCGCACAAGAAGTGCGCAACTTTTTTGGCAAATCGGTTGATGGAGAGCAACATGTCTTCACTAAGACAAATCGCGTTCTACGGCAAAGGCGGCATCGGCAAATCCACCACTTCGCAGAACACGCTGGCGGCCCTAGCCGAGATGGGTCAGAAAATCCTGATTGTAGGGTGCGATCCGAAGGCGGACTCGACTCGCCTGATTCTGCACGCCAAGGCGCAAGACACGATTTTGAGCCTTGCCGCGAGCGCCGGCAGCGTGGAGGACCTAGAACTCGAGGACGTAATGAAGGTCGGCTACAGGGAGATTCGTTGCGTGGAGTCCGGTGGTCCTGAGCCAGGTGTCGGCTGTGCCGGCCGCGGTGTCATCACCTCGATCAATTTTCTGGAAGAGAACGGCGCCTACGAGAACATCGACTATGTTTCGTACGACGTGCTTGGCGACGTTGTTTGCGGCGGCTTTGCGATGCCAATCCGCGAGAACAAGGCGCAGGAAATCTATATCGTGATGTCCGGTGAGATGATGGCGATGTATGCCGCGAACAACATTTCCAAGGGCATCCTGAAATACGCGAACTCTGGCGGCGTGCGGCTGGGCGGTCTGATCTGCAACGAGCGGCAGACCGACAAGGAGCTGGAACTGGCGGAAGCGTTGGCAAAGAAGCTGGGTACTCAGCTGATCTACTTCGTGCCCCGCGACAACGTGGTGCAGCATGCAGAACTGCGCAGGATGACGGTTCTCGAATATGCACCCGATTCCAAGCAGGCTGATCACTATCGCAATCTTGCAACCAAGGTTCACAATAATGGCGGCAAAGGCATCATCCCCACCCCGATCTCCATGGACGAGCTCGAGGACATGCTGATGGAGCATGGCATTATGAAGCCCGTGGACGAATCCATCATCGGCAAGACCGCCGCCGAACTCGCGGCCTCGTAAAGGCGCGCGACGGATGCCGGTCTCCCTCACCGCCCATCCCGGGAGGCCGGCATTCTGACGAGCGACCCTGATCAAAACCAGGATGCGGCACGCAAACCTGACCATTGTGGAGACCCGCAAAATTTGTCCGAAGCGCACTTCGTTCCGTTGCTGGCTGCTTGTGCCGTTGATGTCAACACCCAGATGCACAGGGGAATTGCAACCTACCGCATGCTCACCGGTGTGCCGCCTGCAGATGCCGACATTACCATTGACAGCAATCTCGATCGCCATGTCCTGGCGTCTATCCTGGCGGCTGCCACAATGGATGGTGGCTCCCTTCCCGAGAAGGCTGGCCTGTCCGGCCTTGAACTGGTGGCCTTGCTGGAGCAGTACTTTCCCACGCTTGAGATCAAGCTCGCGAAGCAGCTTTCGGCTTGCAAGTGCGAAGAGGACGACGAGATCGCAATGCTGCGCGATCTCTTGCTCAAGCAACGATCGACGGAAGGGGATATCGGCCGCTGGCTGGCTGCGATGATCGCGCGCCGCGCGATAGAGCCGGACCATCTGTGGGAAGCTCTCGGCTTGCGCAATCGTGGCGAACTCTCTCGGTTGCTGAGCCGTCATTTCGCGCCGCTCGCCGCGCGCAATTTCAACAATATGCGCTGGAAGCGCTTCTTCTACCGCATGCTTTGTGAGAATGAAGGCCTCGTGATGTGCACAACACCCGTGTGCAATCAATGTCACGACTTCAACATCTGCTTCGGTGAAGAAAGCGGTGAGAGCCGGATGGCCGAGCGCCGGCGCGATTTTCTGTTGCAGGCGGCTCGGCCGGTGGTTTCCGGCGACTGGCCGCCTGAACTGCAACAAAGGTCCGCTATCGCCCAGTCATCCGAGAAAGCCTCGCCGGGTTTGGTAAGCCGCGCGGGACGTTGAGGGCGCGGCTGACGCCGTTTCCATGCGAGCGAGTGACCATGTGTTCAAGGCCGCGGCGGCCCCCAAGTGCTCCGCGACAATTCTCACATCCTGGCGAGCCGCAATTGCTAACGTTCGAACTCGGCGTAGCAACAGGCAAGGCGTCCGCTTGATGACCTGTCGCATTTGCGACAATTCATTTGCTCAAGAAGGTCGAGGACGGAAGCGGTAGAGTCGTCAATGGATTGGCCGGGACGGCAGGCTGGCATGCTGGTTGCTGAAGCGTAGGTAGGTCAAACAATGAGGAGCTCTCGCGTGATCGCCGCGAACACCACCGCCAAATCGTCTCGGTACGACCAGGTGCGCGCCAAGCCCACCGTGCTCAACGACACGACATTGCGCGACGGCGAGCAGGCACCTGGCGTTGCGTTTACCACAGACGAAAAGCTGGCGATCGCGCAGGCGCTAGCCCGGGGCCGGAGTCACGGAGATCGAGGCGGGAACGCCGGCGATGGGCAACGAGGAGATCGCCGCCATCCGCGCCATTGTCGAAGCAGATCTTCCGCTGACCACCATAGGCTGGTGCCGGATGCGGGAATCTGATGTCGACGCGGCGATCGAAGCAAAGGTGTCCATGATCAATATGTCCGTCCCGACCTCCGATGTCCAGATCGCGGCCAAGCTAGGTGGTCATCGCGACCTGGCGCTAGAACGGGTGAAGCGAGTGGTAGGCTATGCCCGTGAGCGCGGACTTGAGGTCGCCGTCGGTGGTGAGGACTCCTCCCGCGCCGACATTGATTTTCTCATTAGACTGATGGCGACTGCAAAAGCCGCGGGCGCGCGTCGCTTTCGTATTGCAGATACGCTCAGTGTGCTCGATCCCGACGCAACCTACGCGCTGGTCGGAAATTTGCGTGCGACTACCGATCTCGAACTCGAATTTCACGGTCACGATGATCTAGGACTCGCAACCGCGAACACGCTCTCCGCCATCAGGGCTGGCGCGAGCCACGCCTCAGTGACCGTCATCGGGCTGGGCGAGCGGGCCGGAAATGCACCGCTCGAGGAAATCGCGGTCGCACTCAAGCAGCTCTACGGGCGCGAGACTGGCATCATACTCCCGGAGCTCGAGAACGTCGCCACGGTGGTAGCAGCCGCGGCCGCACGTGCGATTCCTATGAACAAGGCGATCGTCGGACAGCATGTATTTGCGCATGAATCCGGCATTCATGTCGCTGGCCTTTTGAAGGATCAACGCACCTATCAATCGCTTGATCCCGTTTTGCTTGGCCGCTGCAACCGCTTTGTGTTCGGCAAGCATTCCGGACTTGCGGCGATCACCGCGATACTCGATGAACTGCAGCTCGTCGCCAGCGACGATCAAGCCAGGCAGATCCTGTCGCAAGTCCGCAAATATGCCATCGAGCACAAGCTGCCGGTCGAGCGCGAAACCGTGGCGGCGATCTGGCGCGACGTGTGCGGATGCTTGGCACCCCACCCCCGCGTGAAAAGCCGTGTCCAGCAACGTTTGCGTCGACCCTTGGCAAACCGACGCGCCGCAAGGACAGTGTGCGATGTCGCTGATGGCACGAGCGGCGTCCAGCTCTCGCACGTCAGATCCCCTGGCGCGATCTCACCTCCAGATCTTACTTCCCGTTCCGCCATACATGCTGTGATCTCCTACCCAATGACGAGCTGTCCCCGGACTGCCAATCGGCATCTCCTCGCCCGGCTGATTTCCGGCCTGACGACCGACCTGACGAGCGCCAAGCTAGATCGTGATTTGGCCATTGATCCCGGATCTTCATCGGAACTGGCTTCGTCACCGGCGGACCTGCCGATCTGGGCAGCGAAGTTGGGGGCACCGCTTTCCGGAGTCAGGCTGTGGCGATGCGCACCAGCTGTGCGAGGCAGGACGGCAGCAGTCAACACGCGCCCCCCATCTCATTGACCGTCCAGAGCTAATCCGAAGGAGAATTTTCGATGATCAGCTCATCTACGCCAGCCGGTATTCTGGATCGGCTCAGCAAGGCCTCGTCGGCAGAGGATTTTTTCTCGCTGCTTGGCGTCGATTACGACCCCAAAATCGTAAATGTCGCGCGCCTTCACATCTTAAAGCGCATGGGACAATATTTTGCCGAAGAGCAATTTACTGGCGCCGAAGAGCCGGAAATCAGAGCGAGCTGCAAGGCGATGCTGGAGCAAGCCTATGCAGATTTCGTGGCATCGTCACCGATCGATCAGCGAGTGTTCAAGGTTTTGAAGGATGCCGTCGCGGACCGTAAGAAGGCCGCGGCCTTTGTCCCGTTGAGCGAGTTGAAGTGATCTAGCGTTTCACTGTAAGCGAATTACGCACCGGCCGGCGCCGAGGCAATCCGATATTGGGGCCTTCTCTTTGTGCTCAAGTATCTGCAGCCATCACCGGAGCGGCGGCTGTCGTATTCCCGACCCATGTCTGGACTGGTCGTGTCGACGGTATCAGCGGTTGTTTGAATTGTGTCGCAGGCCATTACTTCCGACTGGTTTTCAATGGTCTTTGCAACTGGTACGACACTTGCTGTTGTCCTGTCAGCGGTGCCGACAGATAGCAGTCGACCGCGATGAGTTTGAAGGAGGACCTATGATGCTGTTTTTACTACCTGCTGAGACCTGCGCTACCATTTCGAGGCCCATAATTGCGTTAGCTCCCCTCGAAACCGGTTTTGACGCGATCAAAGCTCCGTAACGTCGGTGAGATGCTGGTCAATGGATAAGTCTTCGCTTCGCGTTACTCCTGCACCCCGTATGCACAACATCATCTGCATCAAATCGGTCCCCGATCCCGCTCAGATTTGTGCCCATCTCATGGCGGATGGGAACGGTGCCACGAAGAGCGCCAGGTTCGGCCCATACGGAGTGCTTTCGTTTGACGGTCGGGATGGATTGCGTGATAGAAGTGTTGCCAGGATCGCCCTCGTTTGCACCGCCAATGTGGAGTCGTTGGGCCGAGCTGGGTCGCAGGTACTGCGCAGCGTACGAACTCGCCCACTCAGGCACCGAAGCGATCGGTTAGAATCACCACAGCGCCCTGGCGAGCCGCGGTGGCGCTCGTCGAACCCGACGGGTAACAGTCGAGTTTGGAAGACCTCTGCAAATCCGGTCGGACGGGTGCGTCTATTGCGACGACCTGTGTTGTTGTGTGGCCGGTCCGAACACGCAGGCGGGGCAGAGCAGCCAGCCACTTGCTAACCGAAAGTGATCTTCAGTTGACGAAGCGAAAAAGCAACCCGTGGCGCCGGCGCCCCTATCGTTGAGGAGGAATTTGAAACTATGAGCAACGTCAGCAGAACGGCCATGCCAGCGGCTGCCGGCCGCGCAGCAGCCAAAAAAGAGCTGCCGGAGCGCTTTAAGTCGTACAAGCACGTCTGGGTCTTCGTCGAGCTTGAGCGTGGTCAGGTGCATCCCGTTTCCTGGGAGCTTATGGGTGCAGGGCGCGGCCTTGCCGACAGGCTAAAAGTGAATCTTGCCGCTGTGGTTATCGGTCCGGAGGGGCAGCACACACGTAACGCCGCGCTTGAAGCCTTTTGCTATGGCGCCGATCTGGCCTATCTCGTGAGCGACAATGTTTTGTCGGATTACCGTAACGAATCCTATACCAAGGCCCTAACCGAACTCGTCAACACCTACAAGCCCGAGATCCTGCTGTTGGGTGCGACGACGCTCGGTCGCGATCTCGCAGGTTCTGTGGCGACGACCCTATCGACGGGGCTCACTGCCGACTGCACCGCGCTGGACGTGGACGCCGATGGTTCGCTTGCGGCGACGCGTCCGACCTTTGGCGGCTCGCTGCTCTGCACGATCTACACGCTAAATTATCGTCCGCAGATGGCCACCGTCCGCCCGCGGGTCATGCCGATGCCTGAGCGTGTCGACCGCGATGCCGCTCGTATCGTCGTTCATCCGCTCGGCCTTTTCGAAGACGATATCGTCACAAAAGTATTGTCATTTCTGCCCGACCGCGATGCACAAACGTCCAATCTGGCCTATGCCGATGTCGTGGTTGCGGGCGGCCTAGGACTAGGATCGCCTGAGAACTTTCGGTTGGTGCGCGAGCTCGCATCCCTGCTTGGGGCTGAATATGGCTGCTCGCGTCCTCTCGTGCAAAAAGGGTGGGTTACGTCTGACCGGCAGATCGGCCAGACAGGCAAAACCATCCGGCCGAAGCTCTATATTGCCGCGGGGATTTCCGGTGCGATCCAGCACCGGGTTGGCGTCGAGGGCGCGGATCTGATCGTCGCCGTCAATACTGACAAGAACGCTCCGATCTTCGACTTCGCCCATCTCGCGATCGTCAGTGATGCCACTCAATTGCTACCGACGCTGACGGCTGCATTCCGCGCGCGGCTTTTGCCAGAATCGCGCGCCCGGATCGCGGTCTAGAGGAGATGAGGATGATTGAAGAGAAATTCGATGCGATCGTGGTCGGAGCCGGTATGGCCGGAAACGCGGCGGCATTGACGATGGCCAAACGCGGCATGAAGGTGCTGCAGCTCGAGCGGGGCGAATATCCCGGATCGAAGAATGTGCAGGGCGCCATCCTATATGCCGATATGATGGAAAAGCTGATCCCCGAGTTTCGAGAGGAGGCGCCGCTCGAACGCCACCTGATCGAACAGCGGTTCTGGATGATGGACGACCGCTCCCATGTCGGCATGCACTACCGTTCGGAGGACTTCAACGAGGAGCGGCCGAACCGCTATACGATCATACGCGCTCAGTTTGACAAATGGTTTTCTTCCAAGGTGCGTGAAGCTGGTGCGATCGTGCTGTGCGAGACCACCGTCACCGAGCTCGTACGGGACGATCGTGAAAGGATCGTCGGTGTTCGTACAGATCGCAGAGACGGCGAAATACATGCCGACGTCGTCGTCCTGGCCGAAGGGGTCAATGGCCTGCTCGGCACACGTGCAGGCCTACGCGCGCGCCCGACAGCCGACAACGTTGCGCTCGCGGTTAAGGAAATGCATTTCCTGCCTCGCGAGACTATCGAGGCGCGCTTCAATCTCAGGGGCGATGAAGGCGTCGTGATCGAAGCGGCCGGCACCATTTCTCGTGGCATGACCGGGATGGGTTTCATCTACGCCAATAAAGAGTGCATTTCGCTTGGCATCGGTTGTCTTGTCGCCGACTTCCAGCGCACGGGCCAAACGCCGTACGGACTGCTCGATCAATTCAAGAGGCATCCCTCTGTGGCGCCCCTGTTAGCAGGGTCCGAAGTCAAGGAATATTCGGCGCATCTCATTCCCGAAGGCGGTTACAAGTCGATCCCGCAGCTTTTTGGGGAAGGCTGGGTCGTAGTGGGCGATGCGGCCCAACTCAACAATGCCATTCATCGTGAGGGCTCCAATCTCGCGATGACCTCCGGCCGTATCGCCGCGGAAGCGATAGGTCTGGTTAAATCACGCGGCGAACCGATGAGTGCAACAAATCTGTCAATTTACAAGAAGATGCTGGACGATTCGTTCGTCATCAAAGATCTGAAGAAGTACAAGGATTTGCCGCCCCTAATGCATACTCACTCCCAGAACTTCTTTCTCACCTATCCGCAGCTCATCTCCAAGGCGATGCAGAACTTTGTGCGCGTCGATGGTACGCCCAAGGCTGAAAAGGAGAAAGCTAGCCTGAAATCCTTTGTCAAGGCGCGGTCATGGTCAGGTCTGTTCGGCGATGCTTGTCGTCTTGCGCGGGCCTGGCGCTGACCGCAACAGTGTGAAGTCCAACAATGGAAGGCCAAAGCATGAGTTCCGAACCCGCGGTGCGCGTCGAAGACAAGCTGTATTACAACCGCTATCTTGTCGACGTCGGAAACCCTCACGTCAAGGTCCGTGCGCACACAACGCCATCGCCGCAGCTACTTTCACTTTTGAAAGTCTGCCCCGCGCGGTGCTATGAGCTCAACGACGGCGGCCAGGTCGAGGTAGCGGTTGACGGCTGCATCGAGTGCGGTACCTGTCGCGTTATCGCTGAGCCGACCGGCGACATCCAATGGAGCCATCCGCGCGGCGGGTATGGTGTGCTGTTCAAGTTTGGGTGATGGTGAACGAAAGGCCGTCGGGCGACCGAGGCGAGGCGTGGGAACTCATCCTATCCGTGGCGCATTGCGTGTCATCTGCGGGACGGCGGGAATTCGACCACGACGCTCTTAATGAGGACGCCGCGCAACATGACTTGCCGACGTGACCCGCCGTGCAGCTCGTGCGGGAGCCGCAAAGGCCTCGTTGTGGTGCCACTGCGTGGCGCCCCAACTGCGTCGATCGAATGGCAGAGTAGAGATCAGCCTCTCGCCTGAGCGGGGGCGGACCCAGCGGCCTCGATAGCGACCGCCACTGACTGCGTGATCGCAGCAAAACGCACAGCGGTGTGTATCGCTCTGGAATCAACGCCCGCGGCCCTCAGTGTCTTCTCATGGGCATCAATGCAGACACCGCAACCATTTATGACGGAGACAGCAAGCGACCACAGCTCGAAATCTGTCTTGTCCACCCCGTGATTGCCGATCACGTCCATACGTAGCCGTGGCGGCATCGTCTTGTATTCCGGGTCGGAAACGAGGTGAGCGAAGCGGTAGTAGACGTTGTTCATTGCCTCCACAGTGGCGGCGGCTTTCGCTGCGGCGATCTCTACAGAGGTCATCACGGCGGACGCCGCGCATTCCAGCGCGGCCACCAGGGCTGCATTGCGGGTGGCAGCCGCACTCGCCAGCAGCAGCCCGTATTTTCTCTGCAGCGAAAACGTCTCGTCGGTCACCACGGAGATCAAGTTAAGCCGGACATCCTTCGCGAAATCGGGAATCCTTATTTGTTCGATCCACGACATGCTGCCTCAAGCAACTTTCAAGGTTTCGCCGCCGATTTCGCGGTTGCAGGGACAGAGCTCGCCGGTTTGCAGCGCGTCCAGAACGCGGAGCGTGTCCTTAGGACTGCGCCCCACACTGAGATTGGTCGCGTAAACGTGCTGGATCGTGTTTTGGGGGTCAACAATGAAGGTGCAACGATAGGCGACCCCTTCGGGTGAACGCACACCAAGACCATCGACGAGCGTTCCCTTTGTATCGGCAAACTGCCAGATTGGTAGATTGTGCAGGTCGACATGCGAACGCCGCCATGCAAGCTTGCAGAACTCGTTGTCAGTCGAACCACCCAGTACAACCGCATCCCGTTCAGCGAATTCTTTGGAAAGCCGGGCAAATTCCGCGATCTCTGTCGGGCAGACGAATGTAAAGTCCTTGGGGTAAAAGAAGATAATCTTCCATTTTTCCGGAAAGCTCGTTTCGGTCAGCGTCTCAAATGCACTCTGCCCTTCTTCTTCCTGCGCATGAAAACCGGGCTTCACGCCTGTGATGTCGAATGGCGGCAACTGACTTCCAATTCCGAGCATGCTGTCCTCACAAACTTGCTTTTGTAGATCGTGACCTCACTGGTGGAGCAAACTATATGCCACCCGTTCTTAGGTCTGGAATGGGCGCAACAAGACCAGCCCAGCGGCTTGGGTCCGGGCATGTTCGCGCGCTTGGTGCCTCGATCAGCACTAAGCTGACGGTCATCTGGAGCACCAATGCTCTTACAAGGCGTTGGGGCCAACCTGCAAAACACCGCCATACCCCAGCAGAGGAATGGCTACGATTGCGGTGCCTTTGAGCTCGACGGAACGCGCGCGCTGGTCAGGCGGGTGGCGGGAAGACGACAGACCTGAACCGTAGCAGTCTCGTGATCGACCGGCACGGCACCGCAAAGCCGGCTACGGGCTTGATGTCGGCTTGCGCTGTTTAGCGGGCGCAGCTGGTCGAACTGGGACGTCTCGCCATTGAAGGTCCACAATCGGCACGTTCGTAAGACATCAAGGTGGCGCAGGAGCGGACGCTAGAGCTAAGGCGGCTTCCGGAGATGGCGAAGATTCTGATGGACGATTGCGGAGCCGACGTGCTCGGCAGCCCCACTGTCGCGTTCAGGTCGTCCGGTATCGTTGTAACCAAACACCGCAGCTCGGGTTGGGCCCGGCTGCGCGCCACGATCAAGGCAGCAGCCTGCCAAGTCCGCGGTGAGGCTCGCCCGTCGGCATCTCCCGCACGCTTCGCAATAAGGTCGATCTCCTCGCGATCAGCAAATTCGCCAAAGAACGAGAAACAGCTGGCCGGGCCGACGGCTGCGGCCTCGGCAAGCCCATTTATACCAAGACTAAAGGGCACCTGCTGCCGAGTGGTTGCGAAATCGAGATCTTTTCTCCCCTCGCAACATCGATTGCGAGTATAATGTGCGTGCCCATTTGCTGGCCTCGAGTGTCGCTGCACCTGTCGCCGATGCGTACGCATTGGTGCCCGACATCCTGAGCCACATCGGCCAGTAGCCTATTCGTCTTTTGGAAGGTAGAGAACTGCCCGGAACACTATTCGGATCGATCTCATGTAGATTATCGATCACGGCTGGGATCTTGTTGGTGTTTTTCTCGCATCGGGCATAGCTGTCGAAGGTGCTCCTGCGAATGTGGTAGGCGTTGCAAGCAACCGCTCGGCAGCCCGAGCGGAACGGCGCGCGCGACCTCCGCGAATACTTGCCCTCCATTGCTAAGCCGTAGCGCATCAAAGGAGCGGCGTGTGACGCGCGCCAAAAGCGGCACGCCAGATCGGCCGGCTTCAAGGGTCAGAACCAAGGTGACCTCAGCCTCGCCGTGCGGCAGAGAGGCTTTTATGCGTGCTGGAAAAACATTGAGGATAGAGCTTGCGCGCCGAGGTTCGCGCGCAATGCTGACGTCGTCGGCAGCGATGCGCAGCCGCAGCGGCGCGCCCGGTGTAAGCGGCACTCCAGGTATCAGAAAGCGCACAGCTTTGAGGCGGAGCATGATCAGCCCATAGCGCCCATCATACCCGCCGACCGTAGTATCAAGACAGACTGCCGCTTCGCCCCGCCTGGCAAGCGCCGCATCGCTCTGAATGACATTGAGCGGACCGGCCGTAGTCACGGCGCCATCCTTCATCATGACGAGATAATCGGCAAAACGCTCGATATCAGCGATGTCATGGCCGAAGTAAATCATCGGCAATCGAAGCGTTTGCCGCATGCGCTCGAGAAAGGGCAGGATCTCGCATTTGGCGGAGCGGTCGAGCCCAATGAGTGGATCGTCCAGCAAGAGTAGTCGAGGCTGGCCCAACAGCGCACGGCCAAGGGCGAGTCGCTGTCGCTCCGCTCCGGAAAGATCTGATGGCAAACGCTCGAGCAGTGGCGCCAAGGCGAGCAATTCGACCACACCATCAAAATCGATCAGTGTCTGTTCCGATTTGGACGCGTTGTATAAAAGGGTGTGTCGTACAGACAAATGAGAAGAGAGAATCGGTAGGCGAAATACATATGCGACGTGACGAAGATGAGTCGGTCGAAACGTAGTCTCATCCTGCCAAATCTCCCCATCAATCGCACAGAATCCATTCGGCAGGCGCTGGACGCCAGCGATGCAGCGCGCGAGTGTAGTTTTGCCGCACCCAGGCGGACCAAGAATCGCTGTGACGCCTTTGGCTGGTACGCTGAATTGCGTATCTAGCAAAATGCTTCCGAGAGAACCGTTGAAGGCAACTTCGATATAGCCCTTTTTGGCTTCTCTGATGAACCTTAGCATGTGCTGTATCTTCTCAGCTAAGTCAGGAGGCCAATGGCTGCAGTGGAGCTGATCCCCATGCTTCCGACGATCCACTCGACCCCGCGGCAGCACGGGCTTTTCTGCTCGCGTGAGGGCCTAGGGTAGGGGGCGGACTGCAGATTGGTATCAAGACCGGAGTCTTGTTGAGCAGCTTCGCGCCGCTAGGATTGTGGCAATCGGGCGTTGCTCGCTGCACTTGGCATTGAGAGATAAGCGCCCTTCCAGCAGCGCAAGGTTGTCAGTCTGCTTGGCGGGCCGAGCGCATGTTCGAATAGCGCCGCTTGAGAGGCTTGGCGGTAAAGCTGTCCGATCACTGGCTCGGGGCCAGAACTCGGCATTACGGATCCCACAGCTTCGCGAGCCGATTCGAAGTTTGCGTCCGTCGCCACAATGGTGGCCTTTGCACTCTCAGGTGCGAGTAGCATCAGCGCTAGATCGATCATGATGAATCGAATTAACTTCATTGGAATCCTGGCTCCGCCGCGACCGCTTCCTTCGCGGCAGCTTGATCCTTACCCAGCAATCGGCGTGCCGTTTTAAGGAATACCTGGCCGGCTAGTGGCAAGGGAGGCTTTGCATCGGTCTCCACCCTGCGTCCTGAATCGCCGCATCGTAGGACCTTGGACGTTCGCGTCGCCAACCGCACATGCAGGAGCTATGACATGGCACCTGAGGGTGAAACCATGCCTCTCGCATTGGAGATGGTGCTTCGGCGAATGTGCGGCCGTAAAACGCGTCAGTGATACACAAGTCGCTGCCTCCGGCTGGCGCACCTTCCGATCTGCGCGAAGGAGAAGGTTGGCAGCCTCTCTTCGAAAAACGCGCTGATATGAGATGATATGCGCTGTCCGCGCGCTCAAAGTGCTTGAACCGCCCGTAACGTCAGGATGTAGGCATTGCGAAGCAAAACGCCATATTGGGAGCCAACATCGGCACACAAGAGCTAAACGGCCGATCTCTGTTTGATCCCGGTCCTCGCAATGCGTGTTGCGCCTAGCGGTACGATGATTCCGAGCGCCGGTATCATTGCGGCGCCCGGAACAACAAGCAGTGGCTACCGAGGCGCTGGAATCCGGTAAACAGATCCGCCTCGCGGGGCAAAGAAAAACAGTGAAGTATATGCGGCTTAAGAGAGGTTTGGTGAATCAAGAGCGACGAATGGGCTGGACTTGCAATGCGCATCGCTATGCAGCCGTCCTCGCTGCGATCGCGATCGCAGCGACGTGGTGCACAGGATACGCTCGCGCGCGAGATCGTCGGGCCGAGGAAGTCTTGGTGTCGTGCAAACCAGACGTGATCCGCTTCTGTGACCGCTTTACAGGCCGTAACGATGCCGATGTGGCCATGTTTTGTCTTACGGAAAACTTCAAGAACTTACGCCGCGAATGCCGACGCATGATGCCTACCGCCACTGCCGACAGAAACGACCGGTCGAGACAATCTCTCAACAGGCGTCCGGTAGGCCTTCATCGAGAGTGAGGCACGGCAGTTGCGAACTCGAACGGTAGTGAGGTGTTCAGACTAGCGGGGCCTCGGGGTTTGGCCAGCTTGGTGGCTGCAAGTTGATCGGACTGAAGCATCAGCCTGCCGCGCGCAGCTCAACTATCTGAGGACTGATCCGTGGATCGACTGGCAGCAGTTGCGCTTTAATCAGAGCTGCAGCCATTCGGCGACTTCGAGGCTTACATGACGTTGCTATGGGTTCGCTGTAACGGTCCCGAAGGACAAGTGCGTCAGGTGAGGAGGGAATGGCCAGACATGCGCAGAAAATCCGTACTCCTCACCGATATACCGTTGTGGTCGGCGACCAGGTGTTTTTGGGCAGGTGGCTAAGCGGTAGTGACAGGCAAAAGATTCGCCGGAATATTAGCGTTGGACGTTTGCTTCATTGCCGTTTCCCTTAGAGTCTCAGCTTGGAACGACCTTGGGTTGTACTGCCGGGCTCGAGTAATAGAGTGAGCTAGGAAAACCTCTTTTGTTAGCCACTGATCGACTTCCCGAGGCAACCGCTTGATGCCATTGCGGCGTTCTCGATGCGCGCTTCAGGGGAGTCGCTTCGCCCGATCGTGGTGCTCTTGACCGAATACACTTTAGAGCTCAGGGCTAATGGGAACGCCGTCGACAGAAGTCTCTCAAAGGCAGAAAGCTGTTCATGCAGACGCTTCTCAACGGCCTCCCGCTGCGCGCCAGGCAGTTCAGTGCCAAGTAATCGACGGCAACGCCAGATTTCGTTTCGCAACCATCTGATCTCACTTAATGTATCATCAATAGAAGTCATCACAGATATTCGTCCCCGGAGTATTAAGCATGGCAATCGTCTGAGCGGCCGTTGCTTGGCTCCGCATTTCTGCCGAATAGTTCAGCCGAGGACTTACGACTTTCCGCCCGTTCGTCCCCGGAGGCGGCGAGCAAGATGTGTGCAACTCTTACCAATCAATATCACCCGACACCGCACGTGTGACAACAAATCGCGGCAGAGTTTCGCGGTTTCACGGCGCCCGGATCGTGTGTCGTGCACAATTTCAGCGCTCCACAAGCTTGGTTGGCCGACGAGCAGTTAAGTAGATCCGGCCTGCTATAGGCATTCACAATCACTTATTCGATAACTAATCTATGGGCGAGGTGGACCTTACCAACAACATGGGATAGCCATGAGAACGATTGTGAGGAAGGCTAACCAGCCTGACTGCGATCCACGGCACGCGCCAGCCAATCAAAGAAGCGGACGCGGTTGCGATCGTGGTAATACAACCCGAAATGTCGATGGACGCAGTGTCGAGCCAATTGAGCATTCCACAGACGGTCATTGACATCGACATCCGCTGTGCACGCCTCAGAGGAGCGAGTGAATAGCTCGAATCCCGCGCTGCGCCAGGTTGTAGCGTTGTTGATGCGTAAAAGATAAAAGGACCGCTTGGCAGGCGTTGACGTCCCATCGCAAGTGGACATCACGATGACGACCTGTTGATTTCCAGTTTTCCCGCCTGCGGGGGCGATGGCCAGGAAAGCCATTTCGATGTCGGCACGGGGCGCCTGACCAGCCATCATCAAGTACGATGCGGGCAATAGAATGTGTCTACCCAGCCTAGCCGCGCCTTTTCCAAGGAAAACGCTGGGTGAACGCCAGCGCGCGAGCGGCACGAGCGCTGCGGTGAGAGCTTGGTATGTCCTTTCGAACCAGCCTCACGAGGGCGCTAGGCGAAAGCGATCGCGCCAGCAACGTCGTTGAGTTCTCAACAGCGGTGGTCACGCGCGATAAGCAACTGCGCAATGTGGTCGCCAAAACGCCCGCGAGATCAAAGGCGCGGTCGTGCATCAGGTGCGCGGCAAATTCGACCTAAAGCTATGAGCGCCTCCCGAAGGAAGACCGCGTCGATCGGCCTAGCCCCTCACAAAGTCAAGGCTGTGACCGCTTCTTTCGAGGACGGGCTGTCTGGATCAGCCATTGGCGAATGAGCTGCCGTCAACTGCCCCTCGCGCTGTCTGTGCGGAGGATCGTAAGGATGGAGATCCAAGCGAACAGTCGTATACCGCAATTCATGCGTTCGCGTTGCGGACGTCATTGAAGTCAGCGGTCAACCACCACTCATAGGCCGGACGAATAGATGGTGATCAGAGCGAACTTTCAAGTGGCCCTTGTGCAACGTAGGCTATCGACATCCGTTCCCCGCCGACGATCGGACCTTCGCTGCGTCACACTCGAATCCAGATCGCGAAACAGGCTGTAATTCCGTCGGATCCATTGATGCAGCTCGGTGGACCAATCCTTCTCGTTGCGCAGATATCCAGTGAAGGAAAAGCTAAGCCGGTCTATATATCGTTTGAGGAACAGCGGAAGTGCGGGAATCCGAATCACCCGCTCGTGATCCATCGCTTCCGGTAATTCGCCGCGCAGCACGAATTCATTGTGGACGGTGACCAGCGACGCCGGCGGAATTCGCCGCCGCAGCATTTCATAACCGCGAAAGGAGATGCGGTCTGCGCCCGCGACGAAGAGGATGATAGGGGCGACATAGCAGCGCGCCGTCTCCTTCATGAAGCCTATCTCCTCGCACATCTTGAAGAATTCGTCGAAGGCGTGAAAGCCGAGGTCAATTACCTTGGGTACCCGATCGTGGATGATCAGAGGGTCCATCAGCTGCATCTTGCCGTAAGTGTCGATCACATCCGCGGTCTCCGTGATGTTGGGGAGGTAGTCGAGCAATGACGGCTCTTTCAAGTTCACATCGAACGATAGCGTTGCGCCGTTTTTCAGCAGCAAGAACTCGCTCATAGCCCGAGCGATGAGGGTTTTACCGACCTGCGGGCTAGGAGAGCAGATGATGTAGATGGGGGTCGCTAACATAGCCAGCAGATCAATTTCGTTCCGTACGTAGGCCCGACCGGAGCTCGCCGGATATGACGCTACTTTTCGCCGGCCCGGGTAGCGGACTTGGCCCCCGCCAATTCCGTCAAGTTGATGCGATCGAATTCGCTCCAGACATTTGCCAGCCAGTGCCGGACATAGCCGCGCAGCACGAAGGAGTTGTGCGCGGGTTCATCGTTCCGTCCCTTGTTTGCCACGAAGTCTATGAATGGGACGGATGCGACTTCCACCTGCTCATAGGCCATCTCGTTGAGCTTCGGTATGGTCAGCTCAGTCGCATGTTTGATGCGGTGAAAATAGGAATTATAAGTCGCTTGATCCCACTGGAAGAATTGAGTGTCGTTGATGAAGTTCTTGACGAGGTAGTACTTTGCGCCGCTCATGAAAGTCGCGGTTTCCGCGATCTCGTCTAGCGAAGCGATGGATGATCCCAGGATGTGGAACACGGCAAATGTGATCTGGCCAGACCGTGCCGAGTCCAGAAAGCCGATGTCGCGCAAGGAAGCTAACGCAGAAGACAGTAGTCCTGCTCGAGCATCGATGACAGTGACGGATAGCCCTGAGTTCAAGGTATCGAAGATCTTCATCTGGTCCGCCGTCGTGGTCATGTCGACGATCTCGGTGATCTCTGGATAAAAGCGCTTCAGCGTTCCGCGGGGCGACTCTGTGTCGAATGCGCGTGTTTGCACGTTGTTGACGCTGAAGTAGTCCAGTAGCGTTCGTGATACGGTCGTCTTGCCGACTCCTCCCTTGTCCGCGCCGACCACAATTACAACTGGCTTCACCATAGAAACATCTCCTGAGACACTCGCTATTGCCGCGCGCAAAGTGCGCAATCGGCGCGTCTCTGCTTTGGGCGCGATCATGGCAGAAAGAAGGGGCAATGAACCTTCGATGCTGGAGCTCTGCAACTGATAAACGTTTTCAACATTAAGCGAGTGACGTGGTCCGATGATGCAGGCCTGAGAATGGAAGTAATCACTTGTATTGGTGATCTACGTGAGGTTTGTGGGCAGCTGGAATGCGCGGGCCAAGAATCAACTGTCCGCCTGTGGTGATCGTTGTGATGCCATAGGTTATCTATGGATGCCGTCGCTGCCGCTATCTACTTTTCATGAAGCGACGGAAACTAACGTAGCGTCAGATTGCGAAGCTCGATGAAAGCGCAAGTCAAGGCGATGCGACGCGGTGCGGCTATGGCTTGGCAGACCACAAAGCCCTGCTGGATTAGATGGTCGTCTCTTCGGCCGAGAGCGTAGCGGCTGGTTAATTCCTGAAAGATGACCCTGAACGACCGAGCTCTCACTCTCACTCTGGTGATGAATGTCGGGATATGCGAAGGCTGAAGCGCGTTGGTGACGCAATAGCAACCATGCATCGCTCTGCGGCGAGATTATCGGGCAACGGAGAACAAGATCGAAGCCGGAGCGGGGCGCCGGCGGACGGCGCAGCATCGGTGGGGAAGCGATATCGGACGTCCGAAAGAAGCGCGCGTCTGGTGGCCGGCACGGCGATCTTTGTCTTGGACACAGAGTTCGCCGAGCGACGTCCTATGGATCGAGAAGGACTTAGTGGAATGAACGATAGCCATGGCGGGTGCGTACTCTCGTTGGCCGTTTACTTGAAGCGGCAGACAGTGTACGCACCGGTTTTAAAGCGCCCACTTTGGCTAACCTGAAGATTCAACCCGGATTGTCGCCTTGTTTAAACTCGTTTGCGCAAAAAGCAGCTTCGAGCGGCCGCATGGTAGCTGCCTAACGACGGAATAGCTCGACGAGCTAAAGGCGGGTGCTAGATGCACTCTGCGCGCAAGAGCGATGCGCTTGCTAAGCGGCCGGCGCTGCTAGAAAGTTTAATTGCGCGGCGTTGTCGGCCCGGCGTCTAGCTGATCGGCGCCTGGCGGGGGTGTGGTCCCCGATGGCATGGTGGTGCGCTGCGCGGCGTCCTTCGAGGAGCGGCCGACGATAACGGTGAGCAGACCCTCGCCCCACAGCCGCTGCGCTGCTCTCTTGGCGTCTTCCAGCGTCACCGCATCGACCACGGCATTCTGCTTTTCGAAATAGTCGATGGGCAGCTTGTCAAGCTGATTCTGCAGTAGCGTTCGCGCAAGCTTTGATGATGTGTTGAGAGCCACCTGTTGCGAGCCCTTCAGGTAGGACTTTGCGTCATCGAGTTCTCGCTGAGTAGGTCCTTTCTCGGCGATATGGCGGACCTGCTTCTCGATTTCTTCGACCGTTTCGCCGGCACGATTGGCGCAGGTCCCGCTGCTGCCGAGAAACATGGCTGAATGGTCCAACCAGACAAGGTGCTCACGGACGAAATAGGCCAGTCCGCGCTTCTCGCGGACTTCGCGGAACAGGCGGGACGTAAGGCCGGCGTCGCCGAGGATGTGGTTGACGATATAGGCGGCCATGAAATCCGGCTCGCTCCGACGGACGGCTGGACCCCCAAAAGTCACAACTGTCTGCGGCACATCGCACCGAATGAAGACCCGTTGCGGCGGCTTTGCTGCGACGACTTCGGCAACCGGCATCGCTTCTGCGTTGCTCGGCAGGCTGCCAAAGGTCTTGTCGAGCAGCTTGCAGACGACCGCTGGATCGACGTCGCCGACAACAGCGATTTTGAGCGTGTCTTTTGCGATCACGCGTCGGACATAACCCTTGAGATCCGCGACCTCGATCTTCGGCACGCTTTCCAGCGAGCCTTCGGCTGGGCGAGCATAAGGATGATCCCCAAACGCGACTTCGAGGAACTTGCGATGAGCCAGAGACGAAGGATCGGTCGAGGCGTGCCGAAGGCGCGCAAGTACACTAGCACGGGTCCGTTCGACGTCGGCCGAGTCGAAACGCGGCGAGGTTAGCGCCGTTCGTAAAAGCTCGAAGGCCTCGTCCGCATTGTCGTGGAGCGTGCGCAAGGCACCGCGGAAGTGATCAGGGGTCACATGAAAACCCAACTCAATGGCACGACGGTCTAGCCGCTGATGAAAGGTCTTGAAGTCAAAGTCGCCGGAACCTTCCTTGAGCAGGCCAGACACCATGTGACCGACGCCAGGTTTTTGAGCGGGGTCCTGAGTCGCGCCGCCGGTGAAGGCATATTCCATCGTGATCAATGGGACGGTAGAATCCTGCACGAACCAGGCTTCTATACCGCAAGACGAAACTAGGCGCTTGATCCTGGGTCGGCCAAGTGACCCCGCGGCGGCAACCGAATTTGGCGAAGCGAGCATAGCGAGGGAGAGCGACGCTCCGCCGAGAAGGATCGGATAAATCACTAGGGCTTCTCCCAGTGTTGTGGAGTAGACTCTTTGATGAGATAGCCGGTCACCGCTCGTTTCTTGTCGAGCCATTTCCGCACGGCCTCGTGCACCTGCTGTGCACCGACAGCGCGGATGTCGTCCGGCCAGCGTTCAATATCCTCGATGCACAGCCCCGTCGTCAGGCCGCGGCCATACCGGTGCGCGAGCATTTCCCGACTGTCCTGGGCGTAGGTGACTTGCGCAATCAGCCGCGCCTTCGCCCGCTGCAGATCTTCGGTGCTCACGGGATTACGGGCAATGTCGGCGATTACCTCGTCGATGGAGTGCTCGATCAGGCTGAGGTGGACGCCAGGTTTTGGTATGGCGGAAATCTCGAATCGCGAGGGGTCGAGTGCGGCAGATTGGTAGCTCGCTCTGGCAGTGACCGCGAGCTGCTTTTCGACGACAAGCGAGAGATGGAGATATGAGTTGACACCGCCGCCCATCAACTGCTCGAGCACCTCAAGCGCCGGACCCTCCCCCGCGGCCGCGGTGCGAGCCGGCGGTACGAGATAATAGCGGTGCAGGGCTGGCTGCTCGACGCGGGAATCGGCCAACGTCACTCTGCGCTGCGCGGCCGGCGTCGGCTCCTGCGGCCGCAGGCGTTGCAGGGGAATCGAGGGTTGCGCGGGGATGCCGCCAAAAGTCTCCTTCACCAGCGAGGGCATTTCCTTGGTGGTTACGTCGCCAGCGACAATCAGGATCGCGTTGTTGGGTGCATAGAAGCGCTTGTAGAAGGTAAGCGCGTCCTCGCGGGTAAGCTTTTCGATTTCCTGGCGCCATCCAATAATGGGGTGGCCGTAGGGGTGGTTGAGGTAAAGCGCCGCCATCATCTGCTCAGCAAGCCGGGCACCTGGTTGGTTGGCGACGCGCATATTGAATTCCTCCAGCACGACGTCGCGCTCGGACAGCACATCCTCGTCGTTGAGAATGAGACCAGTCATGCGGTCGGCTTCAAATTCCATCATCTTGCCGAGGTGCTCGCGAGGCACGTGCTGGAAGTAGCTGGTGAAGTCGAATCCGGTAAAGGCGTTCTGATAGCCGCCGGCGCGCAGCACGGCCTTGCGGAACTCATCCGCCGGATGTTTGGATGTGCCCTTGAACATCAGGTGTTCGAGGAAATGCGCGAGCCCCGATTTGCCAGGCGGTTCGTCCGCGGAACCGACGTTATACCAAATCATCTGAGTCACGACGGGTGTGCGATGATCCGGGATCACGACGACCTGCAGGCCGTTCTGGAGCGTGAAGCTTGCTGGTCGATCTGATTTGACCGTGCCGGCAGAGACGCTAGCCTCGTCAGGAAGGTATAAGCCGGTGCCATTCTCAGTTATGCGCTCGACCGCCGGGGCGGTGCGCGTCGTCGACTCCGAGGCTTCAGCGGCGGTGCCTGCCGCCTTGCCGGTGACCGAAAGCCGGTTCTTCATGGCATCGCCTTTCGTTCCACAGTGGTCATTATGGTAGAAAATCCGACATGGCGGGGAGCCGCGCCTCGTCTTGGCAAACAGTGGAGCAAAAACCGGACCAATCGACGGACTCGCGTACGCAACGGCACAGAACAACGTTGCGCACAACGCGTCAGGAGAACTTCGCGTCCAATGGAGACTTCAGGTCAATCGAGCGCGATATGACGTCGGCACAACACCCGGCAGGCTCGCCATCACACATCTCGCTCTAGAAGATGAGTAGCTTGACAATATTTATCATGGCCGCGAGCTGGGAGTCGGCGAGCAGCTCCTTGGAGTACACTGCGCCGAAGTAGTCCAGGACGAAGGTGCCAGAATAGCGTAGATTATCGGTCGAGCGGATTAGGTTATCCAGTGCGAGCCTGACCTCACCAAAGTCGATCTGGCCAATCGCTCTTCATGTGGTGCGTGTACGCTCTACATAAAGTCATAGTCATCATCATACGGATCGTTCGCGGGCTTTGCCACACTTTCGGTACACTTGGCATTGCTGCTATTGTCTTCAGTCGCGGCAAGATACAAAGGCGGTTTACCCGCTCGCTGCCATTTGCCTTCTTTGTTCTTCCATTTGTCCTCGTGCTTGGTGGGATCGAGCACCATCATCGAGTCACTTACCTCAAGAAAGCCCAACGCTGCTGCGCGGGCTTTCGCTTCCGGATTGGAAGAGTGGGAGAGAACGAGCGGTTCGTTACCGTCGATCTGGAGCTGATGTTCAAGCAAGATATCGCCCGCGTTATCGACGAGCGGATGGGTAACCCGGAAAGCTGTCGTTGAGGTGATTTGATCTCGCCCAGGAAATTGTTTGCGCCAATCATTGTTGCCCTTGAACAGCTCGCTCATGCGACCTCCGGGTTCCGTTCTGAGAAGCCCGACGCTCTTATTCCCGAGCTGATAGCTGAAAAATCGCGCTTTCTCCGAAATAGACTTGATGCCGAAGCGAAACGCAGTGTCCGCTGTGCGTTGAGCCTTTTGGGACACCCAGCGAGAGTATCGCTGCGGATTAGCAGCAATATCCTCTATGTCTGCTCCATAAAAGTCCACCAGCTTCCTCTCGAATGAAGATCTTGAGATTTCAACGACCGGCGGCTCTTCAACCATCGCGTATGGCGGAACTGCCGGCGAACTTGCATCAGGAGAGGAGATCGATGGCGCCAAATTCAGAGTAGAGAATACATCCGAGAACCTTTGGCGATCCGTGTAGGAGGAAGAGTCATCGGTCGCGCTCGTTCTCATTTCATCGGGCTCGGAAGCACGTTCGCTACTAGATAGATTGACGGTGTGCTGAAACATAACACTTTCCATTTGTATCGACGGGGGCTCCGGTTGAGGTTCCGCGTTCATAGTAAGCCGAGCTGTCGGCAAGCTGAGCATCACTTCGCTATTCCGCCCCGCTCTTTATCGCCACGCTATCTTGAACGAGCCAATGCGTTCCGGCCGCCCGCCTGCGGTGCTGGGCTGGCATCGCCGGCCTCCGTCTTGCGTTCAAGGGCGAGGGACAGTCCGAAATTGTTGCGCAGCATCGGGTTTGCGGGTTCCGCTGCGAGAGCTTGGCGGTATAGTTCTTGGGCCTCCTGATGGCGGCCCTCGTGATCGAGAACAACCCCTTTGGCATTCAATGCGCGCAGGTCGCCAGGGGCTGCCAATAATACGCCGTCGAGCACCTCGAGCGCATCATCCGGACGGTTGGCTGCCAGCAGGGCTCGCGCAAGAGGAATCGCCGCATCGATGTTGTTCGGCTGTTGCTTCAATGCATCGCGCAGAGCCCCTTCATCAGGATCTCGGCCCAGCGCGTGCGAAATGCGCTCGCGCACCGCAGGGTCGATCTCTTCGCTGTGTGCGAGGTCAGATGTGGACGTCTGCTGCGGTGAAAGGCCATGTTTATCCCCGGCAGCGCAGCCAGCGAGCAGCACACTAGCCAGCATCGCAAGCAGAGCCGGCCGCGGCCCTGGACTGGCGCAGCACAAATACCGGCGGCGCGTGATTCTATTTGATCTCATAGGTTACTCACGAGGAAGCGCTGCCCATTCTTAGTTTGCAGCTGTGAGAAGCGAGGAAGGCGCCTTTGGAAGCTTGACGGATCCAATCGGTTGGACCGTGAAGTCGGCGGCGAGATCTTGATACGATAGAACAGGCAGGTCGATCCCGTTGCGCGTGAGAAAACCGCGTACGAAACGCCGGATATCCATCGACCCAAGGACGACAGGCTGGCTCTTACTTTGCGCGATGGTCGCATGGATCTGACGAAATTGTGCAAGCAGCTTTTCGCTCTGCCATTCATCCAAGACGAGGTATGGGCCGACGGCAGTTTCCCGTACTGCGCCGCGGATGATTTCCTCGCTCTCGCGCTCGATGATAAAGGCGACCACGACGCGATGGGCGTTCGCATACCGAAAGCAGATTTGCCGCTTTAAGGTAGCACGAACGTATTCGGTGAGCAGGACGGCGTTTTGCTCGCGCTCGCTCCATTCTGCCAATGCCTCCAGGAGCAAGCGGGTATTGCGGATTGGAATGCCTTCATCGAGCAATCGGCGCAGGACCTCGGCGATCCGAGGGACGGTGGCCGTACGCAGCACCTCCTTCACCAGGTCAGGATATTCCTGCTCCATCCGGGCGAGCAATTGGCGGGTTTCCTGGATACCCACCAGGCGCTGTGCATAGCGTGTCAATGTGGAATGGAGACGTAAGGCAAGAACTTCGCTCAGCCGATGATATCCGATTCCGGCGGCCTTGAGGGCCGCTGCATGCCGTTCCTCGATCCAGACCCGATTCGTTTCCGGGTCTTGCTGAAAGGGGATGCCGCTCAACTCGATGTTGGCCACATCGTCGTTGAGCACCAGGTGCCCGGGATTGATCACATCGCGCTCAACTGGCACACTATCGACATCCACTCTGAATTGCGACGAGGACAAGCTCTCGCCGATCTGGGCCGGGATGCGCGGAATGGTGATGCCAAGGTCCGCCGAGACGAGCCTTGAAACACGCGAAATGCTCTCTTCCAGCTCGTCTTTGTCGATCGAATCCGTCAGGTTCGGTGCAAGGAACAACGCGATCGGAAGTGCTTCCGTATGTACGGGCTGCTTCTGGGCCGCTGCGGGAGCCGGCGCCGAAGCAGCGACGCTAGCTCCTATTTTAGCGGCAGGCTTGTCGCCTTTGGTGCCGACCTTGACGAAGCTTGCCGCAGCGAACAGGACGGCCAGCACGAAAAACGGGGGCAAAGGAAAGCCGGGAACGAGCCCCATGAATACCAAGACGCAGGCGGCTAGCCTAAGCGCCTGCGTACTTGCGGTAAGTTGGTGAACGATATCGGCGCCGAGTTTGAGCTTGGAGGGCCCGTTGACGCGCGTGACAATGGTCGCAGCGGTAATTGACAGCAGCAACGCCGGAATCTGCGAAATGAGCGCATCACCGATCGTCAAAAGCGTATATTGATGCAGCGCCTCATCGAGCGACATACCTTTTGAGAGCAGACCGATGCTGATTCCGCCCAGCATATTGATGCAGATCACGATTAGCCCGGCGATCGCGTCTCCCTTAACGAACTTCATGGCACCATCCATCGCGCCATGAAGTTGACTCTCTTGCTCCAAGGCGGCACGTCGGCGACGTGCTTCGTGCTGATCGATGTGGCTGTTGCGCAGTTCCGCATCGATCGCCATCTGTTTGCCTGGTAGCGCGTCAAGGGTGAAGCGCGCAGACACCTCTGCGACGCGTTCGGCACCCTTGGCAAGAACCATGAATTGCACCATGGTCACGATCAAGAATATGACGATTCCGACCGCGATATTCCCTGAAATGACGAAGTCGCCGAATGTGTGAATGATGCTGCCCGCGTCGCCCTCGGCAAGGATCAGCCGCGTTGTTGCTATCGTTAGCGCCAGTCGGAATACGGTGGAGATCAGGATGACGCCCGGTAAGGACGAAAAATCAAGCGGTGTGGTGAGATAGAGGGCAACCATCAGCAGCAATATGGCAAACCCAAGATTGAAGCCGATCAGCATGTCGATCACGATGATTGGGATTGGCATGATCATCATGCCGATCGCCAGAAGCAGCATCAAGGCAACCATGAAATCCGGGTGGGCCGGAGCGCGCACGATGAAGTCACGCAAGACGTTGGCCATGGTAGATCCCTATTGCTTTTTGATGAGGGCCCTGCCCGCGCGCAGTGACACATAGCGCTGGAAGACCTCGCGAGCCTCGGGCATGCGGCCAGCGTGACGCAGGGCGTGGCTGCGCAACAGGGTCATCGGTATGCGGGAAGAGGGTTGCGTATCGAGTGCGTCCAGCCGGTCCAACACGTGGAGTGCTTCGTCGCCAAGGCCCTCGGAGATTAGCGTGTAAGCTAGGATGCGGAGTAAACCGACGTCGTTGGAATGCTCGCGAGCTGCAATTCGCAACAGAGCCAGACTCTGTGCGCTCTGCCCGCACGCGAGATGTACATACGAGAGCGCACAAAGCAGGTCGCGCTCCGGCCCGGAGATCGACAGAATATCGCCGGATTTGGAGACTTCTGGCTCCAGGGGAGCGGGCACATGCTGCAATCCATCAGGATCGACCATGGCTAGCCCTTGATTAAGCTGTTTTGATTTTGCCGGAGCATTAATAGCCGCTGTAGTTCCTGCTGCAGGATTGCCAAACATTCTCGCGCCGTTTTGTCATTCGGCGTCGCCTCCAACGTTCGCGTCAAGCGCTCCAGAAGAACACCATGCTTGTCGGCGCGCAGTACGTCCGGATGACGGAGGCGTGGAACGACGAAGGAGAGTAGTCCGCGGGACAGATTGGGACCATAGAGCGAAGCCAATACCGCGCGCGGATCTAGCTCATTTGCTCCTGCTTCGCTTTCGAATAGAGTGACGCGCTGGATGGCGCCGACGGAGTTGACCTCGAGCGCCGCTTCGCTCGCACCATCAATTGGCAGATCATGCGAAACCGCATCCCGCCACGACGCGCGCTTCGTGCCGCTATCCGCATGGACGCCTCCGACTTCGAGTTTATCACCTCGCGAGGGAGGCGAGCCGATGACCGGTGCGTGCTGGCCCGCATCTAATCCCTGCGATGAGGTGCCGGGCCCTACAGAGTGCTGGGGCAGCCTAGCCATCGCCTTCTCCTTCTTTCTTGCAGGGTAGAGACCTTAGTATGGCAAAGCGGCAGATCGGCCGTTGCGACTGAGCAGAACACGTCCATCCTCAATTCGATCAACGGTCCATCCATTACTTAAGAGCGCGCCGACGAAATACTTCTGTCCGGCAATAAGCAGATAAGGTTCGCTTCCGCGCCAGACGGCTTGGACAGCAATCGAAGACGGCATCTTCTCCTCTTTCACCGTGACAGCATTCACAAGGGTCGTGGTACCGTTGGTTTGACGATCGAACCATTGCTGGATTTCTTTCCATTTTGCGACGAGGTTCGGCGCAATTGTGCCTTCCGCGGTCACAACGCCGGGGCCGCGCCCGATCTTAACGTCAAGAAGGCCCGCTCGTTCGATTTCTTGCCGCAGCGATAGGGCCATTTCATCAGCAGCTCTCGGATCGAAATGATCGACGGTTGGCTTAGTGGCAATCTCGACGGCGCGCGACGACTGGGTACTTGGCACCACCGCTCTATCGCCGGGGGAGAGGATAATTGAGACGGTGCCGATCACGACAGAGCTGAGCAGAACCAGGCTGAGTGCGATGATCGAGCTGCGAGAGCGCTTGCTCGAAGCAAGTGGCTGGACATCCTCTGTCGACCAGCGGATGGACATCGCGCCAGCATGAATGACCGCGGGTAGGGGCACTCTGACGCTCTCACCTGAAGTGATGCTCGCGAGGCCGTCTATGCTGATATTGGCGGCGAGCGCCTCGACCTCGATCGAATCGCGCTGCGCGATGATCCGAAGGTGATGCGGTTCAAGCCCTTGTTCAACGAAGATCATGTCGGCATCGAGGCCGCTGCCAACAATGCTTTCGCCGCCCGCTGCCTTTCCCTTGAGCCCGGTATAGAGCCCCGAAAGCACCTCGAACTCGAGCGAAACAGAGTCGTTCACGATAACCTCCTGAATAACGAGAGAAGCCGTACGGCAGTGCCGTACGGCTCATCCAGATTTCGTCATTCACAGCGCGGCGACGGTAGCAACGCGGTGAGCCACCCGTCTTGCAGAACTACTGAACGCGCTCGTCGGCGACCTTCTTCTCGGACGAGAGTTCGGTCGTGATTCGACGCATTGCCACGGCCTGGGCCTGAACTTTCTGGCTAACACGCTCGAATTCAGCCATCTGGTTCTGGAAGCCCGTATCGCCCGTCGGCTGGGCACCAGCAGCGCCGCCATTTCCGCCAACATTGTCAACTGCCATGTCTACTTACCTTTCTGTTAGGATAACCTTGGTTCTGACTTGTTACGAGTTGTGGGCCGGCGAGATGATCGCAGGAATCGAAAGGAACATGGGCGTACCGCCGAGCGTGCTGAGCCCAAGGTTCAGCTCCGGGCTCTTGCTGAGAGTATCTGACTTGGGTTGTACCTCGCTCTTGTCGCCGGCGTCTTTGTCGTCTGCGGCCTTATAGTAGTTACCCTCGTCGGGCACCAAGGTGTGGACCACCTTGTCAAAGACCTTGTCCACGGTCCCGCCCAGTGCCGAACCAATGGCCGCTCCGGCAGGGCCGCCAAGGTATCCGCCGGCAGCGCTTCCGATCATTTCTCCGATCATCGCATTCTCCTATCCTCGTCTTGTTGCGCTCAATAGACGACTGCTCGCCTAGATTTCAGCGGCCTCATGCTAGGGGCGCTAGCTTTCGAAAAGCTGACGAGTCTCATGTTGAGGCGAGTGGGTTGATCTTTTGCGGCAGCCTTGCATCTGCTCGCAATCACCGGCTCGCCCGGGCGTTCCCAGCCCCGCCTATAATCGGCTTGGGTCAAGGCCGGGTTGGATGGTGCTTAGCTGCGCGTTCAGGAATGAGTTTACCTTGCGGACCCTGCACAGGCGCGTGGCCTGCCGGATAGAGCGCGGAAGCGGGATAAGGTCATAGAGTTGTGCGGGTCTCAGTCCGCGCTTGACTCGCTTGGCTAACATGGGCGGCTTGCGAAAAGTCAGGTTCCGCGAAGATCCTAATGCCGGAGAGCCTGGTGCGCGCGCGTGCTCAACCGATGGATCGCTCCTCGCAGATGATGTGCACGACCGGCGGGAGCGCTGATTGCTCGGTGAGGATGGATGACTCGTTGATAACCGCAGACGTGGCGTATCGCGAAGACATAGGGGCACATCTGGTACCAGACGATTCTTGCGGACAGGAGCGTTGAAGCTTGCGATACAGCTTAGCGAAGGATGCGTCTCGCACATGCGATCGATGTCAAAGTGCGTGCGGCTTCGCTCGCTCATCGTCGTCAGCTTTTCGACAGGTATTCGGGCTACAGTCTTTGTGAGTTAAATGCGCGTGATGTGATCGTGCGGTTACCGTGGTGCGGCGAGAGGAAGATCTCATTAGGGCTGGTGGTTCTGGCAAGAGAAGCAGTCGTTCGTTCGGATGAGCTAATGGTGCGTTCTCATGCAAATCGAAGCTGCGTACCTTGGTTGACTATGCGTAGCGCTCGCAGTTTTACAGATTTCGTCTATGCAACAGGAGTAAACTAAATGCCGTATCTTCCCGTGGCCGGTCTTCCGGTGGTGGGCGCGCCCGACTCGATGAATGGAGTGGTGCCAGAAGGCGCGGTTGTCACTCCCGCCTTCAACGCCTTGTTGGGACAGTATGCTCCGGCGAGCTACCAGTACCTACCGGTAGCCTCACCAGCCCTCGTCAGTTCGGTCGCCGTTCCCGTCGTCGTGACGCCAGCCGTCGTTACGACCCAAGCGTACATGATGGCGCCTCCTCCTCCCACCATGCTGATGAGCCAGCTGAATCAAAATTCTGAGCCTGCTGTGGATCCGGTGTGGACGCATGAGGTCAAGGATGGCAAGGCCACGATCAACCTTGGGGACAAGTACACGATTACGGCCGATGAAAAGGATGGCACCTGGACAGTTCGCAACAACCAGACTGGTCATGTCACGGTAATTCATGGTGATCCCCACGTTGATGCCGACGGAGACGGCAAAGATGACTTCGATTTCAAAAAGGATATGACGTTTCAGCTCGACGACGGCACGAAAATTACTGTCAATAACGTCGACTACGGTAATGGTGAGGCCATCTCTTCAAAGCTTACCATTACGAACGGCCATAACGCGATGGTTGTCGAGGGGCTCGGCGACGACAAGGATGGCAAAAACAATCTAAGGGTGACGCAGTCCAATGCTGGTATGACGCTTGACGAGCTGACGTCCGATGGTGCCCAAACGATCCATGAGAGTGGCCAAGGCTGGGTCGATGGGGCCGGACGCGCGGTGAATCAGGCGAGCATCGATGCAGGCGAACAAGGGCGCGGGCCTGGTAACTACCAGTATGCAACCGCAGCGCCTGCCTCTACCGCCCCCGTCTTCTTCGTTCCTCCGCCGCCGCCGCCTCTTGCGATGGTGCCTGTTGCGGTCGCCCAGGCACCGACGCAGTCGTCTCAGCCGGCGCCAGTCTGGTCGCATGAGGTCAGGGGCAGCAGGGCCGAGATCAAGCTTGGTGATAAGTATTCGATGCTGGTGGACGAACGTGACGGAACGGTGCTCATTCGCAACAATCAAACGGGCAAGATCACAGCGATCCACGGCGACCCCCACGTCGATGCCGACGGTGACGGCAAGATCGATTTTGACTTCAAAAAGAACATGACCTTCCAGCTCGACGACGGCACGAAAATTACCATCGACACCGTTGATATCGGCAACGGCAAAACGATGGCCTCGAAGCTGACCATTACCAACGGCGACAATGCCATGGTCGTCGAAGGGCTTGGAGACCGCTTCGACGGTAAGAACAACCTTAAGGTGACGCAGTCAAATGCGGGCCGTACGCTTGATCAGCTGACTTCGGATGGAGCCCAGACGATTTATGAACAACCAGGCTCGGGCTGGGTCGATCGGTCTGGACGCCAGGTTAACCAGGCGATCATCGACAGCAATGAGAATCCAGGCACACCGTCGGACGCTTGAGTTGGCCGCAAGCCTGGCGAAGCGTTCTCAGCTTGTCGGGTAAGTCACTGAAGCGGGCGTTAGCGCCCGCTTTTCGTGTTCGGCGAGGCAGATGAAGATAGTAGGTGCGGCGGCGTATCGATCTGGATCGCCGCTCTCATCTCGCGATCGGGGCTGTCTAAGCTTGGGCGTCAATCGTACCGACAGACCAGCCATGACCTCACTGATCAGGTACCCGCAACATTTTTCGATGCTGGTCTCAGCGGTCCAGGAGCTGTGCTGGTATGCGCGCAGCGAGCGCCAAAGCTGCCGACTTTATGATCTCAGAGGGTCTCTCTGACGCCCAATGTCGCGGGCGGCTGCAGAACCGATCCAGGACAGCCAGCTGACGGAATTGATCATCAATGGGGAAGCGGTTGGTTCCGCTTGAAACCTGCTGACTGAAAAGCACTCGATGAATCCGCATCGAAGAGTGTGGCCTATGCCCGCCTAAGCTAGACGCTGCGGCGTCTTCCGAGAGTTCCCAGTGCGATCGGATTGCGACCAGCCGCACCGCCAACCTGGAGGATCACCTAAGACGCGTCTAGCGGCTGGTTTGCCAAGTCGGCTGCTTCGCCCGGTCGTTCTCGATTCGGCTTGCCTTCCGAAGAGTCTTCCCTGTGCGCGTCTGATAATCCGGGCCTTCACCCATCATCTAGCTCGCTCATAGCGTCATCCATATCTGACTGGGAATCGCTTATGACCTGGGTGGCGACGGCAACCAGAGCCTTTTCGAAGGCTCGCTGCAACAATGCTGCGGGCGAGTTGTCGCCGCCGTTCGCGGCGTTGTCGGTGTTTGTGCCAGCTTCTGGCGCCGTTGCTGCGATATCGGCTGTGCCTGTGTCCATGTCATAAAACCCAGATAGCGGCGGCGCCGCGAGATGACCTATTCCCGCCGTTCTAGCAGGGACAGCTTGCAAGAAGCTGACGAAGAGTGAGGCTGGATTAATGCTGTGATTCCTGCGCTCAGTGATCTCGGGTGGCTCCGCGCCTTTCGAGTTTGATGCGCAAAGGACGGTGCCGGTTCGAATCATTCAGCCGCTGTTGTCTCCAGGAACATCGGCGCGCATCGGTCCGGCTCCAGGCGCGACTGAGGGCCAGTGGATCGGATGGGCATCTGCGCTGGGCTGCCGTAGAGAGCTGGCCTCTGTCTCACGATACGAGCTAAAAAGCTATCGACGGAGGTGCGCCTTGCCCGGCTTCTGAAACAGGCCATCGCGTGCAAGTGGCTGCTTTGGCCCGGCTGCAAAAAGGAGATGAGAGACCTTGGGGTGCCGAACAGAGTTTTCGCGGATCAATCCGTCGATCTCTGATGATCATGCTTTGGATGATCCGCGGGCATACGTCACTGAGAGCTGTTATCAGCAGGCCGTTACCGCCGGATGCTAGAGTACTCGTTTTGCGAATGATCAATCGTTCGCCAAGGAACGGCGGACAAGCGGCAGAGCAAGCACTTCGATGTTGAAGGTGCTCAGGGGGTCGGTCATACCCTGACTCTCCTGATCCGGAACGCCCTTACCCTCATCTCGACGGCATGATCGTCTCGCGGTGCTCTTAAATCGCACCGTACTCGCGGGTCCTCTCAGCGGACCATTGAGAACTGTTTCACGCATTCGGCTCGCGCGGTCTTTGATTTGGCCGCTACCCCTCGCGAGCTGGTCTGGCAGTAGGAGTGGCCGGAAAAGAGAAGGGTGGCCGCGAATACCCGCCGGCAAGCTCGCCTCTCACCAGGTGTCCTGCTATCTCTGAGTCTTTGTCGGCCCCGCGGAGATCGCCCTTCCGTTGCACGGCTGCAGCCGTTAGGGGATGGGCGGACCTTCCGCATCTAGAGGTTGGTCTTGCCCTCCCTCTTCAGGCCAAAGGGTCGGATCTAGCGAAGGTGTGAGACGAATGAAGTCCTCCTCTCTCCATTCGGCCGTATGAGGCACGCCGAGAATGGCGAAAACTGTTGTCGGGTTGTCTTTGCTTGGCTTCACTCCGCTGCGCTCCAGCATGTCCATCTGAGCGCCGGTGGCTGTTTGAGGCGTAAACACCCAATAGTCCTTGGCGAGATGTCCGTCCCACAGACGGAACTCGGAAAGTTCTGGCGGAGCTGCGGAAGACCCAGGTTGGGCCGGTCCCGCCTGCAATGGCCGGGCATGGGAGGGGCCGGCGTGCGACGGCTCACCCTGAAAAGGGGCGGTGTGCGATGGTCCTGCATGCGATGGGCCCGCTTGTGGCTCACTGTGCCGTGGCTCGGCATCAGACGGGTCGACATCCAGATTCTGCCATATCAGATCTTGATCGAAGCCGGGATGTTCCTCGATCGCCTGAGCGATGGTCTGCGGCGAGAGATGCTGCCCGCCGTTTTCCGGCTCAGGCGCGGCGACAGCCGCAGGCGCGGCATTTAGATTATCCTGCCAACCCGAGTCTGGCGAATGGGGATGCGCTAAATCTTCGTAAGGCGGATACAGGTGTCCGGTATCAAAGTATGGAGAGTAGGGATGGCCCGCGTCCAGATAGGCTGAATAAGCCTCGCCCTGCAGCAGTGGATGGGCGACGCCCTGCGCCAAAGCGGGAGCCTGTGCGTCGCTGAGCTGCCGGTCGAATTCGGTTGCATCTGAAGCCGTCCGTGCTGCGTCGGGCTCCGGGCTCGTATTCGCCGGGGCGACTGCATTGAAATCCACCCTGTTCCTCCTTCCAACTGATGACGCGCATCGAGTTACGCGAAGCCTCGGCTAGCTCGGAAGCACACGTGCGGAGGCCCACATTGATTTTTAATACTCGCGCCGCCTGCAAAGACAGCACTACCTAATTTCCCTTGAGCGCCTGGTCTCTGATCCCTCTATCAGGGTTGCCCCAAGCAAGGCAGCCGTCCAGACCTCGCAGGCTCATGCTGGGGACCGTAGCTTTCGAAAAGCTGACGATCGGATGAATATAGGCGTACGCCGGACGGACCGACTTTGCTCGGCGCGGTTTTGCATCTTCGACCTCACTTCTGGCCTGGACCGGTTTCGCGCAAAGTGCCCTCATGGTGCGGCGTTTCGGGAGAACCTTCCGGCCGCCCGTCTCGCAAGACCGTGCTCGAGGAACCGCGAAACAACATCAAAACCGGCTCGCGTTGTGGCCTCTCGGCTGCGACGGGGCCGCGCCGGGCCTGCGCTTCCGCCACAAGGCCTTTAAGGGTCTGGTCCACTAGCGCAACAAATCGGGGTGGGCCAGAAGCAAGGATGAGGCCCTCTCCCGGAGCCGGTTTCACGATATAGCGCTCATCCGAGATGTTGAGCGCGTGGAGGGCGGAGGTGAACGCATCGAAGCTGATCGGGTTCAATACGATGAGCCGGCTTTGCGCCTCGTGGGCGGCGGAGATGTAAAGGACGAGCCCGTCGTAATACCACTGAAGATTGTACAGGGCAGTCAAACGATCAAGGAATTCTCGTGGCGGCAGGTCCGGCATTCGTCCGCGAATCCGGCCCTTGACCTCGGCGCTGACATTGACCCTGATATTGAGATTGTTGCCGAACTCCTGCAGCGCCGCAGGAAGATCCTGATCGAGAACAGTGTAGCTATAAGGGGCGGACGGCAGCGAAAGGGATGCAGCAGACGAGCGCATTATCCCGATACAGACAAAAACGCCGGCACAAAGAATTCTTTTTAGAATATGTACGATCGTGGGTCGCGCGAGCATTCCCGGACGCCTTCCGCTCATCATCAAGTTGGAGTTTGGTCCTAGCTCTGAAAGCGAAAAGTGATCTTTAGATGACGTAGTCAGACCGATCTCCGTCAGGTTTTCGTCAGCTCGCCAGCCTATGAACTTGATCGGTTCATCGGTTAACGCCTAGGTCTCACCACACGAGCACAATGACTCATTCCATGTTGTTAGGCGCAGCGCCGATCTCTCCCAGTTCTGCCGACTGTCTTTCCAGTGCCTGCTCGCCCGCAGCTGCTGGCGAGCAGGCGGGCTTTGAGCAGTCCCTAGCGCAAGTATCTGCAAATCAGGGATCTGCTCTCCCGCCTGCGGATCGGCCCGTAGCGGCTTCGCCGATATTGGAGGTCCAGCGCACGAATGTGCTGGCAAGTCCGCCGGGTGACCGAATCCTCCAAACCCTTTCCAGTATGTACCAGGGCCGCGCCGTTCCTCCGGCGGTTGCGTCGGCTGCCGTGACTAATGTGCAGCCTGGACCGGCTACGCAGCCGCTTTTGCAGACGGATAACGTCGGTGCACATGTGGATGTTAAACCGGTTGGAGCCGATTTTGAGTCGATGATGACGAATCTGCGAGACGTATACAGGGACGTTATTCAGGTTTCCCTCGTCTCTAAGGGCACCAGCGCTGTCAGCTCGTCGCTAAACAAGCTGCTATCGGCCGGCTGAGTAAGCTGATGACTGGCGATATGAAGAGGGCTAGCTGTGGCGGCCGTCAATCGTGGCGGCGGCTTCGCATGTGTCTCGCGATGCCCCTTCTCCTCTCGCTGATCGGCTGTAAGGCTGATCTCTACACCAAAATTCAGGAGCGCGAGGCTAATGAGATGCTCGCGCTTCTCCTTAGCAAGGGCGTTGATGCTGTCCGTGTTGTCGCCAAGGACGGGACCAGTACAATCCAGGTCGAGGAAAAGCAGCTCGCTTATTCGATTGACCTGCTAAATGTCGAGGGGTTGCCGCGCCAATCCTTCAAGAATCTCGGCGAGGTGTTCAAGGGATCGGGCCTCGTTGCCTCGCCGATCGAGGAGCGGGCACGTTACGTTTATGCTCTAAGCGAAGAATTGTCGCGCACGATCAGCGATATAGATGGCGTCCTTTCAGCACGCGTCCACGTCGTTCTGCCGAAGAACGACTTGTTGCGACAAGATGCGACCCCGTCCTCCGCCTCGGTCTTCATTCGCCATGGCTCCAGCGCGAAGCTCTCGGCACTGTTGCCGCAGATCAAGATGCTCGTCGCAAACAGCATTGAAGGCCTGTCCTATGACAAGGTCGCGGTCGTCTTCGTGCCGGTCGAGCGCGCTCCAATCGAGCAGTCTGCCGCGCCGGTAGTTCCTGCGGCTCAGTCAGCAAGAGCGGGCTCAGCCCCGTTACTTGCGCTTGCTGTGGGAGGCGCCGGAGCGCTATTCGGCATCGTATCTTGCGTATTGCTGGGCCCGCGCATGCGTCAGTTTGGACGATCATCGCGCAACCTGAGCGTGTTTGGTAGGGGCTCGCGTGTGTCTGCTGAGCAGGAGTCGGACAAAAAGTTGATTGCTGATGCGACATAGTCTGGACGCTCATGTCGGCATCAATGTCATCCACAAAACCCAATCGTTCGTTCACGCTCCCAGCCGATCGGCTGCGCGAGCTTGCTGCCTCGGTCGATCCCGGTCGTTTTGCTGGGCTTCTTGACCCGCTGCTTTCGCCTTCCACGTTGGCTCGGCTACAGCAGAGTTCCAGGCTGCAGCCAAGGCTCGCCGAACTGCTGCTGGGCGGCAAGGTCGAGGTGAGCTGCGCCGACTGGAACGAAGATGCTCTCCTGGGGCATGAGCCGCGGCGGGCTGCGCTGCTCGCGGGCAGCATCTGGCATGCACGCTCTATCCTCAAGCTGGTTTCCAGGCACGATCTGCCGATATTGGTGGAGTTGATCGGTGCAGAATCGCATGCTTTCGCAGTCCGGCATTTATCCAGTGCCGTCGCAACGACCCCGATCGTCGATCCAGAGCAATTGTCGCGACAGATCGAATATGACGGGCACGCTTGTCTCGGCGCCTGGCTCGAAGAGACTTCATCGGTTGGTCGTATCCGCGTGCTTCTACGCTTGCCTGTTGGGACGGCCGCCGAGAGTCCGACTGCTGAACACCGTAGCGCAGCAGGCCCGCTGCTTTCCCTCGTCGTGGCGCATTTGCGTGCAGAGGCTGCCGGAGCATGATGGCCGATGATCCCGCATCACCCGCGGCCCCGCAGATTCGGCCACTTGGACCGCTGATCCCAGCTGCGCAGCTTGAGATCTGGCACGATGCCGTACGGGCGCGAGCCGCTGCCGAGCGGCATCTGCAGCGGGTGCGCGGGTGGGCACGCCAGGCTTATGAGCGGGAACGGTTGCGGGGCCGCGCCGAGGGTGCAAAGGCTGGCGCAGAGGAAATGGCGCGGCTGATTGCGCAGGCGACTTGTGAACTGGCCCAGCGCAAGGCAGCTCTGGAGCGGGAATTGCCGCAACTGGTCTTCGAGATCGTTCGCGATCTGCTTGGCGCGTTTGACCCGGGTGAGCTGCTGGTCCACGGCGTTCGTCATGCCATCGAGCAAAGATATAAGAACACGGAGGTTTGCCTCCACGTCTCCCCACTGAAGGCCGACCTGCTAGCCAGTGAGTTCAAGGACTATGACGGACTTGAGGGCCGGCCGAAGGTCAGGATTGAGGCGGATCCGGCCCTGAGTGCGGACCAATGTGTCTTGTGGAGCGAGTTTGGCAATGTCGATCTTGGACTTGCCGCGCAGCTGCGCGCGCTGCGTCTCGGGTTTGGCTTGTCAGAGGAAGCTGAATCGTGACCGGGCAACGAGCGACCCATGATGCCGAGGCCGCAGAAGGAAGTGTAGAGGCCGCACTCTCGTCCTTGAGATCTTCCGCCAGGCACATCGATACACGCGCCGTCCGCGGCCGGATCACGCGGGCGGTGGGCACGCTGCTGCACGCCGTCTTGCCGGAGGCCCGGGTCGGAGAGCTATGCCTATTGCAGGATCCTCGTAGCGGATGGTCGCTCGAGGCGGAGGTGATCGGCCTGTTGCCGGACGGGGTGTTACTCACGCCCATCGGGGACATGGTGGGGCTGTCCAATCGTGCGGAGGTGGTGACGACCGGGCGAATGCAGGAAGTGGCTGTCGGCCCCGGTTTGCTCGGCCGCGTCATCGACAGTTTTGGCCGACCGCTCGACGGCAAGGGCCCGATAAAAGCCGGCGAAGCCAGACCGCTGCGCGGCAGGGCGCCCAATCCGATGAAACGGCGCGGAATTGAACAGCCGTTCCCGCTAGGCGTTCGTGTCCTGGATGGCCTTCTGACATGTGGAGAAGGTCAGCGGATCGGAATCTATGGTGATGCGGGTTGCGGCAAGTCGACGCTGATGTCGCAAATCGTAAGAGGCGCGGCGGCCGACGTCACCATCGTTGCGCTGATCGGTGAGCGCGGTCGAGAGGTGCGTGAATTCATCGAACGTCATCTTGGCGAAGCCCTTCACCGTTCCGTCGTTGTGGTGGAGACCTCCGACCGTTCGGCGATGGAGCGGGCCCAATGCGCCCACATGGCGACAGCACTGGCGGAATATTTTCGTGATCAGGGCCTTCGCGTCGTTTTGATGATGGATTCTTTGACGCGCTTTAGCCGCGCCATGCGTGAAATCGGCCTCGCCGCAGGAGAGCCGCCGACCCGGCGCGGATTTCCGCCCTCCGTTTTTGCGCTGTTGCCGGGCTTGTTGGAGCGCGCCGGCATGGGCGAGCATGGCTCCATTACGGCCTTCTATACGGTGCTTGTTGAGGGTGATGGCACGGGCGATCCAATAGCGGAAGAATCACGCGGCATCCTTGATGGCCACATTATTCTGTCCCGCGCGCTGGCCTCTCGAGAGCATTTTCCGGCTATCGATGTGCTGTCTAGCCGCAGCCGTGTCATGGATGCGATCGTGTCGGTGCCGCATCGCAAGGCGGCATCCTTCTTCCGTGATCTGCTCTCACGCTACGCTGAGGCCGAGTTCTTGATCAAGGTCGGTGAATACAAGCAAGGTTCTGATCCGTTGACCGATCGAGCAATCGCCTCGATCGAGCAGCTGCGGGCCTTTTTGCGCCAGGGGCAGGGTGAGGCGTGCAGCTTTGAGGAGACGGTCGCATGGATATCGCGTCTGACGGCCTAAGTCCCGTTCACGCCTCAAAGCTGCGGCTGGTAAAGGACATGCGGGAACGAAGCGCCCTTCGTGAATTGTCCAACATGGAAGCCAAGCGCCACCTCGCGATTCAAGCTGTCCAACAAGCGTGCGAGCATCTTGCACATGCCGAAGAGCGCCGCGCAAAGGTCGAGGCGGAGCTCTATCGGGAGATGCTAGCGGCCGATGCGATATCTGTATGCGAACTGCAGCGACGCTATCATCTCATCATCGGGCGACTCACAGACGAGATCACAGCGGCGCAGTGCGTTCTTGACAAGGCCCGTGCTGCCCAAGAGCAAGCTGAGGCTGCGGCTCTTGAGGCCCGAGCCGTTTGGACCAAGCGTTCAGCGGCGAGCCAGAAATGGCGTGAGATCGATCACGACGTTCGGCGCATCACGAATGCACATTTCGAGGCTGCCGCCGAAATCGAAGCCGATGATGAAGTCTTGCTCCGCTACCGGCGAGGCCGATCAGGGCAGACGGGAGGTGAGCCAACATGATTGCAGATCCTCTCCCGCGCGAGCTAGGGGCCTGCGACGCGGAAGCCGCATCCGCGCCATATCGGCCGGCTGAACGCGCAGCCTTCACGCCGACGCTGATCCTCTCGCACGCCGTGACCGCGTGGCTTAACGAGATCGCAGCGTTGCGTGCGCCTCTGCAAACCCTCCTCGGCGAGAAGCCGCTATCTGTGCGCGTGAGCCGAACCGTCTGGCAGGCGGAGCCGGCTGCGACGTCGATGCTTGATTGCGTCTTCGAAGTAAATGGTGAAACCCTGATCCTGTCCTTGCCAGTTGCGCTTGCGGAAGCGCTGATTGGGACCGTGCAGGATGGCCTTACCTTACCTTCTGAGCCGACGCGTTCGCTGGTCCTGGAACTTGCGCTGGAACCCTTGCTTGCTCCGCTGGAAAGAATGACGCAGCGCAATCTGCAGCTTGTTCGCACCGAGGAAGCGCCGAATACGAGGCCTTATCTTGAATTTGACGTCGCCTTTGGTGAGCTCGCCAGCAAGGCGCGGCTGCTTCTATTCTCACCGCTTGACGGTCCCGTTCCGCCGGCCTTCACCGCCCTCGGCGAGCTGCTCGGCCGATTACCGCGACAGACGGCCAAGCTGCCTTCCGAACTCCCGGTCATCGTTGCAGGCCAAGTCGGTTCGCTTCGCGTCGCGATGGGCGTTCTTCGCCGAGCAGAGCAAGGCGACGCGCTGCTCCCGGACGTAATTCCACTCGCGCGAGGACAGATCATTCTCGCTGCAGACCGATTGTGGGCCCCTGCAGAGATTGGCGGCGACAGGCTGGTGCTGCGAGGATCATTCCGCTTGCGATCCCACCCCCTAACAAGTGAAGATATGATGCCCCAAAACCAGGTGCAACAGCAGCCTCCGTCAGAGGCGGATATCGACAGCATCGAGATCACACTCATATTCGAATGTGGCCGCTGGCCGATGCCCTTGGGGACCTTGCGAACCCTCAACGAAGGCCACGTGTTCGAACTTGGCCGGCCTCTGGATGGGCCCGTTGATATCCTTGCCAACGGCCAACGTATCGGCCGGGGCGACATCGTGCGGATCGGGGACGAGCTGGCCGTCAGGCTGCGCGGCAGGTTGGCGCTTAATGACTGAGGTTCAACCCAGCATCCTTGCGCTTCTTGCGATTACCGTCGGCCTTGGCCTGCTGGCCTTTGCTGTCGTGACAACGACCGCCTTTATCAAGGTCTCGGTTGTTCTCTTCCTCGTGCGCAATGCGCTGGGGACTCAATCGATACCGCCGAACATCGTCCTCTACGGAGCGGCACTGATCCTGACCGTCTTCATCAGCGCTCCGGTCTTCGAGCAGACCTATAACCGCCTTACCGATCCGCAACTTCGCTACCAAAGTTTCGATGACTGGGTGACTGCCGCCAAGGAGGGACAGGAGCCGCTCCGAGCTCATCTGAAGAAATTCACCAATGAAGAGCAACGCCGCTTCTTCCTGTCCTCAACGGAACACGTCTGGTCTGAGGACATGCGCGGCAGCGTCACGGCAGATGATTTTGCGATTCTCGTGCCGTCGTTTTTAATCTCCGAACTCAAGCGTGGATTCGAAATCGGTTTTCTTCTCTATCTTCCCTTCATCACGATCGATCTCATTGTAACAACGATTTTGATGGCCATGGGTATGTCGATGGTATCCCCCACGGTGATATCTGTCCCCTTCAAGCTCTTTTTGTTCGTCACGATCGACGGCTGGTCACGTCTCATGCACGGGCTGGTATTAAGCTACACGACCCCAGGAGGTTGACCATGAACGAAGCCAGTATCCTTACGCACCTGAGTCAATCGCTCGTGCTCTTCATGATCTGGGTTCTGCCGCCGCTGCTCGCAGCTCTCATCTCTGGACTGATCATTGGCCTAATCCAGGCGGCAACTCAGCTCCAGGATCAAACCTTGCCACTGACAGTCAAGCTTCTGGTTGTCGTCGCCGTGCTCGCCGGGTTTTCTCCCGTGCTCAGTGCTCCACTGATCGACCAGGCCGAGCACATCTTCAGCGAGTTTCCAGCACTCACCGCAAGATATTAGCAGAGCTTGGATGGCTGGCCTGTCACCCGCGGAGGCGCAAGCTCTCGTTCAGGGCACGATCGAGCTCGTCGCCGCAACCGGCCTGAGTGCGGCCCGCGCCCTCGGCATCATGCTGGTGCTTCCGGTCTTCACCCGGCCGCGCATCAGCGGTCTGGTTCGGGGAAGCCTTACGATTGCGATCGGCTTACCGTGCCTCGCTCAGATTAAGCTAGGTCTGCAGACCCTGGACCCGAACACGCGCCTAGTCAGCGTTACCATGCTTGGCCTGAAGGAGGTGTTCGTCGGTCTTATGCTCGGCATCCTGCTCAGTATTCCACTATGGAGCATACAGGCAGTCGGCGACATCATCGATACCCAACGAGGAATTTCGAGCCAAGTTGCGGGGGAGGATCCCGCGACGCACAGCCAAGCGTCCGGGACCGGGCTTTTTCTCGGCGTTACGGCAGTTACGATCTTCGTACTCGTCGGCGGGCTGCAGACCATGGTGAGCGGCCTTTATGGCAGCTACCTAGTGTGGCCTGTCTATCAGTTTCTGCCTGCCGTGACAGCGCAGGGTGCAATGGAATGTCTGGCCCTTCTCGATCGCATCGTGATGACGACCTTGTTAGTTGCCGGGCCGGTGCTGGCCCTGCTGCTGCTGGTCGATGTCTCAGTCATGATACTCGGCCGTTTTGCATCTCAGCTCAAGCTGAACGATCTCTCCCCAATGATCAAGAATCTTGCATTCGGGGTCATCATGGTTAGCTACGCCGTCTATCTGCTTGAATACGCCGGAGCTGAAATCCTGACCTCGAACAACATGCTTGAGTATCTGAAGAAGCTGTTGAAATGAGCTCTACAAGTGAGGAGAAAAAGCTTCCTCCGACGCCCAAGAAGCTGCGTGATGCCCGCAAGAAGGGGCAGAGCGCGCGCAGCTCGGATCTGGTGAGCGGCGTCAGCGCCTGTGCCGGTTTCGGCTGCCTGTGGTGGCGAGCGGGTGCGATCAAGGACAAGTGGCAAGAGACGGTCCAACTGGTCGATAAACTGCAGGAGCAGCCGTTCACAAACGCAGTGCCACAAGCGCTCAGCGGCTTGCTAGAACTTTCGATTGCGACCGTCGCTCCGTTGCTCGCTGCTGCCGTCACAGCAGCTCTTCTCGCCAATGTCCTGGCCAATGGCGGCTTTATGTTTGCTTCGGAGCCGCTCAAGCCGAAGCTCGAGAAACTGGATCCAATCAAAGGCTTGAAACGCATCGCCTCGAAACGTTCGGCCATCGAGCTTGGCAAGACACTGGCTAAAGTGGTTTTGCTTAGTGCGACTTTCTTTCTCACGGTGACCGCCAGCTGGAAAGCGCTGGTGTACCTGCCAGTCTGCGGGATGAGCTGTTTTGGCTTCGTTTTCACCGAGGTTAAATTGCTGACTGGGATTGCCGCTGGAGCTTTTCTGGTCGGCGGATTGGCTGACCTCCTAATCCAGCGCTGGCTATTTATGCAGGACATGCGCATGACTGAAACCGAGGCCAAGCGGGAGAACAAGGAACAGCAGGGCAATCCGCAGGTGAAGCGTGAGCACCGGCGTCTGCGGCAAGAGTCGGCCAACGAGGCTCCGCTCGGCATCAGTCGGGCCACGTTGATATTGCGGGGATCGGCAACGTTGATTGGGCTGCGCTATGTTCGCGGCGAGACCGGCGTGCCGGTCTTGGTCTGCCGTGGCGAGGGCGAAGCTGCTTCACAGCTGCTTGGTGAGGCGCGCGCGCTGCGCCTCAACATTGTGGATGACGATGTCCTGACGCGTCAGCTGCTCGGCCAAGCAAAGCTCGGCAACCCGGTTCCCTCGCAATATTTCGAGTCGGTCGCAAAAGCACTCTATGCGGCGGGGCTAGTCTAGATCATCCTGTCCTGACGCTGCGATCTGCAGAGTGCGCCCAACGGACGCTGGGATCTTGCGCGACGGGCCGACAGGCTCGCCCAGATAGCCTCTGGGCCACGGCTCGCCGACCGGATCACTGGATCAGCTGCGGCGCCAAGCGCAACAACTTGTTCGCCGATTTCGAGTTGCTTTCCGCGCCTGCACCCTCGAGGACGTCGACTTGTACGGCAGCTAGAGGGGCTGCCACTCGGATGACTCGGTACTGCTGATCATCAACTAGGACGGCTCCCATCTGGAGCACGCTCTCAGCGGGCCTGTGGTGCCGACGAGCCGCTCGTTCAGCCAAATCATGGCCGATGGAACAGAAGAACGCCGCCTCCCGCTAGGCTTTCGGCCGTGTAGCGCTGACCGTGGATCAAAAACATGGTCATTGGGACGTCGCGGCTCGGCAGAAGGCCAAGGATCTGCAATATGTCGATCACGGCAGGCGAAGCCTCTTGGGGGCCGTGCGTCCAGTCGTCGCCCAACAACTCTCCCAGTTCAGGCACTTGGGGGAAGGGTTGATGGCCTGAAGCCGGTGCGGCAGACGGCAGGGAAAGGCTTTGTGCCAGTGCCGAGGGAGGGTCCTCACGCCATTCGAAAGGTGCCGGCGAATCAAAGCCGGCGGGAAGACCGCCGTAAATATCCGAGGAAGTCCTCGGTGCCGAAGGCGTAGCTTCACCCGGCGAAGCGGGCCGAGGGTGATGAATGAGCTGAACATCCTTGGGGCCTTCCGGTCCCAAGATAGCGGTGTAGCGTTCGCCGCCGATTTCGTAGTTCATGATTGGATGTTTCGCAACAGGCAAGAAGTCCCAATCCCCCAAGGTGGACAGCATCATGTCGGGGGCCAGCTGGGTGCGATGGGAAAAATTCTCGGGAACGGCGAAGGAAACATCAAACGTATCGCCGACAGCGGGCGACCGCAGATGGACGAGCCGAACATCATTGAGCCCTCCCGGTCCCAAGACGGCGATATAGCGTTCACCGAGAATGTCGTAGGTCTTTATCCGCTGTGCTGCATCCGGCAGGAGGCCCCAGCGGCGAAGCGTGTGCATCATATTGGGCGCGGCCTGGGTGCCGTGCGAGAAATCCTCGGGAACGCTCAAAGACGCATCAAAGGCGTCGCCGGCTGCCGCGAACGTCTGCTCAAGCGTGGTCTGGGCCGCAGCGCCTTGGTCCATCATCCGTCTAGGGTGATCTTCAGAGGCGGAATTCGGCTGCCGCGAGCTCGGCTGCCAAGTCGCGGCATCGAAAAGTGCTTCCTGAGCGATACCTTGCACCGGCGAGGGGATGGTTGGAGTCATCGTTGGCCAAGGCCCCGGTGCATCGAAGGCCGGGGCCGGCAAGAGGTTCTCGCGATCCGCGGCATCGAAAAGCTCTTCCTGAGCGACACTTTGAACCGGCGAGGGGATGGTTAGACTCATCGTTGGCCAAGGCACCGCCTTGAAGGGTGGGACCAACAAGAGGTTCTCGCGATCCGCGGCATCGAAAAGCTCTTCCTGAGAGACACTTTGCACGGGCGAGGGGATTGTTAGATTCATCATTGGCCAAGGCGCCGGTGCATCGAAGGTCGGGGTGGGCAAGAGGTTCTCGCGATCCGCGGCATCGAAGAGCTCTTCCTGAGCGATACCTTGCACCGGGGAGGGGATGGTTGGACTCATCGTTGGCCAAGGCACCGGTGCATCGAAGGTCGACGCTGGCACGAGGTTCTCGCGATCCGCTGCATCGAAAAGCTCGTCCTGGGCGACACTTTGTATAGGAGAATGGGCCGCTAAACCCAATGCATGCCTGACCTGCGGAACATCGAACCCGGGCGGCAATGAGCCGCCCCCATCCGCGACGCTCCCCATCGCGTGCCCATCGGCCGGGGGCATGGGCGAGGGCGCGGACGGCTGAATGACCTGACGCGAGCTGCCTCCTTCCCCGCCTAAATTGTTCTGCAGGGTAGTCGCGCGATAATCCCGAAGGCCGTTCAAGGCGGCGACGAGCGTCTTGTCCTTTGGAAACAACTTATCTGCGTGGCCAAGCAGTCTATCATCACTGAGCTCGGCCATGGACAAGGGTCGGAGCGCTACCGCCAACTTCCGCAGATGGCTCGCATAGCTCTCGGCCGTTCTCTTGCCGATCCGTCGACCAAAACCCGCGTTGGCGGCCTTCCTGATGAGCCTCTCATCTTCCCTGGAAGGACGATAATGTGTTGAGATGGGGCCAGCGTCGGCGTCAGGATCGCGGTACTGACTGACCATTGACAATGCTGGGGCGATGACCTTATCGCCCGGCAGCAGCTTCTTAGCGTAACCGGCCAACGTATCGTCATCCAGCCCAGAGATTGATTTGCCAGACTTCTTCAGTGCGTCGGCCAATTTGCGAAGCCGACGATCATAAATTTCGACGGTGGTTTTACTCGGCGGTGGCCCTCGATCGAGAGCAGCGGCCGATGCCGCCTGGATGAGGCGATCGTCTTCGTCAGTGACATCATACAATGCCGCGTGAGGATATACGGGGCCCGCCTCTCGCGCGCCTGCCAGGTGCTGCTCAAACGCAACATGCGGCTGTTGCGGCTGTTCCACGCTGCCATCTGACGCAGTGGACTCTCTATCGGCTGGGTTGATCGTGTTGAATCGGTCCATGGTCAGTCCGCTGGCATCGCTTTTTCGTTATTTCGCTACTCACGTTAGCTTTCCAAAATCTGACGTGGCCGGCGGAAAGGTAGAATGACATGTGAATGATGGCCGGCGTGCGCTGTAGCATCGCTCGAGCAGGCAAAAGAAAGCGCCGGATGAAAAACAGCGTCTTCAACTGAAGTGTTGAGCTGAAATGGTGGTGTGATGCGCCACAGCGTTCGCGATCATCTTGATCTTCAGATCTCCGTCCCTTCACGGCGCTATGATCGTGAGGACCGGGCGATCCGGGGGCTTTCGATTACTCGGAGGTCGGGCGTGAGGCGGCGACGGGGCGCTCGCTCCTTGAACCAACGAGATATCGGTATGGGCGGCACCAGAATTGAGCGCACTCTTGCGCGTTCCTGACCAGCATTCCCAGGAACCCGCGCCTGAAGCCGCGTGCATTCAGGCACCCAGGACAAACCATGTTATTGTTCGCTTAATCCGATGTGCCTCCTACATAGCGTCCAGCGCGGGGCAACTGTGGTACTCGCGCAAGAGGGCATTGCATTGATCGGATAGGACGACGATGATGCAGACCTGCTGCCGAGCGCGTTACTGAACTGGAGCCACAAATGGGTGCTCCATAGCCATAACGGCGCGGAGCCAAACGACCGACGTGGTCGCCACGCCTAAGTCACCCTCTTGGAGACGCCCCATAGATCGTAGGCTCGGTCTTCCGCCCTCGATCTCGCTTAGGCACGTCCGGTCACGGTTTCACTGTCGAAGCGCTCAGGGTGGTGATGGCGGCCTTGTTGAGCACGCGCACGCCACGTGGAATTTCTGGACGAAATCCATTGGTGCGGGTGAACAAGATCCGCCATCCGTTCTCGCTGAGAGCTGTGCAGCACGTTGCGCTTGATCGTCACCGCTCCCGAAACATAGCGCGGGTTTGTGTGTCACGATCGAGCCGCCTCTCCTTGCTAGCCACATGGCAGCAGCGATTGTGATTTCCGGACATTCGCCAAAAATCGCTATCGGAGCGGCTGCACATTCGGTTCTGTCGTTCCCGCCGCGTTCGGGGCTGCCGTACCTGCTCCATCTTCTCTGTTGCTCTTGTTACGCGGGGCGAAGGTACCGTAGTTGGCCAGAGGAATGGCGGCGCGATCGCCATTACTTGTGATGACAGACCGATTATCCAGCAAGTCGAGCGGATCGTTTACCATAACTGCCAGATTGTTTTTGGTCGAGCAACCAAGCGTGGGTTCGAACGAATTGTCGTTCACGGCTGGTCCGACGATCAAAAGCGACGGACAGATCGGAGGATGGGCATCAAAGGTGATCGCCTCGATCCTCACGCCGAAATGGGGCGGTAAATCGACGGGGGAAGCGGACAGGCGGATGTTATAAGGTGAAACGCCCATGGCGCGGGCCTCGTGCGCCACTTGGGCAAGGAGCCTGGGTGAGCCGGTGACATCCACATGGAGCGCATCCCGCCGGCCGCCACTGGCGTTCGCGATAAAGCTCCGCAGTTGACGCTTTTCGGAGCCACGCAGGCTCCGCAGGAACAAGATACGTTTCTTCTGCTCGACCTGTATTGCTTGTTCAGCCGGCCCGAGATCGATCGAGGCACTATTTGCACAGCCACCCAATGTTGCTCCTATAGCGATCAAGTGACACAAATGTCGCAAGGTCATATGACGATCCTCATTCGATGATAAAGCCGGCACTGCCGGTCAATCCTGGTGCGCTGGTGCGAGGAGCATCGCGGTCTCGCGGAGGCCGGGCCACCGTGTTCGTCAAAATGCGCCCCGCGTCTGAGGGCGGTGAGATGCGATCGCTCGGCGCACTCATCTTGTTCGGGTTCGATGCCGGCCGCACGATGTACGGCGTGACAATAATGACCAGCTCGGTTTCACGTTTTTGAAACGATGAAGAGCGAAACAGCGCACCGAGGATCGGCACATCGCCGAGCCAGGGAAACTCGCCAATATCAGTGTTGAAGTTGCGCCTGATGAGGCCGCCGATTGCAAAGCTCTGACCGCTGGCAAGCTCCACAACGGTGCTCGCGCGCCGCGTCGAGAGTGCAGGGACCGCCATGCCATTGATTTTGACTTCGCCTTGGCTCGACAGTTCACTGACTTCGGGCTTCACACGTATATTGATCTGATTGTTGCTAAGCACAGTTGGGACGAATTCCAGGCTGACGCCGAACTGCCGGAATTGGACGGAAACCTGTCGATTGTCCTGCATGACCGGAATCGGAAATTCCCCGCCGGCGAGAAAGCTTGCGGCTTCGCCGGACATCGCCGTCAGATTCGGCTCAGCCAGGATAGAGGCGAGGTGCTCGCTCGCGAGAGCGTCGAGAACAGCGCTGAGATTGGTATTGCCGGCGCTAAACCCGATTCCGATCGTGCCGCCGCCGTCGGCCGCGCCGGACCCGCCCCCTTTTCCGGTAATAAGGAAAGCGCCGTTTGGGCCGGAGGCGGTGAAGTTGATATTGAGATCCTTGACGGCGCTGCGGGAGACTTCTGCCACCCGTACGCTGAGATTCACCTGCAACGAGCCAGCCACCTGGATCTTGTTGGCAACCAGCGCGCCCGCCCCAAGAAACTGCTCAGTGACCTTCCTGGCGTTCTCGACGACATCGGCAGTGGGCGCGGTCCCGCTAAGAATCGCGCCCCGGGGAGTATAGCTGACCTGTATCGGATAGTCGCCGACCTCAGCCCTTAGCGCGGCCCGCAGATCCTCGATCGGTTGGGTAACGACAATACGCAGCTCAGCCAGAGCCTCTCCCTTGTCGTTCAGGGCGAACAGGCTGGTCCGTCCCGCCTTTTTGCCAAAGACGAAGATCGTGGTGTTTGAGGGCGCCTGATAGTCCGCAATCGCCGGGTCGGCGACAAAAATGCTCGCAGCCGGTCCGGTCAGATGAACTGTCTTGCCCTGTGAGGAAGTAAGGCTGAGCGTGCCGGTGGTGCTGCCAGACGCCGCGCGTGGCTGTTCTGCTGTGCCATCTCGCTTTGTCTGAGCTGTGGCAGCAAACGGAAATAACAGAGCGACTGCGCACAGGGTGTACCAGAGGCGGCGAAAAGTGGCACAGTGCGAGCGGCCTGCCACCATGGACGGCTCGTCAGCGCCGGCGGCATTGTTAACGATGTTCAAGGGAGTGTCGCTTTCAAGTTCGATCGGCTAGGCAGCCGAGGCTGCGCCAATGAGTTCAAGGGTGTAACCGACACCGCGCGCGGTCTTGATCCTGAGCGTTGCACCCGCCTGGCTCAAATGCGTGCGCAAGCGATAGATCCCGACTTCCAGCGCATTGGTCGAGACCTCGTCGTCAAATGTATACAAGCTATCTTCGAGCGATGCGCGCGGCACGGTACGCCCCGCGCGATTGAGCAGATGTTCAAGAATGCACACTTCACGGCGCGCAATTCTGAGGAGTCGACCACCGACCGAGACTTGTCGCGCGATCGGATCGAAATGCAGATTCCCGAATGTCACGACCGGCGCCGTCATTTGCGTTGACCGTCGCAGAATCGCTCGCATGCGAGCAATGAGTTCGTCGGTAGACACGGGCTTAGGCAGAAAATCATCCGCGCCCGCATTAAAAATCGCAATCCGCCGGCCGAGATCATTGAGACTGCTCATCATCATGGTGGGCATTGACCGTCCCTCGCGCCGCAACTGCTTCAGCCAGTCCAATCCGTCTCCATCGGGCAAAGTCGATTCGAGCAGGACCATGTGGTAGTTCGCGCAATCGAGCGCGGCCGCCGCCTCATCCAGCGAGCGTGTTACGTCAACGGCGAAGCCGCAACCTAACAGCACTTCCTTCACGTGGCGGGCAAAGTCCGCATGGTGATCAACCAGGAGAATTCGCATTTCATTGCCTCTCGTCCATCCACGAAGACCTGAGCGCGTCACGATTGAGCATGGGGCTCGATGGAACTGAGAGGAGGCTGGACTGGCGTGAGTTTGGACAGCCCGAAACGAAAGGGCGGAGCATGTTGACTGGCGATCAATATCTGCGGGTCGATTGTTGTCGGATGGACCACAGACCGCTGCGGCCTGCTTACGGCGTGGGCGCCGCTCAACATGCCCCTCATGCCAGATCTGATTCTGTTTAAGAGGGTGACAGCCGCGGCAGCCCGCTGACGCGTCCGTGGGCCGATCACGGCCGTTCTTGCACGCACCGACCCGGCCCCCGCAGTACGAATAGCGCCGAGCCGCGCAAGCGAAACCCAAGCGCGGGAGACGATCGGATTTGTGGCTGAACAGATGAGCGAAACCGACATGGAAACTCCCCAATTCGTCTTGGTCTGCGGCCAGTCTTGCTGGGCTGTCGAGCCTGTCGTGTCGTGAAGTCACGACAGTGCAAGTCTTTCCGGTATTCAAGGACACATCACGCGAGGCATCTGGCCACTGGCTTCACAGGCCGAGATGCACGCCGAAACGATCAATGCCCCTCGCGGCCGGAAGAGCACCCTCTCGCTCGCAATTGTTCGCACGCAAGGTGTCAACCCTGCTGAAGTTCTGACGCGCCCGAGGTCCCCGCATATGTCGCAGCCCAGCGAAAGCTGCGAGCGATTGCAGAACCGAGCTCCACAGTTTTGCGATCGCGCATAGATCCCGGCGCCTACACCAGAACCACTTCGCCTCACGGAGAGCACAGCGCCAAAATGATCGGATCTCGATTTCGGAGTTGGAGTGTGCCCCGCAAGGCCGAGATAGCGGCCGCCAGCGTTCTTCTCGGACGGCGCATCTTGATTCGCTTGGGATAGGATCGGCGCTGCGTCCTTCGATCTCCACATAGGCGGTGTGGGACGCTGGCCCTGGAGAGGAGCTATTCAGCAGCATGATTGGGCGGCGTAGCGGAGCATTGTTCTTTTGAGACGTTCGCAATTCTTGCTACCTGTCAGGAAGAGTTCACGCGAGCGGGGTCGGTGTCGCGACTGTCAGAAATCCTACAATCTGACGCTAGGTGAGGTTCAAGTGCTTTTGACCGCTGGTCCGTAGCGGTGCTCTCGAACTCGCAAGGAGTCTTTAGCCACGACGACACGTCCTAACCAAACTATCGAGTTGCGCGTAGCGCGCGTCCCTCTCCTTAATGTCGTGAGCATTTCGTCGGTCCAATCAAAGCGTAGCTTGAGCCAAAGGCGATGGCAGTGTGTGAAGGCGGTCGTCTTTGCTGGCCCTTTAAGTGTGACGTCGCTGTCGAGCGGTCGACCTTGTGCGTGCGAATTCAGCAGGGAGACAGTGGCGCCCCGTGATGCTTCTATGCGAGGCGCAGGAGCTAAGCTATGGGATGCAGGCGCCGGAGCTCGCAAGCTGATTTGATCGGCAAGGGACTGGAAGAATTGCGAAACGACATTCTTGAATGCTGCCTCCATACATCACGATCGACTATGGAGCTTTTAGGCAAGATCGGCAAAATCGATTCTTTTGATGGAACGCATCCAGGTAGCGAATAGACAATTGTGCGACGGCACGGCTTGCCGCGTGAGCGAGACTCTATTGAGTTGGTCTTTGATGCGATCGCGTTCGAGCTCTTGCGATTGATCGCACCATCAATGGCAGGTCGAGCTGCGGAAACGATCGATGTCGGCGGCGGCTGGGTCGATGCGAGGAGGCCGCAGCACCCGAACGAGGCCGGGCAAGAACAAACAATGGCACGAGTGCGTCCTCCGCCACACTATCGGGTACCTCTTTGGGATGTGGGCGCCCCTCCGTCCCTCGCGCGGGTCAAGGGATAGGTATCAGAGCCTGTGGCCAAGCCATTATCGTTGTTCCTGAAGCGGGCTCGCTGGGACGACCCTTCCTTCCGGTGGTCATCTAGTCAGCATTAAGGGACCTACGAGCATGGCGCAGTCGCCAGTTGACTGATCGTTACTCTCCAGTCTTCCGCTTGAAGGGATTGTCTTCACTGGCGACTCGATAGCTTTCCAAATTGCCGCCCAGGAACAAGCGCTCTGTCTCACTAGTTGGCGTTCTGCCAAGCGAACACATCAAATCCACATCCGCATCGATGTTGTCGCTATCCTCCACATTCATTGCAAGGCCAATACTGCTCAGTACGTCGTCGGGCGTCCAGACCGCAGACTTCGGCACGACGTAGGTATGCAGCTTGTCGGCATTGTTTGCGATCGCTCTCGCCCAGTGGTCTCGGGAGACGCTGAGTTTCGAAGGGTCTTCGACCAACGACACGAATGGAGAAGCGGTCTTACCGCGCATATGCCATCCAGCCTGGCGTGCCAGGTCCAGGGGATATCGCTCCAGAGGATCTCCAATGGAAGAATGATCTCGCGCCGTGTTACGGACGTGTGATATTGCAGATGTGGTGTCTTCCGTGCGCGGTTTGCAATCGCTGTCCTGGTTCTGGAAACGATGCAGCTTGAGATATGTCGATGCCGCTATATTGTCGAAAATGCGATCCCGGTCGACACCGTTGTCCCTCGCTGGCGCCCATCGCGCTGATTGCTTTTCGGCGAGGGCGATCTCGTTCTTGAGCTCTTGAAGCGTGGCGCCCATTAGCGTTGCCGCAAGCTGGGCGCGCGCGCTGACAAATGATGGGGCTGGATAGCGACTGCTTTCCGAGGCCGCCGCGCCTGGCGCAGACGAGGAGCTGGCGGCGGCGGAATTTGCCGCTATGGGGACTGAAGCCGAGGTTGGGTAGACCGAATCGACGTCGTCTGGATTCAAGTCATTCAGCTGCTGCTCGAAGCTTGCTTGATCGTCTGAATTGGGCGCCGGTGCGCCGATCTGGGTGTTAAGCTCGTCCTGTGGCCCGTGGACCCGGCGCGGCTCCTCTAGCGGGTTGTAAACCTCAAAGGGAGTGTCTGCGGCATTTGCTGGATCAACATTCATCTCTCTCTCCCTTCGAAGTGCAGGCGGTCGGCGTAGATTGTTGCAGGTGCAGCTTTCGAGAAGCTGACGGACCAGGAAGGAGGTGATTTAGCTTTGGAATGAGTCGAATAGATTCAGTCAGCGAGGCGAATGGTCAGATGGACGGAAGCCGCGCGAAGCGAGGGATCATAGTACGGTGCTGCCTTGTGCCTTCCGGCATTGCTGTTCGATCAGGCCGAGATCGGGTCCCCTGAGTGAGCTTTTTCGGACCCCGCGTCGGGTTCGCTCCACCACCTCATTGCGGACGCTTCATCTGGGGAGACGGCCCTTGCACAGCAAGACGGACGAACTGGCGCTTGCGGCTGGTCGAATTTCTTTCGGAGATCGTCTCCTTATGCAGATGTGAGAACTGCATTATCTCGCCCGTGCGGACTGCGACGGAGAAGCGCAACCGGCTTCCGTTTTGTTGTTTCCAAGCGGAGGGCGACCCTGTGCAGATCGTTGTAGTCGACGCGCGCGAAGCTAAGCCACTTCAGCAAACCTGACCTACGAGGTTGTGATGTCGGAATAGCTATCACAGCGACTTGCGCCTCGTTGCGACAGGCTGCTTTTGTACAGACGCGAGCGCGCGTTGTGTCTGGAATCAGACAAACAGCTTGCGAGCACGACGTCTTTAAATGCGCAATCTGCGGTACTTATCGAGGGAGAAGAGCATATGAAGTTTACTGGCCGAGCACTAATGATCCTGTTGTCCTTGCTTTTGGCCGCGAGCGTGAGCGCGCCGGCGAGAGCCGATGAGCCCTCGCCGAAATACACCGAGGTGCTCAGTGCCCTCCAGGCGGGGAAGAATGTAAAGCTGATACTGGACATGAGCCGCTGTACCACCGCGGAGGGTGGCAAGCCTGCGTCGGCGACGCAGGCCGGTCTGGTCATCAATGCCTTCAGGGTGACCGTCCAGAACGGCATCAGCTTCGCCAATGCTCATCAAACCGTTGACAGCTCCGGACACGCGGTGACCGAGTACATCCGCCACAGCCTTAGCCGCGAAGGCAAGCTGACGGTGCGAGCCTCGAAACTTGTTGTCGGGACCACCGAACTGGTGAACCAGGGCGAATTCATCTGCGAACTGCCGGATGGCGCAAAGTTCATCTGGTAACGAAGAGCACAGAGCAGAGGGCCCTTCAAAGACTTGATCCTTTAATCGTGCGGGCACCTTCGCACGGATGCGGAGCCTTTCGATCGTCAGGAACGATCAGAGTGTTTCTGACGGTCGTTTCGACGGACGAGGATCAAGTTGCACGGACTTGATGCTCAGGTAACTCATGATGGCCGCCGATCTCCATTCAAATCTCAGGGATTGGAAGATCGGCGGTTCAGGCAGTCGTCGTGTGGGGTGGAGCCAAGGCTCTCAGTTGAGCGCTTCAGATGAGCTCGCCAAGGACGTCCTCACGCTGTCTACGATCATCGTAAGAATTATTTCCAAGTCGATGCAGCCGCGGGCTCGCGATGATGACACGCGAGCCTGGACCCCGAGGATGCGCTCGTATCTTTCATCCGCCTCTTTTGGGATCCTTTTACCTGAAATCTCAGTGCTGCCGAATGCAGCCACAAGGTGATTGAGCCATCCGCTTAAGATCATCTGGGCTCGCCGCTATGGGTTTGCTCACCGCTCGTAAACTGCGTTCGGGCGCAGATCTAAGCTCTCTGAGCAAACGATCCGTGGTTTCGGCAGCTTGAGCAGTTGCCCGCGGTGCCGACAAGCACCTCTTTCAGCCAGATTGCACCCAACGGAAGAGGGGAGCGCGACCATCGGTTGGGCTGATCGCGTTGTATCGATCCATGCTTTGGTCGGCGGGCATGGCTACCGCGTTCTATTGCTACTCATCTTAGCTTCGCAAAACCTGACCTGGCCAGGCGGAAAGCTAGAATGAGCAATGATCGGCAAGGGCCGTTACAACCAGAGGATAAGTGCGGCGAACTTTTAGAGACGATACAGGTTCGGGCTGAAACTCTCATGTTTCCAAGCGCGGTACGCGGCCAGTCCGCGGCGCAGTTGGACCGGAGTATCATTCGTAGCGTGAAACGCTACCTTTGAGTTTTCCGAGCGTCGGAAAATGCAAATCACCCTTTCCGACGCCTGTACCACTCAGTCGTTTGTTCCTGACTTTTTGTATGGATTAGATGCGCTAGCGGTTCGATAGTCATCTAGGTTCCCGCCCAGAAATAGTACCTCACGCTCCTCAGTTGGGGTATCACTCACCCATGCCAGAGCGGGTTCATCATTCTCAGTCCCGTCCTCGAGAATACTGACGATGTCTTCCGCCGTCCAAGTTGTGACCCTCGGCACCGTGTAGGTGTGCAACTCATTCGCGTTTTCCGCAATTGCTTTGGCGCCATACTCGTTGTCATCGTCCGGCGAAAGGAGCAGTTGTGAGGCCTCCTCGGACAACGACACAAAAGGCGAAGAACTGGTATCTCCTCTCATGTGCTCTGCCGCTGCGCGACCCAGATCAAGTCGTTGGCCTCCCCAGCTATTCCAGGGGGCGGCCTCGTAACGCAAAGCGGCCATGGAACGCAAATGGGCCATCGCGCTTTGGCGGTCCAACGCATGTGGCTTGCAATGGCTGGCGTGGTTTTGAAAGCGCTCCAGCTCCACGTATGACGATCCCACCACGTCGTCGTAAACGCGGCCACTATCGACGCGGTCGACTGATCCACTCGCTCGTGACCATCTTGCTGATCTTTGCGCAGCGAGTTCGATTTCTCTTCTGAGTTCCGCAATGTTAGCGCACGCCAGCGTTGCGGCAAGTTGAGCGCGTGTTCTGACAAAGGATGCAGCCGTGCACCTTTCATTCTCCGGGATAGCTCGCGCTCTCTTGTTTCCGTCCGTTACCGTCCGGCTCGATCCAGCCCCGGGTGAAGCCAATGCTGCGAGGATTGGCTGAGACTCTCTAAGCCGCTGCTCAAAGTCTGCTTGCGCTGTCTCTTCTTGTTGCGGCTCGAGGTAATTCGTCCGAGCCTCGGATCGGTTGACGTCCTCAAATGGGTCCATGTCGGTCTCCCTTTGGTAGCCTTGTCACTATCATTCGTACGAAGTTGATCCGATAAGGATCAGAACCGAGACGCCCGCAATGTCGATAAAAGCGCACCGGCTCCGGTTCTCGAACCGATCGGTGTGTTGAGGGCGTACGGGTCGGACTGACTGCCGATCCAAGTCATTCTTCTGTTCCAGAGTTTGGGCCATCAAGTCGGCCTGCTGTCCGGATAAAGATGCTGCCATGCTAGAAGGCTTAGCTGTCGAACAGCTGACCAGACTCATTGCTTGAAGAAAACGCGGGGTCCTTTCCGACTACCCCCGCGAGCTGTTGTTCATTGCGGAGCAGAGTTTGTGAGATACGGCCATCGTCACTATCCGCTCCACGGCAGGGCCGTGTGAAGGTCCGGGGAGAAGCAGCGCGGCGGAAGCGCTGCTATCGGTGAGCTTGAGCGGCGTGGAGAAGTATGCCTGGGCCAGCTTGCATCGGCTCCGAGTGGATCTCCTTGAAATGCTCGTCAAGATGCTAGCTGGATCCGAACAGCTGAGTCTGGCCGCAGCCGTCAGGCTTGTGTCCGGGCCGGGGTGGCGTGAAGCTCATTGTCCTCTGTTAGGACTGCTGATGCGAGGCCTCGCGTGGGTGCGCCGGGCGCTGGTCGCAAAAAAAAAGAGCCGGGCGTGCGACTCCGATCCAGGCATCCGCAACACACGGGTAGTGGCCAAACTCAACATTAAAAGGCTGTACGGCCGCGAAACGTTGAACTGCCAACCAGACTTGGCTGGGCCACAAACGATTCGGGCGCATAGAACCCGCGGCGGCAAAGAATGGCGCACGGGCGCCTCAGTTCGGAAAAGAAAAACGGGGCGTTGACGTTTGCAGCCGATGCGCCACACAATGCACGACAACGTTGGTCGCGCCTTACGAACATATCGCCGCACAAGCCTTTGGTGTGACCTGTAGGCGCAGGGCAATTTCCGCGCTCCGTCGTATCGGCCCCTCCTTCCCATCTCCGAGCCCAGGCGCGTTTCCGGTCAAAGTAGCGATAGATCCCAGGCACCGACGCATGAAAATTGATAGCATCAGTCTTCCTGGGTCGATCCAAAACGACCAGCCGGGATGGCCGAAGGAAGCAGCTCTTGGCGCTCGCGGGCTGCACTCCTGTTGCTAACGGCAGGACGGAGATGACTTAGGTCGGAACGCCGGGGCTGCGGTCGTGCACCATGCTGGCGCGGAGCGTGTCGTCCCTGATCTTTCTCGCCGGAGATGGCCGCAGACCTCGAGGCTAGCACGGATCGAACTGGCATTGATGAAGCTGATCGCGCGCGAGTCATCACGACAGGCGCGCCCCACCTCACCTACCGGTAAGAGACGGACTGCGATACCCCAACTGAGTGATTTCGTGAACGTTGATGCTCCCGATGTTTGACGCTCCACGGCAGCCTGTCGTCAAAAGTGACTGAGTCCGGTGCACATAGCGAGCGCGCTCACGAAGGGGGCCTCGAGGACGGGCATTCTTGCAAAGTCGCGGTCGGTCATCATACCGATAGAAAAAGCGAGAACATGCGGCGCCTGCAAGACAATCAAGCGAAGATCCGCAGGATCTTCGAATGCAGCGGGCGCCACGGTGGTGCAGAACAAAGCTCAGCACCCAAGCATTGCCTTACCGAGGCATCTATAATCTAGAATGTTTCATCGCAATATTAGATGGTTGGCTTGGGCCGGCCTTATTGATCGGATGTCGCTTTGCAACGGGGCAGCATGCGATCAACAATGTCTCGCCAAATCTGTCGTGTGTTCTCGAGCGCATCAATTCATGTCCTTCGCTTTGAGCCGGGCGCTGCCAATTAAAGTCGCTGCAATCACGTAGCGCATGTTCGGGGAGCCTGATCAGAGACCATTTGGGCTAAGCGATGGACAGATAGACGTCGCAATAGAAGGGGATGCCAACAGACGATAGTAGATTGAAATACTCAACTATTGCGTTTGCGTGGTCTCGACCTCTAAAGATCCTCTAGTCGATCCTTGCTCGCCCGATCGCGAGTCCAAAACGTCCGATCGCGAATGGGCATCAGAACACCTTACTGAGGAGCAGCTGGCTTGCTGATGAATTCTGGAGCTCCGATGTGAGTGTACTCGTGTGGGATCATCTAGCCGCTGGAAACTGGCTGTCAGGACGGCGTCAATCGGCAACTACCGTGGTTGAAGCTCTTTTGAGCTGCGCCCGCGCGCAGAACATCACAGCACGTAGCCGAATCTTCTTCGGTGAGAGTCCTCTAGCATCAGCCGACGGTTTGTATCCATGCCTCAAATCTGTTGCCCGGCGCACATCCAGCGTGAGCTTGCGCGAAAGGGCGGGGCGGTCGCCGAGATTGACTTGTCCTCAAGGGCCCACCAAGTGGCTCCGAGGCCGCATTCGGGGCTGTGATGTCTTCGGTTAACTCCATGCTTCATCTTGGCCTAAATCTTCATGGCGCTGGTGGCCATTCCGCCGCGTGGCGCTGGCCGGGCACAAATCCAAGCGCCTTTTTCGATATCGAGCACTACGTCCGGGCTGCGAAGGTTGCGGAGCGTGGTCTGCTGGATGCTGTATTCCTCGCCGATACTCCTGCGATAAGTTTCGACATTACGCACCAGCCACCGCTGAATGGGCTCGAACCCACCCTAGTTCTTGCGGTGATTGCACGCGAAACGCAGCGGATTGGCCTGATCGCGACAGCGTCGACGACCTACAATGAACCATACAATCTCGCTCGGCGTTTCCAATCGCTCGATGTCATCAGCCGTGGCCGCGTTGCCTGGAACGCAGTCACGACGTCGAGCCCGGCGACGGTAGCGAACTTTGGCGGTCGAGAAGTCGGGCGAGCGGATCGCTACAGACGGGCCGAGGACTTCGTTGAAACGGTCCGTGCTCTCTGGCTGAGCTGGAGCGGCGAGGTGGTCATCGCCGATCAGGCTGCGGGAGTTTACGCAGATCAGAGTCAATTCCGCCTGCTCGATCCCGATACCAATAGTTTCGGCATCCGAGGCCCACTGACGCATCCCGCTTCGCCCCAAGGTCACCCAGTCATCGTTCAGGCGGGCGGTTCGGATCCCGGACTACGGCTTGGTGCCCGCAGTGCAGATGTCGTGTTTGCGGCCGCCGGGGACTTGACGACGGCTCTGCGGGAGGCAGAGCGCCTGCGTGCGCTCTCTCGGCAATTCGGCCGCCCTGCGGCTCCGCTCATCCTGCCGGGCCTTGTCACCTGTATCGGGGGCACCGAGGAAGAAGCGGCTCGTCGCAAAGAAAAGCTTGATGGGCTGCTCGATCTGGAGCGCGCCATTGGCGCCCTTGCAAGAAGCATGGGTGTGGCGGTCGAGAAGCTCAGCCTCGAAAGGCCAATCCCGGAGGAGATTCTGCCTGATGCAGATCATGTTCCGTTTTCTGTCGGTCACCATCGCACGATTGAAGCTCTGGCGCGTCAAGGTCGGACGGTTCGCGAGATCATCAGCAGCGTTCAAGCTTTTGGCCACCGCTTGCTTGTGGGTACACCCGAGCAGATCGCGGATTCGATTGAGGCATGGTTCCGCGCCGGCGCGGTCGATGGTTTCAACATTATTCCGGATGTTCTCACCGATGGCACTTCAGCGTTTGTCGACAATGTGGTTCCCATCCTGCGGAAGCGCGGGCTGTTTCGCAAAGAATATCTGGGACAGACATTGCGAGAGCATTTCGGCATTTCTACTCCGTTCGAGCCGGCACGAGCCACAGCTAGCTCACCGCTCTGACGCTTCCTCAACACCAAATCTCTGGAGCTCGGATATGCATTTATCGAATGCGCGGTCAGCGAGGCGCTTCACTGACAAGTTCAACCCTCGAGCAAGAACACTGGCGGCTACCCTTGTCATGCTCTTCGGCCTGTCCCAATTGGCGCCCAGCGTTCATGCGCAGGAAGGCTTAGCCGGCAGCGTAAAGCGAGGAGGCGTTATTCGCTATGGGCATTTTCAAGAGCCTGCCCGCCTGTTCGGAGGATGGGTCCAACAATGGTATCTGCAACGCCAGTACAGCGATAATCTGGTTGCGCGCAACGAGGACGGCAAGATTTTGCCATGGCTGGCCGAGTCTTGGACCATCTCCGACGACAAAAAGGTGTACACATTCGAGATAAAACCGAATGTAAAGTTTACCGACGGGACTGCCCTCGATGCGCAGGCCATCGCTGACAATATCAATGGTTGGCTCAGCAATGACCCCGATCTTCGCAATCCGACTGCCGCTCCTTATCTCGGCGACAGCTTCGAATCGGCAAGGGCAATTGCTCCTCTGAGGTTGCAGGTAAAATTGAAGGTGCCGTTCCAGCCCTTGCTGAACGTCTTCGCCCAATCCTCACAAGGCATTCTCTCGCCATCGGCACTCAAACGTGGACTTGCGGTCAATTGCGAGAATCCCGTCGGTTCAGGTCCATTCATTGTCGACAAGTGGCACCATGGGCGAGAAGTCATCTTCCGCCGCAATCCCGACTACAATTCGGCGCCGGCCACCGCCAGACATCAGGGGCCGGCTTACGTTGACGGGATCAGTTGGAAGTTTCTGCCCGATCAGACTGTCCGATACGGCTCGCTGATCGCGGGGGAGACCGATGCCATATACGATATTCCGGCTGTCGCATGGAAGGACACCAACTCCCGCTTTCCAGTATTACGGCACCTGACGGGGGGCACCCCCCTGCGCCTCGCATTGTATACGGCCCGGCCCCCATTTGACGACGTGCTCGTCCGCAAGGCCTTTGCCTATTCTACTGACCGAAAGGCCGCGGTCGACACATCCTTCCTCGGCTCTTTACCGTTCGAAGGCAACGGTGCGCTAAGTCAGAGCTCGCCGGAATACCTGCCTGAACTCGGGCAGTCCTATGGGTACGATATTCGCAAGGCCAATCAGTTGCTTGATCAGGCGGGTTGGACTGAGCGCAATCCTACGGGCGTTCGTGTCAAGAACGGTAGTCCGCTCATCGTGCGCATTTCCTATTCGTACGCTTTTCTGAAGCCGGATGGCGAGCAAGCCTTGCAAGTTGTCCAGCAGCAGGCGAGGGCGGCCGGTTTTGACGTACGTCTTCAACCCACCAATCCGGCTGACTTCTTCGCCGGGAAAAACCTCGGCCCCGATGATTATGAGGTCGTTCTCCTCTATTGGGTTGCCCCCGGCGCTGAGATATTCCGGATCTCGTGGAAGCCCGATCAGAATGGCGAGCCCAATCGCTTTAATCCCTCACGCTACCAGGATCTGATGCTTTGGGACATCATTCAAAAGGCGGAACAGAATTTCAATGGAGCTGAACGTACCGCCCTTTATCAGCAGGCGGAACGGAAGATCGTGGATGAGGCACCCGTTATTGGCCTTACTGTGCTGGACGTAACTTTGGCGACCAAGCCGACCCTGAAAGACGTCTGGCTGGACCGTGGGTCAGTTGGCGAACCTGTCTTCTATGATGCCCATTTTGACGACAAGAAATGATGCCATGAAGATAGCAACCCATCATCCCATTGTTTGGTTCACGCGCCGGATATTGTCCGGCGTAGTGGTGGTGTGGGCTGCCGCAACGTTTGCGTTCTTAATTCAGTGTGTGCTGCCTGGCGATCGCGCCCAGATCATCATTAATGTGACAAGTGGCAACGTCGGGCCGGCGTCCGCGGCAGAACTCGCGGCGATCAATGCGAAATACGGCTTTGATCAACCGCTCATGGTTCAATACGGAAAATACATGCTGGGAATCCTGCATGGAGATCTTGGTGAATCCTACCAGCAGCATCGCCCTGTCGCAGGGATCATCGCGGAGCAGATTGGGCCTACGATTATTCTGGCCATCGCCGCGTTGCTGTTCGCATGGATTATCGCCATCCTGACAACCTTGTTCATCGCCGGCAGAGACAACATATGGTCGAAGCTGCTCAACGACACGCAAGTCTTTTTGGCAACAGTGCCGCCTTACTGGCTGGCCACAATTTTGCTGGTTGTTTTTGCGGTAAAGCTGCGCATTCTTCCGGTCATCGGTGGAAATTCCCCGGTCGGGCTCATTCTCCCGACACTTGCGTTGGCTCTTGAACTGTCGGGCTTTTTCGGACAAGTCGTTCAGAACGAGTTCACGCGCGTGCTCGAGCAGCCCTTCGTCACGTCCGCGCGCGCCCGAGGCATGAGTGATTTTGGCGTCAGGCTTCGCCATGTCCTCCGCCACGCCGCATTGCCCGGGATTACTTTGTCAGGCTGGGCGCTCGGCAAACTTCTTTCGGGCGCGATTTTGATCGAGGTGGTTTTCGCCCGTCAAGGCCTAGGTGGAGTCCTCGTCGCTGCAACGTCCTCGAGAGACGTTCCGATTGTCTCGGGAGCTGTTTTGATCTCTGCGGGCGTATTCGTTGTTGCCAATTTGATCGTCGATCTGACTTACCGGCTGGTTGATCCGAGGATCAAGTTGACATGAGCATGTTGGCCGAAGTCACTATATCTCGTTCGCTCAAAGAAGTCCTGGCGATCACGCGCCATGTTCCCTTCCGGGTTGCCGTCTCTCTTATCATAATTGGCCTCTTTGCCTTCGCGGCTATGGCCCCAAAGGTACTGCAGACGCACGATCCGCTCGCTATTGACTTGAGATCGTCATTGCAGTCTCCGTCGATCATTCATTGGCTCGGAACTGATCAATTGGGGCGAGATCTTTACTCTCGAATAGTCGAGGGGACGGGCCAATCCCTCGCCATCGGACTTGGCGCAACGGCGCTGAGCATGTTCATTGCGATCGTTATCGGCGTCGCCGCAGCGCTTTCTGGTGGCATAGTCGATAGCATCCTCAGCCGGATTGTCGACGTGCTCTTTGCGATTCCCACGCTCTTGCTCGCCCTTGTGTTCGTGACCGTTTTTGGCCCGTCCGTATTGACTGAGGTCATAGCTGTCGGAATCGGCACAGCGCCAGGCTATGCGCGCATGATCAGGGGCCAGATGCTTGCCATCAAAGGGACAGGGTATGTGGAGGCCGCCAAGGTTCTGGGTCATCCATTTCCCCGTATTGTCTGGAGGCATATTCTTCCGAACGCCATGAACCCGCTGACGGCAATGATGACGATCGGCGTAGGCCAGGCGATTATATGGGCCTCGGGTCTTGCTTTTCTAGGCCTTGGCGTCGCTCCCCCGGCCCCTGAATGGGGCGCGCTGCTCAATGCCGGGCGCAACTATGTGATCTACGCCTGGTGGCTGGAGATCATACCCGGTTTGGCAGTGACGGCGTTTGCTCTCAGCGTCACCATCGTCGGGCGCCATCTACAGGACCGTCTGGAAGGAAAAACGTGAATGTCCCAGGCCCGCCCCCAGCCTCTCTTGCAGCAGGCAGACCTCCTCACGGTCGATTCGCTGCGTGTTTCTTTCGGGCGCGGCATCGCCCGGAAAGCCGCTGTGCGCAGTATATCCTTCTCCCTGCGGCCGGGACAATGTCTTGCGATCGTCGGTGAATCCGGCTCGGGCAAGAGCGTAAGTGCGCGGGCTCTCATAGGCCTCGCTGGTCGCCACGCCGATGTTCATGCACGCCAGCTGAGCTTCGAGGGGACGGACCTGATCGGCCTTAACGATCGTGCCTGGCGGCGCATCCGCGGCAACAAGATTGGCTTTGTATTACAGGATGCACTCGTCTCGCTTGATCCGCTTCGTCCGATCGGCAAAGAGGTTGGCGAAGGCTTACTCCTCCACGGTGCGGTATCATCCCGCGAGGAGCTCGCGCAGCGGGTCATTGCTCTCCTTAAGCTCGTCGGTGTCCCTGAGCCGGAGACGAAGGCCGAGCAGCTGCCGCATCAATTATCCGGCGGTCAGCGTCAACGAGCTCTCATCGCGGCGGCACTTGCACTCGATCCACGCATCCTTATCGCTGACGAGCCGACTACCGCTCTCGACGTGATGGCGCAAGCTCATGTGCTGGCACTCCTCCAGGAAACCAAAGCCAGGGGCAAGGCGCTGATCCTGATCAGTCACGATCTGGCAGTGGTCTCCCGCGTGGCCGACGAGATCCTCGTCATGCGAGGAGGCGAGGTCGTCGAACGCGGCCCCGCCGTCCAGATATTCAAAGATCCGCGACACCCCTATACTCGTCAGCTGCTGGACGCTGTGCCATCAGGCCGGCCGCGCGGCTCACGTCTCTCACCATCGACTATTCTGCGTTTGCCTGGCCGGCAAACACAGCCGCCCGTGCAATCGTTGCCGCCAGCTCGTTCCATCCTGCTCGAAGCGACAGGTCTGGTGAAGCGCTTTGAGGGCCCGGATGGCACCTCACGGGCGGCTGTGGACGGCGTCTCCTTCGAACTGCGATCCGGAGAGACTTTGGGCATCGTCGGTGAGTCCGGATCAGGAAAATCGACGATCGCGCGCATGGTCATGGCGCTCGACAAGCCTGACGATGGAGTCGTTCAGTTTGCAGGCCGGCCTTGGACCACGCTCGCGGAACGCGAACGGCGGGCTCGGCGGCGGGCGATATCGATCATCTACCAAGATCCTCTTAGCTCGTTTGATCCACGATGGACGGTCGGACGCATCATATCCGATAGTCTTTCGGGCGACGTCGAGAAACGGCAGCGGCAGGAGCGCGTTATTGAGCTGCTCGATATGGTCGGACTATCCGAGGCCTTGCTGGACCGACGGCCGCTCGATCTCTCGGGCGGCCAGCGCCAGCGCGTTGCGATAGCCCGCGCGATTGCACCAAATCCTGCCGTTATCGTCTGCGATGAACCCGTTTCGGCGCTCGATGTCTCAATCCAGGCGCAGGTCTTGGACCTGCTCGGCGATCTGAAGGACCGCCTCGGCGTAAGTTATCTCTTCATCTCGCATGATCTCAGTGTTGTTCGTCATATCAGCGACCGCGTCATAGTTATGCGCCGGGGGAGAATCGTCGATAGCGGCACCACTGAAGAGATTTTTCGTAATCCACAGTCTGATTATACCAAGAGCCTTATCGCGGCCATGCCGCGCCTTGCGCGTGTTGGACGCAGGGGTCGCAGGTTCGAATCCTGCCACTCCGACCAAGACTTTCAGATACTTAGCGTTTTGCACTTTTTTCAAGCCCAAGAAATAGCCCAAGATTGATATCAGACCACGGCTTTTTTCATGGGCCGCTTGGCTGTGATACCCCGTACCGCGTCCGCCAGATGGTCTGGATGGTGATGGCCGTATACCCGTTCCAACACCTCGAACGTCATGCCCAGATAGCCGGCCGCCGTCCATAGATCGACACCCTGGTGGATCAACCACGTCGCCGCCGTGTGGCGGAGCGTGTGGGGCGTTACATTTTCGACGGTGTGTCAATCGGCGTTCAAATTTGACCCCTCATCGGCGTCCAATTTTGACTGCGCGGCGGGCTTTGCTGGTAGCGCTCGTCTCGTCGGAGCTGGCCGGGATAGCGGAGGCGAGACGAGCGCGGGTGGCGTGATCGTCGTCTCGGCTTTTGAACCGCCAGCTATCGTTGCCGGTCTCGACGATGTCGCAGTGATGGGTCAATCGATCGAGCAGCGCGGTGGTCATTTTGGCGTCGCCGAACACGCTCGGCCATTCGCCGAAGGCGAGATTGGTGGTCACGATGACGGAGGCGCGCTCATAGAGCCGACTGACGAGGTGGAAGAGAAGCTGGCCACCGGACTGGGCGAAGGGCAAATAGCCGAGTTCATCCAGCACGATGAAGTCCATCCGGGTCAGATGCTCGGCGAGCCGTCCTTGCCGTCCGTTGCGGGTCTCGGTCTCGAGGCGATTGACGAGGTCGACGACGTTGAAGAAGCGGCCGCGGGCACCAGATCGGATGCAGCTTCTGGCGATGGCAATGGCCAGGTGGGTCTTGCCTGTGCCGGTGCCGCCAACCAGCACGACGTTGCGTTGTTGGGCGATGAAGCCGCCGCCAGCGAGATCATTGACCAGCGTTTGGTTGATCGGCGTGCCATCGAACTGGAAGTCGGCGATGTCCTTGGCAAGCGGCAGCTTGGCAATTGTGAGCTGGTATTTGATGGAGCGGGCCTGCTTCTCGTTGATCTCGGCGTTGAGCAGGTGGCCGACAATGCGCTGGGGTTCGTGCTGGCGCTTGACGGCAGTTGCCATGATCTCGCAGCCTTCATACCGTAGAGCTTGAGTTCGCCCATGAGGTCGAAGATTTGAGTTCGTTCCATCAGATGGTCCTCCGGAGGTTGTCGTAGCGGGCACAATCGGCGATCGGTGCATGACGGAGCGTCAGTGCGGCCGGCGTCATGATGTTGGCCGGTGGGGCGGGTTCACGTTGACGGGCCAGGATGTTGAGCACGACATCGGCGGAATGGACGCCATGACCGAGCGCTTCGGCACAGGCCGCTTCCACCGCGGACAGACCGTCAGTCAGCACCGCGTTGAGGATGTCGACCATCTGCCGATTGCCATCGTCGGTGTTGGCAAGCTTGCGCCGAATCCGCTCGATCGCGGCTGGCAGCACCCAGTCTTTGAAGGGAGCACCGTTGCGCAGGGCGCCGGGTTTGCGGGCGAGCACCGGCACATAATGCCAGGGGTCGTAGACGGTATCGCCGCGGACAAAGGATCGCGGGTGCTCGGCAACGATACGTCCATCCTGACGGATCACGATGCGATCGGCATAGGCTTGAACTTCGACCGGCCGTCCGACTGCGCTGGCTGCGACCGAGTACTTGTTGTTGTCGAAGCGCACCAGGCAGGTCTTCGAGACCGACGCCGTTACCGCATGGAAGCCGTCGAAGCGCCCGGCATAGGGAATGAGTTTGGGACGTTCGGCTTCGAACACCTCCCAGATCGTCTGATCGACCAGCTCCGGGTGGCGATGCGCCTTCGCGTAGGCGATGCATTTGTCGAGCAGCGAGGCGTTTAACTCGTCGAGATTCTTGAACCGCAGCCGCGGGGTGAAGAAGCGCTCCCGGACCAGCCCTACCTGGTTCTCGACCTGCCCCTTCTCCCAGCCCGACGCTGGCGTGCAGGCGACCGGATCGACCAGATAGTGGCTGCACATCTGCAGGAAGCGGCGATTGTAGAGACGCCCTTTACCGACGAAGATCGTCTCAACGGCGGTCTTCATGTTGTCGTAGATGCCGCGGGTGCAGGTGCCTTTGAACAGGGCGAACGCCCGGTCGTGGGCGTCGAACACCATCTCCTGCGTCTCCCGCGGATAGGCCCGCACGAACAGCATGCGGCTGTGACAGAGCCGGACATGGGCGACCTTCACCATCACCGTGGTGCCGCTCAGCAAGACCACCTCGTGGCTCCAGTCGAACTGGTAGGCTTCGCCGGGGGCAAAGCTCAACGGGACATAAGCGGCCGCGGTCGATTGCCCGCGTTCTTTGCTCCACCGCCTGGCGTAACGCCGCACGGCATCGTAACCGCCGTCGTAGCTGCCCCCGCGCAGCTCTTCGAAGATCCGGATCAGCGTCAGCTGTTCACGAGCCGGTTTGGTCGCGTTCGCCGCCAGCGCCTATCGAGCTCCGATGCCCACCGCCCCAGCTTTGGTCGTGGCTGCACCTGCCGCTCGTACTCGAAGGACGTCTCTCCGGACCTCAGCACCTTGCGGACCGTGTTCCGCGACACCTTCAGGTCGCGGGCGATCTCCTTGATCGTCTTGCCCTTGATGAAGTGCTCGCGCCGAATCCGCGCAATCGTCTCCACGACCAGCATCCCCGACCACCTGCTTCATTCCAAAGCAGGCAGCGCAACAGACCAATCTACAGGGGGGCAATTTTGGACGCCGATCCCCCGGCTTAGGGGGTCAATATTGCAGGCCGAATGACACTATGGGTGGTTCGGGGCGCGGTGCGAGACAGACTAGCGGACGCAACTTCTTTGACGGCGTACCTGGCTTGATGAAGAGCATCCCAGGTCAAGCGCTCCCCTCGTTCAATTCCGACAGCATCATCAGGCGCGACAAAATTCCGTCCTTCAGCGGAGGTGCTGACGATATCAGCCGGTCCGCCTTCGCCGGCACCGCCCCGCTGGCAAGTATGACAAAATCGTCGCCGCCGCCAGGACGAACGGTATTCCATCCGCGTTGCTGGCCGGCATCATCGCACATGAAACGGGTAACGGCGTCGTGCTTTCGGGCAACAACCCAGGTGGCATCATGGACCCGGCAACCGGCATGGCTCGCAAGATGCGGTTTGCCGATCTCGACGCGGGGATCAGCAAGACTGGTCAGTCGTGGCGAAGAACTACCGACGAGCCGGTGCCGATCTCGACAAGATGGGTAGCACTTATGCTCCACCCGGCGCCGCGAATGATCCAAGTGGATTGAACGGCGGTTGGGCTGCGGGCGTCCGTAAGCAGATGAATGCACTTGGTGCTGGCGCTGGATTTGCGGGTACGGGCGACGCTGTCGCCTGGGCTGAGAAGTACAAGGGCATGAACGAGTACACCGACAACCGAGTGTTGGCGGCGGCTCTTGGCGGTGATGTTCGCGGCAGAAGCAACGCCTGGTGCGCTCGCTTCGTCAACAAGGCGATCGAGGCCGCCGGAGGCAAGGGTACCGGTAGCGCAGTTGCGAATTCGTTTCAGCGCTATGGGAGTGCCATTGATCCGGCGAAAGTCATGCGGAGTGACGTTCTGCTTCAAACTGGCGGCAAAGGCTACATGCAAACCGGAGGTCACGTTGGCCTAGCGACGGGTGAGACGCGCATGCACAATGGTCGTCTCCAAGTAAAGATGCTTGCCGGCAACGATAACGACTCGGTGCGGGAGCACTGGATCGATGCTGATCATAATCTCATGGTTCGACGCGGCAGCGCAGGTTCTGGCGTCAACGTGCCTCAGGGCGTCACCTCCCAAGTGCCGCCTGCGAGCGTGATCCAGAACGTTCCCACTCCTTCATCGCCTGGTATTGGTGTCGGTGCGGGAGACGTTCGGTCGATGGGACCGGTAGCTATTCATATCAACGGCAGCGGTCATGATCCCGAAGCGCTAGCCACCCTGGTGCAACGCCGGATCGATGAGTCGATGAACTGGCGAACCCACGATACCGCCTCGGAATACACATGAGGATAGAGGCGCGACGCTGCTACTTAGGTCGCGCCTCTTATCTTTTGCCCAACTCGGACGCGACTTTTGCCGGAGGGTGAATGCTGCCGGAAAGGATTGAACTGAGACGGCAATCTGCTTTGCCTGCTCTATTGAAGTTTTTGATCCGACGAACTGTTTTGTGTGGCACTCTTGAGTGGGCGCGCCTTGGGGCGGAAAGTTACGCATTAGGCGCCGGTTCGTCGCGTCCGAACCCCCGTAGAATCACGGATGGGGCATTTCTCCATTCGAGCAAATGCGGACCTAGCGCGGGCACTATGTGGTGCCAGCTACGCGCCACACACAAGCGCGATCCTTGGTGGACAGCATGAGTGATTTTTTTGCCCATAAGCTTAGGAAACCACGTAAGTTGTTATTTGCAGCGGCACACGCAGCTATTAGAACCGCTTAGAAGATGGCCCGATCGAAGCGGTTCTTGAAATGTTCTGTTATTGGTGGCCAGCCTAAGCTCACCGAGCGCGGAAGACTATTCTTCAAGAATCGATGAGCTGAAGGCTGCAGGGGCGATCGGACCGGGGGCGGTTCCTCTCTATCCGGAATAAGTTCGGGGGCGTTATTCTTGATCTCGACTGCAAGATTGTTTTGGTCACCGCTGATCAGAGCGCCCATTCTCGTCGGCGTCTTTGTTGCCTTCTACGCGATGTCAGCTCATGTGCCGCTCATCGTGGAGCATGCAAATTCTAGTTTGGTTCGCGAGATTTTCCAGGAAGTCGCTCGAAGCAACATCGATAACGTAAGCCGGCCCGAGTTTGCCTACGCGCTCGCCTCGGAGATTGTGCGCTGTGCTGTCGCCATTGCCTTCGCACTACTTCTGGGCGATGTATTTCCCGTCCGGTTCCTCCTGTGGCGCGCCCGTCGCAAGGTGGAGAAGCTGAAGGACCAGAAGGAATTCGAGGCTAACTACGACGCGCTGAACCAGTCGCTTGCGATCGATCCGCTCGTCGGCACTGCCTGGTTCGCCTATTCAAAGACCCACGTCAGCGAGAAAGTGAATGGTCGGGTCATTCGATTCGCGACGGTCCGTCCCCAGAACTTCTTCAATTCCGGCCTGGCGCGCGAGCACATGTTCAGTCTGCGCCTCATGCCAAGCATTCCAGGCTACTTCGTCGGGCTCGGTCTGCTCCTCACTTTCGTCGGTTTGGTAATCGCTCTCTCGAAGGCTTCCCACGGCACAGGCGCCTCCGCAAACGACATGACGCAGTCCTTGCGCGAGCTTCTGAACGCAGCGACCTTCAAGTTCTCTACGTCCATTGCAGGGCTTTTCTCATCCATCGTACTGAGCATTTTCTTTCGGTCATACGGCATCCTCATTGACATGGGGTTTGAGCGGTTCTGTCGGGTGCTGGAGGCGCGCACATCCGCCGTTTCGGCCCAGGCGCTGGCGATCAAAAACTTGGATCTCGGCCAGCAGCAGCTGCTCCAGCTTCGCGAGATGAATACGGATCAGTACTTCCAGAAGTTGGGTGCGGCGATCGCTCCAACGATCGGAACGGCGGTCGCTGAAGCCGTCGAGCCACTCTCGCGAACGCTCGAGGCAACGGCCACTCAGATGGAGAACGCGAGCAAGACAGGCACTGAAGGGCTGTTGGAGCAATTCAGCGAAGTGGTTCAGGGCAGTGCGGGGCGGGAGTTGCGCGAGATATCGACAGTCCTCGCCAACAGTGGCGAAGTTATTCGAGCCATGCAGGAGAAGCTGGCTTCGACAGGAGACGCGTTCGCGGCAAAGATCGAAAGCGCGACCGACAACTTCGCGCGTCTGGTCTCAGACGCTACCGAGAAGCTTTCACAATCTAGCGCCGGTGGAAAGGAGGCGGTCGAACACGCGGTCCAGACCCTCACGTCGGCTGCTCAGGAAGCCCGGCATCTAGTTCAGGCCAGTACAGAAGCTGCGTCGAGAAGTGCCACAGGAATCATGGAGGAAGGTCTGCGGGACGTGCTGGCGAAGGTCGGCAATCAGATGGATGGCTTCACGCAGGCCATGTCGGGGCTCCAGGAGGTGATGACGCGCGAGTCCGCGGAGGCTGCCGCCCGATCTCGTGAGGTGATCGAGAAGCTGGCGAACGCGACGGCGAAGGCTTCGGAGGAGGGCGCTGGGGCCATTCGCTCGGGCATCGGCGAGATGCTCGACGGGGTTCGAGCCGAAGTTGCTCGCGCGGCAGAGGGCTTCCGTACGGCCGAAGAGGCAATGCGCCAGCGATCGCAGGAACAGATGGACGTGCTCCAGGCGCACTTGCGCAAGGTCACCGAGATGGCGGCGTCGGAGGCGAACGCCTCCGTGGATCGCTCGCGCGCGGCCCTCGATGGCGTTGTGGAGGCGGCTTCCAAAGCCGCCTCGCAGACGGCCGAGGCGCTGCGCACGGGGCTTGGAGAAGTCCTCTCGACCATGCGCTCTGACGTGGAGCGACTGTCCACCACGTTTAAGGAAGCGGAAGCCGCCATGGGCCGCCAGGCGGAAAGCGTCCGCCAGAGCACTGAACGCTCGGAGAGCGTCGCCCTCTCGTTTGGAAAGGCCGCGGAGGCGGTTGGGGCGGCGACCCAGCCGCTTGTGCATGCCTCGTCGCAGATCGCAACATCAGCCCAAGAGATGTCGCAGTCGCTACGCGCCTCCGTCGTCGAGCTGCACGAAAGTCAAGGCGCCGCGCGGCAGCTCGCAGAAACGCTCATCGTTCAACACCAGGCCCTCCAGAAGCTCTGGAGCGAGTATTCCACCAAATTCGAACGCGTCGACGCGTCTTTGGCAGCAGCGGTCGCTGCGATCATCGAGGAGTCGAACAGGTACCAGGAGTCCATCAAGGACTTCGTCGGTCAGATCGACACCAACTGTGGGCGGGCTATAACCGGTCTGTCGGGAGCAGCGGCGGCGCTGGAGGCAAACACCACAGACATCGCGGAGGCCTTACAGGACTTTCTGGGTAGGATCACGCAGCGAGTGGCCGCGGAGTAATCCTCGATGAGCGAGATCGAACTGAGTGCGGAATCGAGCCACGAAACGGAGGACGAGAACTACTTCATCTCCATGACCGATATGATGGTCGGCATGCTGTTCTTGTTCATCATCATGCTGATGATGTTCGCGCTCAATTTCAGGAAGGGTGACGAGGACGCGGAACGCATCCGTAATTGCCTCCAGGCAGTCGTCAAAGAAAACGCCGCACTTAGTGCCGACGTCAACACGAAGATCGCGTCGGTCCAGCAGACGATCCGCGGGCCGATTGAGGCCTTGCAGATCGCGGCCGACCAGCGCCAGAAACTGCTCACTGACATTAAATCGCAGCTCGAGGCGCAAGGCATCCAGCAAGTCGAGATTGACGAGCAAAATGGTGTAGTTCGGTTGTCTGAGCGGGCCATCCGATTCGATCCGAATAAGTCCGATCTGGACTCTGCCGCGCGGGAAAACGTTGCGCGGATAGCGCGCGTACTCGAGCCGATTATCCAGCGCTACTCAGCCTGCCAAAACGGTGCGACAGACCATTGTTCCGGCCATCGCGGCGCGGTTCTTGAGACGGTCTTCCTGGAAGGTCATACCGACTCCACGGGAGTGGCCGACCCTGTCCAGCGCGATCGTAATAATTGGCAACTCTCGACGGAACGTGCGACCAACACGTATCGCGAAATCCTCGCCGATCAACCCGAGCTTCGGCAGTTCCGGAACCGCCGCGGCGAGCAGATTCTTTCCGTCGCTGGGTACTCGTCCACGCGTCCGATCACAGCAGTAGACGGCAGGGACTCCTGGGCCAGAAACCGGCGCATCGATCTCCGGTTCGTGATGGACGCCGAGACTAAATACGGCATCGACGACATTCGCGCGATCAAAACGCTCAATGACGAAATTCGGCAGCAGATCGAGCGCATGGCGCGGCTCAACCAGGAAGGGACGTCTCGATGCCGCTGAAGGCCGCCTTGGAGGACCTGCGGGCGTTTCGCAGTTTTCGATTCGATGCTCCTAGGCAGCTCGCCACCGAGGCCGCGGCAAACGCCATTCGCCCGCCGACCGAATCAGTGGAAACTCGATCTCCGCCGGATCTCGATGAGATCGCGGACCGGGTCAGACGTGCGCTCGGCGCGGGATTGCCCCCGAATTCGTCGGACTTGCTCCGCGCACCGTGGTGTGTCTGGGACGGCGTGCGTCCGTTCGCGGACGAACCGGGACTACTCGATCGATATCTGCGCCTCGTGGAAGCGCTCTCGCGCAAGTCGCATTTCCGCAGGCTCGCCGCCGCCTATGCCGTACGGTTCCCTGAGGATTCAAAGGCGCTCCAGGCCGTGGCCGAATGTCTTGCCCGGCTCGCGCCCAAGTTCGCCGGCGCCTGGTCTGCTGCACACCAATCGTTGCGCATCTTCGATGTCGCCGAGGCCCCGGGTCGCATAGCCTCAGCCGCTATCATCCGATTTCTTTCGCCATCCGAACTCCTGTCCAATGAAGGCATCGGAAACCTGGCGGCGGAGTCTGGCTTGGCCGAAGCGGCATTTGCGGCGGGACTTCGCCAGATCGCAGCCACCGAAATGCAACCAGCCCATCGGCTGGAGGCCGTGTCGTTCTGGTGCGGCAAGAAAAAGGGCGTCGCGCCGTTCGAGAGGCATCGTGGACTGGTGGCCGACTCTCTCATCCTGCCTCACGCGGGCAATATGCCGGAAAAACCAGTCCGCGACCGCATGCTCGCGTTCCTCCTTGGAAAATTTGGCGATCCAAGGACGCGCCAGGCGAAGTGGTCGCCGATGAATTGCACCGATGTAGTCAAGCGCTGGCTCATCGAGCAGTCTCTGCGGCAGTTCCTCGACGTCGTCGACGAGATCGCATTGGAACGGCACTGGAAATACCGCAGGGCCTTCTGGACCGCCGTCTACGAGAGGAACCTGATCTCCGACGCGTGCGTGATCTTCGACAGGGTTGGCGAGGCGCGTGCCCGTCGGATGTTCGATGGCGAAACTCCTTATTCGACGTGGAGCAGAGGTGGCAGCAAGCCGATCGAGCGGGGCCACTCATGCCTGCTCCTGCGCATAGGCAACGGGCTGGTCGCCGAGTGGAGCCACAACGGCCGATGCAATATCTGGCACGACGCCCAGGATCCGAGCGCGCCGACACTCCACGCCGTAAGCTACATGTCCAGTGACGTGATGGTCCCGAATTCCGATCGCCGCTGGAGCAGGCGCGCATACAACCACGTGCCGCCGGGCGGCTATAGCTGGCAGAGCAAGGTGGCTGACGAAATCTTCGCCCTGACAAACACGCGGATCATGCAGAGCGAATACATGGTGAGATAGCATGAGCGCGAAGCTTATTTCCACGTGTGAAGACGAACATGTCGCGGTACGGCTCGTCCAACCACGAACTCTCGGTATCGGCGCGCCGAAGGAGCTTGGCCAAGACGCGTGGGCATCCCTCGGGGACCACTTGCAGCCGATCGCCCGCCGCCTGGTCGCCCTCGCGCGAGACAAGATCGCGACGTGGGATGGAAATAGGCTTCTGATTCCCAACGAAACGGCTGCCGAATTCACCTCCTCCTTTGGCGGCGCGATCGGACTACCCGGTCCTGCGCCGGTCATGGTGGACGTCTCGTTCACGGGCACCCTCAGCAGCAATCCCTCCGTCCGCCTCGTCTGGAAAGACACAAGCTATTTAATCATCGACCCGCAGCGGACAGGCATCCTGTTGCAATGGGGCGGAAGGTCGGGCGTTCTTCAAGGAGCGCTCCTCCAGCTCGTCGTCGCAGCCGAGGCCTTCAACGCCGTTGCGCAGAGGCCAATCGAGCAAAGGGTGGAGAAGTGGGCGGCCGTCACAGCGGCGCTCGCTCGCGTCGACCCGGCCACCGTGGAAGCCGATGAATTCACGAAGAGCTTCACTGTCTTTCAGGCCGGCTCATTCTCGCTCGATGTTCGGGACGCGCCGGGCTCGCTAGACTTTGTTCCGGTGCTCATGAGCCGAAGCAAGGCTAGATCCCTGGACGACAACGCTCCGGCCCTCGATACAGACGGAGAAGCAGACCAGAACCCGTTCGACGAACTGGTCGACGAGGAGGCCAATCGACTTCTAGCTGCCACCGACCAGTCTGCGTTTCAGCGCGCCTTCGAGGGCGAGCACGAAGTCAGCCGCGCCTATCGGGTACGCCGCACCACATACGTGCTGATCGATCCGGATCTGAGGAGCGCGTTGAAGGTCGTCAAGAGTGCTCGCGCCGCGCCGGATGCGGAGAAGCGAGAGTTCGTCAGGAACCCGCGCGCCGCCATCGCGAAAGGGCTCGGGCTCGGAGCATCCGACGGCCTCACCAGCGCGCTGTTCGTGGAGACGCGCCAGTATTCTGATAGGGTGACCGGGCTCGGGCTTTGGGAGCGGCCGGAGCTTTCCTGGCTGTCGAATTCCTCCACACAATGGCTGCCCGAACGTTTTCCGGTTCGCCTGGGCGACTCCGATATCGAGATCACGCGGAAAGAGGTCGAGGAGCTGCATGAAGAGTGCCGTCGGGCCGACGAGGAGAAGCGGGACAAGGTCGCCTTCAAGGGGACCGAGATCCGCGTGGAGCAGGCCCGTGAGATACTTGGGCAGGTGGTCGGAAGCGCCGTTGTTGAGCCCGCTCTGGCGACCTCGCCCGACGCGGAAAATCGATACGGCGTGGACGAATCGGAGCGGCTGGCTCCCAAGGGCCCGTTCGTCGTCCAAATCAAGACCAACTTCAAGGACGTCAGCTACGAAGCCACGCTGGTCCCGCGGCGCGCCGGCGTCGCAACGACCCCGCCCGCCGAACGCCTAGGCAGAAATGCATTCAAGCCGCACCAGTCGGAAGGCTTCGAATGGCTGATCCGGTCATGGCTTGCCGGCTGGCGAGGTGTCCTTCTCGCCGACGACATGGGGCTTGGAAAGAGCTTCCAGTCGCTGGCCTTCCTCGCGTGGATACGCAAGAACTCCGAAGCCTTAGCGCGCAAAAAGGGCAGCCGGTCCCTTCCAATTCTCGTAGTCGCTCCCACTGCACTGCTCCAGAACTGGATCAAGGAGGCGCGCCTGCATCTTGCCCCGGACGCCCTCGGGCCTAACCGGGCAGACGTCTTCGGATCAGGTATCCGTAAGTTCATGAATACAGAGCCGGCCACTGCAGACATCGAGCCGTTGGACTGGCGGAAGATCGCTGACCATGACTGGGTGCTAACGACGTACGAGACGCTCGCGGACAACCACGTGGCGTTCGGGAAGATCAGGTTCTCCGTCGCGGTCTTCGACGAGATTCAGAAGATCAAAGAGCCGGGCACACTGAACACATGGGCGTCGAAAGCCATGGACGCGGACTTTGTCCTCGGATTGAGCGGCACTCCGATCGAGAACCGAATCGAGGACTTGTGGTCCATTATGGACCGAGTGTCGCCGGGCCTTCTTGGAGACTTGCAGAGGTTTTCTAAAACCTATCGAGACGCTGATATCAACCGCTACCGCACGCTGTCCGACCTGCTCCTGAAGCCGAATGCTAACACGCCGCCAATCATCCTTCGCCGCATGAAGGAGGACGTGAAGGTCTCGCTACCAAGCAAGACAGTTGTCCCATATCCGGTCGAGATGCCTGCGCTGCAAGCGAAGCACTACGACGACGTGATCGAGAAGGCGTTGGCGCCTGGCGAACGCAAGCGAGGCGCCATACTGGAAACTGTCCAGCGGCTGCGAGGAATCAGCCTGTTTCCCGGAGAACCCAGCAAGTTCGACCTGACGAAACGGGTGGAGTGCCTCGCCTGGATAGGCCAGTCCGCAAGGCTCGGGAAGACCTTCGAGATACTTCGCAACGTTCAGCGTCGTGGCGAACGCGCTCTCGTCTTCGTTGAGCATCGCGCGATGCAGAGCATGCTGGCGGAGGCGATCGCCACGGAAATGGGCATTCCGCGCCCGATAATCATCAACGGCGGCACGCCCGGAGCCAAAAGACAGGCCTTCGTCGACGATTTCGAGGAGGGACGAGAGGCGTTCGATGTGATGATCCTCTCGCCGAAGGCTGCCGGCGTCGGCCTGACGATCCTGTCCGCGAACCACGTAGTTCACCTCAGCCGGTGGTGGAACCCGGCCGTCGAAGACCAGTGCAACGATCGCGTCTACCGCATTGGACAGACCAAGCCGGTGAGCATCCACGTGCCGCTGGCGCGCCACCCGAAGTGGGGAGACAAGTCGTTCGACATGTCGTTGGACCGGCTCCTCGCCAAGAAGCGCGAGATGTCCAAGGGCCTGTTGGCTCCGCCGGTCTCCGACGCCGATCTCGATGAGGTCTTCGACGACATCAGGCAGCCTGCCTAGTCATGCATGTCTTCGCAAAGCGGTGCTACGAATTCGACCCCGTCAGGTGTCCCGTAGCCGACTTCGGTATCGATGGTAATCGCGACACGCTTATATCCTCCTGGGGTCCGGGAGACCTCCTGGTCTTCGTGGGCACGCAGGGCGAACCAACGCCGGTCAGAGAGCGGGGGCGACTTCTCGGTGTCGTCGAGTTCGCGCCCATCCCGGTGGCGACCGAGGATTTCGTCGATCGGTCCGCGTTACGTGCCCACGACCTTAATCCTGACGGAACTTTCGCCCGTCCGAAGGCGCTGCCGATCCTTCGCGCGTGGCGCTTCGACGATCCGCGGCTCAAGCTCATCGACGTTTTGAAGGAGCAGCTTACCTACGAGGCAACGGAGCGCGCCGTGCTTCTCGATGCAGACGACGCCGCGACAGCCCTGGCATTGCCAAAAACCGAGATTGTACTACCACACACCGAGGATCGACCGCGTCTCCTAGGTCTCGCCGCCGCGTTTGCGAAGCCGACCACCGGCCCTCGCCCATCCGACTGGTTGGGAGAGATGTCCAGGAGCGCCGCCGAGGCGGCGTACACGTATGCGATGCGCTTCGGCAGCCGCGACCTCTGGAAGATAGGCCACGCGCAGGACCTCGCCGCAAGGCTTCAGGACATCAACAAGCACGTTCCGCACGAGATTCTCGGCGAAAAGTGGAACTTGGTCATGCAGCAGAAATGGCATTCTTCGCTCGGCGCCTACGAGATGGAGCAGCGAGTGCTTGCGGGGCTTCAGACGCACAGGACCGAGGGGGAAAGGGTGCTCTGTCCGGAGATTGTTGTTTGCGCTGCCTGGAAATCCTCACTCGGCGAGGATTGATATTGAAGGGCATAACACCAATGCACTAGAGCTTAGTGCGCTTTCTTGGATTGCCACGCGTTTGCTATAAAGCAAAAACGACGTTGAAGCACCGGCTCCTTGTCAAAAGCGTCGGTCTACCGCCGGCTGCAACCTTTTGGTCTGTCCCTGCGAATCGATATGTGCGGCGCCGCGTCAGCGGAAGCGATGGGCCAATACTGTGACTCCCGCGCAGAGCGAGACTAGTTATTCGATCACCTCGTCGGCGTGAACTGCGTAATCCACGAACCATGAGAAGTATTCTTTCAGGCTGTCGTTGACGAGCCGCTGGCATTCCTTGGCCTCCGACATACGCACAAAGCGTCCGTGCGCCGGCGGATTTCGGTAGCTATTAACTCGGCCGGAGGAAATCGTATCGATCAGTCGTTGGGAATAGAACGCCGCTCGCCCGGCCGGGGTCAACTGGGCGTCGAAAGCCGAGTAAATGAAGGCACGCAGACTCGCATCGATTTGCGGCGGCGGATGGGCGAAGTCGTCACACATTTTTCTGAGGGGACCCAGCATCAGCCGCTCCGAAGGATCGGAAATGACACTTTTCAATGATTTGAGGGCCTCTTTCCACGGCTTCTTTGCCTCGATCGATGCCGCTGCGATCAATGCTTCCAATTGGGGTAAGGCGATGGACTTGGCAACCGGCCGGATAAAACGCTCGTTGAACTCTACTTCAATGATGCGGAAAAAACCCAAAGCGAGCAGTCCGGCATCACGCCATAACATATCCTGCTTGGCAGCAGCATCGATGGCGAGGCATGCGAGGCGATACGCTTCCCGCCCCATAGGCGTCAGGCGCGACGCGACTAAGTGACGGTTCGCGATTTCGTCTGCGTTCGCTTGAACGTCCCTTGCACCCAGATTATCGATTGCCGTTTTGAGTTCGCTTGCAAGAGGATCTTTTTGAATGACTGCGACCTGATACCCGAGTCCGAGAAGGTCGAGCCAACCTTCATCGCGCATACGCTCAGACCAGATCGCCTTGAACTGAGTCATGAATTCATCGTAAGCGCCGAGGCGATAAAGCGATTGGAAGAGTACTTGCAGCGCTTCTCGATCGCCTTCGCTTATCGACGGATAAAGAGATTCCAACACCAGCGCTGGCAGCGAGCGTGCATTTGGCCCAGCAGCGAGGCGCGGCTCCAGAGCGACAGCGATGGCACTGCGTTGTAGGATTGGATCGCTTGACATTATAGCGCCCCAGTCGGCGGGCACTTTTGATACATCGTTCTCGATCGATAGAGATTCTTCAATCTCCGCGCATCGCTCTGCGAAGGCGGTGAGAAGCCTCACGTGGAACTTTTGATATTCACCAAAGCCGGCGTCATCATCCGAAATCGTCAGCTTGTGCCCGAAAACGGGGTGGACGCCGACGGCTACCTCGGCTTCCTGCGGTCTTCCTGAATGATACGCCGTTAACTCGGCCAGAAGCAAAGTTTGGCATGTAGTAATAGCATCCTGTGCAAGAGCACTAATGGCTTCTCTCACGGCAGTGCCTTCGCCGAGATAGGCATGGCTCTTGGCACGAATCTCGACAGCACGCGGTCCGTCCGGTACAGACAAGGGTACACGTCTCGAATATTCGATAGCTTCCTCGAACTGTCCTGAGCGGAAGTGACAGAGAGATCTGAGAAACGCATATTCGAGATCACCTTCTTCGATGCGACCGAGAATTGAAGGCGTCATGGCCGCGATTCCGATCCATCGCGGTAAACAGCCGAATGCGCAGCTGAGCCGGGGATGCCGATGATAAGTTGTTCGTAATCTCGTGGTCTTCGAGGTTATCGGTCGTTAATAGGGAAGTAACAAAGTCTTCTCCCCGCTTGCTTTGCATTGAGAAGGACATGAGCAATTTGAATTTAAGGAAATCCCTGAAATCAGGCGGGGTGTCCGTTTCTTTCGCATGACGCATCATTGCGCTCAGCCGAGCGAACTCAAATGCGATTGAAGCTGCAAAGCTCTGACGCGCACCCAGGGGGTCCGAGGCGGGGACCTTTCCGGATTGTCCTTTGAGTTTCTTGGCGAGCCAAGGACGAAAAGCTGCATATTCGGGGACCGTGCCTGCCGAACAGATATCAAGCGCCCGGGCCAGCTGGTCCGCCGCCGGCAGTTTTCTCGGGATATCTCTCAGACGCTTTGTAACTTTTGACAACTTCGTCGGTCCTCCGGGCGGCTCGTCTGAGCAGGTTGGCTTCGCGAGAAGCGGATGGCAAGGACGAACATCTGTTTCAGCGGATAGCATTCTGTTGAATCCGTCGTCGGCCCATCTACGAAAGCTGGACGCGTCGATGCTCGTAGGAGACCCTTAGATGAGCGTGCTCAAGCGGCTGATCGAGGACCGCGATCTCGGGGATCTTCTCCTTTTCAGAGGTCATCACGGGGGGCGGCCAGGCGTTGTTCGCCCCCGCGAGCAAGCTCAACTACGAGGGCATTGTCCCCAAGCTGACCCGCCACTGAACTTTCATTCAGCGGCAGTTAGAGTCAGGGTTTTGTACGCCGATTGGCGCAGGTGGAGCAATGGGCGATCGGCGGAGCCGGTCGGTTGCGCAGCCGATTGCCCGTTGCGGATTGCCCGGAGCGATGAGGCGCCAGTCGATCCCCGTGTCCTTGCACCAAACCAACATGGCATTGCAGGTGAACTCGGTGCCGTTGTCGAAGACGATCGAGCCCGGCTTGCCGCGCGGCTCGACAATCGCCGTCAGCTCTCGAGCCACCCGCCGTCCGGAGATCGACGGGCCCGGGATCGCGCCCAGGCATTCCTTACCGTCGTCGTCGAAGATGCTGGAGGCGGAAGCGCCGTCGGTTGGCGAACTGGTCGTAGACGAAGTCGAATGACCAGCGTGCGTTCGGCTTCGCCTCAACCGTGGCTCCCGGTGTCTACCGCTTGTCGGCGGCCGACGCTTGCGGACAGTGAGCCGTTCCTCTCGGTAGATCCGATTGATCCCTGAGGGCTCGCCCTGCCGTCGCAGCAAAACGAACAGCCGGCGATAGCCGAACCGGCGGCGTTCGTTGGCCAGTTCGCGTAGCCGGGCGCGAAGCTCGGTGTCTGGCGGCCGGCGAGAGCAGTAGTGGATCATCTTCAGGTCCGCGCCCACGATCGAACAGGCCCGCCGCTCCAACAGGCCCATCCTGTCCTCCAGATGCGCCATCGCAGCGCGTTTGGCGGCGGGCCCGACCATCCTTTGATACAAGCTCGCGTAGCGCAGCCTCATCGAGCATCTGCTCGGCCAAGAGCTTCTTCAGCTTCGCGTTCTCCTCCTCAGCGCCTTCCGCTTCGCCCCGGACACCTCCATGCCGCCGAACTTGGCTTTTGTAAATCGTCGCCTCGGATATGCTTGCGAGCCAGATCGGCTGTCTGCGCAGGCCTCCTGCTCCTTCAACACACCCATAATCTGCGCTTCCGTGAGCCTTGCCACCTTCATCCGTCCGTCCTTCTCTAGGCCGGACTCCAACTCCGTCTGGAGGAAATATTCATTGGTAGGTCAATTGTAGCAAACTCGCAGGCGCGGGTGCTCTCCAGTTGCTTTCCCCGGTGTTCGAAGCCTGTCAGCGCTCATTCCCGAACGGTAAAGCCTCGCATCATAAGGCGATCCCTCAGATCATGTCGCGGAGTTGCTCTATCGGTCACGTAAAAATAAGGCCCGTAACTGTATGATAGTCCATCGAGGTCTGAGTAAATAAATTTTGTCAAATACACCTTTGCAGTGGGCGCCGAGGACGTAAAACGTACCACAACGGGAAGGAAGCCAAATCCATCCTTGTCTGTTATTATATTCACGTTCTCCAAAGAGAATTCGGTCGATAGCCCGATGTCCCGACCGTCAGTCTCCACTAGCGTAGCAGTAAATGTTTTGCCGGATATGCCCTGAGACAGGTGATCAAACTTAACAGCTCTTGTCCAGACGCTGTTTGGCATAGCGCGTTCAGTGATTACTATCTCACGGAAGGACCTCGAAAGGCAGCATTCTCCGTTAGGGCAAGCCGGAGACTGGCCGGTACCCGAAAAGACGAATGCCTCCAACTTATCTGGCACGCGTGTCGCTCCTTCCAGCCGGCATAGTTTGGGCGGTTCGGCTGCGACTGCGAAAAGCGGTTGGGTCGCCCACATCAGTGCAACCCAACTCAATAGGTGGTGGACTTTCATCAGCGCAGCGCAATCGCCCCTAGGGCATCCTTGATGCTTCTACCTCGACTAACTTCCTCCTCCATTTTAGAGAAGAACTCCGGCGACAGGCCGATCGAGACAATGTCCTGGTCTTTCACGAACTTTTGGGTGTCCGCATCGGAAATTGTTTTTGAAGCAACAAGAATGTTTGCGTCGGTCAATGCGATCCGCGAGTAGAATCTAACCAGATCTTTTCGTTGCTGATCTGACAGTCTCGGATTGACCATTATCTCTTCCATTTTTCTCGTTTTCAGCCTCGCTTCGCGGTCCGCCCAATCCTGGAAGAAGCGCGCCTTTGTGGCGGTGATGCACGGCGTCGTAGTGTCCAGTTCTTTGAAATACTGCTCGGTGTTGATGTCGCACTTCACGGCCAGCGTGAGGGAGGTCGGCATCTCTCTCAAAACCGTGGGGTTGAAGGTAAAGGTTTGACGCCATTCTATTTTTTGAGTTAGCGCGGCCGAACTGTAGGCCAAGTTGAGCGAAATAAGCCACGGCCCTTGTCCGCCGCCGCCTGGCGTAGCGGCCTGCGGATTTGGTTGGAAGCGGAAAAATTCATTATCTGGGCTGTTTATAGATGTCAGGGCATCTTTCGCAATTTGGAACAGCTCGTCTCCCTTCTCTTTGGAGTCCAGATCGCCTGCAGAAAAGTCGCAGTTGATCTTCTTGCTCCGAAACAAGTCCTGCTGAATCGACTGGTAGTCGACTGATATTCCGAGCCAGCCATATCCACCCGAGCCGCCGTAGCGCTGGCGAACATCTTTCCAGACTTGAGCGAGGTCGGCAGAACACGTCGTCGTCCACGCCGGACCCCGAAACTGAGATTCCGCAACCAAATTAATGCTGAAGCTCGAATCCGGCGTCACTTCCAACTGATCGGCAATTCGCTGCGCCACATACGATGCAAAGGTATGACTGTCAGGCGAGCCCACTACAAATGAGAACGAGGAGCCAAAGCGGAATGATGTAGGAAAAACCGCATCACCAAGGCCTGCTTGGCCGATCGAAGTGCCAGCAAATACAGGCTGAATGGTCTTGGTCTTGCCATCGAGATTCGCAAGTTTTGCGTTGTCTTGTCCGAAGTCTTTTTTAATGGCTGCGCGTATGGCAGCTTCTTGAGTTGGGACGATTGTTATAGTTGCAAGTCCCGAAATGGTGCCGCCTGTGATTGGCACAAGGATTCCGAACTCCGGATCCTTCTGGCGGAATGTGTGGCCTATCCCCCAATACTTGACGGATGGATTTGAGAGAGTGAGGCCGAGGACCAAGGGGACGACTTCGGGATAGACGTAAAACTGTGTTTTGTCGTTTTCATCCTGGAAAGCGACCACTCCGCTTGCTCGTGTTGAGGCTTCCAATTTTGGGAGTGCAAACGACTCGCTCGAAGAAAGAACAACCGCGGCTAGGAAAACCAAAAAACTGGTGCGCATCATCTCCTCCCTGAAAAATATTCTGCTGAGACCGGCCAAGCCCGTCGGCATCGGCGAAGCCAAAGCCTTCGGCCTAACACGCCGCGCACGGTCGCACGCGAGCCACAATCAAACCTGACTTGCACCGGACGCGCGCTATGCGGGTGGGGCCTCAGCTTCAATAAACCCGGCTTCTATGCGTTCTGCGACTGCCTTGGCCGCGCCTACGGCCGCGAGTACATCTCGCGCAACTCTCAACTCTATTCTAGTGCGATTATTTTGGTCGAGGTCACGAGTACTCGCCGGCAGTGTTGTCGTGACGAACGCTCTCCATTTCGGACTATTCATAATATCGGCCACGCGCTCCGCGTGGCTCTGACCTTGATATCCGCCCACGTCTCGAGAATCATAGCTGTCAACAGGAATAGACCACGGCGGCGTTGCACCATACCAAGCACCAGTTCCCGCAGCTTTGGCATATTGTTCAACGCGAAATGACGCACCTAGCGCCTCGATATCCCAAATCTGCTCCCCACTATCCATCTTTTGAACGGCAGTCGTGACGCCATAGAAGCGAATCCAAGTTTCATTTAAGACTTGTGCGAAGGTCCGACCATCCGGGAATAGCGGATGAGGAAAGTTTCCTATTTGATGCTCCAAGCAGTAAAGTGCTTGAGCGGAGCCGGGGCTTCCCAAGGCGGGGGCAAAGAGCCCCGCGGCAATTGTCGCGTCGCTGGCGGACAGTGCCGCTGCATTCATCGACACGTTCGCGGCAACCGAATTCGGAACGGCCGGATCAAGAAGGAAATTAAACCAGTCGCGATAGGCATCCCGCGTGGCTCTGCTTAGTTCTCGTCCCTCGCGCCCGAGATGATAAAGCAGACTTAACTCCAGCAACTGCGAGATGGGTGAAACCAATGCAGCGAGCGGAGTGAATTTAACGGGGCCAGCAACTGACTTAACCTGCAACTCCGTGCGAGCCGTAACGGTATTGTTATAGATATCTTTGACCTGCTCTCTAAAGAGAGGAGTTGATGGCGTAGTCGCGAGCAATTGCTTCAATCGTAATATCGAAGCCAAAATCGTATCGTTAAGCCGCCTCAGCTCAGCCTCGTAAGATATCTCCCTGAACTCGTCAGGCAGTCTCTCGACGAGACTGGTCAATTGAGCCACTTGCAAAGAGATCTCGTTAAGGCGCTGAAGCGCAAGATTTATGTTCTTTGCAACATCTCTGATCATCTCCCTTACACGGCTGTCGTCGTACCGGCCGTAGTAAGATAGCATGGCGCTGGCAATTGCTCCGACTATCTGAAGCCACACTGGCATGGGCCCCTCCGCAATAAAAATATTACCAATAATTCTGACAACTTTATCGAGTGATTTAAACCCATGGTAGTATAGTTACCCGCGACGAATCAACTCATTCCTAACGTTGCGCTGCATTCGACAGGACGCTTGACCAAACGAACTTCACTTGCGCTACGCCTCTCTAGGTCAGGTAAAGAGTTTCCAGATCTTCCCTGGAGAGCAGGATTGGAGCGATCTCGTCGTCCAGGCGCCTCCGCTCTACATTCAGGAGAAGGTCCACCCCAAGGTGCTGATCGACGAGCTGCTCCGCACCACGAAGGAGCGCGTGCACGAGAGCGGCGAGATCACGCCGGACCTCTTCTCCGATTTTAACGGGATGGCGCGAATGATCCGTACGGCGCGCTGAAAACCACGCTGAAAGCGGAAATCGATCCGGAAGCCTGGGCTACGCTGAACAGCGACACCTCGCGCCCGTTCGAAAAGCCCAAGAGCGGTCGTATCGCTGTGAAGGTGATCAATCACCTGGGCGACGAGGTGATGAAGGTATTTCGAGTATAACGGGGGACGACGTGAAATTTACGCCAACTTCTTTGACGATAAACCAGCTATTCAACTCTGCTAATGAGCAGTACGTAATTCCTACCTACCAACGGCGGTACTCCTGGACTGAGAAGCAAATCTGGGATCTCGTCGAGGACGTTGGTCTTATCGAGCCAGGTGACCAGCATCTGCTTGGCATGTTGGTCTGCCTCGCTGGCCACCATAGGGCCGGGTTAAATCAGCTTGAAGTGGTAGACGGACAGCAGCGGCTCACGACAATCGTGATCCTGCTGGAGTGCATCAAGCAAATTTTTGAGAAAGAAGGGCTAGCTGATGCAGCTCGCGACATTTCCATGCTGCTGCAGGCAGTGCCTCCAAGTGGCAAGGCAGAACAAAAGGTATTGCTAGACTCCATAGATGCTGAAGAGTTCAAGGATCACATCGCGCAAAGGACCGACCGAACCTACATAAATGAGCGTCTGCTGGATGCGTTTCGGGTGGTGCGAGAGGACGCGATAGCCGAGGGAATAAGAGAATCGACGATCAAGGGTATCCAGGACTTCGTCTACAAGCTCAGAAACCAAGCCGTTGTGATCCGCCTGGATGTCAGCGAGGCGAGAGACGCCTTCAAGCTATTCGAGACGATTAACAATCGTGGCTTGCGATTAAGTCCGAGCGATATTGTCAAAAACTTCCTGTTGGGAAATGCCGCTCGATTTGGCGACGCAGCATTGGATCAGGCGCGGAAGAGCTGGGCCGAATTGCTTCATCACCTTGATGGGATAAATTCTGACGCCTTCTTCCGATACTATTTGATGTCCTTGCTTCAAGTGCGCGTGAAGAAGGTTGAGGTCGTATCACGATTCAAGTCTCTCTTCATGACGCAGGTCGCTGAGGCGGCCAAGCTTCCCGATCGCCACAATTACCCCGATATGGACGATTCCGAGGACGAAGATGAGGTTGGCAATGGCGAAGAGGCTTCCAACGGCGAATCTGAGTTTGCGCGTACTGAAGTAGTTACCTTCCGCGATTTCCTGGACCGGTTGGTTCAATCCGCAAAATGTTACGGTGAGATTGAGCTTGGCACGACGGACGATGCTCGCATTAATCGTCACCTTCGCAATCTCCGGATGATTAAGGCCACGCAAACAAGTGGCTTCCTCATGCATCTTCGAGTTGGGGGATGCGACGACAAGCAATTCAGGGAAGTTCTGAAGCTCACTGAGAATTTCGTGTTACGAAGACATGTTTGCCGCGAACGATCCAATGACACCGAGACGCTCTTCGCGCGACTGTGTGGCGTGGATCCCAAGAATCCCTTGGAGGCGACAAAGAAAGCTTATCGGGAACTCTGCCCAACGGACGAGAAGTTCAAGGCGGAGTTCGCAGAAGCAGCCTTTACATCCAATCTTATCGAGCGGGCCAGGTATTGTTTGGAGCGGATCGAAGCCTCCAGACACGGAAAGCATGATGAACTACAAGTTCTTGGCGCCACAGACGTTCACGTCGAGCACATCATGCCGCAAAAGATCAAGACAAAGAAAGTGAAGGAAGAACTTGGCGATTGGGTGACATATCTTGGCAGCAGTGCGGAAAGCCAGCACCCGAAATTTGTTGATCGAATTGGTAATCTCACTTTATTTGCTGGAGCACTGAATATTGGGGCGTCGAACAATCCGTTTGCTCGCAAGAAGAATGCCTACAAGGAATCGTCGATTATGCTCACTAATGAGCTGACAAAGCGATCCAATTTCAAATTTAAAGACATTGAGAAGCGATCCAACGAATTGTCTGAGATCGCTGTCGAGCTATGGCCTCGGCCGTAATTGGCCTACGGAGGAATTGCTGATGCCGTTATCGAGAAGCTATGACGAAGCCTTGGCTTATGTCGCGGATCTCCATCGTGATCAGGTGAGGAAGGGGAGCGGCGTTCCATACATCGCTCATCTGCTCAGTGTTTCCAGCCGTATCCTTTCTGCTGGAGGAAGTGAGATTCAAGCGATTGGCGGGTTGTTGCACGATGCAGCGGAAGACCAAGGCGGTGAGGCGACGCTAAACGTAATCAGAAAACGGTTTGGGCCAGAAGTTGCGCAGATCGTCTCGGACTGCACGGACTCCTGGGTCGAACCGAAGCCAGCGTGGCGGCCGCGGAAAGAAGCATATCTGGCGACACTGCCCAGCAAATCCACGACCTCGCTTTTGGTTTCGCTTGCCGATAAAGTCGACAACGCCGAGGCCATTCTTGGTGACTATCGTCAGATTGGCGAGAACCTTTGGCACCGCTTCACCGGAGGGCGCCAAGGCACAATCTGGTATTACCGCGAGTTGAGCGCGATCTTTGAGCGAGCCGTTCCGTGCCCGCTTGCCCGCGACCTGTCTCGAGTTGTCTCTCAGTTTCCTGCTCAAAGCGCATGAAGCAGGAAAGGATACAGTGCGTTTTGAGATCCGGGTACCTACGAAGGTGTTTTCCGCTCAGCATGCGGGAGAAACTAGTGGTCAGGTTAATTTGATCGCTGCTTCTAAGATCAACGCGATTTCCGATCGTAATCCCTCGACCGACCAATCATCGCATCCTGGTGGAATCGACCTGTAGAGCGAACGTCATGGATTTTCGGATTGCCGACACTTTCACCGACAGCCTGGCCCGACTAACGGGCGACGAGCAGAAGGCGGTCAAGACGACGGCATTCGACTTGCAGCTCCCGCCAGTCCAGGCATGAGCTTTCACAAGCTTGACAAGGCCAGGGACAAGAACTTCTGGTCCGTTCGGGTGAATAGCGACATCCGGTTGATCGTTCATAGGAGCGACCAAAGTCTCCTGCTCTGCTACGTCGACCACCATGACAAGGCTTACGATTGGGCAGAAAGACGCAAGCTAGAGACCCATCCGAAAACCGGAGCGGCCCAGCTCGTCGAGAGCCGCGAAACGGTTAAGGAGGTGCTTGTTCCGGTCTACGTGCAGACCGAATTGCCGTTGATGCAAGGACCGGCACCGAGAAGCTGCCGCTGTTCACGAATGTCTCTGATGACGAACTACTGGGCTATGGCGTGCCGACCAAATGGCTCGCAGACGTCAAAGAAGGCGACCGAACACCCTTCTGATCGTGGCAAATCACCTGCCGGCCGAGGCAGCAGAGGCCCTGCTTGAACTGGCGACCGGCGGCAAGCCTCGCCCGGCAATTGCCCCCCAGGAGCTGGCCAATCCGTTCGAGCACCCGGACGCGCAGCGCCGCTTCAGAACGATGGGCAACGTCGAGGAGCTGGAGCGTGCGCTCGAATTTCCCTGGGAGAAATGGACCGTCTTTCTGCATCCGGAACAGCGCGACATGGTCGAGCGCGATTATTCCGGGCCGGCCCGCGTCTCTGGGTCGGCTGGCACGGGCAAGACCATCGTCGCCCTTCATCGTGCCGTCCACCTCGCCCGGGCCAATCCGCAGGCCCGTGTGCTTCTGACCACATTTTCCGACACTCTCGCCAATGCGCTCCAGGCGAGGCTGCGCCGGCTCCTTGGAAATGAGCCGCGGCTTGGCGAGCGCATCGACGTGCACTCACTCAGCAGCATCGGACTGCGGCTCTATAAGTCGCACGTCGGGCCGGTCGCGCTGGCCACTGCCGATGTCGTCCGAGATCTAATCAAAAGGGAAACGAGCTCGGAATCCTCGCTTTCACGATAGCCTAGCCACGGTGCGGTTCCTGACAAAGGCCGTGTTTGTCAGATTCGAAACATTCGGCATCAGTTTCGAATTCATGACGCCCTATTCAGCTCGCTAATTTCAACTGACGCGGCTGGCACGGTCGTTGCTACTGATGAGGCAATGGCGGCGCTTGAGTGCAGCCCTTGATGAACGATCACTTTTCCGCCCGCAAGCCGCGGGTCCATTCTGAAAAAGAAGACCTAGAATTTTGCGCATTCGGTTTGATGGAGAGTGATGTGGAGTTTCCCAGAGCTGACGAAATAGATCGCACTGTCAGATATATCGGCACTGTCAACCGACAGATCGTTATCGAGGTTGGCGGGCCTGGTGAACAATCGCGCCGAGTAGCAGTGGGGACGCATGACTAGGATGCGGCTGACGAGTTCAAGCGTCGGCTGCGAAGAACACCGAGGCAACAGGAGCCTCATCGGCGCATCGTGTCGCCAATTCGCAGACGACTTCACCACAAAGCGAATAGCGTGGGTGCAGGCCCAGCACAAAGAGGTCAATAACAGGACCTCCGAAGTCCGGGCAATACGGAACCCTCCACATGTCGCATAGGATCGGCGCTGATAGCGAGTGCACCGTGAATGAAGCGGCGGAGCATTGCTCAGATCCGAAGAACGAGCTTTCATCAGATGGCGAGTTCGTTCGGTACTGGAGCCGAGCTGCCGATAGGCTGCGCGCAGTGGCTGCTGTCGGCAGGCGAACCGAGGAGGCGATCAAAAGGACCGGGATTGGTTTGCAGCTATCCTCCGAGAACTTTAGCGGTCACGACCTCTCAGATTTCCCGATGCGACGCTGTACCCTCAATCGCGCGCAGCTGTACGGAGCAAAGTTGGATCGTGCAGACCTTTCTGAGGCGAACCTTATCTGTCCGGGGCTAGAGCGGGCAAGTTTCCTCGGGGCCAAGCTTGATTTTGCCTATATGCACGCCATGGCAGCGCAGGTCTGCAACTTCGATGACGCCAGTCTGCGCAATTTAATTGATGCAACCGGCAGCCTATTTCATGGTTGCAGTATGAAAAGAACACGCTTTGACAACGCGATGCTCAGCGGGCTCCTCCTTTATCAGTGCGACGCGAGTAGTGCTGTATTCGATGGCGCGGAATTGCAGGGGTCAACTATCAATGAATGCTTCCTTCCTTCCGCTTCCTTCCGCTTTGTTAAGCTGAGCCAAGTCACGATCACGAAGACGCATCTGGCGGATTGCTCGTTCTTCCAGTCAAAGGGAGACTGTTTATCGATCGTGCGTCCCACCTCCATCGATGGTCTTGTCTTGGAAGGTGCTCATCTTCCGTATCTGAGACTCTCAAAGGTGAGCGGGCGGATTCGGGCGAGAGCCCTGAGCGCCCCATTCGCTGATCTTCACCTGTCAAACCTCGCGAGCGCTGAGCTGGAACAGGCAGACCTCACCGAGGCGCGGCTTCTGTCCGTAGGCCTGTCCGACGCGAACCTCGTCGGTGCTGTGCTCAACAGTGCATCTATTCATTCCTGTCAGCTGGACGGAGCGGACCTATCTCAGGCATCAGGTGAGAGCATTTCGATAACAGAGAGCACAATGCGAGCCGCCAAACTCACCGGTTTTCGCGGCCGCTGCGCCTTTGTGCGCGACTGCGATCTCGAACATGCGGACCTATCACAGGCTTACCTTTACAGGTCGATGATCACCGGTGATCCGCCGCAATCAATGGCATTGGGTCACGCAAATCTCGAAGGTTCCAATCTCGTTCAGGCATATCTCGCCGCGGGTATGACCAATAGCAACCTGGAGGCAACGCGGGCCGCATACGTTCGCATGAACCAATCGTCCCTGCGCGATGCGAACCTGAGTGGGATATCGCCATTCCAGGCCAGCTTCGTGAAGGTCGACTTTTCAGGCGCTAAGATAACCAGTTTCGAGCCGCCGTTTTTTGCCGACCGTTGTCGGGGATTGCAGGTCGCTCTGGAGGGGGATCAGCTGAGCGAGCCATCAAACTATCTGGCTGAACTCTCATCGTTGATGCGACGTGGTCGAGAAGGGTCAACCTGACTCCTTTGAACCGCAAGAACAGAGGGAGCTACAGTGCCCATGAGCTTAGATCAGCTTGATGCGGAGGTTCGAGCTGTAAGCGGGCGTTGAAGCTCTTTGAAGCTCGTCTGCGTGCGCGGCCCACGCGGGATGCCACGGCCGCGCATCTTCCGAGATCCAAGCGCTCCACTCTTTTGGCGTTCAAGAAAACTGGAGTAAGAAAATGCATCTGGCAGGTCTTTCCGCAGGCAAGGCGTTCATCCGGGAGGTCGCAAGAACAGGTCAGACCATTGGCACGGTACACACTCTGGGCGCCCTGCATCTTGGGCATGCAGAACTGATCAGAAGAGCGGCCTTGGAGAATGACGTCGCGATTGTCACGGTGTACCCGAACAAGATCCAGCTTAGACCAGGCGGGAGCTACGATTTCAATTTGGATGATGATATTGGACTTGCCCTGCGTTCGGGAGCGACTGCCGTGATTTCCTCGAGCGACACCGAAATGTTTCCGCCTGGCTATCGAACGTTCGTATCGCAAGGTGACTATCATTTGCGTTTAGATGGGCCTGAGGCGTGCTTGAAGGAAGCCGTAACCGGTGCGGTCCGCTGGATCTGCTATGCGCGGCCAACTCGCAGCTACTTCGGCCTGAAAGATATCGGTCAGGCGATCCTGGTGAAGCGCGCCGTTGCAGACCTCCTTCTCGATTGCGAGATAAGGTTTGTGCCGACCGTGAGATACAAGAATGGAGTGCCGATTTCGTCGCGCTTAAGGCGATTTAGCCGGTCTGAGCTTGATGAGCTGTCGTGCCTCTTCACGGCACTCAACCATTTGAGGGAAGAGATCGTCCGAGGAGCGTCGAGCGTCAAGGACCTTGTAGCGTCGGCTGCATCTCACATAAAGTTCCGACGGTTTAAATTCGATTATCTTCGGATTGTCGGCGCTGACAGCTTCGAAGATCTAGAGCAGGTCAAGCTCCCTTTCATCATTATTGGCGCGGCAACGGCTCACGGCCTGAGGGTTTTCGATAGTATCTATGTTCCAGATCAGGATACCCTCCTAAATGGTGCTCCGGATCTCTGGATCGATCTGCCTAAGCACTCGTAGCTAGACCATTATTCACCGCATGGCCTTCACGGAACTAGTACACTGGCCTGGCATGGAAACAGCATGCAAAAAGAAATCTGAGCTGATCGGTTGGCGCGCTAAGATTTCCCCGACATTCACTGAGTGCGAAGTCTAACCAGCAGGCATCCCAGACTACCACCCGCTCGGGGGCCCAGCGCACCACAGCTGACACGGTCGTTACCAAACATATTTGCTCTACTCGACATTTCTGCGAGGGTGACATGTTTGATGTCTATTCGCAATAACAAGCGGGACTTCCTCGTCATAAGCAACGCTTCTGCGATACCCGCACTTTACTCTTCAAATAGATGGCGCAAGAGCAGAACTAGAGTTCTCAAAGTCAGCGACGAGATAAAGTCGGCCGTTCAGCGACAGGGGTATTACGTTCGTAGCTTTCGAGTTGGCAAAAGGGAAATGATCTAGGGCTTGAACCAATAACGCAATGTCGGCTGACGAGGGCCAAGCGGAAGACATCTGCTCGGGTTGAGGTTGCCGGTTTCAGCCCAAAGCGGACACGTCGGAAGGAAGGCGCATCTGTCGGCAACGCCTAAGCATAAACTCGGCTCCGAAGCGGTGCTGACTGGATGGTCAATACTTTGCGCCTAGAGACGAAGTGTTACTATGGAGATTGGCACTATGAGTCCCATGACTGCTATTTCCTGGAGGTGCAGCCTACAAACATCATCGCGGGTCCGTGACTTATTTCAGCGTCTGAGAGACTCTTTGTGCTTCCGCCGGATCAAGCACGGGAGCGCAGCTATGCCGATCTCGCGCCTGATTTCCGGCATCAATTTCGCTCGTGACCAACAACACCTTTTCGAGTCTGGCTTGAACTGCGCTCTTAGGAAGCTTGGCTTGGTCGAGTCGATCATGGCGATCCAAACTGCGACTGATCGCAAAAGAGTGATTGAGGTTCATAGTCCTGGAGTGACTGACGCTATTGCTGTGGGCGAGATGGCGGTTCGCGAGATCAATCTGTCCAAAGAAGGAAGCATGCTAGGCGGGCGGTGTCGGTATGTCTTTTCGGCGTTGATCGGCAAGATGAAGAGGATGTCCACTCATCCGTCTCGCTGTCTAGGCTCTGACCGGGCTTACGCTAGTCCCGCTCGTGCTCGTCAACTCAATCTCCGCGAGGCGATCGGCTTGCTCTTTGGTCAAATTGACCGCCCAATTAATCCCAACCAGAGCCGGCCCCTTCCGTTGTCGATCCCATCCAGCCCTTAGGCCCCTGAGGACCCAAAAATCGGCGCGGTGAGAACGTCTTGTCGCGCACCGTCATGGTAGATCCGCACTTTTATCATCTGATCATCACCTGATCGTTACCCGAGTTCGCTCAAGACAACGCGCCTCCGTAACTCGTGCGCGGCAGCTTTCAAATCGCAGACTCCGATCAGACCGATCTGCCTCAAGCTCACGAGAGCAAGCAAGTCACACAGCTCGACACAAAGCCCAGCTCCCAATATGGCTATGGCGCGTTGCTCCTCCGCATCGAGATCAACCCGTGAATTGCTTTCCAGATGCGTTCCGGTTTCTCAAGAGCCAAACCCATGCCTGATGTGCCGGAGCATAGCGATCGCCGCGTCGGTGTACCGACCGTGCGTGAGGTATTGATCCAGTTGCGCTGTGAAAATCAGCGCCGCAACTGCCACCGTGAAGCCCTTGAACATTGGGCCTCTCCTGAAAGAGACCGCCAACCGGGCGTGTCGGAAAATCTGACGTTCTCAGATTGGCTGCCGCCTATGGCGACCTAATATGGAAATGCTGACAGTGAGTGGTAACTACTCTCTTAACGGGCGCGGTGGACGGGTACCCCGAAGCCGCTAGACCCGGTACCGGATGACCCACTCACGATTTCGAACCGGCGGGCTGAAAAGAAGATAGGCTGCATGATCCTTGGCGCCACGAAGCGGACCAAGCGGAGACCGCGTTCCGTATACGCGATCGGGCCATAGGCGGATACGCTGCGTGAATGAAAGAGGCGCCAATCGAGATGGCCTCTTGTCGCATGAGAAAATTGCGCTGCTCAGAACGACAAGAGCGCTATCGCTGCGAGCACCGTGTTGAGAGCGCCAACGGCGATGATGGCCGCCGTAACGATCCGGTCATGGCTCATCACTTCCTCCACTACTAAAGAGAGGATATCTTAACACAGCTATCTAGGCGGGAAAAGCTCTGGACTTGATCATGCGGCGGGAGATCTCAGCGAATCGGCGCATTTGAGCGCCGGTCTCACTCTGACGTGCTGTTCGCACATTTGCCTCGGGCGGGCTGCCCCAGGTTTTGCTGCTCGACCTGACGCGAAGGCGTTCGGCTTCGGCGACTAGTCGGGACGGCGCTCCGTCATGCGCGGTCGCTCCGATTTGCCCCGCCTCCCACGTTTCTCGACCGAAACGGTTCCTGCAGCGTTTCGGTGCAAGGCTTCAGCCTCCATTTTACAGTGTCCGAGCCTTCCAGGCCGGACACCGCATCAGGTTTGAAGCCTCTCCGGCGCTCACCTTGCAGACCTGCGGACCTTACCTGCACCTGCTCGCGTCCGCATTTCAGAGCCTCCTCGCACCCCCTCTTTCTCAGGTTACCCCACAGGACACCCCAATCCGGGAACTACTATCCAAGCGATGGAAAGATTGCCACCTTCAGCTTCGCCGCTTTGGGGTGCCTCGGCCAAAATCACCAGATGGGCGGCAGACTGCCGAGCCGCCTCAATTGGTCTCCCTGGACCGAAACGACAGTGAGAGGCAAAATGGCTGGCTACCTTGGGAGTGTGTATTCGATTGGATGTTGTCCTTTCGCACAGCCCTCGTCCAACTCGTGGTGGCAGCTCTCAGTGATTGAGTAGATCAGGTCGGAAAGTCAATGCGATCCTTACTGCCCGACGTGGTAGGGCTAGGCCAGCCGAGCTTTGAGATAGTCTGGTCGGGCGGCCCGTCGCAGCCAAACGCTCACGGCAGCTCGAAACGGTCAATCGTGACCTTAGATCTGTAGCCTCTCGGGAGCAAAATCTGCGGAGACGATCATGAGCAGGCGATCAGAAGATTATAAAGCAGATGACATTATTCCGCTGAGCGAGCTGGATGTAAGCGAAGGCAGGCGCTTTCAAGACGACAGCATATGGGGTTTCTTTGACCGGCTGCGAAGAGAAGATCCCGTTCACTACTGCAAAGACAGCCCTCATGGTCCATATTGGTCTGTGACGAAGTATCGGGACATCGTAGCGGTAGACACAAACCACAAAGCATTCTCATCAAAGCAAGGTGTCACTATTGTTGACGTGCCTGATAAGCACTGGACCCAGAGTTTCATCAAGATGGGGCCTCCCAAGCACGCCGAGCAGCGCAATACCGTGAGCCCGATCGTCGGACCGGAAAGCCTGACGAAGCTCGAAACCTTGATCCGCTCTCGGGTCAGGGCGATTCTCGATGGCTTGCCGCGCAATGAAGCCTTCAATTGGGTAGACATGGTCTCGATAGAGTTGACGACGCAAATGCTCGCCACGCTCTTCGACTTTCCATTTGAGGATCGGCGACTACTGACCTATTGGTCAGACGTAGCTGTTACAACTCCGAAAGCAGGCCATACGATCGACAGCTGGGACAAGCGAAGCACAATCTTGTCAGAATGTCTGGACTATTTCACAAAGCTTTGGAATGAGCGCATTAATGCGGAGCCGCGCCTCGACCTGATTTCCTTGATGGCGCATTCGCCCGCCACACGCCATATGAAGCCGAGTGAGTTTCTCGGGAATCTGATTCTGCTGATCGTGGGGGGAAATGATACGACGCGCAACTCGATTACCGGCGGCCTCCTGTTCATGAGCCAGTACCCCTCCGAACTGCGAAAATTAGCCGACAATCCCAAGCTGGTCTCGAGCGCCGTGTCCGAGATTATCCGATACCAGACACCGATCGCGCATATGCGCCGCACTGCCGCGGTCGACAGCATCGTAGGCGGGAAACAGATCCGGAAAGGCGACAAGGTCGTCATGTGGTACATCTCCGGCAACAGAGACGAAGAGATCATTGAGAACGCCAACAGTTTCGTGATCGACCGGAAGAATGTGCGGCAGCACCTCTCGTTCGGATTCGGAATCCATCGCTGTCTTGGTCGACATCTTGCCGAACTGCAGTTGAGAGTCCTCTGGGAAGAGATCTTGGATGCGAGACTGGAGATCGAGGTCGTCGGCGAACCCGAGCGAATTGCATCTAACTTCGTGCACGGCTATTCGGCTCTCCCCGTGCGGATTGAAGCGTAGGCCTGGTCGCGCCAGTCCCCGGCCGCCGGTGCGCGGTCAGGTTGGATTGATCTGAACTATCTTGTTCAATCTGCGCAGATGGCTCGATCGACGCGAAGCATTTGTAGTGGGCAACTACTGATCGACCGGGAAGACGTTTGAAGTCCCCGTGAGAAGCGACATGTCAGGCGCGCGTCTCGACTTGCAAACGCCTGAGATGCCGAAAGGGCCCTCAACGGCAACTCCGATGCCGCCTGTTCGGGTTGCCTTGTATAGCCGGAACGTGGAGGCCGATGAATTGATGCTGAAGATTGTAGCGGGTTGCAGCGATTTTCCTTGGAGAAGCGATTTGGATATTCCCCGAGTTGATTACCTCAAGCTCCCTGGGGAAGACCGGCAGTAATTTGGCAATGCCTGTGGCCGATGTTTCTCCTGATATCCTTCGGTGGCATCTACCTCATTTTCAGATAAGCGCTCGCCACATGCATATGAAGAATATCTGGATCATTGCCGCGAAATACTGGGAGCTATTCTGGTAGTGGAGCCGATACTCACCTTTCTGCTCTTTAGAGACGTGCGGACACCCAATTCGCTGGTCGGGGTGACGCTCGGTGTGCTCGGTACGCTTGCTGCCACATTTCTATTTAACCGGCCTGGGCGGCGGCCCGGCTTTTGCGAGATATAGTTTGAGGGAGTTGCGCAACCTCGATTCTGCTCAGTTCCGACGGGCAAAATGTCGTTGCTGATGGCCTCCGACGTCTCGGCACACCCGTCGATGGCTGGTGACTTGGTAAACTCTTCGGTCGAAGTCTGTTTAGTGGATAGCGGGACGCGTGCGTTGCGAGCGAAGGTCTGCCGATCGACATACACTGGCCAGTTCTGCTTGGCCAAAAATCGCCGTTCAAGAGGCGAGCGCGTTCCTGGCTGCTCTCTAGCGTTTGACTTGGCCCAGCTCGCGTGCATAGAGCCAAGGCGTTCGGGTAGGGACTATTCCGTCGGTAGGGCAGGTCGGACGCCGGTCACGTCTCAGCTGATCACACCGGCACTGATGCGGCTAGTTCAGCAACGCGACCAAGCTGCGTGGAACTCAAGGCGAGGTCTTATTTCTTGTGCATCCCGATGAATGGCTCTTGGTCAGCTAGTCGTCAGCTAGGCGGCCTATCCAGACAGGCTGCGCACTCTCGACTATTCGGAGATGAAGTATGAAAGGTATTGGCCGAGCTGATTCATCACAGGGTGAGGCGGCGGGAGCCGACAGCGCCGGGGAATTGAGCCGTTCGAGCCTGGAGCCTGGTCTCTTCCCTGGGGAACGCGGTCAATCCTTCGATGCCGTCCTGGAGCGGATGCGCTCCGGGCCTCAAGACAGAACTGCGGCTTCAGATATGGCGGCGCCAACGCGCAACGAGATCAAGGCCGCAAAGCGAAATTTAGACAGCCTGCTTGAGAAGTTTGAAACTTGCCGTCGAGCGGCCATGCAACGCTGCAACTCGGAAAAGGCGCAAGAGCTGATCGATCGAGTGGTCGAAGCAGGCTCAACAGTTCTGGAGTATTACGCGAATCTGCCTTCCAATTTGGCGCGTCGTATCCTGCCCGACGATCAGGCTCGCCGGCTCCGCGACAACACGCTGGATGCGGGCAAACAATGTAACGAAGTAACCACCGAGATTCTGTACCCACTTGAGAACAGGAGAAAGAAAGCAAAAGCCCTGCTCGACGAGGTCAAAGACACCGCTCCGCCCGACCAGCTGAGCCGCGTCGTTGCGGGCGTCGCGAACCAGTATGCTGCCTGCATGGACTTGTGGGGAAAGAAGGCGTTGCGCTTCGAGCGGATGCAGTCAGTCTGTGCGGCTACTGCCCACTTGCCAAGCAGCACGCCCGAGATGCGCAAGACCGAAGAGGGCCAACTCAGGCTCAATACGGGCTGGGTGCTCAATACCAGGTGCATGTATCTGCAATCGCGCATCGCTCTCGCGCAGCTCTTGATTGAGTCGCGAGCGAGCACGTTAGCACCGGACGTGCGAGCCGCCCTCATGGACGAGAGCGGGCGGGTGCGTCTGCTCGGGACCTTTGTTGAAGATGTTTTTCCGGCATTTATTTCGACGGGCGAGGCCGTTCGCGGAGGAACGGTGCTCGACGCCGAGCACCGCGCCGTTCTGGAAGGAGTGATGGAACGGCTTTCGGAATTTGCATCCCAACTGAGGGCCATGCTTGAGCCCCTGAGGGAGGCTGGAACGGAAGCTGACCTTCCTTTGCAGTTGCTTGGCGAGATCGTGGACGGAGCGTGGGTGACGGCGAACGACGTCATGCGGCTGCTGGCATTGCAGCCAAAGACGGAAGTGACGATTGAACCGCCGGCTGGGGCTGCGCTTCCTGAAAACAGTGGCCTGGTGGGTGAAGGCACTCCAGCGCGCAGAAAGGGCAAAGCAAAGCGCGGAGCAGCCGCGGGCGAGGGGAGTTCGACGGCCAGCCCGCCCGCGCCGCAACTGGGAAGGTCCGATGCCGCCGCGGCCGCGACGGGCAAGGTCATCGTGCTCTCGGATCTCGGTACAAAAAAACTCGCCACGCCGGAGGAGGCAGCTGCGTCATCCTCTGCGACCGATCACCTCCAGATGTGGCAGGCTCCGCCCTCCAGGAAGGCACTGCCGGGATTACTTGAGCGATTGGACGAGCTGCTGCAGTTCGATCTGCGGGCTCAGCAAAGCGCCGTCTCGCAAGCGCGCCAGATGAAGCCCGACGACGCCGAACATGTCCTGAATCGCGTGGTCAAGCGCTTGCAGACGCAGTCCTCCGAGATTGAGGCCTGTGTAGCCGCGCTGGAGGAGCCTCGCCGACGGGGCCTGCTCACCGCTGCGCAGGTGCCCGAAGTGCACGAAAAGATAGTCCGGCTTCAAAGGATGGGGTCCGAGGTTCAGGGGCAGGCAAAGTCATTGAGCGCGCGAAAGGCAGCAATCACGAGCGATTGCATGAAGACCTATGCGTTTCCATCGCAGAAATACCTTGCACAGTTACGGGCAGCGGGGGAACTGGCGTCAGTGGATCCACCTCGCGCCTTGAAGGGAGAGCCAGGGACGCTGTTTGAAATCAAGCTACAGCCCATGGCGCTGAGCAATGGCGCGACGCCAAGGCCGATGTGGGTACACATCCACACCAAGCGGCCGGTACATGCCTGGCAATTGGCAACGCTGGGCGATCGCGAATTCGCCGCTTGCCACGTCAAGTCTGACGAACAGCGCGGCTACAATCAGCACTGGCAGAACGCTCGAGCCGCCGAGGGGCACGAGAACGTCGTGATCCACCGAGGCAAGCTCACTCCCGCGTTCTGTAGGTCCTTGTTGAGCACCGCCGCTGGCCAGCCATGGCAGCCCCTTCCCGACCCGGAGCACGCTTCGGCTCAGATGGCTCGACTGGGGATCTAGTGAGCTGGTTGTCTTGCGCCGGTGAGCCGTTCGGCGTCAGAGTTCATGCCTTTCGGACCGGCTCGGCGGATTGCCTGAGCTGCGCCGAGCCTCGTCGAACTCCAGCTTACACAAGGATGGAGCCGGGGAGAGAACACTTCTTACGGGAGGGGTATCGGCTGGCGATCCGGAGGATTGTCGGTCGTCGTACAAGCAAGCTGCCATTCCCTGCCCTGGCGAACATCGGCGCTCGGGCGAGAAGCTGGGCCGCTGACTATTGCAGGCGGGAGATATACCAGATGCTGGCGGCGATAAGCCCGGTCACAGTGCTTTCACCTGCCTGCCCGCGGCGAACTGGCGCGCAAACTCTTCGGGCGAGCTTCAACAGGATCGCGGATGGTCCGTACGGGAGCTGAGCGTCCCGGCCGCTTTGACGAATCAAACCGGGCGGTGCACAACAACGCCGCCTGTTTGCTACTCTAGCATCAGGCTACGACGGCCCCAGCATCACGCCTCCTTGGCCCCCAAAAGATGCTGGGGCTTGTCGTTCTTCGTTGAGCGTCTCAATCCGAGTAAGTCGGAGCTTCTTCGTTTCAACTGCAATGGCGCCGGGCGCCGCGGAGACGATTTCAATACACCGGCGTATGGTTAGTCATTTCCCCGCTTTTTTCAGTCGTCGCCACGAGCGAGCAACGGTGGCATCGCCGGAAGAGCATGCTCCGCCGCAAGATCAGCTTGGTGGACTGTTCATTGAGTCATGGCGCGAGCTCACGACAGCAATCCGTATGACTAGTTTGATCGATCTTTTACAGCTCGATTCCGTGCGGCCCTAAGCACCCGGTGCATCACTTCGCTTTTGATCGCGCAGGCGATCTCGTTGACGTTGAGGTCCGAGCGACCGCTGGGCCTCGGCATCGCCCGTCAGACCCGCTTCGGCCCCGTTGGTTCAGCCGAATTGAAACTCCTCGCCCATCGCATCGATGAGCCGATCGTCCATTGCTGCGTACTTATCCATTCGGTCGATAGATCTGATCAAGAAAATCAATTTTACCGCTTGCAGCGTCGTCAGATAGACCGTCGAGAGCGGCTGGGGCTAACCTAGGGAAGCGATGTCTCGAATGAAAAAGTCTGTGTTAGTGACCGCGAGCGCCCTCGCGCTTGCAACGGCGGTGGTGCCTCCTTTTGCTGCAAACGTTGCCGCGCAGCCGGTTGCGGCGAGTGCGCCGGTAGCCGATACATCATATCCAGAGTGCGTGGATGACCCGTTGAATGGCATCTGCGATCTGTTTTTTTGCTTGACGGATCCCTCGTGCGTCCGGCACTGACAACGGGAAACATATCAAGCAGAGAATGAGGGGCGACCCTCGTGCGGCCGCTGCTCCGACAGCGGCCGCATCCTTATGCTGTATGGTTGCGCTGGCAGATGGCGCAAGCCGCACGTTCTCGTTCTCTAAAGGATGATCATAGTGACGGCTCACTTACACCCCGTCGGTGACGTCCGCCAATCGCGCAACTGCCGCATCGGCGAAGATCGGGTAAACGGGAACAAGTCATTTCAGACGGAGACGCTGCGCACCGACAGGAGCTCCTGCTCGATGTAAAGCTGCTCCAATTTTTCAAGATAGATTGCTTTTACGTGCTGGCCCCATAGCCGTCCTCCGGCTTTTTCGCATTTCGGACATCATAGATGTCATCCTCACCTGTTCGGGTATGCCTAGGGCAGCGGTCGTGGCGTTACGGCCGTTCGTCTATGGTCGGGCACATAATTGAGTGGCGCCGTCTCCGGCATCATAAGCATGGCACAAAGTGCGGCCGCGCCCGCGAAAAGCATGTACCAGGCGGGCACGAGTGCACTCCCGGTAAGGTGGATGAGCCAAGTGACGATCGGTTGAGCTGTGCCTCCAAAAATGGCTATCGCAAAAGCGTAGATCGTTGCGAACGCGCGACCACGAATGTACTTGGGCAAACCTTCGGCCATGCTCACGTAGAAGGCGCTATACGGAATCGTTCCGATCAGGGTGAGGACGCCGAGACCTCCTAGAAGTGCGAAGGCACTGCGGCTCTCTGCAATCCACAAGAATACCGGATAGGTCATCAGCAATGCAGTGACCTGCGGCCATATCATGATACGCCGACGGCCTACGCGGTCGGCGAGCAGGCCGCCCAACAGTGCTGCAGAAATTCCGACCGTGTTGCTGATGAGCGTAGTAGCAAAGGCGAGAGGCGTGGAAACACGGAGGGTGTTCAACGCGTAGGTCGTCATATATCCCGTAACATAAGTCGTGATCGTGCAGCTGGCCAAGATGACAAATCCCAAGCTCATGATGCGGCGATCGGTAGGCCGTCGCCCCTCAGGCTGGGTGACAGGAACCGGCGCCTCGGGGCGGTGCAGCGTTTCGGGCAGGACGCTCCGCAACCAAAATCCAAACGGCAACGTGGCCGCGCCGAGCAACAGCGCGACCCGCCATCCGTACGCATTGAGCGCTTCGCTTGTCATGGTGAGCGAGAGTATTTCTCCAACCAACGCTCCGGCCGTCGCAGCTACCTGTTGGCTCGCGGGCTGAAAGGAGACCGCAAGACCGCGGGCTTTGGTGGGGGCCGCTTCCATCAAGTAGGCTGTCGTTGGACCGACTTCACCTCCGAGAGCAAAGCCCTGCAGCAAGCGTGCGAAAATGGCTAGCAACGGAGCGGCAAGTCCTATTGCCTCGTACGATGGCGTGATCGCCAATAACAGGACCGCGGCGCTCATCATGGCAAAGCTGGCGGTCATCGCGGGTCGGCGGCCGGCCCGATCCGAATACGAGCCGAGCACGATGGCTCCGATCGGCCTAGTCACAAAACCTGCGCCGAAGGTTCCGAGTGACAGCATGAGGCTGACGAACTGGTCAGTTGCCGGGAAGAACGCCTGACCGATCTGTATTGCGAAAAAGCTATAGGTCCCGAAGTCGTAGAATTCGATAATGTTGCCGATGGTTGCGCCCAACACCGCGCGGCGTGTCAAGCGTTCGTCTGCCGGACCGAGGACCGGCTCCATCCTCTCTGGAGTAAATTGCCTCGCCATCCTCGACCTGATCTGAAGCGCGATCCATGGCCCGAACATTTCGACCAGACAGGTCGCGCAAAGTTGCATTCCACTTGCCCGAGCACGTCCTCACGGCCATGGCCTGTTCACATGTAGGCTGAAGCGTGTCACGAGGGACCTCACGGTAACCTCTGCAATAAAAATGCCCGCCTTTCGTGGCCCATTTTACCCTTGATCTGATGGCTGGCCCTGCCCGCAAGACAAATATGAGAACCTGCTATAGTTATCGGGCACCCAGACATTGCGCTGCTTTGGCGAGTTTGGGACAAATTGGCGGGCGCCGAACACGATCGGCGATGTCTCGCGCCCTTTCAGCCTCGGCCAGGTTGCGTCCGCTCCGTGAGGCGTCAGCGGGCTACGCCCTTCGTGGCCAAGCCGATTGCCGCCGCTCAGCGCCTGCGGCGGTCTCTCGCGCGCCGGGCAAGATCCACCAGTCATCGGTGCTCCACCTTTGTGTCGCGGCCGGGTCCCCTCTAGCGGGCGAACCGGCTGCTCACGGGTCGCTCGCGTCTGGCGACCGCCAAGACCCAGGTCGTCCGTCATAAGGTGCGTTCGGCGCTGCCCGCCCGCGCATGTTGGCTATCTCCTGCGCGAGGGCCTCACCCGGGACTGGGAGAAGGCCCGGCTATTTGGCCCAACGGCGACGAGGCCGATCTCAAGTCGTTCGGTGAGCGCTGCCAAAGGTTCAGGGGGCGTACATCTTGGTCAACCACTTAGAGAGCTGTTAAGGCAAACCAGCGACGCATACCCAGGAGTTACCGTTCGTGCGCCCGCAACGGGCGAGCACGAATGTGCCCTACGGTTCTTCGCCAACGGACGCTTGGAGGAAGCGGACATTTCAGCGGCGACCTCGCCACCGCGCGCACGAATTACGACGATTTTCCTTATTCAGGACACCAGTGAATTCTCTTTCCAACGCCCTGACACGAGTGCCATCTGCATGACGCAGAGCGTCCATAGCAGCCGGGACAAAGTTGGCGGTTTCTATTGCCTCACCTGGGGATGTAACGTTCCGCTTGCCCGATGTAGCTCCGGCTGTCAGTCCGAGGTTGTATCATGGCGCGCAGGGTTCGAGGCGCTGGGGACTTCGCGGAGTACCCGCTACACGCAGCGGCAGTCCCCGGATCACCGGCACCGAGCACCCTTAGCCGTGCGCGGGAGGATCGTCTCGGCTGCTTTTGCGTCTCAGCGATTTCGTTCTCTCAGGTAAACACTTCGCTCCGCGCTTGCCGGACTCTCACGTAGGTCTCGCTTTCGTCTGTTCTCGCGCTGGCGCGGCTATCGCGGTCATTCTGGTTAGCGGCCCCGAGCATAGGCTCGAAGCGTCCGCCAGAACGACGGGTCGCGGGCAGAGGTCGAAATGCACATGTTCGGTGCAAGACTGGGTCTGGCCGCGGTCCGCATCACCTGGACCTCCTAACCAGCTTTACGCCCAGGTGAACGCAATGCACGACGCAGACCCACGCGCCGACTGCGAGGCCAGGCGGAATGAGACTTGGCTCGGAGATGATCGCATCAGACGTGGCAGATGCGGCTGCGGGTTTGTCTCCTTCTTCGACCTTGTCAGCTTCTCGAAAGCCAGCCTCTTTAACATTCGACCTTGGCCCCTCGATGACGAAGCCAGCCATCTCTGAATTCGTGACGAACTCAGCTCATTCCCTGGGGGAGATCTTCAAGAGGCCGTTGTTCTCACAACAGAAAGGAGAGCTTTATGGATCCGAACCCGATCGACAATGCCCGTTCCCCGGAATCGCCAACAGCGCACGTCTGGACACAGGAAGATCATGATTTGTTCAGTCAGATCATGAATGAAGCTGGTCCGTCATCACCTGCCGCACCTGAGGAAGCGGTAGATGTCACATTCGCCGCTCCACAGAGATTTTTACACGGTTCGCAAATCGCCCCTGACGCGATGGTTGAGAGGCTGTTCCACCACGGTCTCTTGCCGGACTCGGACCAGCCGACGATGACCTATGAAATCCAAGGTCACCGCTACACGGCCGGTTTGGATGAGTCCAATCGCGTTCGTCTTGTTCATAACCCTGCGGAGGACCAAGTGGTTGGGGTCGGCCGGGCGGGGGTACCGGACTTCGGAGCCTTCTTCGCGGAGAAATGGCACTACGGAATGCCGCTCGCACAGCAATGGGCCACACCTGCCCTAATGGAGAAGCTGCGCCACGACGGTTTTATGCCGACCGCAGATAACTCCACCACGATCCTACTTAACGGACGGGCCTACAAAGCCGAATTAGCCGAAGGAGGGTTCGTTAGGCTTACACGGGAGACAACCCCGCTGTGAACCGATCGCGCGTGGCTGGAGGCCTGCGATCACTTCGGTTGTCCTTAGCTGGAGAGACATTCGTCCAATAGTGGATTATTCGCGCAGCCAGTGGGTACGCATCCTCGGGCCCACTGGCAGCCCACGAGATGAACAGTCATCCTGGACGTTTCGTCCGCGTGGCGCCGGCCTCAGTCCCCCCTGCCATATTGCCTGGGTATTGCCTCATCTGAGGATGTTAGTTTCGCTTGATCGATGTAGCTCTGGCTATCGGCCAGTCCGGGATTGCACCATGCCGCGCAGGATCGGAAGTTTCTGGAGACGCGCGGAATGCCCATTACGCGCGGCCAGCGCCGCAGCTTTAGCCGTGCGGGATGATCGTCTCGGCTGCTTTGCCTCTGAGCAATCCCAACAAGCTCTGCAGGATGGTGTCAGGATGGTGTGGTGCAGGCCGAACGGTTCGGGGCGTTGCTTCGCGAGGCAACCGAGAATTGCATGCGCGGTCAGACGGAGCTCGGCCGCAAGCCAGCGCTCGATGTCGGCTGGGTCCGCGCAAGTTGGGTAGCGAAACCGCTGACCTGGAGGGGTTACTCGGAAACAGCGTAGGCCCTGCCGATGCGAGCCTAGATAGCCTCGGCGGACGCGCGAGGTATTCTCAAGGAGCTGCCAGCAAAAGTCGCATAGCCGCAACCACTGTCGCAAGTGGCTTCGCGTAGCGGTGGGATCGCGTAAGCGCATTTGTCGGTCGGGAGTCCGGCCAATTGGGCACTACCAGACCTGGGCGTTTTGCAAGCAGCACCTGCACCATAGGATTACGGCAAAGATCGCATGCATATGGGGTGTGCGCAAACAGCTTCGAAACGCGGAAAAGAACGCCATGGTGAACATCAATCTCAATTCCCAATCTCTTGCAGGTGCACGCGCCGGACAGCGGACCATCACCGCCCTAAAAGTCATTATATGGAGAGCGCTGGCCCGGAGACGCCGAGGTTTCCAGATGACACGCGGAATGAAGCCGATGGCGCGGATGGTCGCAGCAACGAGGCGCGCGATCGCCATGTACGATCTCGACCGGTGCTGCGCAATCTGGTGGCTCTATCGTCTCCATTTCGGATTCACCGGCGACGTGATGTTGGGGCTCGCCGCGGTCTCGGTTGCCCACGAGAGATCCCGCTGCGGAATTTAGAAATCGTGCATCGAGCGCATCCCAGCCCGGTCGCAATGGCGCGCGCAATCGGCTTTGAAGCGAGTTCGTCCGGCCCCCGAAATCGAGCTGTTATTAGTGGACGAGCTTTGGTTCGGGGGCAGAGTTGCGCCCGCCTCGTCCAAGGCGGGTGATATGCAATCGTAGCAACCCGGCGAACAGCGCGATCGCGACATGCCAATCCGCGGCGGCAATTGCGCCCCGAGGACTGGTCATCAGCAAACTTCAGAACGGCATCTCAGAATCTGAAGTCTGGAGCCTCTTAGTGAGGTTCTTAATTGAGCTTATAAGAGGCCTGAAAGAACGTACCCCAGCGTTCCATGCTGTACTTCGCAAGAATGCGCGGCTCACCGACGCAGCCGCTGCTGCTGCACAAAGAGCCGCTGTCCTTTTTGGTCCACATGGCCCAATAGCGGCCACCGACCCCGACACCGATGTTCTCGGTGAGGAAGTAGGACAACACGCCCTCAATCTGGACGCCGCCACCACCATTGCCGCGTTGTTCGTCAAAGGTGGTCTTGGGACGCAAGAGATGATAGTCGCGGCCTTTGAAATCGGTCCAGGGCAGGTAAGCGATATCAGCATTCAGGCGCCAGCGCTCGGTCAGCATGGTTTCGGCGCTCAGGCCGATTCGAGGCGCATTCCATTGAGTATCCTCACCGCCAATGATCCTGTTGTCGCCCGGCTTCAGACATCGATGCCACGGATTAACGAACTCAACGCAACCGATCGAGTCTGAGCTCTGGCTGTAATAGGCCCAGCCTATAAATCCGCCGACCTTGTAGTTCGTACTGCGCAGGAAATCGTAGCCGGCGTCGGCCGTGTAATATGCGAACCTTCCGTTTGACTGGCCTGAAAGGATGTTCTGGTAGGGGCGTCCCTTGTGGGGCAGCCAATCTTCATCGTTCATCTTGCCTTTGTTGAAGCCCCCAATGCCAAGGTTGCTCTTCAGGAACACTCCCCAGGGACTGTCAAAACGGCCGAATAACTCCCCAGAAAGTCCGTCCAGTCCATGATAAGTGAGCCTCGATACCAATATGCTGGGGTCTTCAGGCCAGCCGTACGGAACTGCGCTGTAATCCCACTGGAATCGTCCCCGGCTCAGCCAGAGCCGCGAGCCGCCTTCGAACGACCAGCCGGGCGCGTAGGAAATGGGTGGTACGCTATCGGCTGATTTCGCATACGGCGCATCGGACCTTGGTGCGGCCTCTGGGTCCACGCCAAAGTGGTAGTTCAGACCAACTCTTCCGATGTGATAGTTGCTGGACAGGCTGGTTGTGTTCGCCGGCAGAATCGCAGGCGGAGATAACTGCACTGTCGAAGCGGTGGCGACACTTGGTCCGCCGAAATGCAGATAGTCATACTCGACATTCACCGACCATGCAGGCGTAAGGGCTTGCTCGACACCGAGCCCAATGACGCTACCAACTCGGCCATAGTCGAAATGGGTTTTCCCCTGCGGCTGGCCCTCCCCTTCATAGTTGTTGACGACGTCGCCCCGATTGTTTTGCCAGGCTATGCCTGCCTTGAGATAGGCAAGCGTTTGCCCGAGCGCGCCGAAGGCGTAACCGACGCGACCGGTCCCGGTCGCAAAGAGGTTGGGACCTGCGTTGCAGTTTGCGCTTACAATCAAGTGGGAGGCGGCTAGGCAGGTGTTTGAGCCGTTGGCGGCAGCTGCGCTGGCATCCAGTTCGAGGCCGAACACCCAACTGTTGTTCTGCCAATTGTAGCCGATCTGGCCACCTGCGACGAACGATGGAATATCGAGGCTGCCGCCATAGAGCGACGGGCCAAAGGGATTGCTAAAGGAGGTTCGGCCGTACCCGCCGCCGGCGTGACCGCCAATGTAGCCTCCAGACCAGTTCCACACCGCCGGTGGCAGTACTTGTCGCTCGAGGTTCGCCATAGCTCTACCCGTTGTGACGAGCGCCATCGTCGTAGCACCCAAAAAGAGAAACCTTGATCGCATAATGATTGCCCTGCACTTTGCCGAGACGCGGTCCCGCTCGCTAAGTATCGCCGCACGGCAAATCGTCGTAGCGACCAGACACGTAATGACGCGCCGGGGCCGCTCCGAAGATCACCGCACTAACGATTGGTGATGATGTCCTGAACGAAGCAAGCCGCGTGCCTGACTAATTCGTATATTTTGCAGGAGTTTCCTAAGAGTGTGCCGCGTCAACTCTCTTACGTTGGTTTGAAGGCGGACAATTGAGCGTCGGTAGCACTGCATTCCGCGGCGAGGGTGGAAGGCGCGCGCATGTGCGACTTTCATCTTTTTTGATTGCAATGTGCGCGGACCTGTTCCGCTCTGACTGAACAGCGTCATTCAAAGTGCAGTGTTCTTTTCCAGCGCGAGCTGCCGTGATGGCCAGCGGCCGGTCGTTGCAAGTTTAGTTCGTGTTAGTTTTTGGGAGCGTGAGTGCGCGAGAAAGCGAGCTCGTGTCCGGACCACTTTAGCGCGCCCGTTGTCTTGCGGCTTTCGTCGCCTTCGCGGCGTCCTCGAACGCTTAGGGATAGTTGACCGGCGCGATATCCCTTCGCGCAAGGTTTGCGAGGTCCACATGCTCAAGGCAATTCATGCCCAGCAGAGTTGTGAATGGCCGAACGGAAGGAGCAAGCGACGTCGAAGATTTACGTACTGCGACGATGAGCAAGGTGGCCGCTGCGCAAGATGTCGTCGCCCTTACTAAGAACCGACTGTCGGCTTTGAGACGGACGTCCAAAGGTCCACACTTAAATGGGTTGGAAACGCCTGGAGAACCTCCCTTTTCAAGCGGCACGCTGCTTGCTCCATCAAAAAAGCCAGCGGACGAAATTCCCGTGTGCCTGCGCTTTGGAGCCGAGCATGCATCTTCCGAATGCTTCCACTCACCTAGCAAGACGTCCAAGTCCGGCTGGCCAACTTCAGGACAATTCCCATGAAAAACTCGCTTTTTCTCGCAGTGTCGCTATCCATGAGCTGTTTGATGGCCGCGGGACTTTCCCCGGCGCCAGCGCCTGCGAGCGGGGCTGAGGATCCTTTTCTTTGGCTTGAGGAGATCGAAGGGCCGCGCGCATTGGCTTGGGCTCACACCGAGAACGACAAGACACTCAGTGCGCTCCAATCTGATCCACGTTACCAGCGCTTCTACGGGGAAGCGCTCCACGTTCTTCAGGCCAAGGACCGGATTCCGTACGTCTCATTGGGACGGCGCGGTCTCGAAAATTTCTGGCAGGACGAGAACCAGGTGCGCGGCGTCTTGCGGCGTACGACGCTTGAAAGCTATCGCACCCAGAGCCCTCGATGGGAGACCATCCTCGACGTGGATGCTCTCGCTGACGCGGACAAGAAGAACTGGGTTCTTAAAGGGGTGAGCTGCCTCCCGCCCGAGGAGCGCCTATGCTTGCTCAACCTGTCCGAGGGCGGCAAGGACGCTGTGTTCGTCCGGGAGTTCGACGCAGTCGCCAAAACCTTCGTCACGAACGGCTTCGCACTTCCCGAGGGAAAACAGCAGGTCAGTTGGGTAAATAGCGACACGGTCCTGATTGCACGAGATTGGGGCGAAGGGACCATGACGCAAGCCGGTTACCCTTTCGTTGTGAAGGAGCTCAAGCGCGGTCAGTCGCTCGCGGCAGCGCACGAGGTCTTCCGTGGCGAGCCGACCGATGTCGAGGCCACACCATTCGTGCTGCGCGACAGTGAAGGCAGGATCCATGCGACCGGCGCCATCCGCAGCATCAGTTCGTTCGAGCATGAGTATGTTCTCTTTGGGTCCAAGCCGATTAAGCTCAATCTGCCAAAGAAGGCGACCATTGGGGGCATCGCGAGTGGTCGCCTGCTGGTGAGGCTAAACGAAGACTGGATGCCACCGTCCGGAGACACCCCCTTCTCAGCGGGCTCGATCATCTCGTATGACCTGGCCGAATGGAAGCAGGATCCGCTGCGCGCCGGACCCACGCTCGTTTTCAAGCCTGGGCCTCGACAAGCGCTCAGCGGATTCACCGCTACAAGAAACTTGTTAATCTTAACGATTCTGGACAATGTTCAGAGTAGGGCGTTCGTCTACAAGTACAATCAGGGCGCCTGGCAGGCCACGGCGATCCCGCTTCCCGAGAATGCGAATGTCCGCCTGGCTGCCGCATCGCATGAAACGGACGAGGCGATGTTCACCGTCTCCAGCTTTCTTAGCCCGACGATACTCTGGTACTTCGATGCCGCAACCGAACGCCTTGAGGCCCTGAAGACGACACCTCCTAGGTTCGACGCCTCGAGACTTGTCGTCGAACAGTTCGAGGCAATCTCGCGCGATGGCACCCGCATTCCTTACTTTCTGGTACGACCCAAGAGCGCAAGGTTTGACGGATCAACTCCAACGCTTCTCTCTGGCTATGGTGGGTTTCAGATTCCGCTCATCCCCTCTTACGCGGGTCTCACCGGACGACTCTGGCTCGAGCAGGGCAACGCGTATGTTGTCGCGAACCTGCGCGGCGGCGGTGAGTTCGGGCCCCAATGGCACCAGACTGCCCAAGGAGCAACGAAGCAGCGGACATGGGATGATTTTATCGCCGTCGCGGAGGACTTGATCCGGCGCAAAATCACTTCTCCCCGTCGGCTGGGCGTGGTCGGCGGTAGCCAAGGAGGCCTCCTGGTAGGTACCGCAATCACTCAACGACCCGACCTCTTCAATGCGGCCATCTTACAGGTTCCGCTGTTCGACATGGTTCGGTTCACCAAGCTGGGCGCCGGAGCCTCCTGGATCAGCGAGTATGGCGATCCCAGCATTCCCGAACAGCGCAAGTGGCTCGACGCCTACTCGCCCTATCAGAGGTTGGTGCCAGGCAAGACCTACCCGGCCCCCTTCATTCTCACGTCCACCAAAGACGACCGCGTGCATCCAGCGCATGGCCGCAAGGCAGCGGCGAGGCTCGCTGCGTTGGGCCAACCGTACCTCTACTATGAGAATACCGACGGGGGGCATAGCGCCGCCGCCAACCTAATTGAACAGGCACGCCAGATCGCTTTAGAATATACTTATGCATCCCGGCGGCTTGTCGATGAGTGAGGTCGAGGACTAAGATCTACTGGAAGGATGACGCTTGGCGCACGACGTTATCGGCAGCGGCGTCCGCAAGCCCGTCTTTGCTCATTCTCGGCGGGCTATGGTATCTTCCTGCGGATGAATCCGAGCGATCAGCTACGCCCTCAGTCTCGCCTATCAGTCCGGGTAGGCCACTCAGGGCCGATTTCTCGTTAATACCCAAGAGGCATTCCGGGTGAACAGCCCTCACGGCAAAGCCGGTGCGTTAGCCTCTCGATCTCCTGGCTAACTTCATTGGCAGTGCGGACGCGGATAGGGAAAGCGCCTTTCTCATCAAGTCGCCTCGATGGCGCCAAGTCGCATCCGCGCTGCGTTCCATCTATTGCTGACCGGCCTATATTGCTCAGTCGTGCGATGCTTTATTTCTCTCGCATCCCAGAGCCCACAATTTAAGTGTGCAATCATCATCTGGCCCGCTTTTCGTCATCCGCAGGATTCCCTGGTTGAAGGCTCGGAATTCCACAAATGCACTCCGACAATCGACGCGATAGGCGGAGTGCGACGAACATGGCAGTACAATATGCACGGCAGAGGGATGGGCGGGGCGCAAAGCACCGAATTCGCAATTTGACGACACAGGAGACCTGCACTGTAACGGGGCGGAGTATCTAAGATGGTGTGGTCCGCAACCGACAATGTCTCACTGATCAGCAGCCTGAACCGTCCGGGTAATCCTGAAGTCGTGACGACCGACAGCACAGAGAGTATGTCTGAGTGGTTGCAGGAATTTCCGTGGCGGATTGAGCGGGTGTTGATAGCCCACACATTATTGACCGACTGCGCACCCTGTCAGGTTGCGGTAAGCTATCACACATACAGAGTGCCTGAGGTTAGCGGGATGTGACAGGGACAGCGCTATCGCTCCAGATCGATCGGCGCCGAGTCACTTTTCCGCTAGTCTCAACGGCAGTGCGGATGTGGTAGGGACTAGTTGGCCTGGTTTCAGCCCCCGGGTCGGTTAGCACCGAGCCGCGCCCGCACTGTTTTACATCTTGCCCCCGACCAATCCCACTACTATCTTGACAAGCTTCGCAGGTACTCTGGCGAATGTCGGTACACCACCTGAAAAGGTGAGGGCCACGTACTTCCATTTCTGCCGCAGCGCGTGCAATGAGTGGCGTTGGACACTGCATGCCGCCACGAGAGCCGCCTGAACCGCGAGTTCGGCCGCTAGCGCTTCGGCGTTGAAGGCTATGCCATGGAAGAGTTGGTCGCGGAGCTTGGCGCGGCCTTCCTGTCCGCCGATCTCGGCCTAACACCGGAGGTGAGGAGGATCACGCCTCCTATATCGCCTCTTGAATCAAGGTGCTGAAGAACGGACGCGCGATCTTCACGACCTCGTCCAATGCCCAACGGACGGCGGAATTCCTGCATGGTTTTCGGGCCAAAAATTCCGTCGCGGCCTGAGCCGCGGCAGCAATCATCGAACTGGACCTCGTCATTTTAGCTCCAAATAGTTTGGGTCCAATGGACTCTGGACGAAGTCGTTGACTGGGCGTCATCCCACTTACAGCGGGGCGGAATTTTCGCACGGGTTTCACATAGATAGTTCGCTGCGGCTGCAAGCATCTTGATTGAGGATGCATGGGTTTGAAGCGCGAGGCCCGGTCTCAATCGCGGCGACCGTACCGACCGTGCGAGGTCAACGGCCCTGCTCACGCCTTTCATACCATGATGTCCGTAGATGCTGCGCGACGCTCGTCCCCCCCCCCCCCGACCATGGGTTGCGAGTCCGGCTTGTGTGCGAAAGGCTCGAGGGAGGCCGAGCCCGATGACTTCAAGTCCATTCCAACCGACATAGACCGCAACCACGTGCAGCAATCACGAACTGCCGGACGGCAACACAAGCGAGACTGTGAAAGCAATTAGTAAGCCGCCATTGAGGGCGAGATACGGTTCGTCCACTCATGAGGATCAGCGGACAAAACTTGCGATGCGAGTAACGCTGCCTCGTCGATGACCCAGATAGTACAAAATAGCCGGGGTCAGATTAAGGGCCATCCGCAATGGTCGAAATCCATGCGTTTGGAAGCGTGCCGTATGCCGAAGGGCAGCCGCGCCTTGCATCCCACGAGCAATTTGGGATCCGAGGCGCGCCTTTTGCTTGGGTGCAGCCACGCATCGAACGGCGAGGGGGCAGCATGGCTCGCAACGTCATCGTCTTCTCAGACCCGCAAAAGCGGTGAAGAAGCCCCGCAAGGTATCGAGCGGCGAGAAGGAAATGCTCATGCCGATTGATCCGCACGCACATGAGCGCGCGCGGCTCATGGCCCGCGGGGAGCCGCCACTCGGTGTCAACGAGACACCGAACAGGCGAGGAACTTGCGCACCGGAGCGGGAATTGCTGGGGTGTGCCAGGTTGTCTGCTTTATGTCTTTGAAAATGTTAATACTTCCACTAAGGATGTCAACCATCGATGACAATTCGGGGATGTCGGCGAAAGGCGACATTTGCGATTGTCAGCGAACGACGACATATGCTATTGTAAGCGAGCGCTGACATTGGGGATGGCCATGCTTATCCGTACACCTGCCGACCTCGGCGCCGTCCTTCGCGACAGACGCAAACGCCTCAAGCTAGACCAGGCGACACTGGCCAAGCGGATCGGCGTCAGCCGTCAATGGGTGATTGAGGTCGAGCATGGTCATCCCCGCGCAGAGCTGGCTCTTGTCCTCCGTGCTCTCGACGTTCTCGGCATCCCGGTCGAGGCCAACACTGGAGGGCCCACCAGCCGCGGGTCTAGCTCCGCAGTTGATATCAACGCCATCGTCACCAAAGCCAAGAAAGGCAAGGCATAATGGCCGAGCTCATTGCACTCTTGGATGGTACCGAAGTCGGTCGCGTCCGCAGTGAGGCGCGCGGCCGGCTGACCTTCGTCTATGACAATGCATGGCGCAACGCGGAGGGGGCCTATCCCCTGTCGCTTTCGATGCCGCTTGCCGCCGAGGAGCACGGTCCAGCCACTGTTCGGTCGTTCTTGTGGGGGCTGCTTCCTGACAACGAGCAGGTGCTCGAGCGCTGGGCCAAGAAATTTCAGGTATCGGCGCGCAACGTGTTTGCCCTCATCTCTAACGTCGGTGAGGATTGCGCCGGGGCCATCCAGTTCGTCACGCCTGATCGATTGGGGACTCTGAAAACAGGCGAAGATGACAAGATCGAATGGCTGGATAAGCCGGAAATAGCAAATCGGCTTCGAGTCTTGCGCGAGGATCACGCTGCCTGGCGTCTGCCCCGCGACACGGGTCAATTCAGTCTTGCAGGCGCCCAGCCGAAAACTGCGCTTGTCCTCAAAGACAACAAATGGGGCATTCCGTCCGGGCGCATACCAACCACCCACATTTTGAAACCACCGACGGGCCATTTCGATGGTCACGCCGAGAATGAGCATATCTGCCTGCAGCTCGCACGCGAACTCGGGCTGCCAGCCGCTGAAACCAAGGTGATGCGCTTCGAACAGGAAATAGCGATCGTGGTTGAACGCTACGATCGGCAGGTCAGCGGGAACGACATTATCCGCGTTCATCAGGAAGATATCTGTCAGGCCATGGGCATCCCGCCGACCAAGAAATACCAGAACGAGGGCGGACCAACGCCTGCCGATGTGGTCGAGCTCTTGCGGACCTACTCGACAGACCGCGAGGCTGACCTTGAGACGTTCGTCAGCGCTTTGATCTTCAACTGGCTCATTGGGGGCTCTGATGCTCACGCCAAGAACTATTCATTGCTTCTGGCCAGCGGCGCTCTCGTGCGTCTCGCTCCCCTTTACGACATCGCCAGCATTCTTCCTTACGACCACGTCGATCAGCGCAAGATCAAACTCGCCATGAAAGTCGGGGGTGAATACAAGCTCGATCAAATTGGCTTGCGTCAGTGGCAAAAATTTGCACGCGAGACGCGTGTTGATGCGGACGTACTCATCGCTACGCTGAACTCCATGGCCGGGCAGATCCCTGACCTGGTGGCGGACATTCGCACGCGAGCGCAAAAGGAGGGATTGGAGAACGCTGTCATCGAGCGATTGGCAACGGCTTTGAGTACGCGAGCCAAGGATTGCGAACACGTTCTGAAGGGGATCTAGGATACGGATCATCCATCAATTGGAGGGAGCCGAACGCAAAGCTGCCGGTCTAGAATCATGATCTCGCGTTGAGTATTGCCGACGGGGGCTGGTGCGCTTGGGTAATTCGCTAGGGGGGACGCGTGTGGTATGTTTCAGCAGAGTTTTCCCATCTGACGCGGGGTCGCAGGTCCAGCTACCAGCGCCGACACTTCTGAAGAGAGCGAGCTTACGCGGACACACGAAATCGCTGTCCTGCTTTGTTGCCCGCCGGCAAGGTCGCCTTGGTGCGCTCTAACCGACCTGCCCATCACTCGTCCGAAGCTCGAAGAAATGTTCGAGCTGTATAAGGGGGCTTCGTTCCCACGCACTGGAGGCAGAGTATACGGTCCCGATTTGCCGCATCTTTGCAAGCTACTCAAAGCTCATCGCCGCCAACCGAGAGCTGGGCTGCAAGCTCGTGAGCAGCCGGGTTCGCCGGCCGTGCAGTCCGCTCGGCAGTCCGGCTCGGCGCGGGAGCTTCCCCCGACGCCTGGCTACCCCGAGCGCGGGAGCTTGGGCTACTTGGCCAGCAGATGCAAGAACCAGCATCGCCATCAACTGCCGGGCTCCTGTCACGCACCTGCGGCGCTTGAGCCTTTTGTTGATCTGAATACGCCCGCGCCGTCTGAAATGCGCGACGATGCTCATTTTGGCCGGCGCATCCTGCCAGAGCTCGCTCAGACACCTACGCTGCTCTTGAGTCTTTGGTTGACCTGAATGCGCTAACGCGGTCGGAGTTGCGCGACGATGCTGACTTGCGCCAGCGCACTCTGCCAGAGTCGCTAAGACATCTACGCTGAATCATTTGTTGATCCCGCCCTCGGCGTCCTCCGGCTGCTGCGATCTTTACGTCGCTCAGCAGGCGATCGCTCGTCACCGCGCTTACCTTCAAAACCGGCCGACCGCTCATGGGCAAAAAGCTTCAAACTGCCGTGCCGTTCAAGTGCCGGGAGCAAGAACGGCTCGCGACGAGCCGCTTACTGCAGAGCCGGTCAGAGGCGTCCCATACCACAATCAGTGCAGCGCGAATGGAAACCCCATAGGTCCGGCTCGGGCGCCGCGGCACGGCGGATCCCGATGCCCCGTCCACCGACAGTGGGCGGATCGCGTGCTTACGATGTCATCCCGTGACGGCGCAAAGCTCGTCCAGGAGTCGTCCCTTCTCACGCCGACCGCCCGCCCGATGACGCACGGCCAGGGCTGATGTGATCTCGCGCTTTTCGCGCATGCTGATCGTCCCTGCCGTAGCCGCCACCGAACTGATTCGGCAGCTCCGCCCCAGGCACGACTGGGAAGTTGTCCGGTAACATTTTTACGAGGCAATGCGCCCCTCGGCGACACGAGGATTACCGTCTCCTTGGATAGCCGATGAGAGAGCGAATGAACGAGGAACGAATCGCGGAAGGCTCGTCGTGGAGTTGCGAGACCGATCTGGATCAACTGCGGCTTGGCACCCATGCGTGCACCTGCGGCGCGGTATGCCGTTTTGCAACCAGAGCAATGACGAGTCGTCGGCTCACATGCCGCCGGAAGGGTTCATCGGCGGCGAGGACGGCGGGTCCTTAAACCCATGAAGCCCCGCGACGATTGAGAGCCGCGGGGCAGTTTCGTTTTGCAGATGTGGCGATGCATTGCTTCACGAGCGACGGCCTCGTCAGCTTCTGGAAAGCCTATCCATAATAAGGTCAGCTCAATTGATTTCTTGGACGTGAGGCTAGCGTGGACCCGTACAATTTCGATCCATCCAATCCAACAGCTTGGTCCCACGTGCAGCACGCCGTCTTGGAAGAGGACCAGGGGGGCCATGCCGGGCAAGAGGGCTTTGAGCAGCACTTGGCCGAGGCGCGCCCGCCCGATCCGGGTCCTGTCTCCAGTGGCGCCCGCAGCAGCCGCAACCACCATCCCCATCTCTCTGCAGACCATCGGGACATTATCGACAAGGCGATTGCCCAATATGCGGCTCAGAAAAACCCACAACGGACGACGGTTAAGCGCTATACTCAGGCGCTTCGCCGACTTGGAAATGATCTTGGCGCTCATCGCAAAACGATTGATCTGGGGGACCACGAGTCCCTGGTCCGTTACGTCAAGACTTACTTCCCGAATGACGAAGACATGAAGAAAGGGTTGGGTGTCCTTCGTGCGTATCATGATCCGAGCTATGTAACTTCTGGCGGGCGGCCGCGCACGATCCCTTCAGCGGAAGACGCGCCCCTCTCAGAGCGGCTTAATGCCAGTGGCATGACGTCGGGCAGTGCTGCTCGTCATGATCGTAGTCTTCGCAGATTTTCTAACGCGCTTAATCTTGCGGGCTACTCGATATCCGGCTTAGACCACGCTGCGCGCATTGAATTCGCTCAGAAGTTGTTCCCGAACGACGAGCTTCTATTGTTCGCATTAGGCAAGGTTCGCGATGCCGAGAACGTTTCCGGCCCGCGTGCATCTCGGAAGCCCCGCGGTCATGCTGTCCCGTCGCCCACATTGCATCTTTATCCCGATGACGCCCGCATCATTGATGGCCTGGAAAAGGCAGAGCTGAGCATGCTCAAACCCGAGGAGAAGAGCCGGAAAAAAGTTGTTCAAAATCTGGCCCGCAACCAACGAAGATTGGGTGCTTGGCTCCAAAGGGAGGGGCGGGGGAGCATAGTGAGCCGACTCACCGGCACCAGTGAGCAGCAAAAGTCGTTGAACGACGATCACACCGACTTTAAAAAATCCAGTCGAAATGCGGACATGGGCTTCGATCGGCTTAGGAACTACCTATTGCTCGTCGAGGCGAACGCTGCGCTGGGCGTCTGCCCTGAACAGGCGGGTGGGGAGCCGCGGCGTGGCGAGTCGAACTCAACGTGGTCGCCGCACCTGCCGTACGATTTTGAGTGGCCGACGCCGGAAGCGGTAACAGATGGGTCATCCGCGATCTACCGAGGCCTCGACTCCTTCGTTGATCTGCCGTACACACCGCAGGAGGTGCGGGACGATGCTCAGTCGGCGCCGGTGAGTGGGGCTGCCGCCAAACCGCCGCTCTTCACCGGACCGCCGGACGCGCCAGCTCAGTCGTCAGACATCTACCGCGGTCTCAACTCTTTCGTTGATCTGCCGTACACGCCGCAGAAGATGCGGGACGATGCTCAGTCAGCGCCGGTGAGTGGGGCTGCCGCCAAACCGCCGCTCTTCACCGGACCGCCGGACGCGCCAGCTCAGTCGTCAGACATCTACCGCGGTCTCAACTCTTTCGTTGATCTGCCGTACACGCCGCAGAAGATGCGGGACGATGCTCAGTCGGCGCCGGTGAGTGGGGCTGCCGCCAAACCGCCGCTCTTCACCGGACCGCCGGACGCGCCAGCTCAGTCGTCAGACATCTACCGCGGTCTCAACTCTTTCGTTGATCTGCCGTACACACCGCAGCAGATGCGAGACGATGCTCAGTCAGCGCCGGTGGGCGCGGCTGCCGCCAGACCGCCGCTCTTCAACGGACCATCGGACGCGCCAGCTCAGTCGCCAGACATTTTCCGCGGTCTTCAGTCTTTTGTTGATCTGCCGTACACGCCGCAGCAGATGCGAGACGATGCTCAGTCGACGCCGGTGAGTGGGGCTGCCGCTAGACCGCCGGTCTTCGCCGGACCGTCGGACGCGCCAGCTCACTCGTCAGACATCTACCGGGGTCTCAACTCTTTCGTTGATCTGCCGTACACACCGCAGCAGATGCAAGACGATGCTCAGTCAGCGCCGGTGCTCAGCCCTGCCGGTAAACCCGCCTTCTTCGTCGGGCGGTCGGGCGTACTTGAGGAGCTTGAGGACATCGGATCCCGAGTCGATGAGGATTGCCAGGATGGCTCCCAGCCGGTACCGGATTTCTTACTCGATGTCCTGGATAACATCGGGGTCCTGCCGACCCCGTTCAGCGGCCCAACCCAGGTCTCCATCAACGGTGAGACCAACTCGATCACATTGGGGCCGCGAGGACGCCGCGGTGCGCAATTCATCCATCATCCTCGCCCGACCTCTATGCCGGGTGCTCAGATCGACCCCTCGGCTACTGTTGCCTCTTCCGGCCACCGTAGCGGACCCGTGCTGGGCCCGACGCAGTGGCTGGGTGACCAACATATCCAACGGGACTATGAGCTCCTGGCGGAGGAGCTCCAGCAGAACAATCCGGATCTCGCCGCCCGGACGCGGTTCGTGGATCCCCTGATAGCCCAAATGTTGCGATCTCCCTCCAAGGAGGTCGCCGAACGAGCATTAGGGTGGGTTCGCCACGATACAGCCGACTTCCTGTTCCTGCCGGTAAGCGATGCCAGCAATACGGATAGACATCAGGGCGGCAGTCACTGGTCGCTGTTGCTGGTTGATCGCCGCGATCGTGGCCGGCCGGTCGCCTATCACTATGACTCTACCCAGGGATACAATGACAGGCCCGCAGCGGAACTCGCAGGACGGCTCGACGCTAACCTGCAACAGGCCCCGATAAGACAGCAGCAGAACAGTTATGACTGCGGCGTCTTTGTCCTGGACGGCACCAGGGAACTGGTTAGGCGATTGGCAGCAAGACGGCCGGACTTGAACCTCAACAATCTTGTCATCAGTCGGCAGGCACTGCGGGACCGACTAGGCGCTGGTGTCAGCTTCAACTGAATAGGCGCACGACCGAGTGAAATGCTGTTCTCGCCGATCGAAGATCCGCAATCGGTGTGCTCGCAGAGCATCATAGTGTCTCACGTGAGGAGCTGAGTACGCATACGACGAAGACCGCCTGATTGACGCATGCGCGCGGGCACAGCGAGCTCTACGATCGGTCGGGTGAAGGTCAGCGGCCTGCTGACCCGGCGGGCTTATCGGCCTGGCGCAGGAGCTTCCATTCCCAGGGCAGCAGTTCGTGCAGGCGCGACGCGGGAAGATCGGCGATCCAGACCAGGACCTCGGCGAGCCAGGCCTTGGGATCAAAGTCGTTGAGGCGATAGGTCGTGATCATCGTCAGCATGATGGCGGCACGGTCGGCGCCACGCTGGCTACCAGCGAAGGTCTAGTTGCGCCTTCCCCAAGGCAATGCCTCTGAATGCGCGCTCAGCGCATCCGTCAAGCAGATCTTGTCATCGTCGAGGAAGCGGGCGAAGTCGTCCCACCGCCTGAGCATGTAATTCATAAGCTTCAGGACCTCGGAGGAGCGCGAGAGGGTTTCGCGCTCTCGCAACAATCAGGCGTGCATATCCTCGAGAAGCGGCTTGCTCCTTTCCCTGGCGCAGGGCGCGCCGCTCGTCGGCGTCCCGGCCGTTGCTGGTGCGCTCGATCTCGCAAGCGGTCGTCATCAAGTGCGTTTGTGAACAGCACATTGCCACTCTGACGTTAAGCAGCCCAATGAGCGCATGCTAAGATACTTTCAGGCTCAGTTCCTGCGCCATCTCAGCAGCGATTGGGAATTGATCGAGCGTCGTCAGATTCTGAAGTAAGTGCGAAATCAGGGGCATCTGCGGAGATCTTGCCTAGGGTAGGCTCTATAGATCTTGTGAACTCCACGTTGCGGCTATACGTCATCGAAAGCACGCTCCGGGCCTTGGCCCACCGCACTTAGCGCGCCAGGGATATCGAACAAGGCTGCGCTCGCAATAATCTTCAAGCTCCAGGAGGCTGCCGCAAAAAGCTGGGTCGGTCGATGGCCACAAATAGTTGCCGAAACTCTTCCCGTAAATTCGCCGACGAATCAAGTCGTCAGACCGCGAATTCAATCCACTGCCGCCTAGCCCGTCGGGGCATCAACATTCACCGATGGTTCTTTATTCCACGATAAGTCACACGTCGGATCGAAAAACAAGTAATTGCAAGTCAGTTCTTCACCAGCTTGTACGTCACGCGCGGTTAAAATTCGGCAATGATCGTCTTGATATGTGTTTGGCTGACTGCTGTGGTTCATGAAGCGGGCATTGTCAGCATTGTACTCTATAACACCATCATTAGCCTTGTAGTCTCTTGGATAGGCATGCTTATCAAGTAGAGCTCGAAATGTTGGAGCTAGAGCTTCGTACTGCTCAGGCGTCACTGCGATGTCAACGATTGGGTTGTGAATCCAAATCAGCGAATCTTTGAGCAAAAGGGCGGCGGAGAAAAGTCCAATACCGCCAAACTGGTCTGGCTTTAAAACAGTTTCGACAATCAACATTGAAGAAGTCTCCCTAACACCCAGCAAGCTAACTGACCTGAGCCCCGAAATCTCCTGCACAAACCGGTAGGGTCGTCTAATCGCGCCTCCGTCCCAAATTGGGTTTTTTTCGCATTCGTTGCGACAGCGGCTGGCGGATCGCCTTTCGCGGTACCGCCATCTTGGCGGTGCTGGAAGGGGGCTGCAAGTCAGTGGGATTGCGAGCAAAGATCCGCGTTGATCAAGGCGGCGAGTTCATGTCGCGCGATCGTGACCCGTAAGCCTATCAGCGCGGCGATACGCTTCCTTTCTCACGGTCCGGCAAGCCGCCGGCAACGGCTTCATCGGGTCCTTCAAGAGCCGCTTTCGCGCTGACCGCTCAATGGCCACTGGTTCCTGTCCCTTGCGGATGCCCAGGACAGAAGTGGAGACATGGGCACATCGTTAGCGAAGGGCTACCCCGTGGGCGATCGGCAGTCGAACGCTGATTTCGCCGCACAACCACGTCGGCGTAACCAGCCCCCCATTGTAATCACGCGACAAAGCTCTAGTCTTGGGGTGGTCTAAAGCGCGGTCTCGCTGAAAGTCGCCACATGTGACTGCCGCTCGATGAAAGTTCGATGGCAGGTCAGGTGCAGGATAATTTCGCGGGCGTATGCACCGTATCGGTCACCTGTGAGCGACCTAGAGCTGGTGGTGCGCTCGTAGACTCCTGGTCATCGCCCGTGCCGCTTCCGCTGCGAGGCCGTCCTGTGAGGACGCCAGATCTGCACTAAGCGTTTGGCCGTAAGGGATTTGACGCGATCGGCGCGACGCGCGGCGAGGCTGGAGTCTAGGGTGCAGCATCCCGGTTTGGTGCTTAGCGGTAACGGAGAGGGGGCTCCGCAAAACGGCTGATCCTGCAGGTGAGCAAGGAGAGGCTTATGCGCTTTGTCCGAAGCCGCAGCCCGTCGTAGGCCGATTGTCTCAAGCTCATCGGCAAACTCGCCAGGCCAGCTGAAGGCGGCGCATGAACGAATTGCAATGTTCTCCGCATCGAGACCCCAGAGCGGACCTGAAGCCAGAGTAGATCTTTTCCCTAAATGGAAGGGCCCATCTCAAGCGCTCATGGCCACGAGGTAATCGAGCCATAACCAGAGCTGCCTTACTCGCTCGGCCCGTTCCTCTGAGGGCTTCTCGGCCAAGCCGTGATCGCGCCAGGTCTCCAAAGAGAGACGACACTCGTGCCAGAAAGTACTCCCCCCGCGCTCTATTCCTCAGCCCGGACACTGAAACACGCGACAAACGCACGGCACAGCCTGCGCACAATTGGTCCAGGCATCTTTCAATGTGGCGTTCGTCGATCCGCCGCTAGGGGCATGCAGACGCCTCGTGAACTTGATCGCCTCGCGCGAGTCGCGTCGGCCCGATGCTTGCGGGAGCCGCGGTGTGCCCGCCTGGTGCTACTTTCGGCCCGGCAGGCTTGCACGATCAGCTCAGGTAGAACATTGTCGCGGCGATCGTCAGTTGAAGCCGGCAGGAAGTGCGAAACGCCTCAACGTTCGCGCCGGCGAGCCTTGCCCTATGATTTGCCGGCATCAAAGTACGCGCGAGATGTGCGGTCGTTCACACATAATGGTCGCGATATGGCTTAGATGGGGCAGCAGCCTCGGGGTCGGAGTTCCTGGTGTTGACATTCAGCAGCGAAAGCTGGTCGCGGACAGATACAGCTTTGGTGCTCGGCAACCATGTTGCCGTGGCGATCGTCTTTGCGGCTCGTTCGCTATTTTGAGGGTCCTCCACACTCATCTGGCCGATTTGATCAGCCGGACAGAGGTCGCTGCGGCTTGCTCAGCTTCATCCTGCGCTGAAGCTCCTTGAGGAGAGGTCATCTCAGGTCGTCGTCTTCGACGGGCAGAGCAGTGCCGACGGCAGTCCGCGCTGAACCGAAACCTTATCCCGGAGGACGCGGTTCTCATCAAAGCGTCCAAAACCGGAGTAGCGACAGATAATTCACGGTCTATGCACTGCTCTTAAGGTTTCAGCGACTGTCTACGCCGAAAAATGCGAAGGGCATTGCTGACCGGCTTTCCGCGGGGACGTTGAATGCACATCTCAGGAGTATAACCACGACAAGGGCGTTGGCAGTAGCTTCGGGGTAGCACTGTGTGAGCTGCGGAACACGTCGGCTGGGCTAAGCGATGAAGATCGCGCACGGTATTCCGGACCATTGCTGACCCCTGAGATATGTACTGAAAGGCTCGAGGCGGATCGACGAGGTGCTGGGCAGCGCCTCGTCGGCCAGACGAGCTTTCTGCGGAACGCCACGGCCAGGATGTGCATCTGGGACTGATGGACGACCACACCCATCTGCAGCCAGCTAAGCTCAGCCGACGCGTGTTCGATGCGGGCAGGAACCAGCCTCTTTACTCCGAGGATGCTTCCCTGTCTCGGGGCCGAGGCCCCAATCAATGGCAATGCTGTAAAACGCAACGGCGATAAACACCGTAGGTGTTCTTCGCAGCTTTGGCGTTCGGAAGATCAAAGAAGATCGCTGTGCGGCTCAACGAGGAGCCGCACAGCGATGATGCGCGCAAGTTAATCGGGCGGGGTAGCGCTCACCCGGACCCCCCGGAACCGCGCCAAGCTCGCTGGCGCAAGCTATGCTACATTGATAACTCCAATACCGGAGCTATGTGGTCGGGTTCCTAATTCTTAGCGTGGGGATTGTCTCTCGGCATCTCCATTGCTTGGGTGATGGATGAGCCGCACGTCATTTGGGCCTCCCGGCCCCAAGAGGGCGGTGTAACGCTCGCCGAGAATATCGTAGTTTCTTGCCGGCTGCGCATCGTTCGGCAACTGGCCCCAGCGGCGAAGCATCGAGAGCATCGTGTCCGGAGCTGGTTGGTCGCCGTGCGAAAAATTCTTGGGAACGGCGAATGATGCAGCATAAATCTCGCGGGGCGCGGGGGACGTCCCCTCAGCCCTGGAGGAGGACGCCGGAGCGGCTTGCTCCATCGACCGTCCAAGCCGCGATGATGAGGCTCGGTTCGCTGGTTGCGCGCTGGGCTGCGGAGCGTTTTCCAGTCGAAATCCCAGAGGAATGGCAGCGCCTTGCGGAAGAGGGGTGCTTCGCCTCATCGTTGCCGCGGGCACGAACAGCGCCGTGTAGCGGTCATTGTGAACGATAAAACTGTTGGGTCGGCTGTCCTGGCTCGGCGCGACGTTGCTACGGTCAAGCGCAGCGGACGCGTGCTGGTCGCCCTGCCGGAAATTGAAGGGAATAACGGCCGGTTCTGAATCCAGCCCTTGGTGATGACCCTCGGTTGGCTCGACGGACGACGATGCGCCAGCGTTTCCCACCATCGCCCACAGCAGGTCCTGATCGTAGCCTTCGGGAAGGACGAGCCGATCGCTGGCCTGAAACGGTGCGCCGGCGTCTTCCATCAGCTCGCGAACGACTGAACTGCCGGGCTCGCTCACCTCGCGTCCGATGGCATCCCCTTCCGTATGGCTTAGTGTTCTTTGCCTCTTCGCAGGCCTCAACTCCCCGGTGTAGTCCTCACCCAAGAGGACCTCGTGACTTGAAGAGGGAGCGCTCCCGGTCAGCTCGTTCCGAGCCGGTTGGTAGCCGTCGCTCCAGTTGAGCTGAACGGCTTTTCCGCGGTCCGGTCCCTGGTGATCGCGCGCGGTTGGGAGAGACGATGTTAGGGTGGGTTCGCCCATCATCCCTCGCAGCGGGTCCTGATCGTGACCTTCCACAGGCAGCTCTACCGGCCAAGTCCAAGCTTCCCGCGGCGCGCTGTGCTGGGCAGCGGTGTCCCCGAGGTGTCTGGTGACGGCGTCTTCGGGATGAGGACCGTGAGCCCCCTGGTGCCCAAGTTCCAAGGCCTCGATGAGGCTACGCTCTTCCTCAGTCAGAGGAAAATAGTAGGGATCTGAAGAAGCGGGGATCTCTGCAACGGCAGGGGGATCAAGCTGCGGCACTTCATCCAAGTACGGCTCAAACTCCGCTTGCTGCTGTTGCGGTTGTGGCACCGCGGCGTGGTCACGGTCGAATGGGTTGATGCTGTTAAATGGGTCCATGTCAACTCCCCGGGGTTTGAGTCGATTCGCAATGCGGAGACGATAGTGGCGCTCTCTCTCGTTCTATTGGGATCAGCTGTCGAAAAGCTGACGCGCTTAGAGACTTACGGATTGCGATCTCAAATCAGTCATTTCGCCGCTTTGGACCGCGACTCGTGATGGGACCGAGCAGGCGGCATGGCTTTGCCCGTTCGGGACGAGCACAATGGCGTCGGCACTCTGACGCCGCGACCATCTCGGCAACTGATTGGGTCTCTTCAGTCAACCCGCACGTTTCGAGGCCACCTCGATCAGCTTGCACCATCAATTTTACGGTTTGTGGCGATAACGCTTTCTTGGCTCGCACGCTCGGTTGCCGCACCGCGGCGGATGCTCTCGATTGGATTGCAGTTCTCAGCTGGCTCTGGTGTCGCGCGCCATGGAAAACTGCCCCCTCGGCGTCATGAGGAATTGCCCCCTCCTCGGATAGCTGAGGAGAGAGTGAATGAAGCAGGAACGAATCACTGAAGGCTCGACGTGGAGTGATCCACGGGGGCAGGTGATGAAGACGCCGGATGACGTGGCGGAGATGTTGCGCCTGAGGGCGTGCGGGTGGGGTGTGAAGCGGATTGCGCGGCAGCTGGGCTGCAGC
>NZ_JADYVJ010000039.1:0-8041 GCF_020193715.1 Bradyrhizobium sp. IC4060 | reverse complement strand
GCGCCGGGATCTGGCGCTGCGCTATGCCGATGGCTCCGCGCCAGCTCCCGTCGCTACCACCGCCCAACTGGGCAAATCCAATGGCTTGAGCGAACTCAGAACTGGATAAAATCTGGGGGCAAGGTCATTTTGAGCCGGGCGAGCGCCTAACGATCGGCCCTCCGGCAGGCCACGCCAGTAACCGACAGAGCGGCAACCACGCTCCTGCATTGCGACCCGGTACCAGCTAACGGGCCGCCGAAGATCTACACGCAAACCAAGTGCGAGGACCGGCGCTCAACCGTGGGCGATCGGGCCACTAACCACGTCCAACATGATGCCCCGTTCGTTGGCACGAGGGATTGGCACGACAGAGGTCGTACTGGCTCGGACGGCGGAGGCATTCGGTTGTGAGTGGGAAGCGTTCATCGAGGCGGACATCCGCTACCGAACAGAAAAGGAGAGTCGAAGCCAGCTGGGAGGTCAGCAGGCGCCGACATCGGCATTCTTCAACAACCTACCTTCTGGAAAACGGGTTACATGGTAGCGATTGGCCATTCGACGCCCTGTCGGCGGCATGCGGCTTCGATTGTATTTCTAAGAAGACAAGCAATTGTCATGGGGCCCACACCGCCGGGGACCGGAGTGAGTGCGCCAGCCATGAGGAGGCGCGCGCTCTCAAAATCCACGTCACCGACCAGTCGGCGGCGTCCTTCATGTTCGATGCGATTGATCCCGACGTCGATGACGATCGCACCAGGCTTGATCCATTCACCACGAATGAGTGCGAGTTGCCCAACAGCCGCTACGAGGATATCCGAGCGGCGACACACCGAAGCAAGGTCGTCGGTCTTAGAGTGCGCGACCGTGACAACAATTCTCTCGAAGTAGAAGCTGGGCGAGCGGCTTGCCGACAATGTTGGAGCGTCCAACAATGAGCGCGTGGAGCCCAGCGAGTTGGCTGCGAATTCCCTTGATCAGTAGCATGCAGCCCAGCGGAGTACAGGGGACCAGCCCATCCGCGCCGATCGATAGCTTGCCTACATTCATGGGATGAAGACCGTCAACGTCCTTCGCTGGATCGATGGCAGTTGCAACCCTCTGAACATCAATGTGGGAAGGTAACGGCAGCTGGACAGGATTCCGTGGACATCGGGAGCTCTATTCGGCCTGTCGATCAAGGATAGCAAATCTGCTTCGCTTGTAGTGCTTGGCAGCTTATGATGAAACGACCGCAGACCAGCTTCGATCGATCGACGAATCTTCGTACGGACATAGACGGAACTGGCCGGATCGCTGCCAACAAGAACAGCAGCCAACCCGGGTATAAGTCCCCTCTCACTTAAGTTCTCGACTGCGCTGCGCAGCTCAGAATGGACCCGAGCCGCAACCGCGACGCCATCGATGAGAGCCCGCTGACATGCAGAATTGCGCGCGGTATCCGGAATGCTCATCGGAAGATCACCGTACGATCGCCGTTCATGAGGATGCGGTTTTCTGTATGTAATTTGACCGCCCGCGCCAAAACAGCGGCTTCTACGTCTCTTCCGACGGCTGAAAGATCGTCTGGGGTAAGCGAATGATCCACGCGAAGCACATCTTGCTCAATGATCGGACCTTCATCCAAGGCTGCCGTCACGTAGTGAGCCGTCGCGCCAATCAACTTGACCCCTCTTGAGTGGGCTTGATGATACGGTTTTGCGCCTTTGAAGCTCGGCAGAAAAGAGTGGTGGATATTTATGATCTTCCCGGACATCTTCTGGCAGAGATTGTCCGACAAGACCTGCATGTACCGCGCCAGAACGATGAGGTCGATCCGCTCCTGCTCGATGAGTTCCAGGAGCTTTGCCTCCTGTGCGGTCTTTGTATCTGCGCTGACGGGCATATGATGAAACGGAATGTCATAGGATGCGGCGAGCCGGTGAAAATCCCGATGATTGGAGACGATCAAGGGGATTGCGACCTCAAGCGTGCCGGTTGCGTAGCGGAACAGCAGGTCGTTCAGACAGTGCCCCGCCTTTGATACCATGATCAAAAGTCGAGGTTTCGTATTGCAGTCATGGAATTCCCAGCTCATGCCGAACGATGTGCCGACTGGGGAAAATGCGGACTGTATATCTTCAAGTGAGAGGCCCGGCGCATGAAAGGACACTCGCATAAAAAGCCTCCCGACTCGACTGTCCGAGAATTGGGCGCTGTCGCGGATATTACAGCCGTGCGAGCTGAGAAAGCCCGATATAGCGTGGACGATTCCGATGCGGTCTGTGCAGGAGAATGTGAGAACGAAATGGGGGCGATGGGAGCGATCCTTGGAAGGTGCGTCAATTAAGGGCCTCTGCATTTCGGCATGAACGTAGCGAGGTTCGGTTACGGCGCTTGTCGTCGTCATGACAGTCTAGCTCTTCTATGAGGCCGGGGCCGAGACGAGAGCACCTTCCTCTACATCCTTTACGCGATTGTTGTTGGGATCATAAAACGGACGGAGCGATGCATGTGCGGGAACGCGTTGCCCGGCCACCTCGACCTCAAAGCGCCCGCCCTTCACGAACGAGGCATCGACAATGCCGTCTGGGTTGTAGACAAAGCCCAATCCCAGGCAGGTCCCGACTGTATGTCCGAACATTCCTGACGTGATCCGGCCGACGAGCCGCCCATCGTGCCAGATAGGCTCGTTGTGATAGATCAGTACCCCGGGATCGCTCAGTGCGATGTGGATCATTTTTCGGCGCGGGCCTGCCTCCCTCTGTCGGAGCAGTGCGTCGCGTCCGATAAATCCGTGTGGCTTGGACCACGCCACGACGAAGCCGAGACCGGATTCGAGCGGGGTGTCTTCGTCCGTAACGTCGTGTCCCCAATGACGGTACCCCTTCTCCATGCGAAGAGAATTCATGGCATGATAGCCGGCGAGGCGCATGTCGAATCGAGCGCCTTCTTCGACGAGACACTCATAGACGCCCTGGACGAACTCGGTTGGGATATACAATTCCCATCCGAGTTCGCCGACGTAAGTAATGCGACTCGCCCTGACTTTCGCGTAGCCGAGATCAATGAGCTGGGAAGTCGCGAACGGAAATGCTTTGTTGGAAAGATCAGCATCAGAAAGCTTGCTGAGGAGCTGCCGGGATCGCGGCCCCATCACACCTAGCACGGCATAAGCAGAGCTAACATCCGTCGCGATAGCGCGGGCGCCCTCGGGAATGTGACGTCTCAGCCAAGCAAAGTCCCTGACTTGCGTTGCCGCGGCCGTCACGATGAGGAAACGCTTCGAGCCTTCCCGCGTGACGGTGAGATCGGCTTCAATGCCGCCTCTATCGTTAAGCCATTGCGTATAGACGATGCGACCGATCGACACAGATATGTTGTTCGAGCAAATCCTGTTCAGGATGGATTCAGCGTCGTCCCCTTCAAGCACGAACTTCGCAAACGACGATTGATCAAATAATCCGACGCCTTCGCGTACCGCCCTATGTTCTGCGGCTGAGTATTCGAACCAATTCTGACGGCCATAACTATATTGGTATTTTGCCTGATGCCCCTGCGGCGCGAACCAGTTCGGCCGCTCCCAACCCGCGACCTCTCCAAAGCAGGCGCCTTGCGCAAGCAGGCGATCGTGCAGAGGCGAACGGCGAACTCCTCTTGCGGTGTCGGGCTGCCGAAAGGGCCAATGCATGGCGTACAGCAGGCCGAGGGCCTCCACAGTGCGGTCCTTCAGATATCGGCGATTTGACTGGAACGGCATCACCCGTCTGACATCAACGTCCCAAAGATCCATCGGCGGATGACCGTCGATAATCCAGTCGGCCAGGACTTTACCTGCCCCGCCAGCGGAGCGAATACCGATTGAGTTGAAGCCGGCCGCAACGAACAGATTCCGCACTTCCGGCGTTTCGCCAAGCATGTAGCGGTCGTCGGGCGTGAAGCTTTCCGGACCGTTGAAGAACAACTGAATTCCTGTTTTTGCCAGTAGCGGCACACGACGAATCGCCCCCTCAAGCAACGGTTCAATGTGCTCGAGATCGTCCGGCAGGGTATCGAACTCAAAGCTCTCGGGGATTCCCTGCATACCCCAGGGTTTTGCGATCGGCTCGAACCAACCGACCAGCAGCTTGCCTGCGTCTTCCTTGAAGTAGGTACAAGCATCGGCATCGCGCAGTACGGGAAGATGCTTTCTGATCTCAGGAACCGGCTCGGTCACGATGTAGAAATGCTCGGCTGCATGAAGAGGGATCGTCGTTCCTGCTGTTGCGCCAAGCTCCCTAGCCCACATCCCCGCACAGTTGACGACGAATTCAGCTTCTATTTCACCGTTTTTAGTTCGCACTCCGTGGGCGCGTCCATTCTGGACCAGGATGTCCGTAACAGCAGTATTTTCAATGATCTTCGCCCCGCGGGACCTCGCTCCCCTCGCCAGAGCCTGAGTCGTATCGACTGGATTGGTCTGTCCGTCTTTCGGGAGGTGCACCGCGCCGACCAGATCCTCCGTTGCCATTAAAGGCCAAAGATCACCCGCTTCTTTCGCCGAAATCACGTTGGCTTCCAGACCAAAGCATCGAGCCATGGACGCGCCACGCCGGAGCTCCTCAAAGCGCTCACCGTTGTTGGCGATAGCGAGCGATCCGATCTGTCGGTATCCGGTATTTTGCCCCGTTTCGCGCTCGAGCTCGCAATATAGCTCCGTCGTGTATTGAGCTAATCGTGTGAGATTGTGAGTTGCACCCAATTGCCCAACAAGGCCCGCTGCGTGCCAAGTGGTTCCGGACGTAAGTTGCTTTCTCTCGAGCAGAACAACGTCTGTCCAACCACGAAGAGTAAGATGGTAGGCTAGACTGCAGCCCATGATTCCGCCGCCAACGATGACGACTTGCCCCGATTTTGGAAGTTCCGGCACGACTGATCTCCACCTGCCATGAAAATTTGGCAGATTTTTTCATAAATGTGAAGTATTTTTATGCCCAAAAGGGTTTCTTTCAATACTTTCACATCTATAAAGATCAGGCGTCCAACAGGCGTGATTTGGTTGCGACGTGAGTCTGCGGCGAGGTTGTACTTTGTCCGACGGATTTCGGGGCAGACTTCACCGCGCCGCCATGCCTTGAAAGTTGAAGGACTCGATGGCTATTAGGTCGATACGCGCGGCTGACGAATGGGCAGCCCCTAACTCCACGGCCGGCATGGACTCTGACGTCGCCGTAGGCGGCCAGATCCGTGAATTGCGCAAAATCAAAAAGCTGACCTTGAACCAGCTTGCTCGGGCGGCCGGGATATCGGTCGGCTATTTGAGTCAAATCGAGAGAAATCAATCCAAGCTGCCGATTGGAGTCTTGAAGAAGCTTAGCGACGTACTTGGCGTGCATATGAATTGGTTCTTCCACGGCAATCTGCAGGCTGCCGCCGATGAAAGAGAGATCGTTGTCCGTAAAGCGCACCGGCGGCGCCTTACATTTACCGGGTTGGGCATTGCCGAAGAGCTTCTGTCCCCGAACCTTGCCGGTCCGCTTGAATTGCTTCTGAGTACGATCCAACCGGGCGCCGATAGCGGTGAGTACAGCCACGACGGCAATGAAGCGGGTATTTTGATCTCTGGTCGGTTGGACCTGTGGGTAGATGGAAAACGTTTCAAGCTTGAAGAGGGCGATAGCTTTTCATTCAACAGCGCTTCGCAACATCGCTGCGCTAATCCAGGATCGGTGCCAGCAAAAGTGGTCTGGGTGATTACACCGCCCCACTATTAGTGAGTATCGCTCGAACTCGTGCAGTTTAAGCGAGGAGATTGCCTCCAGCGCGAGAGCAAAAAACAATGCGGGCATCTCCCCCAAGCGCGTGGACCAAAATGCACCCTGGCTTTCGCGGATCTCTCTGGATGAATGGGTGCGGGTCATTAATGCCCAGAGTGCGCGTACATAGCCGGCCCGCCCAGCCCATCGAGAAGGTCAACTGTATAGTGGTAGCCGCGACCAACGTGTCGCGGAGGCTTGCCTTACTTATTGGTCGACCAGATTGGGCCGCAGGAGGTGTCGCTGAAACCTGCGCAAGCTCTCCGCGATATCGAGGAGTTGAGCGAGAGCGCGATCGAAGCCTGGGCGAACAGCTGCGAAGCTGATCAGGCTATGTCACAGTTACAGGCCGCCGGATTGCGGCCGGCGCTGCCCGCCTGCCAATTGATCGGCTCAGGGATCAGCATCTCAGGTCGCGCGGGTATCTGCGAGAAGTCGATGGCGCATTCATTGGCGCAGCCGTCAATGCCGATTCGGGAAGGTGAAAGGCCCCATGTAACCGTGCCACGGCACCCGACGATTGGACAGCATAACAGAGAGAAGAGAGCGCACTTGGCGAGAGACGGTATCATCGATAGGGCAATGCTTTCGGAAGAGGAGCTCACAAAAACAAAGACTGTATCGCCAAGCTGATAATAACACACATCGGATAAAATCTGAGGCGTGACAGATCGGCGCAGCCAGCGGGTTTGAGAGTCATCGTGACACACTATTCAGTGTTCCGCAGCAGTTCCGAAAATTACTCCACTGCATCGAATTGATCGGCAGGACCAACGCGGATCATCGGCCATGCTTACGCCGATATCCTCCGGACCATTTGATGGCATCGAACCGCGGTGCACACTTGTCCTACAGCTCAAGTCTTGTGCTGAGCTGCGCTGGCGCTGCTGCAGCAAGCGTCAGGACGCGTAAGGCATCGGTCATACCTGGCGAGTTTACTTCAGAGTCGGACTTTGCGATCCCATGAGGCGACTCTGCTTGCTCTTGCATAGGGCGGAAAAAGCGGATCAAAGCCTGCTGCCGACTGCCGCGCAGGCCGATGCGCGATCATGTAGGCGGAAGCGACGAATACGGTTTCCGAGCCGCGCACAGGCAACGCGAGCCTCGTACTTCCATCCGGCCGAATCGTAGGTATGGTAACGCAAATCCAGCCGTGGCGTGAGTGCTCTCAATCGTAAGGCACTATTCTCACCAAAGTAGGTAGTATCTCAATGTATTATCGGTGTTTACGGTCAACTAGCATCTTGCGGTACAAAAAGGCCGATGCTGTAGCTAACCACCTGAGGGCACCTATAGAGTTTGCCGCATATTCACTCCCCGCAATTCCGCAGAGGTAATGCGCAGCCAGGAAGATAGTCAGGCGATTTTCAGATCGCCGGGCTGCTCAAATTGGCTCGATGTCCCTCCAGTACTCCGGGAAGTCGAACAGCAAGGCCGAAAGTTGTGGCGCGGCGGTGGTAGTTGGTTGGCCCACTCAGCAACATTGGCGAAGAAATCGAGGAGGATATTGTGAACCAGGAGATTGCAGGTTCGGATATTTCGCCTCGATTTCTGAGCGCTGGGCGGTCCAACGAGAACTTTGTCCGGGCCCAAAAGGTCTTCCCAGACGGCACCTCGCGCGTGACGATTGAGCGAGATCCAAATCCGCTCTACATCGAGCGTGGGATGGGCAGCTATCTATTTGATGTTGATGGCCGCTCGTTTCTCGACCTTAATTGCAACTTTACAACGTTGATCCATGGACATGCCTTCGAGCCCGTGGTGGAAGCGCTAACGCGTCAGCTCCAGCGCGGCACCTGCTTCGCAAATCCGACGGAGAGGGAAATCGAACTCGCTGAACTACTTTGCGGCCGCATTCCGCAGGTTGATCGTGTTCGCTTCGTCAATACGGGAACTGAGGCCGTGCTGTTTGCGATCAAAGCTGCGCGGGCCTTCACCGGACGTCCGAAGATTGCCAAGCTCGAGGGCGCCTACCATGGCGCCTATGACTGGGTGGAGGTCAGTCAAGCAGCGACACCCGACAATTGGGGGGACGCCATCGAACCCAAGTCCACGGCCTTCTATCGCGGAATGCCTGCGAGCGTGCTCGATGAAGTAGTTGTGTTCCGTTTCAATGATGTTGAAGGGGTGAGCCGCTTGATATCATCGAATGCGCACGATCTTGCCGCCATCATTCTGGATCCGATGCCGAGCCGCGGTGGCCTCGTTGCGGCAAAGCCTGAATTCATGGCCGCGGTGCAAGAATCTGCCCGCAAGAACGGCATTCTGGTGATTGCTGATGAGGTCCT
>NZ_JADYVJ010000038.1:0-8178 GCF_020193715.1 Bradyrhizobium sp. IC4060 | reverse complement strand
TGCAGCCGGCCTTGAAGTCGGTACCCCGGTGATCGATCTCTCTGATTCCCCGACTCTGATGTACGTGCTCGAGACGCGAGCGCTCGGTCAGCCATGGCTGATCGGGGGATATCCCGGCAGTAGCGCAGTCGCGGTGGAAACGCTCGGACTTGAGAACTGCGCCGATCTCGCCAAAGCGTGGATACTGATCGCGCCGGAGAGCCCGCGCCATCTTGACCAAGCCAGTGTCATGGCCTCGTTTGGAGGCGGGCAGGCGGACTATGTCGTCGCCGCGACGTTCGAAACCCCCATCATTGACGGGTATTTTCCGAACGCTCACCGGCAGTTTTTGTTGAAGCCCGTACGCTCTGCCGAGCTGGCGGGTCAGTCCTGCCATGAAGCCAGACGACAACGCCCAGCTGGCCAGAAATGGAGTACGGAATAAACCGCCAACTGGTTCCTGTACGTGTCAGATGTCACCGTCGAAATGGCAATGCCGAATCTTGGAAGATGAAGTTGTCGACACCGGCGAGAAGATCATGATTGGTTGGTTGGCTCGAGGGAATTGCTAATTGTTGACCAATGATGATACTTCTGTTTGACCACTGCCGAAGGTGTGGGAGACATCGACATAGCCTCACTGATCGCCTTCCGTCATCGCTAAGGTACGCTCGCCACGTTCACTGCTACCTATCCACCCGGCGTTTCGGCGCCATTGAAATTCGCGCTGATCACCATGTCCTCACTTTCAATGATCTCTAAGGATCAGCTTGTCAATGCTTGACCATCCGCTTAAGTCGGACGTGACGACGCGCCGGCTGGATGCGATCACGGAAACGGGACGACGTCGTTGGTTCTCCAACGGCGACAAAGCCCTCATTGTGCAGGAGACACTAGGCTGTGTGGACAGTTATCTTAGCCAAAGCAAAGTTGCGGCGATAGCGACGACGGCGAAATAGTTTCTCGCCGTTTTTTCGTAACGTGTAGCGACGCGCCTGAAGCGCTTCAGTTCGAGAAGCAGCATTCGATGAGATGACGCTCGGCATAAAGGGGTTTGTTAAGTGGATATTTGATGGCCCGTGAGGGGTTGTTCGGAATGACGGCTTGGGCACCTTTTGCGGCGATCGCGGATCGCAACGCATCGAATCGGAAGCCGCTCGCCCATCACGACCTCGGCTGAGAGTCCCTCGATGAGCGGCTGGGCCTGAGGCGCATCGCCGGCTTGACCTGCGGTGAGGAAGAAGCGGACAGGGCAACCCAAGACGCGGACGGCCATATGGATTTTTGGCGTCAGGCCGCCGCGCGAACGTCCGATGGCCTGATTTTGAGCCCCCCTTTTGCGCCGCCGGCGTGCTGGTGGGCGCGGACGATGGTGGAGTCAATGATCAGGTATTCAAAGTCCGGATCGTCTGCGAGCGCTTCGAACATGCGCAGCCAAACCCCTTTGGCGCTCCACCTGCTGAAGCGTCGGAAGACGCTGTTCCATTCGCCGAACGCTTCGGGCAGATCACGCCACGGCGAACCGGTTCGCACGATCCACAACACGCCTTCGACGAACATCCGATTGTCGCGACCGGTCGAACCACGCTGGTCCGGCCGACCGATGATCAGGCCAGAGATACGGTCCCATTGCGCATCGCTCAGACGAGCCGATCCATGACACCCAAGGCTTCCTCCTAAAAGAAAGCCTTGAATCACGTTCCGTCTGATTTGAGAATCCCAAGAGTCCACACTGCCTAGTCCCCGGCGCGGTCGTTTCCGACATTGTGAAATGGACCCCGATTTTGGGGCCACGTGCTTAGTTGGAGGAGGCCGCTCCGTTTGATAGACGGAGGATGATGACGACGAAGACGAGACGTAAGATCGACGCGGCACTGAAGGCAAAGATCGCGCTGGAAGCCGTGCGGGAGCAGGCGACGGTGGCCGATCTGGCCCAGCGCTATGAGGCTCACCCGAACCAGATCTATGCCTGGAAGAAGCAACCGCTGGACGGCGGCCCGGGCCTTTGAGGCGGGGTGTCAGGCGCGAGAGCGAGGACGCGCCGCTGATCCAGGCCGCCGTGCAGGAGACGCTGGAAACCGAGATGGCGGAGACGCTCCGCGCGGAGAAGGGGGAGCGGAGCGAAGCTCGGCTCGGCTATCGGTCCGGCTACTCGCGCTCGCTGATCACCCGGGTCGGCAAGATCGAGTTGAAGGTGCCGCAGGACCGGCAGGGACGGCTCTCGACCGAGCTGTTCGAGCGCTATCAGCGCTCGGAGAAGGCGTTGGTAGCCGCGCTAGCCGAGATGTACGTGCAGGGCGTGTCGACGCGGAAGGTGAAGCAGGTCACCGAGGAATTCGTGGGGCATGCCTTCTCGGCCGGCGATCAGCGCGATCAACAAGCTGCTGGATGCGTTGCTGAAGGCGTTCTGCGAACGCAAGCTCAAGGAGCCATTCCCCTATCTGATCCTAGACGCGCGCTATGAGCGGATCCGGGAGGATGGCATCATTGCCAGCCACCGGTCCTGATCGCGATCGGGGTTGACTGGGAAGGCCGGCGCCAGGTGCTTGCGGTCGAACTCGCCAACCGGGAGAGCCGGTCGAGCTGGAAGGATTTTCTGGAGACATTGAAGGCCCGCGGCCTGCATGGGGTGGAGTTCGTCGGCTCCGACGACCATCCCGGGCTGAAGAAGGCCATCCCCGAAGTCCTCACCGGCGTGTTCTGGCAGCGCCGCTACGTGCATTTTCTCAGGAATGCGCTCGACTATGTGCCTCGGAAGGTCGACGACGATTGCCTGCTCCAACTGCGCGGGATGTCTGACCGGCGCGACATCGCTGAGGTGCGGCGCGATCTGGCCGCCTGGCTCGGCAAATGGGGCGGCAAATATCCCAAGCTCACCGGCTGGGTGGAAGAGAACATCGAGGAGACGCTGACCTGTTTCCGTTTGCCGCTGGCGCACCGCAAGCACATGAAGTCGACCAACATGCTGGAGCGTCTCAACGAGGAGATCAGGCGGCGCACCTACGTCGTGAGAATCTTCCCAACGGCGAGAGCTGCCTGCGGCTTATCCGCGCGCCGACCCTCGAGCGCGCGCGCGGATTTCTGATCTTAATAGTCCGTGTGGCGTTGTCGTTCGGGCTGCTTTACTCACGTTGAGCGGGTGATTTCGCGGCGGTCCGGTCGCGGCTGTGTCAACCCGTTGGATCGCTTGCGCTGACCATCCTCCAGGATATTACAGCAAGCCTCTGGAGCCGCGGCATGATTGGCAACGCCGCGGCTCGGCTCGCTGGTCGAATTCTAACGATTGGGGGATCATGAATGTGCGTCGTTGCTCCACTGCCTTTATGTTTCGACGCGTAATTCATACATTCATACTATGGCTCTCCTCTAACCTTGCCGACTAGAGGAGGTACGCCTCCGTTGGCGGCCGCCTTGTTTGACGGAGGCGAGCGCTGCAGGTCCTAGGGTAATCCTAGGAGAAGCGCTATGACGATTTCGCGGGCAGAGGTGATCACATCGGTCGAGCGGCGGCGGCGGTGGTCGCGAGATGAGAAGGAACGGCTGGTTGCAGCATCGCTCGAGCCCGGAGCCACTGTTTCCGAGGTAGCTCGCATGTCCGGCCTTCATGTGAGCAAGCTGTTCAGGTGGCGCAAAGAGCTTTGCAAGCACGGCGAGACGAGTATAGCTCCGTTCGTGCCGGTCGAGATTGGGCCGTCTGTGCGGCCGCGGGATGTGGCCGAAGTGCCATTGACGACGGCGCCGGCGCGTCGACGGAAGGGCCAGGGCATCATCGAGATCGATCTTGGTAGCGGACACCGCATCCGGGTCGATGGCGAGGTCGATGGAGACGCGCTGCGTCGCGTTCTCGATGCCCTGGTGCGCCGATGATCCCGGTTCCGACAGGCGCGCGAGTGTGGCTCGCGACAGGCTACACCGATATGCGCAGAGGTTTTCCGTCGTTGGCACTCCAAGTGCAGGAGGTGCTGCACAAAGACCCGCTCAACGGTCATCTGTTCGTCTTCCGCGGTCGCCGCAGCGATCTTGTGAAGGTGATCTGGCGCGATGGCCAGGGAGCATGCCTGTTTACCAAAAGGCTCGAGAGAGGCAGGTTCATCTGGCCATCGGTTGCCGGTGAATCGGTAACGATCTCGCCGGCGCAGTTGAGCTATCTGTTGTCCGGGATCGATTGGCGCAACCCACAAGAAACCCAGCGTCCGACGCGGGTCGGATAGCGTTTTATGGTTTGAATCTGCGGCTTGATCTGATTCACTGGCTTCATGATATCGAAGCCGGACGATCCTCCATCGGACCTTGCAAGTGCCCTGGCGGCGCTGCAGGCCAAGCGTGAGGCGATGGAGGCGCAAAGCGTTCGCGAAGCGCGGCCCCAGGACGGATCGCGGCCGGAAGCAATAACCGAGAAAGTCAAACATAACCGTCTCAGTCTTGCCCCGCCGCCGGTCGTCCTTGCAGTAGACGATCCTCGTCTTCGTAGGATGCAGTTCCAGGCTGCACTCCGCCAGCCGAGCCTGGAGCGGGACGGCGGAACTGGACCTTCGCCGGCAGCCAGCGTGGCGCCGACCGTTCCGCCATCATGCTGACAATGATCACGACCTGTCGCCTGAATGATGTCGATCCCAAAGCCTGGCTCGCCAACGTCCTAGCCCGTATCGCCAATCTTCCTGCATCGCGTCTGCACGAACTGCTGCCCTGGGAATGGAAGCTCCTGGGCCAAGCCGGCAAGCCCGCCGGTCAGCAGGCTGCCTGACCTTTCACGCAACACCGTCATAGAGCTCGCCGGGCCCGCGCGCACGCGTCAATCGGGCGGTCTTCATCGAATGCGTACTAGAGGAGAGGTAATGGGAGCTTTGTTCGGCGACCCACGATCTCAAGGCACGCTCATCTAGCAGTGGGAAGCACGCAACTTGTGTCTAATGTCTGACAGCGGCCCGAAGCTCGTCAGATTCAAAACCCTCTCGCCTTGCGGCCCCGTCGAGCTTCTCGGAGTTAGCCAGACGCTTAGTGCGTCCTGATGCCATTGGCACGACCGTTGCTATTGAGACATAGCAACAGTGAGTGAAGGCTGCGTGCGCGCGGACGCGCGGGTGGAGCGCCCCTCTTTTTCCCCCTGGAGAGGACGTGCCCCCGTTTCTGAGAGAAGATACTTCGCGCATAGGGTTGTGCAGCGTTTGACATCAGCTTTGGAGAGCAACATGGTGCTGCGTGTCGAGTCCCTCGCTCCTCCCATAAAAGTGGAAAGCTGGCTGCGCGGTCAGCCCCTCACGAGCTTCCAACCCGGAAAAGTGTACATAGTTCAGTTTTGGGCAACTTGGTGCCTGCCATGTATGGCGGTGATGCGCCATCTGGTACAGCTGCAAGAGAAATACAAACACAGCGGACTTGAGATTATCGGAGTTGCAGCTCATGAACGTGCTCGAACGCCGGATGAGGCCCAAACCAAGCTGGACGCCTGGTTGACCAAAAACGTCCCGAACCCAAATTATCGTATCGGGCTCAAATGCACGGGCGAAATGAACAACCTTTGGATGGCATCTGACTTTTCCTTTGGGATTCCTACCTCGTTCGTCGTCAATTGTGACGGCTACATTGTCTTTATCGGTCGTCCGATGCAACTCGACGACGTCATACCGAAAGTTCTCGACAACAACTGGCGGACCAGCGATGGTGCTAAAGGTGCCAACGCGGAGTTTCCCAGCGACAAACCGTTGGTAGTAGATCTAGACGGATCTTTGATACTGACGGATGTGCTGTACGAGTCCTTTTTGGACGTCTTACCTCTTGGGTTCCGTGCGAATTTTGTGGCGGTCCGAGCCCTGGCCAATGGCAAAGCAGCTGTAAAGCATCATCTTGCTCAGGCTTCTGAGTTGGATTACGCAACTCTTCCCTACAACCCGCGCGTTCTCGATCTAATCCAAACAGCCAAAGCGCGGGGCAGGAAAGTCTACCTAGCTACCGCAGCCAACGCGAAGCACGCGAAGGCCATTGCAGACTACTTGGGAATCTTCGATGGGTGGTTTGCTTCTGACGAGAAAACGAATTTATCCGGAGATTTGAAAGCTGAGATACTCACAACCGCCTTTGGTAAGAACGGATTTGATTACGTGGGCAACGGTCCTGCAGATTTTCCAGCGTGGGAGATTGCTGATATTGCCTACGGTGTCCGCCTTTCTAATCCTGTAAAGAGTCGGCTCGTCGCGCTCAAGGGTGACTACGTCACATTAGATGACGGTAATCCGGGAAGGCGAGCGTGGTTCAAGGCCCTTCGGGTCCACCAATATGTCAAGAACCTGCTCGTTTTTGTGCCATTGGCGACATCGCATCAATTTACGTTGGCTGGCATCATCACAGCTGTGATCGCGTTTGTGGCGTTTTGCGGTGGCGCGTCGGCCGTCTACATCCTCAACGATCTACTGGACCTTAGATCTGATCGCGCGCACGCTACCAAGCGTGCTCGCCCCTTTGCGAGTGGCCTTCTCCACCCTCGAACTGGCTTGCTCATGGTTCCGGTCTTCCTCCTATTTTCTCTGATGCTGGCAACCACAATTTCGCTTGACTTTGTCTGCGTATTGGCTGGCTATTTTGTGCTAACCAGTGCTTATTCTGTCTATTTGAAGCGCAAGATGCTTGTGGACGTTATTGTGCTGACAGTGCTGTACACCACGCGCATTGTTGCAGGTGGCGTGGCAGCTCAAATTCAAATTTCGCAGTGGCTTTTCATCTTTTCCATGTTCATCTTCACATCACTCGCGCTAACCAAGCGGTATGTTGAGCTGGCGAGGAGGCTCGACCGCGGCCTTCCGGATCGTTCAGATCGAGACTACAGGATCGGCGACCTTGATGTCGTTGCCGCTTTAGTTGCTGCCGCTGGTATGAACGCTGTCACGATCTTTGCACTCTATGTTACTTCGCCCGATGTGCAGAGACTCTATCGACATCCGAAGGCGCTATGGCTCATCTGTCCAATCCTTATCTATTGGATAGGCAGGGCGCTCATGATGGCGCACCGACGTCTAATGGACGACGACCCCATTGTCTTTGCACTGAGAGACCGTAACAGCACGATTGCCGTCGTCTTGATGATTGCCGTAGTTATCATCGCCGTTTGACGCTTTCGGAGGCCGCGTTGCATTGATGCGCTGACCTGAAACGGACCCGCGAAGCGGGACCGCTTGAACCTCTTTGTTAGTTGGAAACTGACCACTCCTGATCCGTTTCTATCACGCAGCAAGAGTCTCTGTCTGCTGCAGTCGCTGTGGCATGTGGTCAACGCGCCAGCGTTGTCCACCATGTCAACAGCCTTCGCGGCCTGCATCCGTTCGCGCCAAACCGCCATCGGCGTGCGATAGCCGTGCGCCTGATGAAGGCGACGATCGTAAAAGGTGATCCAGCTCGCGACCCCTGCCTTGGCCTCGCGGCCCTCGGCATAGCCCTTGAGATAGATGTCCTCAGCTTGAGCGACCGCCACAGCCGCTCGATGAAGACGTTGTTCATCAAACGACCACGGCCATCCATGGAGATCTTGATCCCTGCGCCCGCCAACGCGCCGGTGAGAGATCGCGCACTTGGCTAGGGACGGCATCATCGGTACGACAATGCTTTAAGAGGAGCTCACAAAAACAAAGACGGTATCGCCAACGCTGATAAATAACACACGTCGGATTGGAAAAATCGGAGGCGTGACAGATCGGCGGAGCCAGTGGGTTTGCGAGTCATCGTGGCACGCTATTCAGTGTTCCGCAGCAGTTCCGAATATTACTCCACCGCATGGACTTGATCGGCGCGACCCAACGCGGATCATCGGCCATCCTTACGCCGATATCGTCCGGACAGCTCGATAGCATTAAACCGCGGTGCACACTTCTCCAACAGTTCGAGCCTTGCGCTGAGCTGCGCGTGGCGCTGCGACATCAAGCGTCAGGACGCACAACACATTAGTCACGCCTGGCGAGTTTACTTCAGAGTCAGACTTATTGGATCCCATAAGACAACTATGCTTGCTCTTGCGTAAGCCGGAAGGAGCAGATTCAAGCCTGCTCCCGACTGCTGAGTAGGCCGTTGCGCCATCATATAGGCGCTGACCTTGCCCCCAGATTTTATCCAGTTCTGAGTTCGCTCAAGCCATTGGATTTGCCCAGTTGGGCGGTGGTAGCGACGGGAGCTGGCGCGGAGCCATCGGCATAGCGCAGCGCCAGATCCCGGCGC
>NZ_JADYVJ010000037.1:0-9413 GCF_020193715.1 Bradyrhizobium sp. IC4060 | reverse complement strand
CAAGGGTTCTTGATGCTTCATCGTACAAGAGGCTTGCTGGTCCGCCAGCGAACCATGACAGCCTGCGCCATTCGGGCTCACTTTGCTGAGTTCGGAATTATTGTCGGACAAGCCCGGCAACGGGTGGATGGTCTGGTGGACTTGTTGGATGACGAGGGGTTGACGCTGCCGGCCCATGCCCGCATCGCACTGGCCGTTCTTATGAACCAACTGAAGGAATTGGACCGGCGGGTCGAGGCCATCGAGCGCGAGCTAGCTCAGATCCAGCGAGTAAATCCGATGGCGAAGTTGCTGTCCTCGATTCCCGGGATCGGTCCCATAACGGCCACGGCTCTCGCCGCGACCGTACCGGACGCGACCATGTTCCGCTCCGGGCGGGAGTTCGCGGCCTGGCTTGGCCTGACGCCTAAGCAGAATTCCACTGGCGGGAAGGATCGGCTCGGCCGGATTACGAAACAGGGCGATTCCTATCGGAGCACTTGCTTGTCATCGGAGCACGTAACGTCGTTCGGTACCCAAAGGCACGCTCCCGGGTTGGAGGCGGCTGGATCGAAGCCCTGCTTGAACGGCGTCGGCCCATGGTCGTCGCCGTCGCCGTTGCCAACAAGTTGGCCCGGATCGTCTGGGCGATGATGACGACCGGAGAATTCTATCGGTCAAAGCTCGCGGCCTGACTTTCCGCGTATGTTGGCCACCTTATGGTGTGAGGGCAACTGACAGCATGATGGACACCGGCGGAGCTGGGGATCGAGCAAGCCCGAAGAGCTTTAAGCGCAACAAGCGCGACCCGTTGATGAGGCCTCGATCCGCGATCTCCATCAGGGCCAGCGGCCATGGCATCGGTCGCACTAACAGGCCGTATACATGAACGCACCCGACCGATATCCAAAATGCTGTAAAAACCTCTTGCACCCGCGGGGCCGTCTATACATGAAGCTCTCGATGAAGGCATTCTGCATGGGCTTGCCTGGCGCGATGTAGTGCCAGGCGACGCGGCTCTGATCGGCCCATGTCAGGATGGCGTTGCTGGTTCAATTCGGTGCCGTTGTCGCTGACCACCATTTTGGGCTTGCCGCGCTCGATGATCAGCCGATCCAGCTCCCGCGCCACCCGGGAGCCAGACAGCGAGGTGTCGGCCACCAACACCAGGCACTCGCGCGTGCACTCGTCGACCACGGTGAGGATGCGGAAGCGGCGGCCATCGGTGAGCTGATCCGACACGAAGTCGAGAGACCAGCGGTCGTTCGGCGCCATCGCGACCGTCATCGGCACCCGGGTCCCGATCGCCCGCTTGCGGCCGCCACGGCGACGCACCGCAAGCCTCTCTTCCCGGTAGAGCCGGAACAGCTTCTTGTGGTTGACCACGTAGCCCTCCCGCTTGAGCAGAACATGCAGGCGCCGATAGCCGAAGCGACGGCGCTCTTGGGCGATAGCCCTCATGCGTTGGCGAAGGCCGGCTTCGTCCGCCCGGGTCGTTTGGTATCTCATGGTCATGCGGCAGCAGCCGATGGCTTTACACGCCCGCCGTTCGCTCATCCCGTGGGCAGCCACGAGATGTGCGACAGCCTTCCGCTTGGGCGCGGGCGTCACCACTTCTTTCCCAGGAGGTCCTTCAAGGCCGCATTGTCCAGCATGGCGTCAGCCAAAAGGCGCTTCAGCCGTGTGTTCTCGTCCTCCAGGGTCTTCAGCCGCTTGGCCTCCGACACCTCCATTCCACCGAACTTCGCCTTCCATTTGTAGATCCTGGCGTCGCTGACGCCGTGCTTGCGGCATAGATCCGCGACCGACACGCCGGCCTCATGCTCCTTCAAAATCCCGATGATCTGCTCGTCCGAAAAGCGGCTGCGCTTCATGCTCTGGTCCTTGTCGTGGGCCAGAGCGAACTTCAAACTGGATTAAGCCCGTGGGGCAAGGTCATCGGCAATGGTGGTGTGCATTGAGGGATCACGGCGCTACTCCAAGCCTTCGACACGAGAACACCTGCATACGCGCCGCCGCGCGAGCCGCAACTGCGACCGCTCCTGCCACATCCAGGCCAAAAGTTTGACGAAGGATTGGCGATTGGAAAGACAACCTATTTGCAGATGGTCGAGTCACGTGCGGCCCGCCGGCACAAGCGTTTGCGTGTCCGACCTCATCCGTACGACGGACTGCGAGCTGACGCTTAGAGGCCTCCTCGGTCGCTGGTGAGATCTGCCAGGCCAGGGCCTCTAACCGGACAGTGTCAGGGGGGCGGCGCGGCCCTCGTCATCAGCCCGGCTCCTCCCATGCCGCCGTCAACGTTCAGGACATGCCCTGTGACGTAGCGGCTCTCGTCCGAGACGAGGAAGAGGACGCAGTCGGCCACTTCCTCAGGCGATCCAAAGCGGCGCATCGGCAGGAGATTGATATAGGCGACCTGCTCTACGGCATTGTGAATCGAGCGCCCAGGCGCATGTGCGATGGGGCCGGGCGCAATCGCGTTCACCCGGATGCCATGCGGAGCGAGTTCCACGGCCATGACTCGCGTCAGCAGCTCGAGCCCTGCCTTGGATGATCCGTACGCCGCGCGTCTCTCGCTGCCGCATTGACCGGAGACGGAACTAATGTTGACGATGGCACCGCCATTGCTCGCGGCGGACATGCGGCGGGCCGCCGCCTGTCCGACCAGGAAGGCCCCCGTCAGGTTCACGCGTACAATCCGCTCCCATTCATCGAGCGTAGTCTCAAGGAACGGCTGCAGCTTTCCGCCACCGGCATTGTTTACAAGGATGTCGACCCTGCCGCAGCGCGCGTCGATCTGCTCCATCATCGCGCGGGTCGAGTCGGGGGACTCCACGTCGAGCGTCATGCCGATCGCGTCGCCGGCTCCGCCCAGCGTCTTCGCAGCCGCCTCGGCAGCCCCACCGTCGCGACCGGCGATCACCACGCGAGCGCCCCGGCTTGCGAGCTTGCCAGCAATAGCAAGCCCGATCCCCCGCGCCCCACCGGTCACAAGCGCGACCTTTCCCTCCAGATTTGCCACGATAGTCCTCCATTGCTCGATATCGATCGCAGGTTTTGGAGCTTTGTTGCCAAGTAGCGACGGGCAAGCTGAATCCCTCTTTTCGATACAGCACCCCGTGTCTATTCTTTGACCAGCGGGTCGTGGCGAGGTGGTTGTGCGGTTTCCGAGGGAAGAGAGTTGCGAGGGAGACTCTGAGTAGAGATGGAAACTCTCGACGCTACACGGGCATTACTCCCTGGACGGGACTCTTCTCAGCGACTGGTCAGTCGGACCCTTACTCACCTTAAGGCGGCGGTCCGCTGGTGAACGCAAGCGGCCAAGATGGCTTGAGCTAGAGCCGGCCCACGAAGACCAAACTTAGCGCTTATCTCCAGATGCTCGCCGCAACTCAGGGCAGGCTCAAATCTGGTACCGATACGAGTGGTAGGCCGTAGTATCTTCGCATCGGCTAGAGTCTCGATGACCATGCTCCCTAGCCCACCATCGCGATGATGCTCCTCAATTATGATGATTTGAGCGGCGTTGCGAGCGGCCTCGCAGAGAGAGGCAGAATCAAATGGCCTGAGCGTCGAAAAATGGAGCACCTCTGGATTATGGCCCCCTTGGACCAACAACTCCTCAATGTCAGATATCGCCGAACTCACAACACCGGTGGATATAATCAAAGCGCCCTTACCATGTCGCAGGAGACAGGCTCGCCCCATTTCACCAATTGGACCTCCGTCACTTTCTTGGGCGCCATCGCTTAGGCGTATGTACAAGGGTCCGTCCCACTCGATGGTTGATAACAAGAGGCGCCCCAACTCCTCACCCGTTCGAGGGACGCATATCCCCATGTTTGGCACCTGGCGCAGCAGCGCGAGGTCTTCAAGGGCCGTGTGCGTGGGACCAAACTCCGAATAGACTAAGCCACCTCCGGATCCGATAATACGCACGCGAAGTTGCTGGAGACCTATGTCGATGAATAACTGTTCGAACGCTCTTCTCGTAATGAACGTCGCAGTGGACTGGACATATGGAATTAAGCCGCCGCTTGCCAGTCCGGCCGCCATACCAACCACATATTGCTCTGCTATGCCCTCCATAAAAAAGCGTTGCGGAAAAGCAGCCTGGAATTCCCTCATCGAATTGTAGGGTAGATCGCATCCAACAAACACAATCCGGCTATCGTGTCTCGCGAGCCTCTGCAGCGACTTACTGAATGCCTCACGCACGTTTGATCTCCCAGGCTGATTTCAAAGTAGAGACGGGATCTCGTTAAGTGATGGTGCTTGCCCGTAATGCCATTCACCGCTTCCTTCGAACTTTCCTAGTCCCTTTCCCTTCGTGGTCTCGCAGATGACCACTGTTGGACGCGGATCAGGCAACGGAACCAACAATGCTTCGCGAAGAGCGCGACGGTCGTGTCCGGGCACATGACAAACGTTAAAGCCAACTTCACGCCACAGTGCGGGCATATAGGGCATTGGAAGCACGTTCTCTACTGGCCCGCTAGATTGCTGGCGGTTTCGATCAACCAAAATGGTGAGATTTGCGAGCCGGTGCTTCACCGCATGGAATGCCGCTTCCCAATTTGCACCCTCGTTTAGCTCTCCATCGCCAACCAGCACATAGATGTTGGAATTCTTCTCATTGATCCGCGCAGCTAGGGCCATACCAACGGCTATCGGCAGCCCGTGCCCTAGCGTCCCCGTGGTTGCCTCGATGCCGCGCGAGATATTTCGCTCCGGAAGCACGCCCAGCGGCGCGCCCACTGAACAAAGGCGATCCAGCTCTTCAGGTGGAATTAGGCCCTTATGTTCGAGCACAGCATAGAGCGCGAGGCACCCGTGCCCTTTGCTGAGAATAAATCGGTCGCGATCATCAATTCCTGCGGCATCTTTGGGTAGACGCAGACATTCGTCGTACAGCACCAGAAGAATCTCGATTATCGAGAATGCAGGACTGATATGGCCGCCAACACGGCGCTGCGCGAGTACTTCCAAAATCCTCCGGCGTATGGCCTTTGATCGCGCATCAAGGTCATCGCCTCTTGGTGCGTCTTGGACGACCTTTGTGGCTTCGTTCATATCGCCTCCTGTTCACTGGCCGCCATAGGCATCGTCTCTTGTCGGCTGTCGACTATGTAACTGTCTAACTAGGCTGCGCACCTACCTTTCCTTGTGGGCTGATCTTCCGCGATCAGGGTCAGCGCCAAGCGCATATCCTCTTCTCAGGCCACTTCTTCCGTAGCACGACACTCCCGCAAAGGAAGTTCCTGGGAAACAGCAGTGTCTCACGGGGGGGACTCGGCCGCACCAAAAATTCCACTTGGTTGGGCGATGTTCTGGATTGGCCGCTTAGGCCGCATATGTGTGGTGGGAAGTCGCGACAATTGAGTTGGATCAATCCCGACGCTTACGGCGAGGCGACATCATGTCGGTTTTCCGTCGCTCGCACTGTTTCGTCAGCATTGAAGCCTGCGCCACCGCTCACCACTGGGCGCACGAGATTCGACGATTTTGAGACGAGCTGAGATTGATCCCGCCGGCCTATGTAAAACCCCAGGTACGGCGAGGAGCCAACAACGACGCGCTGACGCCGCCGCAATCTGCGAAGCGATCATCCGTCCCAATATGGGGTTCGTTTGTAAGCGCTCAGCCGGGGCCTTATTGAGGCTGGCTTGACGTTTTGCGGAATCGCCACGGCATGAGGTCTTCGATCCTGCTATGTGGATGGCCGTCGATGATCGCCTCGAGTGTTTCGGTGATGTAGGCAGCCGGGTTGACGCCATTGAGCTTGCAGGTAGCGACGATCGACGCGAGCAAGGCCCAGTTTTCTGCCTCGATTTTATGGCCGGCGAAGAGAGCATCTTTCCTGGTCAAGCAGACTGGCCGGATAGCGTTCTCGACCGGGTTCGTGTCGAGCTCGAGACGTCCGTCTTCGAGGAAGCGGGTCAGCCCTGCCAATGATTGAGCGCATAGCGGATGTCCTCGGCGAGCGTCGAACCGCTGGAGATCATTGACAGCTGTTTCGCGAACCACGGCTTTAACGTGGCTACCATGGGCAGCGAGTGCTCCTTGCGCGCGACCAACCGGATGTTCGGCGACGAGCCGCGCACCATGGCTTCGATGGCGTAAAGCTGTGCGATGTGCCGAACGGCGGCCTCGGCGATCGGCGATTTGCTATTGCGGGCCAATTTGACAAAGCGTCGGCGCAAGTGACTCCCAGCAATGCACGAGCCTCCATGGCCCTTGCCGTCGAGCGACTTCGGACAGTCGGTCATAACCCTCATAGGCATCGCATTGCAGGAAGCGTCGGCTGAAGCGATCCAGGAACTTCTCAGCGAAGGCACCGCTGCGACCGGGGGCATATCGGAACAGCACGATCGGCGGACTTGGGCCGCTGTGGCCGCGGTCATCGGAGCCCCCCAGAAGTAGCCTTTCTTCGTTTGGCCGCGCCCGGGATCGAGTACCGGCGCCGTGGTTTCGTCCATGAACAGGCGATCCGCCATGGCCAGGCGGCGGCGCATGTGGTCCGCGATCGGTTGAAGATGGAAGCAGGCGCGGCCGGACCAGTTGTCCAGTTTCGCCCGATCAAGCCGGATTCCCTGGCGCGCATAGATCTCGGCCTGACGGTAAAATGGCGTATGGTCGCCAAGCTTGGAGACGATCACGTGCGCAATGGCCGCTTCGGTCGGCAGCCCGCTGGGCACGACATGCTCCGGTGCGTGTGCCTGCACGACAGGGCCGGAGCAGCGGCGACGGATATATTTCGGGCGGCGCGTGACCAGCACACGCCATTGCGCCGGGATCACGTCGAGGCGCTTGCTGACGTCCTCGCCGATCTTCGTCATGGTGCCGCAACCGCAGGGGCAGAGCGTGCTCGCAGGCTCGATAACCCGGCCCACCCGCGGGCAAATGGGCAGGCAAGCAGCCGCGATTGCGATGAGAGCCTTGATCCGTCACGCTCCGCGATCGGCCCTGGATCACCGCCCCGGCTCTCTCCTGCGCAGCATCCAGGATGCCTTGCGCAATCTCCACGTCATCGAGCGGCAAGTGATACTGATTTGGTCGCAACTTCTCGGACTTCGCGCCGAACTTGTCGCGTCGCAATTCGCCGAGAATGATCTCCAACCGACGCCGCGCCTCCTCCGACGTCGCCAGTGCCCCCTGATGCTCGCTCAAGGCCGCCTGCGTTTGCGCACCAACACCAGGCCCGTTCGGCTGCGCCGCTGAACGGGTCGAGACGAAGCATCTCCTGCACCTTCTCCGCAAGCCCATCGCGGCCACAGCGGAAGTCGATCGGCCGCGTTGCAACGTAAATCTTCAGATCAGCACCGGCCGCAATCATCGTGATGCTCGCAGCACGCGGATCACCCGGGACAGCTGCTCGGCGTCAATGGCCGTATCCGCCCGCAGCACGATATCACCGATCGCGATCTCAAGCTTGATTGCCGGAGCAGACGCCCCTCGAACACACCTCCCACCACCAGCGGCGCGAATGTCGGCTCCGACGCCTCGCACGCCGGCAACAGGCCTCCCTGTCGAAAGCGCCGTCGCCAGTCGTAGATCTGCCAGCGCATCGCTCCATACTTGCGCGCCACCTCGGACACCTGGGCACCAGGTAACAGGCTCTCTGGGACGATCCGAGCTCTCTCAGCTTCCGAACGCACACGGCGCCCCGACGGCCGTTCAAGAACCTCCAGCCTGCTCACCGACCCTGCCGATGAGCCGTCCAAATTGACGCCCTTTTTACTGTCCAATCCCATCCCGAACCTCCGTCCAAGCCGGAGGCTTCTTCGCACACCTATCCAGATCCCGAAGCAAGGGTTCCGGCTAAGCACTTACGTTCGTTTCAATCAACAACGTCGAGAACCAAGGCTCCTCTGATGCTGCATCGCGCAAGAGGCCTGCTGATCCGCCAGAGAATTATGGCGGCTTGCGCTATCCGAGCCCACTTGCCGAGTTCGGAATCATTGTCGGGCAGAGCTGGCGACGGGTGGATGGTCTGGTCGACTTGTTGGATGCCGAGGGCTGACGCTAACCGGCCAATGCCCCTATCGCACTGGCTATTCTTGTGAACCAGCTGAAGGAATTGGACCAGCAGGTCGAGGCCATCGAGCGGGCGCTGGCTCACATCCGGAGAGAAAATCCGATGGTTAAGTTGCTGGCCGACATTGGTTTCACAACAGCCACGGCACTCGCCGCGACCGCGGCGGACCCGACCATGTTCCGCTGCGGGCCAGAGTTCGCCGCTTGGCAGGCCTGACGCCTAAGCAGAACTCCACCGGCGGGAAGGATCGGCTCGACCGCATAACGAAACAGGGCGATTCCTATGTCAGGCACTTGCTTGTCATCGGGGCATGTAGTCCTTCGGTGCCCAACGGCCCGCTCCAGGGTCGGAGGCGGCTGGATCGAAGCTTTGCTTGAGGGACGTCGCCCGGTGGCCGTCACTATCACCGCTGCAACAAGTTGGCCCGGATCATCTGGGCGATGATGACGAGCGGGGAATTTTATCGGCCGAAGCTCGCGGCCTGAGCTCCCGCGTATCTAGCCAACCTAAGATACGGAACCGACGGAGCTGGCGATCGAGCAAGCCCGAAGAGCTTCAAGCGCAGCAAGCGCGACCCGTTGATGAGGCCTCGATCCGCGATCTCCATCAGGGCCAGCGGCCATGGCATTGGTCGCACTAGCAGGCCGTAATATATCATCGCACCCGACCGTTATCCGAAAGACCGACGAATTCCCCCTATCCGCGGGTGCCATCCTAGGTTTGCCTGGCGCGATGTAGAGGCGACGCGGCTCTGATGGGCCCATGTCAGGATGGCGTGCTGGTCAGCTCGCTGCCATTGTCGCTGAACACCTATCTTCGGCTTGCCGCGCTCCATCATCAGCCGGTCCAGTTCCGGCGGCACCGGGCGCCGGAGAGCGAAGTATCGGCCAGCGCCGGGCAAAGCGGCGCAATCAACCACGGTGGGACGCGGAAGCGTCGTATCCGTCCGGTGAAGCTCTCAATTACCCATAACTTTGACCGCTCGGGCTGATCCGCTGATCGGCGAAAACTTGAATCGAAAGAATCACTTGTGATTCCTTTCTGAGCATTGATTCGCGAGGGCGGCTCTATGGTGCTGACATTAAGGGATCGATCGGCAAAAGGCTGTTTGCGGTCCTTGGAAGGTGAATGTTGGATTGATCGAGAGAGTAGTGGATGTGAGTTTAGGGACGCGCGGCTCGGCGACAGATTCCGCAAACTGCTCAGGCAGATTGGAGGCGCCATGGGACAAAGCATTCCGCTCGTCTGCCAGGATTGGGCGAATACCCACCCGTTGCCGGGCTTGTCCGACAATAATTCCGAACTCAGCAAAGTGAGCCCGAATGGCGCAGGCTGTCATGGTTCGCTGGCGGACCAGCAAGCCTCTTGTACGATGAAGCATCAAGAACCCTTG
>NZ_JADYVJ010000036.1:0-10104 GCF_020193715.1 Bradyrhizobium sp. IC4060 | reverse complement strand
TCAGCGAGGAGAGCTTCTTCTCGTTGATGAGGATGTAGGCGTCGTCCATCTCAACGCGCATCTTGTCGGCGTTGGTGACGAAGTAGGGCGAGATGTAGCCGCGGTCGAACTGCATGCCCTCGACCACGTCGAGTTCGGTCTCGAGCGACTTGGCTTCCTCGACGGTGATGACGCCCTCGTTGCCGACCTTCTTCATGGCGTCGGCGAGGAACTTGCCGATCTCGGCATCGCCGTTGGCCGAGATGGTGCCGACCTGGGCGATCTCGTCGTTCGAGGTGACCTTCTTCGAGTTCTTCTCGAGGTCGGCCACGACGGCTTCGACCGCGAGGTCGATACCGCGCTTGAGGTCCATCGGGTTCATGCCGGCGGCGACCGACTTGGCGCCTTCACGCACGATTGCGGCGGCCAGGACGGTCGCGGTGGTGGTGCCATCGCCGGCAGCATCCGCAGCCTTCGAAGCCACTTCGCGCACCATCTGGGCGCCCATGTTCTCGAACTTGTCGTCGAGTTCGATCTCCTTGGCAACGGCAACGCCGTCCTTGGTGATGCGCGGCGCGCCGAACGACTTGTCGAGCACGACGTTGCGGCCCTTTGGACCAAGCGTGACCTGTACGGCATTGGCGAGAATGTCGACGCCGCGCAGCATACGATCCCTCGCATCTACTCCGAACTTGACTTCTTTGACTGACATAGAGAATTCCCTCAGTTCCGTTTAATTCATCCTTCAGCGCCCCGGTGGGCTCTCCTCAGGAGGGTGAGCTGTGCAAGCCCAGGATTAGGCGACCTTCTTCTTGGAGAACACATCGGTGAGAACGCCCATAATGTCGCTCTCCTTCATGATCAACAGGTCTTGCCCATCGATCTTGACCTCGGTGCCGGACCATTTGCCAAACAGCACCCGCTCACCGACTTCGATGTCGATCGGAATTAGCTTGCCAGCTTCGTCGCGGCCACCGGGGCCAACGGCGACGACTTCGCCCTGGGAGGGCTTTTCCTTCGCAGTGTCGGGAATGATGATGCCGCCAGCGGTCTTCTCTTCTGCGTCGATGCGCTTGACCACGACGCGGTCGTGAAGCGGACGGAAAGTCATAGAGGTCTCCTGAGCGTTTGAACAAGTTGAAGTTAGGCACAATGTGACAAGTAGACTGTAGCAAGAGTCAGGCCAGAAATGCGCTGAGCGATCTATCCTTCCAGTTCTGTAAAAGCATTGCCCGGGCAGCGTGTGTGTTTGTCCGGAAGCAAACGCGCTGAGGTGCACAGCCCACTCGGGTGTTGTGAAAAAGACATTGCGCTTCTTCGAAACACCCGCAGAGAGCCCCGGGACACTTCAACGTTGCTCAGGCGGCGGTTGCACTGATCGAGAGGCCTCGGGTTTCGACGACGTCGGGATCGCACCTAATTACCTGACGGTACAATCTAGCAGTGTGGCCGGAAGCGTGCGGTCTACAAGCTTTATCGAAGAGCGGCTCGTCCAATCTACCGTAGTCGTGCATGCGAATATGTATGCAACGATCTCGAAAGATCAGGTGCTGTTTCTTGTAAGCGGTGGCGTGCTCCAAGGCAGGTCACCATCGAATCGTACCGGATTGCCCGTGTCCAGCCGTGGCAGGGCGCTCAAAGCCTGCCGAATCGACCCTGGTCGTCGGTACGCCGACAGCACTTGAAGAAAGTTGCACGCGCCACGAAAGCTTGATTGCACCGAGCAACGCGTGCGTCCCGGCTTTCGCCGACTTCGTTCCTCGCCCACGAGCGCCGGGAGCTACTGGCAGCGAATCTGAGATGGCGGCCATCAGTCGGCCGAGCACATTCTGCGCAATTGGCATCCATATCTGACAGGTGACGCTCAAACGAGGGCGCTCTTTCGGCAACTCGAAAGAGCTAAGACGACGATCTGGCTCACTGAGGTCGCACTTTCCGACAATAGGTTCGAGAATTGCAGCGCGAGGGATAGCCTCTCCGGTTGATGCCGATGGCATCCAAACAGCTTCGTGGATCAAGAGGACTGGCGGATAAATGAATCTTATACCTTGATATACGTTGTGCGGCGGCTTCCGGCGTGTGAAGGCGGATTTGAAGTCGAAATTTCACCAGATCTCCGCGCACCATGGAAAAGCAGCTGTGTCGTCCGTAGAAGTACATCAGCACATCGTCTCACTTCTTCAGAAGCCGAATCCAGTCATCCTGGATATCGGCTGCAATGACGGGACTGATACGCAAAAGTTCCTAGAACTGTGCCCACAACCCCAGCTCTACTGCTTTGAGCCGGACCCTCGAGCGATCGCGCGCTTCAAGAAGAAGCTCGGCCCATCCCTCAATAGGGTGAAGCTGTTTGAGATCGCCATCAGTGATCGAAACGGAACGATCGACTTCCATCCAAGCAATGCAGATGGCGATGCGAAAGATTGGGACCTATCCGGTTCAATACGCCGTCCAAAAAACCATCTTACCGAGTACGATTGGGTCCGGTTTGAGCACCCTGTCTCCGTTGAGACACGGCGGCTGGACGACTGGTGCAGCGAAGCCAAGCTGGACGGAGTCGATTTTATCTGGATGGACGTTCAGGGAGCCGAGGCCGACGTTATCGCCGGCGGTATGCGGACCTTGAGCAACACGCGGTTCATCTACACCGAATATAGTGACCGCGAGCTCTACGAAGGGCAGTTGTCCCTGCAAGCCATTCTTAACTTGTTGCCATCATTTGAAGTGGCGGCTCACTATCCGCGCGCAGTGGAAGGTGATGTCTTGCTCAAGAATACGCGTGCCTAGCGGCTACTCAGATCGAGCGTCTCATTCACGGCCTGACCAGCGGATTCTATGCTGGCCGCAGCTGCACAACGTTGATCATCAAGGCGAGCGGTTATCGCGAGCCGGACAGGCAGTGCGGCTGCGGTTGCCATTGGGCCCGCGTGCACGTTGGCCGATCGAGCGGGAGCGGCCAGCGCGCTATCGCAGTCCTCGGATCCACGCCGTCCTGAGGAAGGCAGGGCCGTGGGCTAGCGTGGCGATCGAACAGCCGATGTAGCAGCACGGCGCTCGCGCGCTCATGGCGCCGCTACGTCGGTTCGGCTCCACCGACACTCGCCAGGATCTAACGCCGATCACGCCGAACCTGATCGCGTGGCTTCACCGGCGCAGCCAAAATCGCGCCCGGCTTGCCGATATCACTCCATCCAAACGGCATAGGGCTAGCTGTATTGGCGGGCGCCATGGATCTCTTCAGCCGAAAGAGAGCCGCCCGGGCGAAGCGCGACCTCATGCGGGCCGAAGCGCCTCTTCCGCGCCGTCGATGCCGATTCGCCAGCAGCGGCAAGATGATTGATCGATTTTCCGATCGCGGGTGTACAGTACGCTTCAGATTAACGTCCCACGGCCGTTGCCAGCGCTGGCGTGCCGCATCGATGAGCCGCAAGGGTGAGTGATAGGATAGTGGGCCATGGAGAGCTTCTTCCGCGCCGTGCGCCCCAAGCGGCAAGTAGGCAACCGGTGCGAGAGTTGAGCCCGCTTGCGTGGTGGTTTGGAGAGCTCGTGAGTTGAACCGCGAGCCGTTGCGCAGAAGTTCAGGTGTATCCTGGGCGGCCACGTCAATGATCGGGGCAGGGGCCAAGAGATTATAAGGGCTCGTATGTTTGGACAACGAAAGGGTAGTCCAGGATATGGAGGGGCATCAAGAGAGCCCAGCGGTGTCTTTGTTCACATTGAAACAAGGGGCCATGTCCTCAGCGGCAGACCACATCATCACGCAAGTGCAGTAATCCGTCGGCGTGGCGTGTGGCTTGCCCATGCGTGCCCCACTTTATGGGAAACCCGGTTGTATTGCACTTCCCAGCAGGGCGCGGCCAGCGCTCTGGAGCGTTCCCTCGTTTAAAGCTGCGTGCTGGGCAACCACGAAGCTGTCGCACATGGCCCGTGCTAGATTGCTGGTGCTATAGAGCGCCTCAGTTCCAGCAAGACCGCTCGCAATCCTGCAGACCTCTGCCCCCTGCCGCGCGGCGTTCGTCGCGGCGAGCCGCATTAGCGTCGTGGTACCAAGATTTACCTCACCCTTGAGCGCCTCCTTCCACAGCTCCTCCGTGGCTTCGTAAAAGAAGGAACGAGCGGAACGTAGCATGGCTTCGGCTTTGGCGATTTCAAGCTGGACATAGCCGCGCTCAGCCATCACGGGCGCTCCAGTGATCGAGCCACGGGTTTCGGCCATGGCGATTACGTCGTCTATTGCGGAGCGCGCAATCCCGATGCCGACAATGGCATGCGCCTGCGCGGCGAAGGCGACGGCCGGATAACGATAGATCGGCCCATCAAGTGTCGGCGGACCGCCGCGGATCAAGGTCCATTCCTCCGGCACAATGACGTCGCTGACCACGACATCGTGGCTTCCGGTGCCTTGCAGTCCGATGACGTCCCAATTGGGCCGAATTGTCACCTTCTCGGCCGGCATCACCGCTACACGCGGGAGGTCACCGCTCGGATCGTCTTCCAACGTGATACCAACTCCTATCAAATCCGCCTCGGGTGAGCCGCTAGCGAATGGCCACACGCCGTTCACGATAAATCCGTCGGCGCATCGCTTAGCGGGTTGGAGCGGGAAAAGCGCACCCGCCAACACCACGTCAGGTCCATTGGCGTACACTTTGCGAAGGGTGTCGTCCGGAAGAGCAGCGAGGTAGCGAGCTCCATCCCCGAAGCTGGCGACCCAACCGGCGGAGCCGTCGGCCTCGGAAATGCGCTCGACCAGCCGACAAAAATCGGCTGGCGTTCGCTCCTCACCGCCGAATCGCTTGGCAGCCATAGCGCGATAGACGCCGACGCGTCTGAAGCCGTCGATGATTTCTTTTGGAATCTTCTGCGCGCGGCTAAACTCGTTGCGACGCGCACGGATGTCGACGAGTAGCGGCGACAGATCAGCCCAGGTCGCAGTCGCGGCGTGGGTTCCGGAAGTTATCTTTTCTGGTGGAGCGTTCATAGATCATCCTCCGTGTCTTGAGCCGATCATCGCCGCGCCTCATTCATATGGACTGCGCGCATGGCGAGGCCAGGTGATTTGGCACCCGCTGGGCGGCATTCTCAAACCTGTCGCGGTTGATCTCGAATGCATGAGATTGCATACGGTAGCTTCCCAACTTAAGCGGCTGGAAGCCTGAGCGAGATATAGCTGTTGTCGCTGGCATTGAGGCTGGCCGGCAAAGCAGCCGGTACGCTGCGGCGGCATCGATCCGCCTTTCCCACACTGACTCTCCGGCGGTCGATCGGGGCCTGCGGCGCATGTCTTCTCCACATGAACGTGTGGTCACACTTGGGACAGGCCGGGTCGAACCAAGTTTGGAGTTCCTGAGTTGTGCTTGGTAGAGCGTCCAAGCCTGCGGCCTCTTGCCCGCCTTCCCAGCAATTGACGTGCCATCAAGCATGGCTGCCGACTTTGTCTGAATCGCGCGAGATCACTCTGCCGTGCCATGCCAGCACAACGCTCGCGTCTCCGTGTTTGCTTTCAGGCACAAGATGTCATTAACTCAACAAGCCGCAAAGAAAACCACGGAGGCGGACCTCGACCGCCAACGACCGGGTTCAACGTTCCTGCTTAAGCTTAAGTCCCGCTCCGGTCTCCTGACGCCACCAACAGCCCAAATTTGCTGCTCGTGCGACTGCTGGTGAGCGCTTGCTTAGAAGCTGACCTCCAGACCGCAGGTGTTCAAGAAACGCACGGCGGCTCCAGACGCTGTAATTGCACGATCAACTGTGGTTCGAGGTGACTGCAAGAGTGCCCCGCTCATGCAAGCGAAGACGAAGCGTTTCGAACAGGTTTCGGGGGCTTTCCGGGCTTGCCAGCAACAGAGGAGCCTGTCCGCGTTCTGCCGTACCGAACGCAAGAAGTTCGTGCACATTCCTGACTGGCCGACCCTCTTGCGGCCGCTGGCGGCTCTTTCTTCGGCGGTCTACCAATTCTTCCGATCTTGGCCGAGTTTGCCAAATTCCTGCGACAACTATGCGCGCATCACGAGCGTTGCGACAGACCAGGCACGACACGTTCTGAAGCTAGTGCTCTGTTCCCATAAGCGACTCAGTGATTGAAGAGCCTGATTCCGGAAGCGCGGTTGCGAGATGATTTCCGTCGGTGCGCGCAGTTGAAACATGGCTGCTGGCGCACCGAAGTCAGCTGTGCAGATAGAACTCGAAACATTCGCTAAGTCTCGCCGCGGCTTAGAACCGACCAGCTTCCGCGTACAGGCGACGCACTTTGTAAGCGTCGAGTTTCTTCTCGTGTCGAGCTCGTCATGGAGGACGGCGAACGAGACGATCTAACGAACGATTGATGCGCGGCTGGCTTTCCGATGGTCGCGGTCTCCCAAATGGCTGATGCAGGAGGGCTGTCCGGTACTGATGCGGGTAGCATGTTGCTTTACAGCCCCAGGCCGGGCAGTCTTGCTGGTTGTACTATGTGATCCTCGGCCCTGGCTGAGCTCGGTTATAAAAGCAGGACCGTGGATGCCTTGCCCGCTCGGAGCTGAGAAGCTCTCGGGATCGTCGCGTGCTCTGGAGTTCAGAGCCTGCAATGCTTCGCGATGCGATCTGCTGCCTGAACACCTCCATTGGGTTGGCGGTTCAACCAGGAGGCATGAATGCTGCCGGACGCGCTATGTGTGTTTCTTGATGCTGGCCGCGCGTTGCCAACATGAGTGCGTATAACACGAGAAGAATTAAGAGGCCGCGCATATCTAAGGGTTCCTGAAGCGATGACAATTGTGGAGCGGATAGCATCCGGCGTATTTGTTGTAGACGATGAACCAATAAAACGGCGCGGAACAGAAGCGCTGTATCAGGCAGCAGACGATTTGCCGGGAGTGTGAAGGTGCTGGCATCAGCTCACAATATCGACCTTGCCGGTGTCGATCCGATACAGGCCCCCGACGACCTTCAGTCGGTTCTGCTCGACTGCGGCGTTCAGAATCGGACCCGTCGATTTGAATTTGTTGACGTTATTGATCACATTTTGTCGGGTTGCTTGGGCGAACGCGTCGCCGGCTTGGTCGCCAGATGCTTTCACTGCAGGAGAAAGTGCAGTGACCAGGGATGAAATGTGCCCCGGCGGCCGCTTATCTTCATGGAGCGACTTGATCGTGGCGTCTATCGCACCGCAATGATCGTGGCCAAGTACGAGGATCAGCGGCGTGTTGAGTATGGCAACCGCGTATTCCATACTGGCGAGCGTATCATCGTTAGCGAAGTTGCCGGCGACCCGGCAGACAAACAGATCACCTAGTCCGCTGTTGAAGACAAGTTCGGGGACCACGCGGGAGTCGGCGCAGCTCAGAACCGCTGCATATGGATTTTGTCCCTCAACCAAGACCGGCCGCTCGCGCCTGAAATCGTCGACTCGTGATGCGCCCTGGACATAACGATCGTTCCCCTTCAGCAGCCGACTCAGGGCAGCATCTGGCGAGAGCAGGTTGTTTGGCTTGGGCGGGCCTTTTGCTTCCTTCGCGTCGACAATCTTACTGCCGAACCGCAGGAAAGCTGTCGAAGCAGCAAAGAGCAACAGTGACCGGCGCGAACGCGCGTGCTTGTTTAAATGGGACATGTCTTGAGAATGGGCTGCTTGCATGTGTCGCCTCATGGCACGGCCTTACGCCACCCGGTGGCTTCGGCTTCCGCTTCGCTGCAGAGCCAGCGTTCGCCGCGCTTCTTCGTCATGCCGATTTGTTCGTAACCGGGTTGCCCTGGCAGGTAATAAATGCGCTCGCCTCTGCGCTCGACAGTGCCTTTTATCAGGCACTCGGGGGACGGCGGTTCCGATAGCAGGACGGATCCAAGCAGGACTTCCTGAGCGTCGACCGGAACCGACGTCGCGCCCACGATAATCGTACCCCTATTGCGGCGAGGCCAGTCCCAGGGCGCGATGAACGCGCCGGACCACAGCCCCGCATGGGCTGTGCTGGCCGCCAACTCAGAAACAAGGTAGGTATGGTGAGATGCACCAGCCGATAGCGCCAAGCCCGAGCGTACCATCCAGGCGTTTATATCCTCGCCTTCGATGAAGCAGCTGCCGAGGGCTCGCCGATACTCATCGACTCTTTCGGTATGACAATCCCACGTTCGCCCATTCGAATGCTTGATGAGCTCGTCGCGAACAGCTACGCCGCAGGCCCATTTCCGGCCCTGTGCGTCGAGGCAAATCTGATCCGTCTCAGGAGCTTCGATGCCTGAGAGACGAACGGTCGTTTTCTCGATCTGGATTGTATTGCCGTCGAGGATGCGCGGAGCACCGCTGAGTGTCGCGGCGAAAACCGGAGATGTGATGAGAGCGATCAATGCGAACATAATTCCGCGGTGCTTCATCCCGACAATAACCTTTCGCTACTGATCCATGTTCACGCACGATACGGTGCCGATACATTCGATTGCTCGACCACAGATGTAGATTCCGCCGGCTTCGATGTGTGCTTTATGAGAGCTTGGCGTGAGACCGAACCTACGACCTGACGCTGCGTAAGGATCAAGAGCTTTCTTCCCGTGCGTGCGGCGGTGTCCTTCGAGCATCGGCGGCTCTCTCACCGGAAGCGTACTGTACCGTTGAACCTAAGGAGGAGATCCTCCGCGTGGCGCCGAACTCGCGATGCTGGACAAACCCGACCCTCGGAATGCTGTGCTCCTCCTTGCAAAAAGTGAGCGACTATGAAGCGTCGGCGCTTGCGGCTGAGTCAGGCGTTGAGGAGCAACCTTGCCATGGTTGGTGATGACTTCCATCGGCAAACCGGACAGTTCCGACGAGGGCGAGGAAATTCGCCCCAAAGTCTTGTCACGAAAAAGATGTTCAAAAAGGATCTGGTCTGGCTCGCTCTGACCGGGTTAGACAAAGACGCGATGGAGTTCAGCCTCAACGCTCGCCGCGTAAATGAAGCGTTCTTGTTCGAGCAAACCGCGCAAATCCGTTCCTTGTTACGCCAGACGAGATGATCGTTGATACCAATCGCATTATGGCATTTGGCTCCTCCGCGCGGCACCATCGTCGTTGGTGCTACTGCCCAGACGTGTGTACAAGAATTGAACTGTTTATGGCTCAGGCGGCGCTACGGGCCGCCGCTCTTTGGTAGTGACGGTTCCCCGCGATCTCAAGTGGCTTACCCAGGAACGCTGGCATCAGCGCCCGTTTTCTCCAGGAATTGGAAAGGCTGCGATATCGAGCCGCGGGCTTTGCCGTGGATGCACCGGGCGTGGGCAAGCTGCCGACGTGTTCGGACAATCGCGAGTGCCATCCTGATGCAATTCAGTGTGAGGTTTCAGTCCACAATACGTGTTTGCCCATCGCGCACTCGGGGCGAATAGCTCTGGTGCGGTTTAGCCGACTCAAGCTACACATCGTTCCTTAGCACCTCACTACATAATGGGAATGAGATGGTCGCAGTCGTTCGGGAAGTACCGGTCTCATCTTACGCGCTTGAAGTAGATGGCCAACTCAGAGCCGAATTCGCGACCAAAGACGGTGCCACGGCAGGTCGAGCAGAATTAAAGAAGCGGTTTCCGATGCTTGAAATCCGGGTCTATGACGTGCAGACGAATGAGAGGAAATCTAGGGCCGAATCAGTTCGGCGCTCAACGTTCTTGCGTACAGCTCCGGAGCTTCCCGCCCTGCGCACTCGGAAATGGGCAGGCGCTCAGCGGGTATGCCGGGGTTGCTACCAGTTTAACTTCCTCGCCCGTTTCGTCTCAGCATAGGTCCCTAGTGCCGGGTCAAAGTCGCTTGGCTCACGCTCCTGCGTATGCCGCAGTCACACGATGCGCGGCGCGCACGCCGAGTCGGCTTGGGCCGGAGGCATCTACAAGCTCTCTACTGAAGAATGCATGAGAGCTGGTTCCCCCCCAGCAACTTGGTGTGCTCTCACTGGGTGGAGTGCAGGCGGCAAACCACATCTCGCAAACTAGTACGCGCCGCTAAGCTGTCAAACGCCATCCGGAACTGCCCCCTTTGCGTCATGAAGAACTGCCCCCACCATCGGCATTATGATCTCGGTTGAAGGTTGTTTCCGCCGGTGACGGGCCGGAGGGAGGCGGAGCCGACCGGAGGGCCGTCACCGGCGGTCGGCGGCTTGATGAGGCCGCTCTTGCGCTTGGCGC
>NZ_JADYVJ010000035.1:0-13122 GCF_020193715.1 Bradyrhizobium sp. IC4060 | reverse complement strand
GCCCAAAAGCAAAATCCCAAAACGCAGGAAAACGAGGTCCAGCACCCCACTTTCCTGCAAAATCGAATACTACATCAAGACCAATTCTGCTTACTTCTCAGACCGACCCGTATTCTTCACGGACGACGCAATATCGCCGGCATTGTTCAGGTGCAGCGTTTCGACCGCGAGATGACCATACTTGGCTTGGATTCCGCGGCCTCCATTGTACGCTGCTCGCTTATCTCGCGCGCTTCCGAAGCGCAAATTGCGTTACGCCTCGACCAGTTCGCGCAGTTCCAGGCCGCCCGCCTCATCAAGATGCGCACGCTCATCGACAACTTCGATATCGTCGAACAAACCCTCGGCCGCTCAATTCATCTTCCAAACATGAGTAGCTGTGTCGTAAGAACGCGCTAGAAGAGGACTTCTCTGCAGACTAGGTCAAAGCAACGGCAAAGCCGCGCTTCGCGCGACTTTGCAGTCAACTCGCCAGCCTTTTTGCGCGGCAGCATCTAGGTGCCACCATCCGACTTCAGGCGCCTCTTTCAGCACCGGAGGCTGCTAGCTCATTCGAACCGATCCAGGTAAAACGATATTCCACGAGTTTGAAAACGTCAGGATCGAGTCGCGCCGCAGCTACAGCGTCAGGCCGCCATCGATGACGATCGTCTGCCCCGTGATCATGGGCGCTGCGAAGCCAAGATAGACGATCGTTTCGGCGATGTCCTCGGGAACACATCTGCGCCGCAAGGGAGTTCGCTCGATCGAGTTTTGCCGCTGCGCTTCCGTCCACTCGATCTGCCAGGTGCTGTCAACCGCGCCCGGCGCCACCGCGTTAATCCGGATCTCCGGTGCGAGACCTTGCGCAAGATGACGCGTGATCGCAATGATACCGGCCTTGCTCGCCGCATAGGCCAAACTAGACCCTCTCGAGGTCAGGGCTGACACTGAGGCCAAACTTACGATCGCGCCTCTCGATTGCCGCAACGAGGGGGCAGCCGCGCGCGTGCATCGGAAGAGCCCGATGAGGTTCGTGTCCAACACTGCCGACCACAGCTCGTCAGTGATAAGGTCGAGGTCGGACGACGAAATGGACTTCCGTGCTCCCGGTGTCCCAGCATTGTTAACGAGGAGGTCGAGCCCTCCCATCTTGTCAACGGCAGCGTTTACGAGTTCTGCCTCTTTTCCATCACCGATAGCGCCCGGTACGCTGAAGACGTCGTAACCGTCCGCGCGGAGCTTGCTCACCTCCTCAGGCCCCCGTGGATCGTCGGGAAGGTGGTTCAGCGCAACACTGCACCCCGACTCTGCCAACCGCGTCAAGGTCGCCAAGCCGATGCCTGAAGCGGCACCGGTCACGAGCGCTCTTTTCCCCGACAGTTCGTAGCGGATCATGGTCTCTCCTTTGTTGGCTTCTCTGATGAGCGAGCAGTCACGCGTCAGCGCCAACGCGAGCGCTGAACGCACATTGACGTCACTTTTTATATCATATAAAAAGCTCGCGCAACGCGAGATGACGCGCCTGGATAGGTCGCCACGGAACAGGCCCAGTGCCGCTTTGAGCCTGTTTCCATCGCGCCAAACCGACAAAGAGATAGAGTAAGATGAACAAGTCTAAGTTGCCGGAAGCTAGCCCCGCCCTCCAACCGGCGCGCCGCATGACTGGAGGGCGCTTCATTGCCGAGACCATCAAGGCAAAGGGTATCTCTCACGTCTTCTTCATGGATGCTGTTCTGCGGCGCGCGCTCACCGAGATGGAGGACCTCGGCATCAAAAGAATTCTTGGGCATTCCGAAAAGGGAATTGCGTATATGGCGGATGGCTATGCGCGCGCGCTGCGACGCCCTGCCGTTTGCATGGCGCAGTCAGTGGGAGCGGCCAATCTTGCCGCGGCTCTCCAGGAATCGTGGTTTGCGTACGCGCCAGTCGTCGCGTTGACGGGTCGCCATGCGGCCAACTATCAGTACCGAAACGCGTATCAGGAGCTTCCACACGAGCCGCTTTACGCCTCCGTCACGAAGTTCAGAGGTCGAGTCGATGAGGTGGCGCAATTGCCCCATCTCCTTCGTCAAGCATTCAGAGAGGCGACAACCGGTGCCTCCCGCCCTGTCCATCTCGACATCACCGGCTATACGGGCGACATCGTTGGCGCCGCCGAATTCACAACTAGCATCTTTCCCGAAGAGACCTTCGCAAAGGTGCCAGCTTTCCGTCCTTCTCCGGATGCGGAATCGGTCAGCCGTGCTGCGGCCGCAATCGCGGCTTCAGAGCGCCCTGCGATCCTTGCGGGCGCCGGCTTGATGATGTCGGGCGCCGAAGACGCCCTTAAGGCATTCGTCGAACGCCACGGAATTCCAGTTGTGATGTCGCTCGATGCAAAACACGCTCTTCCGGAGTTTCATCCGCAAAACGGTGGCGTAGCCGGGACCTACTCGCGGAGCTGTGCAAACAAGATCCTGCATGATGCGGATCTTGTCATGTTCGTCGGCAGCGACACGGGCGACATGATCACGAACCACTGGAAGCTGCCAAGGCCCGAGGCGCAAATTGTACAGATCGACATCGATCCGGCGGAGCTTGGCCGCAACTTCCCCGAAGCGATTGGTGTACACGGTGACCCGAAAGCGGCTCTCGATCGCCTTGCCTTGGAACTGCCGTCCCGTGCGCGAGCAAGCTGGCAGCGAAAGGTCGCTGATTACGTCGCCGAATGGCGCGCGGAAGCGGAGATCGCGCGTTCCTCTGAGGCGACGCCGATCAGGCCGGAGCGTCTATGCCGGGAGATCTCGGACTGGCTTCCGAAGAACGCAATGCTGGTGGCCGATACCGGATACGCATCGCACTGGAGCGGCACGCTCGTCTATTTAACCGACCCGGCCCAGGGATACCTGCGAGCCGCAGGGTCGTTGGGCTGGGCTTTTCCTGCTTCACTCGGCGTTCAGTGTGCGATGCCAGACCGTCCCGTCGTCTGCTTAACCGGCGATGGTGGTTTTATGTATCATCTCCCCGAACTGGAAACGGCCCGGCGGTATGGCCTTAACGTAATCACGATCGTGAACAACAATCATTGCCTTGGACAGGGCAGGAGAAACATCGACATTGCCTACGAAGGAAGGAAGGGTAACAAAGAGGAGATCTTTGCCTATCGAGACACGGATTTCGCGCAAATCGCGCGCGATTTCGACTGCTTCGGCGTGCGGGTCGAGAAGCCCGGTGACTTGGCAAAGGCCTTCGATGATGCGCGCCGGTCCGGTAAGCCCGCCGTCATCGACGTGGTGACTGAGTTTGAGGCGCTGGCTCCCTTGCCCTGGAGCCCGCCCTCCGGAAGCTAGGCCGGTATTCCCTTGGCCAGACATGTCCTAAAGGGGCCACGCGGCCCCTTTAATCTTTTGTGGCTCCCCACCGCTGTGATACACGGACTTGCCTGTGAGGAGCAGCCCTATCAGAAGGGCGCCGGTCGAGACGGGAACGAACAGAAAATGAGAAAACCGGGATCTCAAGACGCCGACCGCTCTGCTTCCTCATCCGCACTCCCCATGTCCACTGAAATCGATTGGCCGCACGTCGGACGTGACAACTTACACACGAGGGCATATCTGATGCTTCGCAAAGCTCTCATTGCTGGCCGGTTCCGGCCGGGCCAGCGGCTTCTTCTCAAACCATTGGCGGAAGAGCTTGGAGTTAGTGTCACTCCCGTGAGGGAGGCGCTTCTGCGGCTTGCTTCCGAGCGCGGCCTTGTTCCGCATCAGTCGCGCACGATGATGGTCCCAGTCTTGAGCGTGGCCCGGTTCAGAGAAATTCGAGACATTCGAATTGAGTTGGAAGGGCGTGCGGCAGAAGCTGCGGCGAACAAAATCTCAGCGAGCGACATCGTCGCGCTGGAGAAGATGCAGGAGCAGCTGATGCTCGCAAGACGGCAGCGCGACGTGCAGACCGTTCTTGCGATCAACGAAGAATTTCACTTCAGGATCTACAGATCGTCAGACTTGCCCGTGGTCTGCGGGTTGATCGAAAGCCTGTGGGTTCAGATGGGTCCGCTTCTCACGCTGAATGATTTCAGTGCATCCGCAACCGCGAAGGATCATCCCCACCGAGCAATCCTCGCGAGCCTGGCTGCTGGAGATGGTGCAGGCGCACGGCATGCGTTGGCAAACGACATCATGTGGGCAAGCAAATATCTCGAGATAGCCGTCGTCAGGCTCAACGAACCGGCGGAAGACAAGAAAAAACGAAAAACGATTACATCTGTCGGCGCGAACTGACGATCAGCTCCATCAAGGCCCGCTGTTCGAGGGCGCTTTGGCGACATATAAAAAACACGCCTCGAACTGATCGTCTCGGGTGTGGCTGCCATGAGCCCGAGCATTCGTGTACCATATCCAATGCGGGTTTGAGTGGGTGCAAATGCAATAGCAAGGCCTCAAATGTCTGGACGGTGAGACACAAACAGGCCAGCATAGCCCATTGCGCCTTACTAACAATCTCGCCGCTGCGCCTCGCGCAAACAACTCAACACGATGCTAGGGGGATTCGCGCTGGAATAACGCGCGTCGCCGTCGATTATAACCGGAAATTGTATCAGGCTTCGTGAGAACACGTGTCTGTGGAGCAATGAAGGGCGTGTGGCTAGTCGCGGACCGCGGAGATCGAACTCGATAAGATTGCGGTGAGTTAAAAGACTCGAGCTCAGTGCGTACGATGTGATGAAGCGTGTTCGAGCCGAATCCAGGTGCGCTCCAACGTTTGTGAGAGTTCGGCCTGCGCCCATTTGGCCTGCTCGGTCGTCCGGAGACTTGATCAGGGACCCGAGAACTGGAGCGCTAGAAGCGATGTGTTAGCGACGGTAGAAGGCCCCGCTTCCACGACCGGGGGGCTATCGCCGCAACCGATTGATGACGGACTTGACACTCAAGCATCAGGGCGGTGCCCACAAGGGAGTAACGTCGTGAGAAATAGATACTGGACCTTGGCGGACAAGCCGGTGACGGGATGGCCGCAGCAGGACACGTTCGTCCTGAAGGAGGGGGCAGTCCCGGTGCCCGCCTTGGGACAGGCGCTGACGCGGACCATCTATGTGTCCGTTGACCCATATCAATTGTACTACCAGCGGGAGCGCACTGGGCCAGAAGGCGCGCCCTGCCATGCGCGCACCGTCTCGCAGATCATTGAGAGCCGCATGGACGGATTTGCGGCCGGCGATTTCGTTTTCAACACCAACGGTTGGACCGAATATGCGCTCATGGGTGAGGGGGTCTGGCGCCCGGGCTACATGGTCCCGCGCAAGCTCGATCCGTCCATCGGGCGCATCTCGCAGGCCGTGGGCGTGCTTGGAATGCTGGGGCTGACCGCCTACGCCGGCATGAATTTGATGGCCTCGCCTCAGCCGAGCGAGACAGTGGTGGTCTCGGCGGCTTCAGGGGGCGTCGGACAGATCGCGGGGCAGCTCGCCAAGCAGCGGGGCGCGCGGATCATCGGGATCGCTGGGCGCGATGCCAAATGCAAGTTCGTGACTGATGATCTGGGGTTCGATGCCTGCGTCTCCCATCTTTCACCAACTCTGTCAGCCGATCTCGCCGCCGTTTGCCAGGCCGGTATCGACGTCTATTTCGAGAATGTGGGCGGCAAGGTGTTCGAGGCAGCGCTTCCGCTGTTCAATCAGGGCGCGCGCATGACCATCTGCGGCCTCATCGCCCATTACGGTGATGATGACGGAGGCGTCGACGGACGCGCAGCCCTGATGAAGAGGGGGGAGCCGGTGTTCAAGGCGCTGAACGTGAGGGTCAGGAATCTCTCAGTCAGCGAGTTCGCCGCGCAGCACGACGAGATGTTGGCCTACATCGCGCCCCTGGTGAAGGCGGGTAAGGTCAAGTACCGCGAGGACATCCGCCAGGGATTGGAGACCATCCCGAGCGCTTTCGCCGAAATGCTACGCGGCGAAAATTTCGGCAAGATGCTCGTGCAAGTGAGCCCCGATCCGACGCTTGGAGCCCGTGCGCCCCGGAAGTCCCATCAAGGTCCATTCGGGACAGCAGCGTGATCCGGCGATGTCCGCTGCATTCGAGCGCTGCAGCGGCGACCGCTCGAAATGCGCGCGGCCGTCGGTGCCAAGCCAATTGTTAAGGACCGAAAGGGCTATCCCATCGTCGGCATCACGAATTCGGCTCCAGCCCGAATACCAGTCGGCCACCTGGTCGTGATTGTCTTCAACTTGGTGTAAAATCGAATGCCTTCCGGTCCATGCATGTGGTGGTCGCCGAACAAAGAAGCCTTCCAGCCGCCGAACGAATGAAATGCCATCGGGACCGGAATTGGTACATTGATGCCGACCATGCCGACCTGAATTTGATGTGCGAATTCTCGGGCAGCATCGCCGTCCCTGGTGAATATCGCGGTGCCATTGCCAAATTCGTGCTGGTTGATCATGTCCGCTGCATCATCATACGAGTTTGCGCGAGCGACCGCTAGAACCGGACCGAAGATCTCTTCCCGGTAGATTTTCATGTCGGTCGTCACGCGGTCGAACAGCGTGCCCCCAATGAAATAGCCGCCTTCATAACCCTGACGCTTAAAGTCGCGCCCGTCGACCACGAGCTCCGCTCCCTCGGCAACACCCGCATCTATATAGGCGCGAACTTTCTCGAGATGCTGCTTGGTCACCAAAGGCCCCATCTTGGCATCGGGATCGGTGCCGGGCCCGATGTTCAACGCGCGCACCTTCGGGGCCAGCTTTTGGATCAGCCGCTGGGCAGTCGTCTCGCCGATCGGGACAGCGACCGAGATGGCCATGCAACGCTCGCCGGCCGAGCCATAAGCGGCGCCCATTAGCGCATCGACAGCCTGATCCATGTCGGCGTCCGGCATAACAATCATATGGTTCTTGGCACCGCCGAGCGCCTGGCAACGCTTGCCGTGCCGGGTCGCGGTCTCGTAAATGTAGCGGGCAATTGGCGTCGAACCCACGAAACTCACGGCTGCAACATCCGGATGGGTAAGAAGCGCATCAACCGCTTCCTTGTCACCCTGCACGACGTTGAAGACGCCACGAGGCAGGCCTGCTTCGTCGAGCCATTTCGCCATGATCAGCGAAGCAGACGGATCGCGCTCGGATGGTTTGAGAATGAAGGCGTTGCCGCAGGCGAGCGCGACGGGAAACATCCACATCGGGACCATGGCCGGAAAGTTGAATGGCGTGATGCCCGCCACAACACCCAAAGGCTGCCGCAGCGAATGGCTGTCAACCCGCGTACCCACGTTCTCCGTAATTTCACCCTTCAAGAGCTGCGGTGCGCTCGTGGCGAACTCCACTACTTCCATTCCTCGTTGAACTTCACCCTTGGCATCTGAAACCACCTTGCCGTGTTCGGCTGTGATGGCGTGGGCGAGTTCGTCAGTCCGCTCTTCCAAAATGCGCAGGAACCGATTGAGGATCCGGGCTCGTCGGAGGGGAGGCGTAGCGGCCCAGGCGGGGAAGGCGGCACGCGCGGCACCTACAGCAGTTCTCACGTCATCTGCCGAGGCCAAACCGAGCGTCGCGGATTGTTGGCCAGTTGCAGGATTGAAAACCGGCGAAGTCCTGCCGCTCCGTCCTTGCACCAGTTCGCCATTGATGAAGTTCCGAATGGTTGCCGACACCGCAGCGCTCCCAGTAAATCGCTTGATCGGGTCTCATAATGGATGCATACATTTGCGCATCAACGGCCAAATTCGCGACTCCGTTGTGCAGGAAGTGTAGTCGATGGATTGGGAAAGCGTTCGGATCTTTCTTGAAGTCGCGCGTGCCGGGCAATTCTTGAAAGCGGCAAAGCATTTGCGGCTGAACCATGCGACAGTTGCTCGCCAGGTCACGGCGTTGGAAAGGAGCCTCAACGTTAAGCTGCTTGAGCGCCATACTTCTGGCTGCGTGTTGACCGCGGCCGGAGACGCCCTCGTCGTGGCGGCGGAACGCGCCGAGAGCGAGTTGCTCAAGGTGGGCGCCAGCATCGGAAGCGCCGCTGAAGCGATCACTGGCACTGTGCGCGTAGGGGCGCCGGATGGATTGGGCAACTACTTTCTGGCAGATCAGCTCGGGGCACTCGCGGCCAGACATCCCAGTCTGATCATTCAATTGGTGCCGCTTCCACGCACCTTTTCGTTGTCCCGCCGAGAAGCTGACATTGCAATAACTCTCGATCGGCCGAAACAGGGGCGATTGATCTTGTCGAAATTGACCGATTACACGCTGAGCGTTTATGCCGCTAACAGCTATCTTGTGCGCGAAGGCCAAATCAAGAAACAGTCAGATCTGACGGGCCGGTTGTTCGTCACGCATGTTGAGGATTTCGCTTACAGCAGGGCGCTGGACTACGCCTCGGCACTCGGTCGGCTGATGTCGCGCCGCTACGAGTGTGGCAGCGTGGTCGCCCAAATGGAAGCGGTGAGAAGCGGCCATGGCGTTGGCATACTACACGACTATGCTGCCCGCCGCTATCCGGAGCTTCAGCGTCTGCTCCCTGATGTGCGGTTCGTTCGAAGCTACTGGCTCACCTCGCATCCCGATACTCACGACGTGAGGCGGGTTCAGGAAGTTCATCGCTTCATAGTGGCTTCTGTAAAATCGTATCGCCCAAGCTTTGATGCGCACTAACCGGTTGCGCCAGCCTTGGTAGCCTCCGGCCTAGTCTACGATTCTCTCGCGCCGAAGTGCATACTTAGTCGAAGGAAGTTTCTGAGGATTCCTTCCCCTGGTTGGGTCAGAATAGATTCGGGATGAAACTATGCGCCATAGGTTGGATGGTCGCGATGGGTAAGCGCCATGATCTCGCCCTCCTCGGAGCGCGCCGGCACGGCGAGTTCGGCGCGGACGAATCGTCCAGCGCGATAATCAGGCAGTGGCGGCCGACGTTAACGTGGAGAGGGGGAGCCCATCGAACAGTCAGGGCAGTCTCCTCGGAGGTCGCTGATGACCTCGATGATGTTCACGAGCTGTCGGATTGGCAGGCACCGACGAAAGCATCCAATCGAAACTTTCAGGGTTGGCGAGTTCGACTATTGAATCGCTTGCCGTTTATGACGTCTGTCAGGGCGTTTCCAGCAGCGGCAGTCCATCGTCGAATAAGCTCTTCGATTTCGGAGGCGGAGTTCGATCTCACACCGGCACGAGGCTTCATTCGACGCCCGATCTATACTTATGCGGGCTTGTGCCGAACGACCCAAACACCTACGAAACCAAGCGCCTGTGAAAGATGACCGTCTTCACTTCACGCTCGCGAGTGACCTTGGTCGGCTGCGTGAGCAGACATTGATCACCGTTGACAGACCTCGTCGTCAAGCGTTTGGCCGCGAGAGTCCGGCTGTTGAGAACGGCTCTGTTTGAGAGTGAACCGCCAATTGAAGCGCGGCCGTGCTCGTTGTGTGGCGAAGTAGCTATACCGAACGCGATGCCGTCCAGCGCCTTCATATGTGTCAGGAGCGTAAGTGTGCTTGCGAACGCGAACCGTGGCTACACGCGACGATGAACCGTGTGCGCCATAGATCACCGGCAGAATCGCGCCTCCCCAACGCCCTGAGACACGTAAAGAGAAAGGGGCGGGAAGACGGATTGTGGCATCGGCTTTTGAAGCGATGTAGCTGGCGCGATTACCAAGCGCTTGCTGCGGACCTCATCTCTATCTGATTTGGTAGCTGTCCGCGCGGCGAAGTCAATGGTTTAGTCATTTTGCAAACCATTGAGTATGCATGGGATTGTAAAATGTCGAGTCGGCAGTGCGGTCTGACGAGATGGGGCTCATGGCTGATTAAAGAGCAAACGTATCTACTGGAAGAAAGGTGACTTAGATCCATCGGCCAAAGACGCGACGCAGTGACAGCCTGCTCAGGATCGGGAACGTGATTGATTCACATGTAGCGGTAGTCGTTTATGTCTGGCGTCGGCCAGAGGTTCACCCTCACATCAGTAGACAATAGGGGGACGCCGCGGTCTTGGTAAGCTGCGGCCAATCACGTTCGAAGCGTCACCATTCCGGAAAATAGAGTTCTTGATGGAAGTCTTATCCGATCTGCGGGTCGTCGAAATTGGTAGCTCGGCCGGGACCAGCTATTGCGCGCGGTTGTTCGCCGATTTCGGCGCCGATGTTCAAAAGGTCGAGCCGCCGGCAGGTGATCCACTTCGTCAAAGCGCGCCGCTTACGCCTGGTGGGCACAGCGCATGGTTCGCATTCCTGAATTTCAACAAGTCCAGCATTATCATTGATCCCACTGCCCCAGATGCGATCAGACGGCTGACGGCATTGATTGAAGAGTGCGACATTCTGATCGATGGACGCGGTGTTGATGCCGCTGACTGCCCGGCCATTGATATTGCAGACATCCGGCAACGACACTTCGGCTTGATTTATCTCCAAGCCAGCTGGTTCGGCGCTGACGGGCCGTATGCGAGATTTGCCGCGACTGATTCTACGGTGCGCGCACTAGCCGGTCTCGTAAAGCTGGTCGGAGCGCCCGAAGGCCCGCCGTCGCACGCCCCGGATTTTCAGGCGGGTATCCTAGCCGGTCTATGGGGCTTCATCGCGGCAGCTTCTTCGGCGGTTGCGCGAATGCAGGGTGGGGGGGCTCGGTCGTGGTCACTCAACATTTTCGAAGCGCTCCTGGCTCCGACCGAGTATCTGATGTTCGAGGCATTTGCCCGCGGGGATGTGATGCGTCGGATCGGCGTTAATCGCTTCTGGCCGAACTTCCCGGTCGGCATTTATGAGACGAAAGAAGGCTGGCTCGGCGTTTCAACGGTAACTCCAAAACAGTGGCGCGAATTCTGCGAAATGCTTGGCCTCTTTGAGCTGCGAGATCGTTCAGATCTTGCCTCTAACGAAGGTCGTCTGCAGCACATGGATCATATCGATCGACAGTTTGTCTCGAGGCTGAAGATGCGGACAGCCCAAGAGTGGTTTGCAGAAGGACTGAAACGCAAACTTCCAATCGTTCCAGTGCCCCAAGTATCGGATTTGCTCCATGATGCCGAAAAGATAGCCAGCGGTGCAGTCGTGCGCGTTCGCCTTGGCGAAGAGGTGGGAAGGACCGTGGGCTCGACGCAGCGCCTTACGTTGACACCGCCACGTCCGGGAGGACAGGTTCCGGAGGTGGGCGAACAACAGCGTCGTAGTGATTTACGACCAGCCGAGCCGAGCCTTCCGCGATCATCGCGGGGGTGCACCGATTCGTACCCGCTCCCTTTGCAAGGGGTCCGCGTGGTGGACTTCACGATGGGTTGGGCAGGACCATTATGTACGCGCACACTGGCTGATCTTGGTGCGGATGTCATCAAAATCGAGGCAATTCAATATCCGGATTGGTGGCGTGGCGTTGATAGGCCACCTGGCTACCTCGAAGATCAGATGTACGAGAAGGCGCCGTGCTTCTGCATTATGAACCGCAACAAGCGCGGCATGACGCTCGATCTGAAGCGTCCGGAGGGCCTTGCCCTTGCCAAGCGGTTGTTGGAACGAGCCGATATTGCCGTCGCCAATTATTCAGTCAACGTGCTGCCGAAGCTGGGACTTGGCTACGAGGTGCTCAAGACCCTCAACCCTCGGCTGGTGATGATGTCGATGTCGGCTTTTGGCACGAACAGCGTCCATCGCGAGTGCCGGGCGTACGGTTCGACTCTTGAGCAGGGCTCGGGACTTCCTGGCGTGATCGGAAGCGCCGGTGGACTGCCGGTCATGAGCCACATCGCTTTTGGCGATCCTGTTGGCGGGTTGAATGGCTGCGCTGCAGTTCTGGTCGCGTTGATTCACGCCCGCAAGACCGGGCAAGGCCAATTCATTGATCTGGCTCAAATCGAATGCATGATGCCGTTCGTAGCCCCGTGGGTCACGGTTCACTCGATCAATGGTATGCCGCCGGCCAAGTACGGAAATCGGCATCCACAGCACGTTCCACACGGCTGTTTCCGATGTGCGGGTGAGGACAACTGGATCATAGTAGCGGCGACGGACGTCGCCATGTGGCAGAGGCTTGCCACCCTTATCGGCCGACCGGACTGGGCCAAGGACCCGTCTCTGAAGTCACCCGAAGCCCGCCGCGCGATCCAGGATGATATCGAGAGAAGCATCGAGATCTGGACCGCCGCCCGCGATGCGGATCAGGCCATGTTTGAGTTGCAGGCGGTAAGGGTTGCGGCGGGTACAGCCCGCCTGCCAATTGATATGCTCAAGGACCCGCATCTCGGCTCGCGCTCATTTCTGCAGGAAGTGAACCGCGCCTTTCTGGGATTGCACCCGCAGCCGTCGATGCCAATTCGTGAGAACGCGACCCCCTATCCGATCCGTACCGCGGCGCCGACCCTCGGACAACATAACGTGGAAATCCTATCAGGGCTTCTCGGGCTCTCCGATACCGAGATCGAGCAATTGGCCAGGGATCAAATTATTGGTACGTCGATGCTTTCCGAGGCGGAACTCACAAAACCTCGTCACACTTTGTGTTGAGAGGACTGCGCGATGCCACGAATCACAAACACTGACGCTTGCTGGAGCGGCCGTCCGTCATACACGTATTCTGCAAAGCCCGTTTCCGTATGCTGCTCTCGTACGTTGTTGATATCGGAGCAGGACTACCAGGGAGCGATATCTGAATGACCGCCGATACTGGGCAAAGATGGCCGGCACAACCCAACTTGGAAGAGGTCCGCCGAGGAGCCTTGAGGCGTGCCGAGGCCCATGAGCCCGTTTTGCTCGATTCCCGAAGCGCTTCTGGTCAATCGCCCGCGCCTGACGAAATGGTCGAGCCGGAGCAGGGACACGAGCGGCCGCTCGCCCGACAACATCGGCGGTCACAAGACGTCGATCTTATCGGCGCCAATGCAGGCTGTTGCGGAAGCGCATTCGTAAAGATGAGGCGCCTTGCGGCGTTACCCTTTGTCTGCTCGAGCACCTGAGGCTGCAGCTATTCAGAAACTCAGGGCATTGTTGATATAAACAGCCGGGGCTTGCGTGCAAGCTCGCCGCTTCAGGGGATCACCGGGCCGGCCGTGAAAACTATGTAGTCGTCCGTGAAGAAGGCGGGAGAGCGCTGATTTAAGCGATCTTTTGGGCAGGGACAGTTTCGGTGAACGCCCGGATAATGGCACGCAAGAGTTCTGCGAGCCACCGCAGGAGCAGGCCGAAGTTG
>NZ_JADYVJ010000034.1:0-13282 GCF_020193715.1 Bradyrhizobium sp. IC4060 | reverse complement strand
AAGCGAACCTCCCAGCAATCGGCGATCTGGAGCGTGTTCACGCGCTTAGTTCGGGCGCTCCAGATGTCCGCTCATCGTTCAACAGCGGCACAAACAGCAGACATGATCGAAGGTCGCCTATGGGCCACTTCCGGACTCATGCATCGCAGCAAACTGCGTGTCATTCGATCACCTCGTCAGCACGGCCGAGCAGCGAGGGCGGCACAGTGAGGCCGAGCGCCTTGGCAGTCTTCATGTTGATTACTAGCTCGAGTTTGGTTGGCTGCTCTACCGGCAGATCGGCAGGCATGTTGCCTTTGAGGATCTTATCGAGATAGCTGCCTGCACGACGCCAGATGTCGGCTAAATCAGGACTGTAGACGACCAATCCGCCCTTGGCGAATTGCCGGAAGAGATGAATCGCGGGCAGTTGGTGTTGGGCCGCAAGTGCGATAACTCGCGGAGACTCGAAAACAGTCAAATAATCGCCAAGGACAATGATCGCAGCGGCGCGCTGGGCGGAGGCCGAGGCAAAGGCGGTGTCGAGTTCTTCGGCCTTGGTTGCCTCAACAATCGGCAGAGCCAAGCCTAGCTCGCGCTGTGCGGGGTATCTCCTCGGCTAATGCCAAGCGGTGCATGGGGTTGTCCGGATTGACTAGGATCGCAACCTTCGAGGCGCCAGGGACCAGTTCGCGGAGGGCTTCGGACGAGGCCGAGCCCCACGGGGTCAAACACAGCCACGAATACAACCGGAATGGTAACAGTTGCCGATTTCAGGGCTAGTGCTGCTGCGGGCCCGGAGGCAATTAGCAGATCCGGAGTTAGAGCGATCAACCCGGCGGCTAAAGCTGGCAGTCGATCCCGGGCATAACGATATTCGATAAGCAGGTTCTTGCCCTCGATCCAGCCCTTCTCGCGCAAGCCGCTGAGCCACGCGGCGTGAACTGGGTCGCGAGCCGGCTCATCCGCCCAAGCGCCGAGGAAACCAATTCGCCGAGGCGTCCCTGCGCCTCCGAACACCTTGGCGAAACGAGTATTGCCGCGGTGCCCGCTATGAACTCCCGCCGCTTCATTCGATCCTCATCAAGCTCGAGGACGATGAGGCGAGAGTATCCTGTTTTCGATGGTTATACCCATTGCGTGTGCAATGCTGCGTGGCAAATGCGTGGGTGGCGCAGGACGGCTAAGGGCCAACAGCGGAAATCGCGCTCATTCGATCAGCTCGTTGCGCAGATAAGTCCTTGGCTCAGATTTCATTTCGGCAGCCCGGGGCAATGTGCCAGCACGCCGGTTGTTGGCCCTGCATGGTTGGAAGTTCCCACTGATTTCTACAGGCTTTTTCGGACTTGTTCTGTTCTCGTAGGACCAAATACCTTGACCTGCCGCACGGGGGTCACGGTGTTAGGAGAACGAATGACGGCCAGTTCCCGCTAAGCTCCGGTTCCATGGTATTGTGCGACCTCATAGGCGTGCTGGAGGGCGAGACATGGCCATCTACTTGCATTTGCAAACCGACACTATGGCGCCGAAGCAGATTGCCTGTATTACAAAGGCTTACGAGCAAACGTTGCGCACCCTTTGTGTGAAGGATCGCGACGATCCGCTCACGGAATTGGTGGCGAAGACAATCATCAAAATCGCTCGAAGCGGGATCAAAGACCCCGCAAAGATATCAGCGCAAGCAACGTTCCTGGCTCAGCTAAGGCTGCGCCCTTCTCTCCGATCCGCAAGCTAACGCCAGAACAGCGCAAGCAGCAGGATGACAGGGAGGGGAATACCGAACAGCCACAATAGGGCACCTCTACCAAGTGTCATGGTATCCGGCCTTCTTCTACCTTGTGCGAACCAAAACGCGAATGCCTCCGGAGTTCCTGTCCCAGGAACGGAAAATTCGAGGGAGCGTTGGAACACGAAACAAAGTTCGTGGAGGACTCGCTATGGGCACACGTACAATAGCCAACCCGTTCTTTGGTTGGACCTGGTCGGCCGTACTGGCCGGAGTATTTACGTCATTGGTCGTCCAGATCTTGCTGACCATGCTGGGCCTGGGCGTCGGTCTGCTCGCCATCGACATTCCCACGGCCGCGTCGGCGCCTGCTGGCGCCAGCTGGGCCGCTTTCGTGTGGTGGGCAGTGTCGGGAATCATCGCCGCGTTTCTTGGCGGTGCGGTTGCCGCAGCCAATTCGCCGGACCAGACCGGGCTCGGCCGCGTCGGCCACGCACTTGCCGCTTGGGCGGTCGCGACCGTCGTCGTGGTTGGTGCGGCAGCGATGATGCCGGCGTCCGCGACCAACATCGCCAGCAACCTGGTCGGTCCGTCATATACAGCCAGCGCCCGCGTCGCCTATTGGTCCAACGACACGGGACGGGACACTGTCGGTGCAACGGGCCGACCTGCGACGCCGGCCCAGATCGATGCAGCTCGCAAACACTTCGCGTATGTGATGTTTGCAAGTTTCTGTTCGCTTCTCCTGGGCGCAGGAGCCGCCTATGCCGCCGGCATGGCGACAACAGCCCAGGCGGTGAAGGAAACAGCACGACCGGTGACGTGACCACAAGTCTATCCGAAAGGCGCGGGCGTGAAGGTTGCTCACCTTGGTCGCGGCGAAAGCCTGCCCTCCGCGCGTCGGGCTCTAGCGTGACGGCCTGCCTCGCTTCGCGACATCAGTGTTGGAGCCGGCTTGTCCAGCCGTAGCTCGCGCGCAAGGGCTGGTGGGCGCTCACGGATTCGAACGACGCGGGCGAACTGCTAGGGACTGTCCTTGATTCAATCAAAGAGGCGCTCAGTCGGACCATGGTCGAGGCCGTGAAGCAGAGCGAGGTAAGAGAGCCAAGACCGTCCCGGCTCGCAGAGGCGCGGCGGGTCATTGAGGATTTCGCCGCCGATCTCTCAGGCGTCCCTCGCGAGCAACTATCAACGACCGGCTGGGTTACAGCACCAAACAACCCCTGAGGTCGCCATGAACAAAGATCCCCCACTGACACCGGACGATTTCCCAATCGAAGTGCACAGGGAAAAGCTCAAGAACCAAAAAGGCGAGCCGGTCGCCTCTGCCGAGACGGAACAGCTTGCGGGGGACGTCGCTGAGCGGCTCAACGAGCAAGCCTATCAGGAAGAGCAAGATCGTTGGTCGGCTTAGAAAGCTCGTGTGGCCGAGCCTTTGACTACGACAAGTGATGCAGACGGTGCAGAAGTACATCAACATCGCCGCTATAATCGCGCTCGCTGGTTGGTGTGGCCTCTGTTTCAAGATGGGCTGGTACTGATGGAACGGCTTTCGCCGCTGTAGACCACATCGGTCCCCAGCCTGGAGGTTTTTCAGGATCGAAAAACGAGCTGGGGCCGAGGCTCTGCCGCTGTCTGATCGGCAAACGCTTGGTTCATCCCAAAAAATTGAGTAGTGGGCTTCGGGGCTTTCGCAACGTGCGAGGCGCGCCGTGACCCCTTTCCCGGTCTGCGGCGTCGAATTTGCGAACCGCATTTCTCGACGCGCGCTCACTCGTCCAACCGCAGTCACCGTCAGCATTTTGGTTAATCGTCCCTGAAGGCCATCCGAGGATTGGATCGTGAAGTCGTGAACCGCTGTTAGAAAGGCCCGTGGTAAGTTGAAGTTATGCTCAGCCCTGAACCACCGGTACGAGACGTACCGAAGTCGCTCACCGACGATCAAATTGCTTCAGCACCGCTCATCGTCAATGGCCTGACCGTCCGACCGCGCAAGCAAGTGAACCCGTGGCTCTGCGCACTTTGTCTGCTGCCAGAGTTCGTGGCGCTCCCCGTTCTTGCCGGTCTCGGCATGCAGCGGCTGCTGCGATACCTAGTCACCCAGCGGAAGAAGGCTAGCTAGGCGTGACTTCCGCAACGGGTCAAAAGCGCCGGTTTGAACGGCGCCGTGTCACTTCCGGTGTGCCCCGATCAAAAGACCATATCTGAGCCAAACCGAACTTCGCCATCGGGCCCATGAGCGGACGGCTACCCTGATCGCTGCGCGAGCGAATGCCCGAGGAAAAAACGCATCATTTCCCTCGTTGCGTCCGGTCCTTTCGGATCAGTGTAGGAGCCAGCAGGGCTGCCTCCGGACCATGAGTGTCCTGCGCCGTGGATATTCCAGTGCTCCAATATTCCGCGCCCGCTCGCGTCGCTGAGGATCGTGCAGGTGTAGGCATGGCCTCCAGGTACCTGGCCGCGGTCAATTTTCTTTTGCAGCCGCATGGCTCGTACAGACTGCTCAAGAATTTGATCACCGTTGTTGGGATGAACGATTGTGTCGTGATCGCCGTGAAAAACAATGGTCGGGACAGGTGGCCCGTCACCAACAACAGCCCAGCGATTGGATCCCCCGCCTTGTCGCATGGCGACCAACGCAGAAGGAAGGTCAGTGGCGGCGCCGCAAGCAAGTCCAGAATGTACGCCAATTGCTGCGTATAGATCTTTATAGGTGTTACCCATGACAGCAGCAGCGGCAGCTCCGGCCGATAGTCCACCGACATAGACACGATCCTTATCAATCGGAAAATCGCGCATGACCTGACGAGTGATCCCCGCAATGATCGAGGGTTCACCCCTGCCCCGCTGCTGGTCGGCTGCGCGAAACCAGTTCCAGCATTTAGCGCGGTTTGCCTCGCTGCGCTGCGCCGGATAGACCACAAAGCAGGATTTTTGCTCAGCGATGAAGTTCATCCTCGTACCAGCGGCGAAATCGTCGGGGGATTGGGTGCAGCCGTGCAGCATCACGATCAAGGGCAGGGGTTGGTCCTTATGGCGGCTCGGGATGAAGAGCTTGTAGGCACGGCTTCCCGCCGGATTGCTGTAGCTGCCTCCGATGAATCGTGTGCCGTCAGGCACGATATCTGCCGGCGAAGGCGGCTTGCGCGCAGTTGCACTCCGCAATAGAAACCCACCGCGCTGCGTTGCGCGGTCAAGCAACTCGCCGAGCATGTGGGCTTGCGCCGGCGTCACGTCCGGCCCGTTGTTCTCCTCGATAACATTGGCCTGCCCGTCGATGATTGTCGGCTCTTCAAGGGTGGGCTGGGCATTGCGCGAATTCGGGCCTGGCGCACCTCCGCCGCGCAGCATGCGTTGCAGCAGTGCGGTAGCCTCGACGAGCCGACCAGCACGCGTCAGGCGCGTGGCTTCTCCAATCAAGTCCTGTCTCAGCATCGTGTTCACCGCGTTCTATCGGCGAGGGCGGCCTTGACCGCCGGACTGGCCTGCAAAGCGCCCAGGACGTAGACCGACGCAATCGCGGCGCGAGCAAGCTCGGGCGTGACATCTTGAGCGATGCTAGCAAGGCCCAAGACGTTGATGTGGAGCATTTCGCGGGCTTGCCGCGCCGCTTCGAGATCTTCGCGGCTGAAGTGCCTCAAACCCAGATCCAAACTTTTTCGGGTGGCGGACTTCTTCAGGATGTCGGCATGCCGCTCCAACTGGTTGCGGATTGCCGTGCGGATGAAATCGGTGCGGTTCGAATAGAAACCCTCCTGCACCATCAGGTCGACCTGACCAAGATCGACATAGCCAAGATTGATGGTGATTTTTTCGCTGTCCGAAGGCTTCGGCCGGAGTTCGCGAACGTTGTCTGCCATGGAAACAACCATCCATTCACCATCCACATAGATGGGTTTACGGAGCGAGAGAAGAGCTGTCAAGGTCTTAGGGCAAGTCCTAAGGAAGTCGGCCCGTTTGGCGCCTTTCACATGCATCGGGGCACGATGTTTCCGGCCTTCAAAATTAGCGACGCCTATGGAAGGTCCGTTGGCGGCCTACTGGAGATTGCTGGTTACGGGCTGCATGAAGCGCGCGCAGGCAGCAGGCATCACCGTCACATCACCGCTGACCTCAGGAGCGAAGGTCGCCGGCTCCCATATGCATCGCGTGGCCCGAAGGGAACGCGCCTTCCCGTTTTCCGGAGAATGGAACGCCATGGAGGTGGCCAATCACCGTCCTGCGGTTGGGCCGGGTCTGGTCGAACAGCCGCTTCATGGCATGGGGCAGCAGCGAGGCAGCGACCGTGACGAGCAGAGCATGATTGCCGGCGCGCTGTAGGGTCTCTTTGCGTCCACGACCTCTACGTTGGGCCGACGTGGTCGACTCCGGACGTCTGATCCTCCCGCGGGCAGCCGCACGCATGTCCCCACTTTGATGGAGATCACCTGGTGTTCGGCAGAAGAACGACCCCAGGCCTGGATCAATGACGCAGGGCTGGGGCCGCTCGGGCTATGGACTGGATAGCCGTGCGCCTAAGCGCATGTTCCTCAATGTGACGGGGCGGCAAGGGTTGCGGAAGCGGCAACGAAAATTGATGAAGGTCCAAAGTATGTTAGGAATGTCCGGCTGGTGGGTTAGCTTAGGTTAATCTTGGAAAGCTAACCTTTGATTCCGCACTCGACCCGCCCCCCTCGATTCCGCACGTGCCGACACTGCGATCGATTGAGCCAAGTGCAAAGCTCCCTCGACACTACCCCGTTTACGTTCGGTGAGCTGCGCCCGATGGGCTTGCGCGAGGTCTTGGTTTACTGCCATTGCGGCCATCACGTCGCTCTGAGGGGAGATCGCTGGCCTGATGAGATGCGCCTGTCTGATATCGAGCCACGCTTCGTCTGCGCCGGCTGCGGCATTCGAGGGGCTGAGGTCAGGCCCGATTTCGAGAGCGGCAAGCCACCGCAATTCATTAGTTAAGACGCGCCTACAGAGCCATGGAAATGACAGCCGCCAACCCTAGGACGGCTAACCCCCACGCCAGCGCATGTAATGTCCAATGCTGCATGGTTGCTTCGCTGGAAGCAGGCTGCAACCGGATCACGTGCGCTACTTGCGATCGATCGGCCCTCGAGACGACAGGTGCATGGGTCGGTGCCGACCGGTGCCACGCCTCTGCAACGTCGAAGATTGGCCTTACATGCGACCTCGACAAGTCTCGCGATACCTACGGCAATTTCCTTCGCCTCGTTCGCCCAACTCGTTCTTATAGAGGCAGGCTTGTCTCAGTTCGCCGCAGACATCCCTCCGAACTGGTCGTTGGCAAGTCTCCCGGTATCTGCGGCAATTTCCTTCGCCCCGCTCCCCTAAGATGTCCTTGTTTTCGCAGGCACGCCGCAATTCCTCGCATTGCCGCCCCCCTCGACCGTCGTACACTCGGACGCCTCCCGGTCCAAACTCAATGGATTGGGAAAAGGCGGAGATCGGCATTACGAAAAGAGCAGTTGCTGCTGCGGCGCCGAGCGCATACTTGCGCGTAGCCGAAATAAGAAACTTCCTCATAGCGTCTCCTCCATCGTGCGTAGATTACGCGGCGGCGTGGAGTCGGATCCACGGCTGGCAACTACGTTTATGTGTTCACTAACCTTCAGTTCCTGGATGGAGACCTTAAAAGGTTGATCTGAACCCCAGCCGAACAGCCAGTTCAAAGACTGTTTATTTCGAGCTTACAGATCTTCGCGATCATAACCGCGCTGTTCCTGAAGGACGACTTCCGGCTCGGATCAAAAACTGTCGAAGCGTTGTGCGGCAGGACAGCTCTGGGCGATAGGAAGACATCCCGATAAATAGGGTCGCCTAGGACGCATTCTCATTCCGAGGAAAGTTTGTAAACGTCACCTGGCTTGAGGTTGACTTCTTCAAAGATTCTCTGCTGTTTTTCAGAAAGAAGAGTAGGTAGAACTTGCGCTGTCCAACCTAGCTGCGAGGACCAGCGTGACGCCTGGTTTGGCTTAGCAAGGGCAAGCCATATCTCCGTCGCTGACCCTGAAACCGAGGTCACCTCGACGATAGTAAACTCATAACCGAACGACTCTGCCGTGAAGGGTCAACGCGCACTCAGGGCGACAGTTGCTGGCTGAAACGCCTCACTCGGGCGGCTTTAGTCCAGGCGATTGTAGCCACTCGCTTGTGCGACCCTGTCTCGCATTGGCGAGCCTTCCGAATGACCTGCTCGCGTAGACGCCCGGGCGGAATAAGCGTAGCTTGTTCGCGCAAACGCTTTGCCTCTTCGGCAAGCCGCTCTTCCAGGGATTGAGTCTGTTTGAAACGATGCCGCGTCAACATGGCGACTCCCGTGTTCGAGAGGGCGGGAGCGCTATGGCGTTCTCATCACAGATAGTAGCCAGGGTCCGGGCTGTGAAAACGGCGGCGTCGGGCGGTGAAAAAAGTTCAAATCGCTTATGGCGGTTTTTTGAACGCTGCTATGCGCCCCTTCTCCGCCATTCAGTAGGCAACTGAGCTGACTGATGCGGAATGCCCATTGTTAATGGTCGCGCATTCGGAAGTAGAACCGCTCGGCGAGCACGAACGAGGCCCAACCTAACGCCGCCGCGCCGGCAAAACCGAGGACGCCCAGATACACGACATTGAACATATCCCCAAGCGGGGGACTCGCAAGCCGCCACCACAGCGCAAACACCGCGGCCAGCGCCACCGAATGCAGCAGGTAGAACGAATAGGATATCCGTCCGAGCGCAACCAGTGGCGACCATGACAGAGAGCGGGCGAGCCAGCCCTCGCCGGCGCTAGCCTTGCACAGCATCAAGATGCCCACCCCGGCGAACAGCCAGACGAACTGTGAGGTGGTCAGATATCCCGCCGTCATTAGTCCGGTCGGGATGCAATAAAGCAGCACCACGATCCCGTCCGGGAACGTCGCCGCGATGCCGCGAACGCTGGCCTGCGACAACAGGCCGACCGCCGCGCCAGCAAACAGGAACACGAAAAATTCGAAGTACATGCCGGCAAGTCCTGGCACGTAGGCCATCACCACACCGGCGAGAACGGTTGTCGCGAGCGCCGGTACACGGAGCGCACGCCCGCTCGCCAGCAAAAGCGGTAGGCTGAGATAGAAGGCCATTTCATAGAACAGGGACCATGTGACGTTGTTGAACACGACGCCGGTTACGCCCAGCGCTGGAACGCCGTTGAGGAAGAGGAGATTGAAGGCGAGATCGCCCCAGCTCGGAAACGGAATGTGAAGAAACGGCCCAGTCAACACGCACACCGCCATTGTCAGCAGGAAGGCGGGATAAATCCGCACCAGACGGTTTCGCACGAACTGCGGATAGGCGAAGTCGCTGCGGTTCGCGATCTTGGCAATCAGGAATCCGCTCAACACGAAGAAAATGTAGACGCCGTGGTGCGAATGAAATAGCCAGTACATCGCCTTATCGAACGGCTCGCTCCAGCCCGCAAGCGGCACGACATTGGGATTGGCGCCGCGGAACGTCGCCATGTAGGTCCCACAATAGTGCACAAGGAAGGTCAGGAGCACCGCGACGCCGCGAAGCCCGTCCAGGCTACGATTACGTCCAATCATGCGCGAGCTGCGATATCGCGGTTGGCGGCTCGAGCCGAAATTGGCCGAACGGGAAGCTCCGTTCCGGTGATCGACGGTTCGGCCGGCTTGCCGGGTTGTCGCCGTCGACGGCGATGAGTCCCGACCGCCGTCGCAAGCCGCTTGCCGAGCCGTCGAAGCGGCGTCTCAATGCACCGGAAGCTGATATCAGCCGAGACGCCGAGCAGGATGGTGGCGGCCAAGAGGAACGGTATCGTCTCGGAGGGCCCGGCGGGAGAGCCTGGAAAAGCTCCGCGATATAGCGCAGCCACCAGCCAGAAGACCGTGTTGTGGAGCAGGTAGATAGCGAACGAGCGTTCGCCGACCCAGACCAGCGCGCGACGCACGGAGCTCGGCCCCATCAGATATCCGTCGCTGTAGGACGCGAGAAACACGAGGACCAGCGCCAAACCGCTGACGACCGTCGGGAAAAACTTGATATGCATCGCCGGGATAATGCAGAGGGCTAGCAGCAGGCAAGATAGCGTCGCCGTGCGCATCACGGGGCTGCGAAGCGCCGTCGGCCTGAGTCGTTCGTAAAGCCAATGTTGCCGGCATAGTGCGAGCAGAACACCGAGCGCAATCGCGTCGAGCCGCGTCATCCACACTAGCGTCGTTCTCGGAAGCAGGGCAAACACCACGACCAGGCCGACTAGGCCGAGCATTACCAGGCGCCGCGGCAACAAAAATAAAAATGGAAAAACCAGGTAGAACTGCTCTTCCAGCGACAGGCTCCAATAGATCCCGAAGAATGAACCACAGTAGGGATTGGTGGAATCAATGCAGGCTGCGACATGGATGTTCTGAAGGTTGAGAACTATCGCAGCCAAATCGCCGGTCATGCCCCGCAGGACGATATCGCTCCAGTCGTTGAGGTGCAGCATCAGCAGCGCTGTGACCAGAAACACGATCCACGAGAGCGGCCAGATCCGGAAGATGCGCCTGATCCAGAACGGGACCGCAGCTCGCCAATAGCTGCGCGGTTTGGCGGCGATCGCGGCACTCATCTCGCTGGCAAAAGCCGCGGTGATCACGAAACCGGAGATGCAGAAGAACAGATCGACGCCACCGTAAAAGTCGAAATATTGCTCGAAATTGCCCTGCCGCCATGACAGCAGCGTGTTGATATGCTCAAGAATGACGAAGAGCACCGCGAATGCTCGCAGCGCTTCGATCTCAAGATTGCGGCAACCGGCCTTCATGCAACCCGGGGTAGCGCTACCGGATACACTCGTCAAGGATGTCGCACGAGAATGACTCGCTTTTTATCTCAGCTGTCGCCGCCGGGACGCTGATGCTGTCGTTGCATTGCGACGACGCCCTGGGTGCTGGGCAGCCCGCCAACCCGTCACTCCTGTGTGGATAAGGCGTTCGATGACGCGAGCTGCCGCAAGGCTGTTGCGCGACGATCCTATCGCCGGCAGCACTAGGATCGCCGCAACCTTGGATCGCCAATCATCTTTTCCGCGCCAAACGCGACACAGCGCACAAATACTGCATGTCGGACACAAAAAAAGCTCGATCCAGACGCCATCGCGAGTCTAGCCTCACCGCTCCGATAGATGGGCGCCTGCGTTGTCGGTGGAGCACATTTAAAGAATGAAGATGGGCAACTCGTAATGCAGGACATCAAGCCAAAATGGGGGGCTGAGTCCCCGCTTGCGATGGCTGCTTTGCAGGATGCACATGCGCAACGAGACCGCTGCCGTAGCACGCGTCATGCGCCGGATTTCTGTTGTTGCGCCGCGCATTCCATTGCACCGATGTGCTTCCCCTTCCGGGGTGATCCCATGAGTTTTGAGGGCCGCCTCGGATGAGTGCAGTACTTGGTGATTCTGCATCCTGTCCCTTCATTCTTCTCCTTGCCCCAAGCTGGCCGCAAAAGTCGCAACATTGTTCAGCTTCCGTTGTACGGCTTCTCCACCTTGCGCATTGAACGCCCCATACTCAATCTTCGAAGACATAGAGGCTGACGTAGATCGATAATTAGCTTGGGCTTATCCCCTAGTTTGGTTTAAGTGCCGTTTGATACTATCAGTTGCCGGTTACACTTTTCATTTTTGATATGCAGTGAACTGCCGGCATAGACTTCGCCGGCTGCAGGTCATCAGCGACCAAACAGCGGGGGGACGCCGCTCAGCTCCCATCTAGGACCAGAACTTGCTTCTTCCGATGCTCACGTTGCTAGCTCTCAAGCTCGACACCGCCACATCCCGGTTTGCGACTGAAGCGTGCCTCGCGTGTACCACCTGGAGCGGTCCTGAGCTGGCCCGCGCGGAAGCTCTACGAAGTCGCAACGTTGACGTCGCGGTGCTGGGCCTTGCGGCGGCATTGCCTTGGTCGACCACGGCAACCAGCATACTTGGGACCGCCATTCTCTTTCTCATTTGGCCGATGATCGGGAGGGAGCGGTTGCTTACAGCCGTAAGTCAGCCTGCCGGAGCCCTGCCGGTTGCGCTCGTAATGCTTGCCGTCATCGGAACCGCCTGGGCAACCGGGGTACCTTGGTCAGAGCGGCTCGGCGCTCTCGACAAGATGATCAAGCTGCTGCTGCTCCCGCTCCTGTTGCTGCACTTCCAGTACAGTAGACGGGCGACATGCATATTCGTCGCCTTTATCGGATCGAACGTCATTTTGCTGGGGTATTCCTTCCTAGCATACGCAGTGCCCTCGTTGGCCATTGTTGAAAAAGTTGGTTACGCGGGCGTTCCGGTGAGAAACTATATCGACCAAAGTCAGGGATTTGCGTTCGTTGCGATTGCCTTGGCAGGTCTCGCGTTCGAGGCCGCGTCTCGAAAAAACCGCTATTCAGCTGCGGCCCTCGGAGCGACCGCTAGCCTATTCTTCGCTAACCTAGCCTTCGTCAACGTCGCTCGGACTGCATTCTTTTACATCCCCATCATGTTGGTTCTGTTGATGGTGCGGTACGTAAATCGAAGGCAACTCGTTGCAGGACTGATCGTTGCGGCGATCATTTGCGGGGGGGTATGGCAGATATCTCCAAACCTCCATCGAAAAGTCTCTACGATTTTCGCGGAGTTGGCTGTGCAGCCGGATGCTCCAATAGGAGTGAACGAGCCTTCGGCAGCCATGAGACTTGAATTTTGGCGCAAGTCATTGCGTTTTTTTGAAATGGCGCCCTTAATCGGCCATGGGACCGGTTCGATCCGAGGTCTCTTCCAGCAAGATGCGATCGGCCAGGCAGGGGTATCGGCCGTTGTTGTCAGAAATCCTCATAATCAGACGCTTGCCGCTGCCGTCCAGTGGGGCAGCATCGGAATCATAATTCTTTGGACAATGTGGATAGCCCATCTACGGCTCTTCCGCATCAGCGGCCCGGCCGCTTGGATCGGCTTGCTGGCGACAGCGCAAAATATCGCAAGCTCGGTCTTCAACTCTCATCTGATGGATACGTACGAGGGCTGGCTCTACGTTCTGGCGGTTGGAGTAGCAGGCGGAGAAGTGTTACGTATTCAAACCAGCAATCCGGTTCTTCGCAAAACCGCGGAACGATCGCAGGCAACTCAGGCGCAGTGAGTTGCGAGTTCTTGGCTTATGTGCGTCGATCCGGATTTGCCGACCGCATCTCGCGCAGCGCACATCCAACAAGGCGTCGCGGCTAAGATTGGGCTGTCGCGAGTCATGATTTCAGAAATTTCAGATTTAGGTTGCCCACGTTCACGAGATGTTGGCGCCATCCAGCAATTTCAGTAGCGGGCCCGACCGAACGACAGCAGCGTGTCTTCTGCTGGCGCCGATCGCGAGCGGATTCTTACTTGGCTAGAATTCGTATGCCAGCGCGATGACGGGGCTCGCGACTCTCTAAGCCGAGTGAGGCGCGGATATTTTTCTAACGAGTCGTCCGTGAAGAAGGCGGGAGAGCGCTGATTTAAGCGATCTTTTGGGCAGGGACAGTTTCGGTGAACGCCCGGATAATGGCACGCAAGAGTTCTGCGAGCCACCGCAGGAGCAGGCCGAAGTTG
>NZ_JADYVJ010000033.1:0-13597 GCF_020193715.1 Bradyrhizobium sp. IC4060 | reverse complement strand
GGCGATGGGGAGGGGGTCGGCGTGGGCGAGGGATTCGGCGACGGGGAATAGGTCGGGTACGGATATGGCGACGGCGAATAGGTTGGGGACGGAGTGGGCTCTGGTTCACCGCACTCGGACCCGCACTCCGAGGCCTGTGCAGCCGCCGGGCGGGCATCGAACGTGACGAGCGCAAACGCCGCAGATGCGGCCAGCGCAGCGGCAAGGATGAGGCGCCGAACGGTGAATTTCGCCATCGTCAGCGCCCGCACAGCATGGCGTCGTCCTCGACGGCAGGCGTGATGGTCGGCGAGGCGCCGGCATACTGGTTGACTGCGCACAACCCGGCGCTCGCGGCGCAATTGGCGGCGAAGGTCCAGGGCGGCGTGTTGCTCTTGGTGATGCTCACCTTGCCGCCAGTCGAGGTGATGATGGCGGTGTCGCCGGGCTGGGTGAGTTGCACGCACTGGGCGCTCCTCGTGCACACGCTGGCCGCGCCGTCCTGAAGCACAACGACGGAGCGCCCGCGCTGCGAGAGAATGTCGAGCGTGGTGCCGCGCACGCCGATGGTGGCGAGCGGTGTTGTGATCTTGTAGGCGGCCTTGTCGGAGCGTCCGGTGACGAAGCGGAAGGCGCCGGTGGTCATGCGGATCGCGACGTCACGATAGCTGTGCTCGTCGTTGAAGACGGTGCGGTCGAGCTTCAGCGTGGCGCTCGGCCCCAGTGATAGATTGGTGCTGTCGGCCATCACGAAACGCGCCGCGCTGTCGGCGCCGGTTCGCACGGTCTCGTCGCGCAGCATGCTGTCGCCGACATTGATCGGCGTCGTGGTCGCGGCGACGCGCACCACTTCGTTCTGAATGACGACAGCCTGGCCGACGCGCGTCTGCGCTTCGGCGCCGAATGCCGCACAGATTGCGGCCGTGAGCAGTGTGGAGAAAAGGCAAAAACGCAAATTCATTTCGCAACCGATCGATGTGTCCCTGATCGTACCGGATCGCGCGCGCTTCTGATGTGGCGGAATTATCACAAGCGGCGCAGGACCTGCGTCATGCTTAGTGACAGTTGCGGCAGAATGCGTTCAATGACGGGAAGCAGTTTATTTTTCTCCGCGGTGAAGCCAATTTGCCACGCAAGACAGCCCCACAAAAGATGCGCGAATTGCCTGCGGTTCCTGAGGTGTCGCGGAGTGCAGTGATTGCTGTCGCGATCTTCCTGATCGCGCATCTGGCGCTGTTGATCGGCGTCGTCACGCCGGAAAAATTCGTGTTCGATGAGGTGCATTACGTGCCGGCGGCGCGCCAGATGCTGACGCCCGCGATGTCGCAGCCGATGCTCAATCCGATGCATCCGCCGCTGGCCAAGGAGATGATCGCGGCATCGATCGCAACGTTCGGCGACAACGCGCTTGGATGGCGTTATCCCGCGACCTTGTTCGGCGCGCTCGCGATCGTCGCGATCTATCTGTGCGGACTCGCGTTGTTCGCCGCGCAGGGGCCGGCGATCGCCGCCGCGCTGATCGCAGCCTTCAACCAGATGCTGTACGTCCAGGCGCGCATCGCGATGCTCGATGTCTTTGCGCTCGGCTTCGGCCTGCTCGCCACCGCCGCCTTCATGCATGGGTTTCGCAGAGAGCGGCCGCAAGCGCTGTTCGCGGTGGCGGGCAGCCTGTTCGGCCTTGCGGCCGCGTGTAAATGGAGCGGCCTGTTCCCGCTCGGCGTCTGCATCGTCATTGTTGCGGTGATCCGCCTGATGCAGGGCTGGCATACGCTGTTCGCCGACGCGAAGCCGGACGACTGGTATCGGCCGGAGCTTTGGCCCGGCCTGAAGCTGCATCATGTCGCGCTCTGCTTCGCCGTCCTGCCGGCATTGGCTTATCTTGCCGCCTTCGTTCCGCTCTACGGGTTATCGCTGCCGGACTTGATCGAGGCGCAGCGGCGGATCTTTGCCGACAACACCACGACGGCCATCGCCGGCCACACCTATATGAGCGCATGGCCGTCCTGGCCGCTGCTCGCGCGCCCGGTCTGGTTCCTGTTCGACAAGACCGCGGAGGACCACATCGCCGCGATCGTCTTCCTCGGCAATCCGCTCGTGCTGTGGCCGGCTCTGCCTGCACTCGCCATGGTGCTGCGCGATTTCATCGTGGCGCGGCGCTGGGATGCATTCCTGATCGCCACATTCTATTTCGGTCCCTGGCTCGCCTGGGCGTTGCTGCCGCGCACGCTGGGCTTCATCTATTACTATCTGCCGGCCGCGACCGCGGCGTCCCTGGCACTGGTCTATGTGCTGCGCCGCGAGGGTCTGCCGCGCTGGCTGTTGTGGGCTTATGTCGGCGTCGCGGCGGCCGGCTTTGCGGTGATGCTGCCGATTTCCGCGGCCTTCGTCGGCACCTCGATGGGGGGATTCAACCGGCTGATGCTGTTCCAAAGCTGGATATGATTTCGCCGCCCGCCGGGCTGCGGCAGGCGGCGTGTCTTAACTCAGGGGACGAGAGTCACTTCGCTGCGGTCTTGGTGTCCATGTTCACGACCTGGACCCGGCGGTTCATGGCGTCAGCGCCGTTGGCGGCATCCTTCAGCTTCGTCTCGCCGTAGCCGACGGTGACGAGATCGTTGCCGTTGAGGCCGTAATTCTGCATCAGGTACTTCTTGATGGTGTCGGCGCGCCGTTCGGAGAGACCTTGATTGTATGCTTCGCCACCGGTCGCGTCGGTGTGGCCGGCGACCACGAAGGTCGAGCCCTTCAGCGCCGGATCGGACAGCGCCTTGCCGAGCGCCTGCACCGAGGCCATCGAGGTCTTGGCGATGTCGGCCGAGTTGTAGTCGAACTGGATCTCCAGATCGATCTTCGGCTTGGTGGCAGCGAGCTCGGCGATCTGCTCGCGCTCGCCTGTCGAGAGCGACCGGGTCGAGCGGTTGCGCACGGTGTTCAGGAAGGTCGCCTCCTTGGCCTGCACGGTCGTATCGGTCTGGGGGCCAACGGACAGGCCGCGGGTCGCCGGCTTCGGCTTCAGCGCATCGACGATCTGGCCGGCGGAGATGTTGTTGTCGCCAGCCAGCGCAAGGCCGGCCGTCATCGACAGGACGGCTGTCAGGGTGATCGCCGTCAGTCCAAAAGACTTATTGAAATGGGTCATGGTGGTATCCTCGCTGTTACGCCTGATGGCGATTTGATGCTGCGAGCGTAGGGCAGGTTCAACAGCTCTGATGTGATCTTGGTCACATTCGAAACGGCGAGCCGAGGGCACTGTGGTCCGGTTCGATCATTCACAGTTTGCTTAGAGCCGGCCGTATTGGGTTCCGGGAAACCCGAACGTCGCAAAGGCGTCGCCTCACCGCCCGCCCGCGAACAAGAATTCGTCCAGATGTCCGCCTAACACACTTCAATCATTCGATAATTTGACGCGAGGGGAGCCGAGTTCCGTCCTGTGCCGAGGCCAAGTGACTATCAGCGCGACTATCAATTCCATCGCAGCGGCCCGCCGGATCGGACAGTGACTCTGAACGCAATGCCCATCTATATCGGTGCGGCGATGATCGCGGTGGCCATCCTGCTCTCGACACTGATCACCGGGATGACCTCCCGCTATGTCGGGCTCGAAGGGCCGACCGACGAGAACGTCTGGCTGGTCGATCGCCTCACCGGCAGTGTCTATCGCTGCCAGGCAGAAGGACGTGGCAAGGCCATCTGCGACCCGGAGGTCGCCACCGGCAGCGTCGGGGAGCGCCCAAAAGCCGCACGCTGAAAAGCGGGTATCACTGCAGCGCAGCAACGAAATTGTCTTTTCCCTGCAAACTTGTGGCTGAAGAATGGCGGTGCGTTGGCCGGCATCAGGCCGGCTGCCTACTCGAGGAGAGAACTTGATGAAGACCCTGTTGCTCGCGACGGCATTCGCCGCACTTGCTCTGTCCCCCGCATCCGCCGCCAAGATGGCGTGCACCAGTGCAAACATGGCAAAGCTCGTTGCCGGCATGGGCGGCGAAGACACGCCCGCCAAGATCGCGGCGAGGAAGTCGATGGCCGCGGCCAATTCCGACATGAGCAAGGGCAACATGCGTGGAGCATGCAAGCACTATATGAACGCCGAGAAGTCGATGGCGATGAAGAAGTAGGCTTCCGCCTGATCCCCACACGTCATGGCCGCGCTGGCAGCAGATGGCAGCGCGGCTTTTTCGCGTCCCTGCTTCTTTGCCTCGCGGCGAATCCCGCTACATTGCACGCTGCAATGCCCCGCACGTCCAAACCGCTTCCGCTCTCGACGACACAGGCCCGGCAGATCTGGCTGCATGCCCAGCGGCTGACCGACCGCGCTCCGTTTGGCGAAGGCGCAGAGGCCGTCTCGGCCGCCGTCGCCCATCTCGGCTATGTGCAGATCGACACCATCAACGTCATCGAGCGTTGCCATCACCACATCCTGTTCAGCCGGATCCCGTCCTATCGCCGCGCCGATCTGCGCCACGCCCAGAGTGTCGACAAGACCGTGTTCGAGTACTGGACGCACGCGCTCTCCTACGTGCCGGCGAACGACTTCCGCTTCTTCCTGCCGGCGATGCGCGAGCACCGCCGCGAGGGGCACAAATGGTTCGCCGCGGTGAAGCCGGCCGACACGCGCAAGGTGATGCGGCTGCTGCGCGGCGGGCCGCTGACGATCCGTGACATTGACGACGACGTGCTCGTCGAGAAGGAGCATCTGTGGCAGAGCCGCAAGCCCTCGAAGCGGGCGCTGCAGCTCGCCTTCTATACCGGGGCGGTCACCATCAGCGCGCGCCAAGGCATGCTCAAGACCTACGAGCTGACGACGCGTCATTTCGGCTGGGACAGGCTGCCGAAGCCGGCGCCGGCAAGCGAGATCACGGCCTATCTGCTCGACCGCGCGTTGCGCTCGCAGGGCGTGGTCAGCCTCGATTCGGTCTGCCATCTCGATGCGCCCAGCAAGAAGCCGGTCGCGCGCCTGATCGCCTCGCGCGTCCGCCGCGGCGAGCTCGTGCCCGTCGCGATCGAGGGCGCCGGTAAGCAGGAGCACTGGGCTTCGCCCGCAGCGCTTGAGCCGCATGAGGTGTCGCCCGATCTCGTCCACATCCTCTCGCCGTTCGATCCCCTGATCATCCAGCGCAAGCGCACCAACCTCATCTTCGGCTACAACCACCTGTTCGAAGCTTATGTGCCGAAAGCCAAGCGCAAGCTCGGCTATTTCGCGCTGCCCGTACTGGTCGGAGACGAGATCGTCGCCGCGCTCGATCTCAAGACCGATCGGCAGAACAAGAAGCTGTTGATGCAGAAATGGACCTGGGTCGGGCAGGGCAGGAAGACGGCGGGCCGCAAGGAGCTGAAGCGCGTGATCGAGGAGGAGCTCGACCGTTTCGAACGGTTTCAGCTCGCGGAGTGAGGCTCCGACGGCAGTCTTGTAGGGTGGGCAAAGCGAAGCGTGCCCACGTTTTGCCTATTCGATGACGAGACGTGGGCACGGCGCTACGGCGCCTTTGCCCACCCTACGGGACCGCGCATGGCAACGCGATCGATCCACATGCCAAACGCAATCCCAACCGCATAGGCCAGCAAATTCCAAAGCGAGAAGATGCGGCCGAGCAGCAACGCGCCGGCGGTGGTGAGGCGGAACGCATCGAGCCAGGGAGTATGCATCAGGCGGGAGAACTCGACGACTGCCGCGATCACTATCGCGATGGCTGCGAGCTGGCTCCGTGTCAGCCGCGGCAGCACGACTCCTGCCAGCAGAAACACCATCGTCGCCCACAGCAGCGAGCCGCCGTACTTCACGATGAACGCAGGCAGGCCGAGCGGGAAGCCGTACCAGCGAAGGGACAGCCCACAGGCAATCACTGCGAGCGCGAAAGCAGCGCGGATCAGTGAGGTCCGTAGAGGCGCAACAGGCGTGCCCGGCTGCGTCTCGTGCATTGCTTGCTCCATTGACTCTTTGCTCGCGATGCTGAAAACGGCCGCAGACCCGAAAAAAGCAACAACCCCGGGGGAAGCCATGAGCCAGACCACGACCTATGCCGGTTCCACCGGTGCCACCAAGTCGGACATCGAAACCTCGACCATCCGCGCCATCTCCTGGCGCCTGATTCCGTTCCTGGTGCTGGCCTACTTCTTCTCCTATCTCGACCGCGTCAATCTTGGCTTCGCCGCGCTCACCATGAATGCGGACCTGAAGTTCACCCCGCTGATCTACTCCTGGGGTGCCGGCATCTTCTTCATCGGCTATTTCATCTTCGAAGTGCCGAGCAACCTCGCGCTGGAGAAATTCGGCGCGAGCCGCTGGATCGCCCGCATCATGGTGACCTGGGGCATCATCTCGGCGCTGATGGCGGTGGTCAGCGGGGTCACCAGCTTCTACGTCCTGCGCTTCCTGCTCGGCGTCGCCGAGGCCGGCTTCTTCCCCGGGATCATCCTCTATCTCACCTATTGGTATCCGGCCGAATATCGCGCCCGCTTTCTTGCGGCCTTCGCCATCGCGGTGCCGGTCTCGACCGTGATCGGCGCGCCGATCTCGGGCCTGTTGCTCGGGCTCGACGGCATGATGGGCCTGAAAGGCTGGCAGTGGCTGTTCATCATCGAGGGCATCCCATCGGTGCTGCTCGGCATCGTCACCTGGTTCTATCTCACCGACAAGCCGGAGAAGGCGGACTGGCTCTCGGCCGAGCAGAAGGCTTGGCTGAAGGCCAAGCTGGATGCGGAGATCGCGGCCAAGCAGGCGGTGAAGCATTTCTCGCTCGGCGAGGCGCTGTCTTCGCCGAAGGTGATCGCGCTCAGCCTGGTCTATTTCGGCTTCGTCGGCGCGCTCTATGGCATGCAGTTCTGGCTGCCGCAGATCGTCAAGGCGTTCGGCCTCACCAACGCCCAAACCGGATTCGTCACTGCGGTCCCGTATCTGTTCGGCACCATCGCCATGATCCTGTGGGCGAGGCATTCGGATGCGAGCCGCGAGCGCGTCATGCATGTCGGCGCGCCCCTGCTGCTCACCGCAGTCGCGCTCGGCATCTCCTCCTATCTCACCGATCCCACGCTGACGATGGTGGCGCTGACAGTGGCCGCGATCGGCGTGTTCTGCTGCTTCGGTGTGTTCTGGACCCTGCCGACCGCCTGGCTGTCCGGCACGGCGGCCGCAGGCGCCATCGCGCTGATCAACTCGATCGGCAATCTCGCCGGCTTCGGCGGGCCGTACCTGATCGGCTGGGTCAAGGAAGCCACGGGCCAGACCTCGACGGGCCTCTTGGTGCTCGCCGTGCTGCCGTTGATCGCGGGCATCCTGGTGTTCGTCGGCGGACACGACAGCAAGCACGAATTCGCCGACCAGGGGGGGTGAGGGGGGGGCACGCACGTCGCGCGCTGTACCCACCATCTTCGCCGCAGAGCGGTTCTGGTGGGCACGCTCCGCTTTGCCCACCCTACAATAACACCTCGCGGCCAAGCCTATCCCTCCTTACCACTCCTTCACGATCACGCATTCCTGATGACTGACGATTATTGACTTTTATCAGTGAACAGTCGAAATTCCTCTCGGTCGAGATGCAGGAGTGTCCTTCGATGTTCGTCCGGTCGATTTTGTCGAGCTATTCCAAGCTTTTCGCAGGAGCCGCGCTCGCCCTGATGGCCGTTTCGCTGGCAGGGTGCAATGATACCGTCGCCGAGAAGGCCGAGCCGCCGCGGCCGGTTCTGGTGGCAACCGCCCATTACGCTGCCGAGACCCCGGAGCGCAGCTTCGTCGGCACTATCCGTCCCAGGATCGAGAGCGATCTCGGCTTCCGCGTCGCCGGCAAGGTTGCCAAACGCCTCGTCGAAGTGGGCCAGACAGTCGAAGTCGGCCAGCCGCTCGCCACCCTCGACGAGGTCGACCTGAAGCTCCAGGCCGAGCAGGCCGTTGCCGAGCAGACCGCCGCAACCGGCGTGCTGGCCCAGGCCGCCGCCGCCGAGCAGCGCGCCAAGGACCTCAAGGCCAAGGGCTGGACCACGGACGCCCAGCTCGACCAGAGCCGCGCCGCCGCCGATGAAGCCCGTGCGCGCTTGAACCGCGCCGAGCGCTCGGTCGAGTTGACCAAGAATTCCCTTTCCTACGCGACGCTCAACGCCGACGCCCGCGGCGTCGTCACCGCAACGCTGATCGAGCCCGGCCAGGTGGTTGCCGCGGGCCAGGCTTCGATCCGTGTCGCCCGCTTTGCCGAGAAGGAAGCGGTCGTCGCTATCCCTGAGACGCTGGTCGGACGCGCCAAGTCGGGCGTCGCCAGCGTCACTCTCTGGTCCGAGCCGAACAAGAAATACACGGCCAAGCTGCGCGAGATCGCGCCGGCAGCCGATCCCGCCACGCGCACCTATCTGGCAAAGTTCTCGCTGCCCGAGGCCGACGACAAGGTCGCGCTCGGCATGACGGCGACGCTGACGCTGTCGGATGCCGCGACCGAGCGCGTCGCGCGGTTGCCGCTGTCGGCGCTCTTCAACGAAGGCGGCAAGCCCTCCTTCTACGTCGTCGACGACAACGGTGGCGTCACCCTCAAGCCGGTCATGGTGAAGTCCTACGAGAGCAAGGACGTCGTCATCACCGGCGGCGTCGAAGAGGGCGCCAAGATCGTTGCGCTCGGCGTGCAGAAGCTCGATCCCGGCCAGCGGGTGCGGATCGTGTCGTCCTTGTCGTTCTGATCCGTCGTTTGAAAGTCTAGTCCTTCGGACCATCCCGGAATGACAAGAGAAGTGAGTTACGTCGTGTGAGGTGAGTTTCGGCCTTTGTCCCTAAGCAAAGGCTGAAGCGGCGAAGCGATCCAGAACCTGCCCAGCCCCCTGGATTGCTTCGCTGCCTCGCGACGACTGTTTGAGCAGAGCGGCTGTCGTTGTTTGCAACTGGATCGTCTTTCGGAGAGTGCGATGAAGCGCTTCAACCTTTCGGCCTGGGCCGTCAGCCATCCGACGCTGGTGCTCTTCCTGATGATCATCCTCGGCGTCGCCGGCTTCTTCTCCTATGAGAAGCTCGGCCGTGCCGAGGATCCGTTCTTCACGGTGAAGGTGGTCAACGTCTCCGTGATCTGGCCCGGCGCGACCGCGCAGGAAATGCAGACCCAGGTTGCCGATCCCATCGAGAAGAAGATCCAGGAGCTGCCCTATTTCGAGAAGGTGCAGACCTATTCCAAGCCCGCCTTCACCGCGCTCCAGGTCACCTTCCGCGACAACACGCCGCCGAAGGACGTGCCCTACCTCTTCTATCTCCTGCGCAAGAAGCTGGTCGACGTGCAGGGCCAGCTGCCGTCCGGCATTCTTGGGCCCGTCGTCAACGACGAGTTCTCCGACGTCGATTCCATCCTCTACATGATGACCGGCGACGGCGCCGATTATGCCCAGCTCAAGAAGGTCTCCGAAGGTTTTCGCCAGCGCCTGCTCAAGGTGCCCGGCGTGACCAAGGTCGACGTCTACGGCAACCAGGATGAGCGCATTTTCGTCGAGTTCAGCCACGCCAAGCTCGCCACGCTGGGCATCACGCCGCAGGCGCTGTTCGATTCGCTCGCCAAGCAGAACAACGTGACGCCGGCCGGCACGGTCGAGACCTCCTCGCAGCGCGTGCCGCTGCGCGTCACCGGCGCGCTCGACGGTGCCAAGGCCGTCGCCGAAACGCCGGTCGAGAGCAACGGCCGCGTGTTCCGTCTCGGCGATATCGCCACCGTCACTCACGGCTATGTCGATCCGCCGAGCTTCGTCGTGCGCCAGGAAGGCAAGCCCGCCATCGGCATCGGCGTCGTCACCGCCAAGGGCGCCAACATCCTGGATCTCGGCAAGGAGGTCGAGAAGGCGACGGCCGACTTCATGAAGGCCGTGCCGCAGGGCGTCGACGTCAAGCTGATTGCCGATCAGCCCAAGGTGGTCGAGCACGCCGTCGGCGAGTTCGTGCACTCCTTCATGGAAGCGCTCGTCATCGTGCTGTTCGTCTCGTTCCTGGCGCTCGGCTGGCGCACCGGCATCGTGGTCGCGCTGTCGGTGCCCCTGGTGCTCGGCATCGTCTTCATCGTCATGAACACGATGTCGCTCGACCTGCACCGCATCACGCTCGGCGCGCTGATCATCGCGCTCGGCCTGCTCGTCGACGACGCCATCATCGCGGTCGAGATGATGGTGGTGAAGATGGAGCAGGGCTGGGACCGCATGCGTGCGGCGTCCTTTGCCTGGGAATCAACTGCGTTTCCGATGCTCACGGGAACGCTGGTCACGGCCGCTGGCTTCCTCCCCATCGGCTTTGCCAATTCCGCGGTCGGCGAATATGCCGGCAGCATATTCTGGATCGTGGCAATCGCGCTGGTCGCCTCCTGGTTCGTAGCGGTGATCTTCACGCCCTATATCGGCGTCAAGCTGCTGCCCGAGATGAAGGCGCACCACAACCATGATCCGCATGCGGTCTACGAGACCCGCATGTACCGCGGCCTGCGCGCCATCGTGAAATGGTGCGTCAACCACCGCATCACCGTGGTGGTCGCGACCGTCGGCGTCTTCGCCGCCTCGATCGTCGGCTTCGGCCAGGTCCAGCAGCAGTTCTTCCCGCTCTCGGAGCGCCCCGAGCTGTTCCTGCAGCTGCGCCTTCCGGAAGGCACCGCCTTCAACGTCACCGAGAAGGCGGTGAAGAAGGCTGAGACGCTGCTCAAGGACGACAAGGACATCGAGACCTATACCGCCTATGTCGGCCAGGGCTCGCCGCGCTTCTGGCTCGGCCTCAACCCGCAGCTTCCGAACGAGGCCTTTGCCGAGATCGTCATCGTTGCCAAGGGGGTCGAGGCGCGCGAGCGCATCAAGGCCAAGATCGAGACCGCGGCCGCCGAGGGCTTCCTGACCGAGGCCCGCGTGCGCGTCGACCGCTTCAATTTCGGTCCGCCGGTCGGCTTCCCCGTGCAGTTCCGCGTGATCGGCCCCGACGCCAACAAGGTCCGCGAGATCGCCTATCAGGTCCGCGACGTCATGCGGGAGAACAAGAGCGTCAAGGACGTCCAGCTCGACTGGAACGAGCAGTCGCCCTACCTCAAGCTCGTCGTCGACCAGGACCGCGCCCGCGCCATGGGCCTGACCCCGCAGGACGTCTCGCAGGCGCTGGCGATGCTGATCTCGGGCTCGCAGGTCACAACCGTGCGCGACGGCATCGAGAAGGTCGGCGTGGTCGCCCGCGCGATCCCGTCCGAGCGCCTCGACCTCGGCGGCGTCGGCGATCTCACCATCACCTCGCGCAACGGCGTCGCCGTGCCGCTGCAGCAGATCGCTCGAATTGAATATGCCCATGAGGAGCCGATCATGTGGCGGCGCAACCGCGACATGGCGATCACCGTGCGCTCCGACGTTGTCGACGGCGTGCAGGCCCCTGATGTCACCAACCAGATCACGCCGAAGCTGAAGGCGATCAAGGATCACCTCGAGCCGGCCTACCGGATCGAGCCGGGCGGCGCGTTCGAGGAATCCGCCAAGGGCAACGCCTCGATCTTCATCCTCTTCCCGGTGATGGTCATGGTGATGCTGACGCTGCTGATGATCCAGCTGCAGAGCTTCTCACGCCTGATCCTGGTGTTCCTGACCGCGCCGCTCGGCATCGTCGGTGCCTCGCTTGGCCTCAACGTCGCCAATGCCCCGTTCGGCTTCGTGGCGTTGCTCGGCCTAATCGCGCTCGCCGGCATGATCATGCGCAACACGGTCATCCTGGTCGACCAGATCGAGACCGACGTCAGCCACGGCCTGACCCGGCGCGAGGCGATCGTCGAGGCGACCGTCCGCCGTGCCCGGCCGGTGGTGCTGACGGCGCTCGCCGCCATTCTCGCCATGATCCCGCTGACGCGCTCGGCCTTCTGGGGCCCGATGGCGATCACCATCATGGGCGGCCTGTTCGTCGCGACCTTCCTGACGCTGCTGTACCTGCCGGGCCTCTACGCCCTGTGGTTCCGCAAGAGCCTGGACGAGGCCGGAACGCCCGAGCAGCCGGCCGCGCCGCAGCATGGGAGCGATGACCCGCACGCAATTCCGCTTGCCGAAGCGGCTGAATAGATGAGAAGACTGTTGACCAGCGAGTCCTGACTGATGGCCCTTGTTTCGGAACATATCGAAGTCGACACCCGGGATCGCATCCTCGAGGTGGCCGAGCGGCTGTTCCGCCAGATCGGCTACCAGAAGACGACCGTCGGCGACATCGCCAAGGAGCTCAGGATGAGCCCCGCCAACGTGTATCGCTTCTTCGAATCGAAGAAGGCGATCCATCAGGCGGTGGCCCGCTCGCTGATGGGCGAGGTCGAGCTGGAGGCGCAGCGGATCGTGGCAAGGCCCGGTCCGGTGCTGCCGCGCTTCCGCGAGCTGCTCATCACCATCAATCGCATGAACACCGAGCGCTATGTCGGCGACAACAAGCTGCACGAGATGGTCGCGATCGCGATGGAGGAGGACTGGGAGGTCTGCGTCGCCCATATGGAGTGCATCGCCGGCGTCATCGGCCAGATGATCGCGCAAGGCGTCGCCTCCGGCGAGTTCGAGGCGCCGGACCTGCAACTGGCCTCGCTGTGCGCCTGCACCGCGATGATCCGCTTCTTCCACCCCCAGATGATCGCCCAATGCGCCACCAAGCCGGGCCCGACCATCGACCAGATGATCGATTTCGTCATCGCGGGTCTGTCGCCGCGCCACTGACGGGCGGGGCGTTTTCTCCTATAAGCAGACTGATCGCCCCGGCACGACCGCCGGAGGCGGACCGGGACGGACCCACAAACTCCGTCATTGCGAGCGCAGCGAAGCAATCCAGACCGTCTCCGCGGAGGGATTCTGGATTGCTTCGCTGCGCTCGCAATGACGAAAGGAAGCAGCGCGTGACCGACAAAGACCTGTACTTCTACGAACCCTCCAAGGGCCACGGACTCAAGCACGACCCCTTCAACGCCATCATCGCGCCGCGGCCGATCGGCTGGATCTCCTCGCGCGACGCCAGGGGCCACGTCAACCTCGCGCCCTACAGCTTCTTCAACGCGTTCTGCTACGTGCCGCCGATCATCGGCTTCTCCTCGACCAACTGGAAGGACACGGTGGAGAACATGCAGCAGACCGGCGAGTTCGTCTGGAATCTGACGACGATGGATCTCGCCAAGCACATGAACGCGACCGCGGCGCATGTCGCCCCTGAGGTCGACGAGTTCGAGGTCGCGGGCCTCACCGCCGTGCCCGGCAAGCTCGTCAATGTCCCGCGCGTCGGCGAGAGCCCCGTCGCCTTCGAGTGCAAGGTGTCCGACATCGTCCGCCTCAAGGGCGCCAATGGCAAGGAGGCCGACGCCTGGCTGACGCTCGGCGAAGTCGTCGCCGTCCACATCGACAAGGCCTTGATCAAGGACGGTGTCTACCAGACCGCCGCCGCCCGCCCCATCGTCCGCGCCGGCCGGCGCGGCGATTATTTCGAGATCAAGCCGGAGAACATGTTCGAGATGGTTCGGCCGGATTAGGTCGGGGTACACTGCCTCTACATCGTCATTCCGGGGCGCCGTCAGGCGCGAGCCCGGAATCCATTCCTCCACCGACGCTGCTGCACGATGGATTCCGGGTTCGCGCTTCGCGCGCCCCGGAATGACGTCGAGAGACAATTTCCGCATTTCCCCCTCCCGGAACTGCACCC
>NZ_JADYVJ010000032.1:0-14021 GCF_020193715.1 Bradyrhizobium sp. IC4060 | reverse complement strand
ACGCCCGGATAGCATTGAGAGGCACGTCATCGTGTTCGGCAGCCATCTTCTGCTCCGGTAGCTTCTGCATTGCCCGCTGATTGTCACGGCGGCCCATTGCCAGTCATGAATGCTCCATCACATTATTCGATGTGTATAGCCGGATTACCGCGTATAAACGATATCTCGCGCACAGAATCCGCGTTCTCGGTACGGTTCGTGCGTCTGGCTCACGGCTTTCTACGTCTTGTTGAGGGGTGGATCTCCAGGTGTCAGCAAGGGTGACCGATCGCTGATGTCGCAATCGACTCGGGGGCTGTCTACATGACAGGCCCGCTACCTCCCAGCGTCAGGATTGCGCTCGGGCAGGACTAGCCGCTGAGTGCCGTCGCTCGACAGTAGGTATCAATCGCAGCGTTCAGCGAAGGAAGCGAGCTTCAGCCGCCTTAGCCTCGTGCATATTCTGAATCCTGAAAATCTCATCCACCGGCACAATATCTTTGTAGACGTTTTGGACGCCGCCGTCTGCGATGATCCGGCGGAAAGTCTCCTGCATGGCGGTTGCGGCAGCACGGATGCCGTAATTGCCATAGATCATCATGCAAACATTGCCCAGCGTTTTGACCCGCTTGGCGTCGAGATCAGGGTAGGCGTTTGGTACGATCACGAGCGGAACCGATCCGGTCCAGGCGCGCGAAAAGCTTTCGATTTCGCAAGGAGTCTTGCTTTTCGAATGGATCAGGATCATGTCCGCGCCAGCCTCCGCATAAGCGTGTGTCCGATGCAAGGCCTCCGCTTCACCGAGGTTGGCGATCAAAGCTTCGGTGCGCGCAATGATGAGGAAATCCGGATCCGATCTTGCCGTGACGGCCGCCTCCATCTTTCCCTGGAATTCTTCAATGCGCAACAGGTCCTGACGGCCGTCGGCAACAAGGCTCGTCACTTTTGGAAAAGTCTTGTCCTCGATGACAACGGCGCTGGCGCCGGCCCGCTCATATTCCGTGATAGCGTGGATGACGTTGATCGCATTGCCATAGCCCGTATCGATATCGGCGACGATCGGCAGCCTCGTGCGTCCGGCGATCGCCCGCAGCATGTCCAGATGCTGTGTCATCGAAATCAGGCTCATGTCCGGCAGCCCATAAAGCGCTGACAGCTCGAAGCCGGACGCCCATAGTCCATCAAATCCAGCTTCTTCCGCGAGAATCGCTGAAAACGGGCTGTGGGCGGCCATGATGTGGACCAGGCCGGTCTCGGCCATGCGGGCGCGGAGGCTTTTGGGGGACATCAGAAGATCTTCAGGACAGCGTCGCGCAGGCTGCAATGATACGGTCGCAAGCCCGGGTGAGCTCCTCGAGCGAGGAAGCATAGGAAATCCGGATATAGGGAGATGCCATGAAGCCGCTGCCCGGCACGACAGCCACGGCGAAAGCATCAAGCAAATACATGGCAAAATCGGTGTCGCTTTCGATCACCTTGCCGTCTGGCGTGCGCTTGCCGATGACACCCGCGCAGGAGGGGAAAACATAAAAAGCGCCGTCCGGCACACCGCAAGAAAGCCCCTGGGCCTGATTCAGCTTGGCGACGACAAGGTCGCGGCGCTCCAAAAACGCGCGCACGAACTCTTTGATATAGTCCCGCCTTCCTGACAGCGCCTCAAGCGCGGCATATTGAGAAATCGAACTGGTGTGCGAGGAGGTCTGGCCCTGGATGAGGTTCATGGCCTTGATCAGCGCCAGAGGTCCTGCGCCGTAACCGACGCGCCAGCCCGTCATTGCGTCTGCCTTGGATACGCCGTTGACTGTTAAGGTGCGCTCGTAGAGGTCCGGCGCGACTGCGGGCATCGTTGCGAAGTCGGCGTCGTAGGTGAGCTTCTCATAGATGTCGTCGGATAGCACGTGCACTTTGGCATGCTCGCGCAACACCGCGGCAAGCGCTCGCAAATCACTTCGGCTGTAAACCGCACCGGTCGGATTGCATGGGGAATTCAGCATCAACCATTTGGTGCGCGGTGTGATCGCCTTCTTCAACGCCTCGGGGCGCAGCTTGAAGCCATGGAGTTCGTCGCAGGCGACGAGCACCGGCTTGCCACCGGCCAGGGCCACCATGTCCGGATAGGAGACCCAGCACGGCGTCGGAATCACAACCTCGTCGCCCGGATCGAGGCTGGCGAATAGTGCGTTGAACACAACCTGCTTGGCGCCGCAGCCCACCGTGATCTGGTCAATACCGTAGTCAAGCCCATGATCGCGACGCAGGCTCTCGCGAATAGCTTCCCGCAGTGGCTTGATCCCGGCGATCGCCGTGTATTTCGTCTGCCCGTCGCGGATTGCCCGGATGCCAGCTTCACGGATAGCGGACGGCGTGTCGAAATCCGGCTCGCCCTGGCTGAGCGTAATCACATCGACGCCCTGATCGCGCAGCTCGACGGCGCGAGCCGTCATGACCTCGGTTTGAGAGGGACGGACGACTTTGAGCCGTTCTGAAACGAGAGACAAGACACAATATCCTACGAGTTCGAATGAGCGGTTTCGTCGGGATCTAACCGATCGCGAACGGCCAAACTAACCGGGTGATCGCGGCTTTGGATAAAATCATCGAAGATTGCGATAACTTTATCGCTTCTTCGTGCGGCTCTGTTGGGCGCCCGCGCAGTGCTCTGCGTCGCAGCTTTTCCTCTTTATCAGCCTGCGCCAGGAGCCGACCATCGCATGTTCGCAAGCTTACATCGACTTATTCGATCAACGTCATCCTGCCGTAGCAGTTCGGGTTTTTAAGGTCGCGCACAATCGCGAATATGCCTGAATGACACAAGCGCCCAATTTGGGTGGTCTGCCAGTATCAATGGAAGTGAACCGGAGGCGGTGATGACCCGTATTGATCTGACGCGACGGCAAGCCATCGCAGGCGCCGTTGCCGCAAGCGTGTTCGCCAGCACAGGCGCCGGCGCTGCGGATGGCGAGCCTAGGACAGTGACACGTCGGCGCCTTCGCGTCGGCATGTCCGGATTTCCGCGATCCTTCGATCCAGTCATCGCGACCGATACTGCCATTCGCCGGGTCATGCCGCAGCTTTTTGATACGCTGATCACCTTCGACCACGCCCACGACATGGCGCTACGGCCGAGCTTGGCTGAGCGTTGGGAGCGGATCAATGCGCAGTCGTTGCGGCTGTTCTTGCGCAAGGGAGTGGCTTTCCATGACGGAACGCCTTTAACGGCCGAAGATGTTGCCTTTAGCCTTGGTCCTGACCACCTGCTGGGACCCGGACGCAGCGGAATGTCCGAGGCGCTTCAGTCGCTTAATCGGCTTGAGAAGGTCGAAATTGTCGATCCTTACACCGTCATTGTGCATGCAAAGGGAGGTGATGCGCTCCTCGAGCAGCGTCTGGCTGCTTGGGGATCGGAGATCGTCAGCCAACGCGCCTTCGTGGCGGCGGGCTCGTGGGAGCGCTGGATCACAGCCCCTGTCGGAAGCGGTCCCTATAAGCTCGTCGATCACAAGCTCGATATTCGTATCTCGTTGACCGCCCACGATGCGTATTGGGGCGGGCGGCCGCCGGCCGATGGCATCGAATACCGCATCATACCCGAACTTTCCGCGCGCGTGAACGGCCTGCTCGCCAGCGAGCTCGACATCGCCACTGACATTCCGCCGGACCAGTTCGCGGGCATCCAGAAGCGTGCTGATCTCGAGGTCGTGGGTGGTGCCGTGCAGAATATCCGCTCGCTCGTGTTCGATCAGACCGACCCCCTTCTGAAGGATGCGCGTATTCGCCGTGCGATGAGCCTTGCGCTCGACCGCAAGCTGATCGTGCGGAGCTTGTGGGAGGACCGGCTCCCGATTCCGAACGGTTACCAGTTGCCGAGCTATGGCGAGGGCTACATCCACGAGTTCCCCTCGCCTGCCTATGATCCCGACAAAGCCAAGGAGCTGCTGGGCGAAGCGGGCTACAAGGGAGAGCAGATCACCTATCGTCTGCTCAACAATTATTACCCCAATCAGGTCTCTGGCGCGCAGACCATGATCGAGATGTGGCGTGCGGTTGGCCTGAACGTCAAACTTCAGATGATGGAAAACTTCGCGCAAATTCAGCGCCAGCCGGTGCGTGCTATCTTTGATACGTCCAATACGGCACTCTTTCTGGATCATCTCGGCCATCCCTGGCGTGAATACGGTCCGAGCGGCACGCTGCCAAAGTCAATTGGAATCTGGAGGAACGAGGAATATTTCGCGCTCGGCGCCAAGCTCCAGGACACCATCCAGGGCGAACAGCGCCGGCCGATCATCCGTCGCATGCTCGAGATCATCAACGAGATCGATCCGCCTTGCGTGATCCTGCACGTGTCTGGCCAGTTCTATGGCAAGCGTCGCGACGTGCCGTGGCTGCCGGGGCTGACGCTCGATCTCAATTTCGGCCCGTTCAACAGAGCTCTGATCCGGACCTGATCGCGATGAGGCACACCTTGAATCGACCATTGTGCGATAGCAATCCCCCCTTGGAGCTAGCCCTCGGCCAGAGGTCTTGGCGATGACCTCGTTTGACGACAACCTTGCCGCTGGCGATCTTGCGATCCTGTTCAAAGTCTCGCGGACGATCCGACAGGAGCGCCGCGCCGCCTGGGAGGCGCGGACGCTGCGCCGCATTCATCGAATCCTGGCCACCGACGATCTGCCAGCGCGCCGGCGAGTGACGGAGCGCCTTGAGATCGGATGCGAGGTCAAGACTGTCGGAGGTGCCCGGCCCATCTTTGAAAGCGGCACGAACATCGGTCGTTCCGAGGCGCATGGCACGATTCCATTTGGGGAGCATTCATGCTCCTTAGCGGACGTTGTCGATGCCAGCAGTTCCAGGCGCTCGCGCACACCTGTCGCACAATTGTCCCGCTGGGTCGGCACGCTTGCCGCTGATCGCAGAATGTCGGCGGAGTTGCCACCCCAGGATGCCGCTGTAGCATCGTTTCTCTCCTGCCGTGGCAAGGGCGGCGTTCCAGCCGACCTGGTGCAATCCCTATGATGCAGGAAGGGCAGGGACCTTGCATGGAGGCGCTTCTTCAGATCGCGGGTTTGCGTGTGGCGTTCGACGGTGTGCCGACGCTGCGCGGAATCGATCTCAGTCTACGGCGTGGCGAGTCGCTGGGCATGGTCGGCGAAAGCGGTTGCGGCAAATCCGTGACATGGCTCGCTGCGCTCGGACTGCTGACGCAGCGCGCTAAAATAACGGGCAGCGTACGCCTGGCCGGAGAGGAGCTGCTCCACGCGCCAGTCTCTCGCCTCGACAAGGTGCGCGGCGGGCAGATCGCCATGATCTTCCAGGACCCGGCGAGCGCGCTTAATCCTGTGCGCACGGTGGGCGATCAGATCTCTGAAGCCCTTCGCCTCCATCGCAGCATGGACCGCCGCACGGCGCTTGCCGAAGCGCGACGTCTGCTCGATCAGGTCGGCATCCCCTATGCAGCGCGCCGCCTTGGCGCCTATCCCCACGAATTATCCGGCGGGCAGAACCAGCGCGTCATGATCGCCATGGCTCTCGCAGGGCAGCCCGATATCTTGATCGCGGATGAACCTACCACCGCCTTGGATGTCACCATTCAAGCGCAGATCCTTCAGCTTCTGCGGCAGATCCAACGCGAAACAGGCATGGCGCTGGTCCTGATTTCGCATGATCTCGGCGTCGTCAGCGAAATCTGTGAACGCGTCATGGTCCTTTATGGGGGGCGCATCGTCGAAGAATTGCCCGCCTACCGTCTTTTTGAGCATTCCGCTCATCCATATACGACAGGGCTTATTGCGGCTCTTCCAAGTCTGGATGCGCCGCGGCAACGCCTCTTCGCCATTCCGGGTGTCGTGCCAAACGCAGCCGATTTTCCGCCAGGCTGTCCTTTCGTCCCTCGTTGCGATCGGCGGATCGGACGCTGCAGTGAATGGGCGATTGAGCTCGCCTCGGTGGATGGCGACATCAGACACAGGGCCGCCTGCTTGCATGTCACGAGCGAACCGCCCGCGGGCGAGGTCGCGGCTGCATGACCGGGACTGCTCCACCGATCCTCCAAGCCGATGGGCTTGTCCGCCGTTATCGCTTGCGACACGGCCTTTTCCACCGTCCAGCGATGGTTCACGCGGTCAATGGGCTCTCTCTGCGGCTAGCTCGCGGCGAAACGCTCGGACTTGTTGGCGAATCCGGCTGCGGTAAGTCCACTACGGGCCGGCTCCTGATCGGCCTGGACCGGCCGGATGCCGGCACGGTGACCTTCGGCGGAGAAGCTTTGCCTGTTATGGGCGATATTCGATGGCGCCGGCTGAGGATGCGAATCCAAATGGTATTTCAGGATCCGCTAGCTGCGCTCGATCCCCGCCTGACGATCGGCGCGCAAATGGCCGAGCCAATTGACATTCATCGGCTTGGCAGCAAGTCGGAACGAGACGGGCGAGTCAATGCGCTTCTTGCGGATGTGGGGCTCAGGACCGATCACCTCAGGCGCTATCCGCACGAGCTTTCAGGCGGCCAGCGCCAGCGTGCCGTCCTGGCTCGTGCGCTTGCGACGGATCCAGATCTCATTGTCTGCGACGAGCCAGTATCGGCGCTCGACGTCTCGATCCAGGCGCAAGTGATCAATCTGCTACGCGAGCTGCAGGAGCGGCGTCACATGGCGATGATCTTCATCAGCCATGATTTGCGAGTAGTCCGGCTGATCAGCGATCGGATCGCTGTGATGTATCTCGGCGCCATCGTCGAGGAAGGCGCCTCTGAGGCGGTTCTTCTGGATCCTTTGCATCCTTACTCGCGGGCGCTGGTTTCCGCGGTGCCCAGGCCGGGGAAACATCGGTCTCGCACGATCCTGCAAGGAGATCCGCCCGATCCGGCTGCGCGACCGGGCGGCTGCGCATTCCATCCTCGCTGCCCGGTAGCGCTTCCACTTTGCGCGCGGTCCGCCCCAGAGCTCAGATCCGCTCCTGACGGGCGCCGCGTCGCCTGCCATCTGGTCGGCGATCATGGCGCCCAACTCGACAAGGAGGCATGATGGTTCGCTTCATAGCGGTCCGCCTGGCGCGCGCGTTGCTGACCATCGGAGTTGTGGTCACATTCGCATTCGTGGTGCTGCGCGCCTCTGGCGATCCGGCCCGCGCGTTGCTGTCGCCGGAAACCCCAGCGGAAGCGGTCGAGGCCTTCCGAAAGGCCTGGGGGCTCGATGCGCCACTCTGGGTGCAATACGCCAGATACTTCTTTGCGGTCGTTCATGGAGATCTCGGCCAATCGATGCGTGATGGGCGTTCCGCGATCACCGTCGTCGCCGAGCGCATTCCTGTCACGCTGATGCTGACTGCGCCGGCGCTGATCCTCAATCTGTTGATCGGCATTCCGGCAGGCATCTACGCGGCTCTCAAACGAGATAGCATCGCGGATCGATTGGTGATGATGGTCGCGGTCGTAGGCTTCACCGTGCCATCTTTCGTGCTTGGCCTCGTGTTCGTACTGGCTTTCGCAGTCGAGCTTCCCTGGTTCCCCTCGGGCGGCGCCGGCGGTTGGCAGCACTTGGTGCTGCCTGTCATCACGCTCGGTCTGGGGGGCGCGGCCGTTTTGGCGCGTTTCAGCCGCAGCGCCATGCTCGAGGTGCTTGGGCAGCCCTATATTCGTGCCGCCAGCGCCAAGGGTGTGCCTTGGCCCCGCGTCGTGACCGGCCACGCTCTGCCCAACGCGGCGATAGCGGTGCTGACAATCGTCGGCTTCATGGTTGGCAATCTCATCGCGGGAACGGTGCTCGTCGAAAGCGTTTTTTCGTGGCCGGGCCTTGGCAGCCTCCTGGTCGTCTCAGTTGCGAGTCGTGATTTGGCTGTCGTCCAGTGCATCATGCTCGTCGTAGCCGCCGCCATGATTACCACCAATGTCACGATAGATCTGCTCTATGGCATGCTCGATCCACGTTTGCGCGACTTGCGCCCTGGGAGGCGATAAGTGTCGAGCATCTCCGCCGAAAAAGTTCTGCCGTCTTCGAGGACACGCAGGCTGTGGTGGTGGCGCGACCGCGCGATCGGGATAGCGGTTGCTTGGCTAGGCCTCATGATTCTTGTCGCAATCTTTGCTGATCGCCTCGCCCCTTATGACTATGCAGCCCTCGACCTTCATCATCGCCTTGCTGCACCTCTTGGCCTCGGCGGAAGCATCGCGCATCCCTTCGGCTCGGATGAGCTCGGGCGGGACGTGCTGTCGCGCCTTGCTATATCCATCCGCATCAGCCTCCTTATTGCCTTCGGGGCGACGTTGATCGGCGCTGTCCTTGGCATCACGCTTGGCATTTTGGCCGCTCACTTCCGCGGCTGGGTAGAGCAGGTCATCCTCGGTTGTATTGACTTCCAGGCAAGCATGCCGTTTCTCGTTTTGGCACTCGCAGTGCTTGCCTTCTTCGGCAACTCTCTGCTCCTCTTCGTGGGGCTCATTGGTCTGCACGGATGGGAACGCTACGCCCGCGTCACCCGCGCGCTCGCGATGAGTGCCAACGAGCATGCCTATGTGATCGCGGTACGCCAGCTAGGCGCAAGGCCATGGCGCGTCTACCTGCGCCACATCATGCCGAACATCGCGTCGACCTTGATCGTCACCATGACGATCGCGTTTCCGGACATCATTCTGCTCGAGAGCGGTCTTAGCTTTCTTGGACTCGGAGTGCAGCCGCCGCTTACGTCGCTTGGCAATATGGTCGGCTACGGACGTGACTATCTGACCCGTGCTCCCTGGATCCTTGTGCTCCCTTCGCTGGTCATCTCGCTCACGACTTTGTCAATTTCGCTCGTCGGCGATTGGCTGCGCGACCGGATCGACAAGACATTATCGTGAGGCCTCCAGGAACCTGCTATCGATCCGTCAGCCCCGCGACATCCTGCCTCTCGACTAGCTGCACCGATCCCGCGGCCTCATTCGAATAGGGAAGGGCACCTCGTTGCCCGGAGCCGGCATCCGCAGGGAGGCCCCAGCGGCTGGGTTGATGGACCAGCTGGGCATGTGAGGTGTTGCTACTCGAGACATCAAGCTGTGTGCCAACGTCGGCGAGCGTGGCGATATCACCAATCGGCTGCATGTATCATGCGGTGACGCGTACACGCGCGCCATCATCTTGGGCGTGCTCATCGTCCATTGTCTTTCTACGTGCGGGCTTGCTGATGAGCTCAAGGATAATATCTGCAGCTGGCGCTGGGGCGCTCCGCGCGAGCATCACCTTTGGAGTCATGATCTTGAATCCGCTGCTGACGGGTCAATGGCGGAGCCTCTCTCTCTCTCTGATCGGAAATCGACAGAAGATACAGTTCGCGCTCGCCGCGGGATCGGGAAGTTGACCCGAACCAGGACACTAGGCTTGTGGCGCGACTTACGATCGGTGCTCGTGGGCGTGAATTCATATCGAGTATCGCGCGTGCATGTTTGACCGAGTCTACGCCGGAGTTGGGACGACCTGGCTAGTCAACGACCAAAAAGGTCGCGTTCGGCGATCTGACCGACTACCTCAAGGAGGCTTTCGGCATGCCCGCCGAGGGCCTTCTACATCTATGGGCAACTTTGGTCAGAGGGAGCACGCCGCTCATTTCCCTTGAGGTACGTTGGGGCAGTATTGCTCATTGGTAGCGCCGCCGTGATTACGGTGCTCTTTGTAAGCAAAGGAGCGTAGTCGGCCAGATCAGCCCGGTTAGCGTGGGACGCAGACCTGCATGTCTTTCCCCTGGAAGGCCTCCGTCACGCCCGGAGGCGACGACGAAAAGCCGTTGGCCCAAGGGGCGAAACGGGATGCGTGTACGGGGCCAGTATGGGGCAAGACTCGCCCTCTACAACTGGTCTCAACGAAGAAACACCTCGACGCTTGCGCGCGGGGTGCTGTTCGCATTAAGCCGTTGCTTTCGGCCCACGGATCTGTCCGCCTACCTTGACCTCTTGCGGAATCCTTTCGATGTCTGTGCCGTTGAGGTAAAGATCGCCGCTGACGCTGCAAGGCTTTGATGCCTGTGTCGATGAGATTGAGATAACCGCCGACCTTCAGGTTCTCCGGCAATACCTTGATGGCCGCGACTGGAGAAGAGCCGCTTACTGCCAAGCTTGGCCATGCTGCGGTTCCTGAGCATCCTTTATATCCTCATTCGGCTGCTACTGCGGGCCGCATTCGGGCTCGGCACAATCGCCTATGCTGTGCTGACGTGGAGAGACAGGCATTCCGTTGATGCGCTCGGCACCGCTCGTTTCGCCACCTGGTGGGAAATGCTGCTCGCGGGAGTACGAAGGGGTAATGGGCCAATAGTCGGCCGGATCGGCCGTTCCTTTTTGCGCTTCAAGAAGGATGGCATGGTCACCGTCGTCTTCGCGCCGATGGGGGCAGGCAAAGGCGTCGGCATCGTCATTCCTAATCTCCTGTTCTACAAAGGGTCGGTCGTCTGCACCGATATCAAGGGCGAAAACCGCGCCATCACCGAGCGCCAGCGACGGAAGATGGGCAGGGTGCGTGCGCTCGACACGCTGAAACCCCGCTGCTCGGACAAATTCAATCCGTTCGACGTGGTACGAACCGGCACCTGGCATGAGCGGCATTCGCCGAGGCGCTCGCGAAGCTGATGATCATGCCCGACGGCGCTGAGAGCCAGTGGGATAGCAAGGCGGAAGGCATGCTTGCGTGCCTGATCCTCTACACGGTCCGGCTCGAGTCCGGCCAAAGAACGCTTTCCCAGATCCGCAATTTCTCGACGCTTCCCCCGGAGTCGTTCAAGCAACTGCTGCTGACCATCAGCACCGATGGCCCGATGACGGCCGCCGAGCTGGCCGCCAGTTTCCTCGCGATGGAATCGAGCGAGGAGTTTAAGAGCGTGCTTTCAAACGTGGAGAAAGCCACGCGCGTCTGGTCGGCAGGTGGACCGGCGGCGCACGTCACCTCTGAGTCGACCCTTCAGCCTTGCGGAGCTAGTCGACCAAACCACTACGCTCTACCTCGTGGTGGACGAGGAGAAGCTCTCCGTCTACGCGGGATTCCGGCGCGTCATGGTCGGCTGCGCCATCAATGCGCTCACCCGTGCCAAGAGCCGCAAGCGGCCGAAGCACAAAGTGTTGCTCCTTCTGGATGAAGCGGCAGCACTAGGTAGTCTCGAACCGCTGGAGCGCGGGGTAGGGTATCTGCGTGCCTACTGCACCCCTATTCTCATCTTCCAGGACATGCACCAGCTTAAGGCGCTCTATCGCCGTTGGGGCTGCGAACAGTACATGCAAGGTGTTCTTCAACGTTGCGGACCTTGAGGCCGCGAGGTTTGTGTCGGAGATGCTCGGCCAGACCACGTCGGTCAGCCGTAGCGAGGGCACCTCGCAGGCGAACACCGACTAGCTGCGGCAGCCGTCGGGGCAGTCCGAGGCCGGACGCTGGCTGCTTGACCCATCGGAAGTCCTGCGGCTTCCCGGCAAGCGCTCCATCGTGCTTTACCGCTCGGACATCCTGCGGCTCGCCATCCTCGCGAAAAAAAAAGGTCAACTACCGAGCCCGGCGGCATGTAAGGTGGTGGGGCAAATACGGTTGTTGGCCGTCTAGCCTAAACAGGCATAGAATTGCTTCCGGATTGTTTGAAGAGTTCCGCAAGCACACGATTGAACGCTCACCGGACCCAACCGACGGATAGGAATTGCGGGGAAGTTACGGGTCTTGCACTGCGAGGTTCACGATGGAAGGGGGCCTTACAGACCAAACAAAGGTGATTCTGATTCCGGGCACCTTTGAGAGCAACAACGGGGGACTTCCCCAATGGTGCAGCACGGACGCAGAGTTTGTGCGCTCGTTAGTTGAGCATGGATTTTCCGACGTTGAGCCGTTCCACTGGTCAACGAAGAATTCGCACCTTGCTCGCTACAGAGCTGCTCGTCGTCTGGCGCGGACAATCGATCGCGCTCAGGGGAATTTAGTTCTTGTGGGCTATAGCCATGGTGGAAGCGTTGCTCTTATGGCCTCAAATCTTTCAGAGGAGAAGCCGAAGGGACTGATTACCGTCGGAACCCCATTCATAGCGTTGGAGCGTGTCGAGAAAGAAGAAAGAGAAGCCGTAAGATCCTTCTCCTTCAGATGGATGATGGGAATCATTGGCGGAGCTATCTACGGCGTTTTGACGTGGATCTTCGGTTTGTCATCGTGGTCAGCCGGGCTAATTACGGTTCTGTTGACGTTGGTCGTCGGTTTGCCTCTGACAATCCTCGCCCTCAACTACATCTTAGATCGCCGAGCTCTGCTTTTTCACGCAAAAACCAGAGACCTTACCAGGAACAATGATGTCCGGAAGTTCGTCATTTACATCAAGGATGACGAAGCACTTGGCTGGCTGAATTTCATATCAGCGTCCAGAATCTTAGAGAGGACTTGGTTACCGTTACTACTCGTTCTTTTTTCTACATATTCGGCGTCGGTAATTGCATCGATCTTCGGTGCTAAGCGAGCGGCGGAAGTGCTTTTTCTGTCTCTTGGCGCGTTTTCTATATCCGTCGGACTCTTTTTTGGTGTCGCGGGTATCATCCTGGGAGTGTTGTCGATGACCAAGTACGGATTTGGGGAAGCATTGTCGAGGACGATGCTCGGTGGTCGTCAGATCAAACAATGGCCCGAACCCGTCAATCAGAATGATTACCGCATCGTCTTAGTCGCGGGAGGAGTCAAGGATGGAGAAGGGTTCCGGCATTCCAGAATAATGCTGAGCAACGGGCTCATTTGTACAGTGGGCGAATGCCTCAAGAAGCTTCGCGCGCAGCCGTCGATGCTGGATAAGTTTCCGGTGGACCAAAAACATTTGTCGTTCTGGGTCGTAAAGAACAAGAGCGACCTGCCAGAGTGGATAGTGAAGAGGATAGATGGAGAAAAGAAGTCGGCCACTCAGTAATAGATGGTAGGCAGGTTGAACCGTGATCCCTTCGAATCAATTCATCTGCCATGTTCGCTAATGCCGGAGTTGGCGGGCGCGAACGCGACCAAGCCCCGGCAATGGCGCAAGGAGATGCTGCCGCGGCCACGTAAGCCGGTTCGCCAACATGGTGTGACGCACGAACTGCGATTCGCGGATGCCGAGCAGGGCGAGGAATAGGCGATCGAGCTGGTCAATGATCCATAACGCTTCGTCTCGTCGCTTGCGGATATGCTCATACCGGCGCGGGGCGGCGGCAGGCCCGGAAGGCGTCACGCAAGCTTACGCCGAAGAGCACGGTCCGCCCCACGAGCCATTCGTCGCGGTCGTCATTGGCGATGGTTTGCGCTTCGCGAGACTGGTACCTACAGAGGTAGGGCGGATCGGTGAGGATGAAGTCCACCGAGACGGACTTCATCTGGCGCATCACCTGGACACAGTCGCCATGCTCGATGCTCTGAGGCCGGCAAACTGGACCATTTTTGGCTAGAGTTCTCGCTGCCGAATCCCTCGGCTGGGAGGAGCGATGGACCATGAAGGCCTCGAAGTTTTCAGATGCCCGGAAGGCGTTCATCCTGAAACAGGGCAACGACGGGGTTGCGGTGGCGGAGATCTGCCGTAAGGCCGGGATCAGCCAGGCAACCTACTTCAATTGGAAGAAGAAGTATGACGGGCTGCTGCCGACCGAGATGCGTCGGCTGAAGCAGCTCGAGGAGGAGAACGGCAAACTGAAGAAGCTGGTCGCGGGCCTGTCGCTCGACAAGGAGATGCTGCAGGACGTGATCCGCCGAAAGCTATGAAGCCTGGTCGGAAGCGCATGCTGGTCGACGCGGTCCGCAGCGAATGCCAGGTCTCGACCAACGTTGGCGCATCCAGCCCGCCAACGTGATCACGGCGAAAAACTCTGGTTCTGAATGGTCCAAAGTTCGACCTCGCTGCAAAAAACCCCGAGACTCTAACCGCTGCTGGATGAAAATTCAGTGGCAGGTCAGCTTGAACATCGCATGGTGATACTTAGTCGTCCGTGAAGAAGGCGGGAGAGCGCTGATTTAAGCGATCTTTTGGGCAGGGACAGTTTCGGTGAACGCCCGGATAATGGCACGCAAGAGTTCTGCGAGCCACCGCAGGAGCAGGCCGAAGTTG
>NZ_JADYVJ010000031.1:0-18177 GCF_020193715.1 Bradyrhizobium sp. IC4060 | reverse complement strand
GGCGGAGGTGGAGGGGGTGACGGGGTGACTTCCCTTCTCCCCTTGTGGGAGAAGGTGGCATAGGCGGCCTACGGCCGCCGTCTTAAGCATACGCCGACGCGTAGCGTCGGCTACGGCGCCGGATGAGGGGTTGTTGCCGCGCGTGGGACCGTTCGCGAGGATAGAACCCCTCACCCGGCTTCGATGCTTCGCTCCCACAAGGGGAGAGGGGAAGCGCACTCCACTACCGCTGCTTTTGCCTTTCGCTGACACTTTTCGTTAAAATTCTCGGGCGCGGCTTAGGGGGATCGCATCAACTCTTTTCCATGATTGGGACAGATCAGCCGCCGCGACCTGCGGAGTTGGAGGAGACGTGCCAATGCATCCGCGAAAGTTCGTCCGTGTGAAGCCCGCGGGCCTGGTGTCACGCCAGGCCAAGATCATCACCGACCCGCGCGCGCCGGTGATCCCGTGCACGCTGATCGACTATTCGCCCGGCGGGGCCTGCGTCGATCTCGGCGGGCAGGTGACGATTCCCGATCGCTTCGAGCTGCTGCACGTCAACACCAAGAAGCGCTGCCGCATCGCCTGGAAGCGCGGCACGCGCGTGGGCGTGGTGTTTTGAGGGGGCGGCCGGTTGCTGGCCCTGCCTTTTTGGCAAGGACTCGCCTTGGAGAGATTTTCCCTGCAGCCATCCTTCGAGACGCCCGCTTTAAGCGGGCTCCTCAGGATGAGGGTGGAGTGCGCGGCGGCAGTTCTCGACGGGCACCGGCGCCGATGAGCCTCATCCTGAGGAGGCGCGTAGCGCCGTCTCGAAGGACGAGGCGTGCGCGCCGGCCGCCGCCACATCTCATCTTCAACAGCCCGCCTTTGCGCTGCAAACGGCCAGCGTCTTCGCGCATGACGGCTCCGGCGGGGTCGGCTAGATTGCGTCCCTAACAACAACAACGAATTGTCCGGGGAGGACAGGCGTGTACCAGGGACGTGTCGTGTTCGGCGCGATCGAGGAGGTCGTGTTCGGCCATCCTGCGGCTGGGGCCATCGTCGCGCAGATGGACCGGCTCGGAACAAGCCGCGCCTTCCTGATGGTGTCGGGGACGCTGAACCGGCAGACCGACGAAATCACGAAAATCAGAGAGGCGCTCGGCTCCCGCTGCGCCGGCCTGTTCGACGCCATGCCGGCCCATACGCCGCGCGAGGCGGTGATCGCGGCGACACAAGCGGCGCGCGCGGCGGAGGCCGATCTGATCGTCACAATCGGCGGCGGTTCCATCACCGACGGTGCCAAGGCGGTGCAGCTCTGCCTTGCCAACGGCATCGACGATATCGCCGGCATCGACCGCATCCGCGTGCACAAGGGCGCCGCGCCCGAGATGAAGGCCCCAATCGTGCGGCAGGTCAGCGTGCCGACCACGATCGCCGGCGGCGAGTTCTCATCGATCGCCGGCGTCACCGACCGCGCGAGCCACGTGAAGCAGATGCTGCGGCATCCGCTCGCGGTGCCGCGCGCGACCATCCTCGATCCTGCCATCACCGTGCACACGCCGGAATGGCTGTTTCTCTCCACCGGCATCCGCGCAATCGACCATTGCGTCGAGGCGATCTGCTCGCGCGAGACGCATCCTTACGCCGATGCGCAGGCGGTGAAGGGCCTCGCCATGCTCGCCGACGCGCTGCCGCGGGTGAAGGCCGACCCTTTGGATCTCGACGCGCGGATGGACGCGCAGATCGGCACCTGGCTGTCGATGGGCGCGCTCGCCGCCGGCGTGCCCATGGGCGCAAGCCACGGCATCGGCTACGTGCTGGGCGGGGCCTTCGACGTGCCGCACGGCTACACCTCCTGCGTCATGCTGCCGGCGGTGATGCGCTGGAACGCGCGCGACAATGCCGAGCGGCAGATGATCGTCGCGGCCGCGATGGGCTATCCCGGCCGTGACGCGGCCGACGTGCTCGATGCCTTCATCCGCTCGCTCGGCATGCCGCGCAGCCTCGCCGACGTGCGCATCTCGCCGGAGCATTTCGATGCGATCGCGGAAGCCGCGATGCGCACGAACTGGATTCCGCGCAACCCGCGCAAGATCGCTAGCTCCGCCGATGTGCGCGAGATCCTGCTGCTTGCCGCCTGATCGACATCCGGAGGATCGATGTACACAGGTCACCACGCCCGCCTGCGTCCGCTGCAGCCCGCCTTCATCATGGCGGCGACCGGCGAGGCCGTCACCTATCGCGACTTGGAGGCGCGCAGCAACCGGCTGGCGCACTTGTTCCGCCAGCACGGCTTGAGGCGGCTCGACCATTATTCGATCTTCATGGAGAACAATGCGCGTTATCTCGAAGCCTGCGGCGCGGGCGAGCGCTCCGGGCTCTACTACACCTGCATCAACTCGTTCCTGACGCCGGGCGAGCTCGCCTATCTGCTCGTCAACAGCCAGTCGAAGATTTTGATCACGTCGATGGCCAAGCTCGCCATCGCGCGCGAGGCGATCGAGGCTTGTCCCGACATCAAGCTCTGCATCGTCGCCGACGGCCCGGGCGAGAGCGAGCGCATCGTTGGCCTATCGGAGGTGACCGCCGGCCTGCCGGCAACGCCGATTCCCGACGAGTGGCTCGGCACCGCCATGCTCTATTCCTCCGGCACGACGGGACGACCTAAGGGCATCCTGCGCCCGCTGCCGGAGGAGAAGCCGAAGCACAATCTGCCGCTGTTCGATTTCCTGTTGAGGCTCTGGCACTACCGCGAGGGCATGGTCTACCTGTCGCCGGCGCCGCTCTATCATTCGGCGCCGCAGGCCGCCGTGAACCTCACGATCCGGATGGGCGGCACCGTGATCATCATGGAAAGCTTTGATCCCGAGCGTTACCTGCAGCTCGTCCAGCAATGGGGCATCACCCACACGCAACTGGTGCCGACGATGTTCTCGCGCATGCTGAAGTTGCCGGAGGAGGTGCGCGCCCGCTACGATCTGTCCTCGCTGGAGATCGCCATCCACGCCGCCGCGCCCTGTCCGCCGCAGGTCAAGGACGAGATGATCAAATGGTGGGGACCGATCATCCACGAATATTACGGCGCCACCGAAGGCCTCGGCTTCACCGCCTGCAACAGCGAGGAATGGCTGGCGCATCGCGGCACCGTCGGCAAGGTGCTGCTCGGGGACCTGCACATTCTCGACGAGAACATGCGGGAATGCCCGACCGGCACGCCCGGCCAGGTCTGGTTCAAGACGGCAACGCCGTTCGAATATTTCAACGATCCCGAGAAAACCAAGGAGGCGCGCTCTGCCGATGGGAGCATGAGCACGGTCGGCGACGTCGGCTATGTCGATGCCGACCGCTTCCTATACCTGACCGACCGCGCCACCTTCATGATCATCTCCGGCGGGGTGAACATCTATCCGCAGGAATGCGAGAACCTCCTGATCACCCACCCCAAGGTGGCGGACGCCGCGGTGTTCGGCGTACCCAATGCCGATCTCGGCGAGGAGGTGAAGGCGGTGGTGCAGCCGATGCCCGGCGTGGAGCCGGGGCCGGCGCTCGCCGAGGAGCTGATCGCGTTCTGCGCAAAGTCGCTGTCGCGGCAGAAGGTGCCGCGCTCGGTCGATTTCGAAAAGGAATTGCCGCGGCTGCCGACCGGCAAGCTGTACAAGCGGCTGCTGCGGGACCGGTACTGGGGGAACAAGGTCTCGCGGATCGTGTGAGGGTTTCCGCTACGTAAGGTGCGCAAGCAAGCGCCATACACGCAACTGTCTTCCCGGGGCGCGACGAAGTCGCGAGCCCGGGACCCATAACCCCAGGAAGGAGTTGCGGCATGGGCTGGCAACTCCGAGTCTTCGCCAAACTCCTCCCTGTGGCTATGGATCCCGGATCGGCGCGCGCTGAGGGCGCGCTTGTCCGGGATGACAGCGGAGGTTGTTGAGGCGACCTCGCGCAAACTCTCACAGGGAATCGCGTCTTCGCACCTGCACTCTCGCATGATGAGAGAAGCCCCCGAGATATTCCGTCATCCGAATTGTCGAGATTGCAGCTGGCCTTGCGGGTTGCCTCGCTGCACGCGCCTCGCTATCGTCGGGATAAACAGGCCGCAAAAGGCCGAGGTCCAGGGAGGATGAGCATGCGGAGCGTGTGGGCGCTCGCCGCAATGGCGGCGTTATCTGTGCTGACGGCCTCAACTGCCACGCTCGCCGGCGAGCCCAAGCAGGGCGGCATCTTGCGGATGTATCACCGCGACAGTCCGGCCAACGCCTCGATCCTCGAAGGCGCGACCTATTCGATCAACATTCCCTTCATGGGGGTGTTCAACAATCTCCTCATCTACGATCAGCACATCGCGCAGAACAGCCCCGATACGCTGCGGCCGGACCTCGCCGAAAGCTGGTCCTGGAGCAGCGACAACAAGAAGCTGACGTTCAAGCTGCGCCAGGGCGTGAAATGGCACGACGGCAAGCCGTTCACCTCGGCCGACGTCAAATGCAGCTTCGATCTGTTGATGGGCAAGTCGCAGCAGAAGCTGCGGCAGAATCCGCGCAAGGCCTGGTACAGCGAGGTCAACGAGGTCACGACCAACGGCGAGTTCGAGGTCACCTTCGACCTGAAGCGGCCGCAGCCCTCGCTGCTGGCGATGCTCGCCTCCGGCTACACGCCGGTCTATCCCTGTCATGTCTCGCCGGCGGACATGCGCACCCATCCGATCGGGACCGGACCGTTCAAGTTCGTCGAGTTCAAGGCCAATGAATCGATCAAGCTGACGCGCAATCCCAATTATTGGAAGAAGGGCCTGCCCCATCTCGACGGCATCGAATACACCATCATCACCAACCGCTCGACCGCGATCCTGGCCTTCGTCGCCGGCAAGTTCGACATGACCTTTCCGACGCACATCACGATCCCGCTTTTGAAGGACATCAAGTCGCAGGCGCCGAATGCGACCTGCGTCGTCGAGCCGACCAACGTCTCGACCAACATCATCGTCAATTCCACCTCCGCGCCGTTCGACAACATCGACATCCGCCGTGCGATGGCACTCGCGCTCGACCGCAAGGCGTTCGTCGACATCCTGTTCGAAGGCCAGGGCGACATCGGTGGCACCATGCTGCCGCCGCCGCAGGGCCTCTGGGGCATGCCGAAGGACCGGCTGGAGACCATTCCGGGCTATGGCCGCGACATCAACGCCAACCGCGAGGAAGCCAGGAAGCTGATGCAGAAGGCGGGCTACGGTCCGGACAAGCGCCTCGCCGTGAAAGTCTCGACGCGCAACATCGCGGAATATCGCGACCCCGCCGTGATCCTGATCGACCAGCTCAAGACCATCTATATCGACGGCGAGCTCGACGTCGTGGAAACTGCGAACTGGTTCCCGAAGGTCGCGCGCAAGGATTACATGCTCGGCCTCAACCTGACCGGCAATGCCGTCGACGATCCCGACCAGTCGTTCTACGAGAACTATGCCTGCGGCTCGGAGCGGAACTACACCAATTATTGCAACAAGGAGATCGAGAAGCTGTTCGACGTGCAGTCGCAGGAGACCGACATCGGAAAGCGCAGGCCGCTGGTGTGGGACATCGACAAGAAGCTGCAGGAGGACGTCGCCCGCCCGATCATCTTCCATGCCCGCGCCGGCACCTGCTGGCACCCCCACGTCAAGGGCGTCACGATCATGTCGAACAGCTCCTACAACGGCTTCCGCTACGAGGACGTGTGGCTCGACAAGTGACGCGACGCTAACGGCTGGCGCGGAGGGCGGTGCATGTTTGCCTATCTGGTGCGGCGCCTGTTCCTGATGTTCGTGACCCTGTTCGGGATCTCGATCGTCATCTTCTTCCTGCTGCGCATCGTGCCGGGCAACATCGTCGACATCCTGTTCGCCGCCGCCGGCTATGTCGATCCCGCCGACAAGGCCAATCTGGAGAAGGAGCTCGGCATCGACCGTCCCCTGATCGTGCAATATTGGCACTGGATCAGCGGCTTCATCCGCGGCGATTTCGGCTTCTCCTACGTCTCGGAGAAGCCGGCGCTGCAGGAGATCCTGCCGCGAATTCCGATCACGGCAAAGCTCGCCGGCCTCGCGCTGCTGTTCTCGGCATCGATCGGCATTCCCTTGGGCGTCATCAGCGCGGTGAAGCAGGGCACGAAGCTCGACTACGCGCTTCGCGTCGTCAGCCTCAGCGGGCTGTCGCTGCCCTCGTTCTGGCTCGGCCTTCTGATCCTTACAGCGTCGGTGGCGATGTTCGGGCAGATGCCGATCTTCAATCCCAATCCGAAGACCTGGCTCGAGGCGTTCGCGACCTACGCCGTGCCGGCCGCCGCCGTCGGCTTCCGCAGCGCGGCGCTAACCATGCGCATCACGCGCTCCTCGATGCTGGAGGTGCTGCGGCAGGACTACATCCGCACCGCCCGCGCCAAGGGGGCCTCCGAAGCGGCGGTGAACTATCACCACGCGCTGAAGAACGCGATCCTGCCCGTGATCACCGTGATCGGCATCGAGGCCGCGTTCCTGATCGGCGGCCTGATCGTCACCGAGACCGTGTTCAACATCCCCGGCGTCGCGCGCTTCCTGGTGGAGGCGATCCGCTGGCGCGACTATCCGATCGTGCAGAACCTCGTGATGTTCATCGCGGTCGTGGTGGTGTTCGCCAATTTCACCGTCGACATGCTCTACGCGCTGTTCGACCCGCGGATCAGGTACACGGATTAGGAGATCAGCTTGGCCGCGATCGACTTCGACGTTGAGCTGAGGCGGGCCGGGGCGCATGCGACCGGGGGCTGGCGGCGCGTGCTGTTCATGGCGCAGCGGCACGTGCTGGGCGCGGCCGGGCTCGTCATCATGACATTGTTCGTGCTGACGGCGATCTTCGCCGATGTCATCGCGCGCTATGATCCGCTGACCGTCGATTCCGCCCGCGCGCTGGCGCGGCCGAGCTGGGCGCACTGGATGGGCACCGATTCCTTCGGCCGCGACGTGTTCAGCCGCATCATCCACGGCGCGCGGATTTCGCTCGCGGTCGGCATCGGCTCGACCGTGCTCGGCGGCACCATCGGTGTGATCGTCGGCCTTACCTCGGGCTATCTCTCCGGCTGGTTCGATCTGGTGTTCCAGCGCGTCTCCGACGTGCTGCAGGCGCTGCCGCTCCTGGTGCTGGCGCTAGTGATGACAGCCGCGCTCGGGCCCTCGCTGCCGAACGTGATCATCGCCATCGCCATTCCGCTGATCCCGACGGTGGCGCGCGTCATCCGCGCCAACACGCTGGCGCTGCGCGAACAGCCGTTCGTGGAGGCCGCCAAGTCGATCGGCATGAGCGAGATGCGGATCGCGCTGCGTCACGTGCTGCCGAACACGCTGGCGCCGCTGATCGTGCTCGCCACCGCCCAGCTCGGCTCGACCATCCTGACCGAGGCTTCGCTGTCCTTCCTCGGCCTCGGCATTCCCGAACCCTATCCGTCGTGGGGGCGCATGTTGTCCGAATCCGCCGCCGAATATGTCCGCACCGCGCCGTGGCTGGTGATCTTCCCGGGCGTCGCGATCAGCCTCGCCGTGTTCGGCGCCAACCTGTTCGGCGACGCCCTGCGTGACATCCTGGATCCGAGGCAGCGCGGCTGATGGCGGACAAGACCGATCTCGTGCTCGACGTGAAAAACCTGAAGACGGTGTTCTTCACCAATTCCGGCCTGTTCAGGGCTGTCGACGACCTCTCCTTCAGCGTGAGGCGCGGCGAGACGCTGGCGATCGTCGGTGAATCCGGCTGCGGCAAGAGCGTGACCGCGCTGTCGCTGATGCGCCTCGTGCCCGATCCGCCCGGCCGCATCGTCGGCGGCTCCGTCTCGCTGGAAGGCACCGACCTGCTGGCGCTGGATGAGGCGCAGATGCGCGCGGTCAGGGGCAATCGCATCTCCATGATCTTCCAGGAGCCGATGACCTCGCTCAATCCGGTGATGCGGATCGGCGACCAGATCGTCGAGGCGGTGCGGCTGCATCGGCATATCTCGGCGAAAGAGGCGCAAGGCATCGCCGTCGAGATGCTGCGGCTGGTGCGCATCCCCGAGCCGGCGCGGCGGGCGCGCGAATATCCGCACCAGCTCTCCGGCGGCATGCGCCAGCGCGCGATGATCGCGATGGCGCTGGCCTGCCGGCCGGCGCTCCTGATCGCGGATGAGCCGACCACCGCGCTCGACGTCACCATCCAGGCGCAGATCCTGGCGCTGATCCTCGACCTGCAGAAGGAGCTCGGCACCGGGCTCGTGCTGATCACGCACGATCTCGGCGTGGTCGCGCAGACCGCGCAACGCGTGATCGTGATGTATGCGGGGCGAAAGGTCGAGGAGGCCAGCGTCGAGGCGCTGTTCGCCGCGCCGAAGCATCCCTATACGCGCGGGCTGATGGCCTCGATCCCGGCCGTGCCGGCCTCCGGCGCCGCCGCGCAGGCGCGGCTGAACGAAATCCCCGGCACGGTGCCGTCGCTGGTGCGGCTGCCGCAAGGCTGCGCCTTCGCGCCGCGCTGCAAGCTCGCCATCAAGCGCTGCGAGGCCGAATATCCGCCGCTGGCCGATTGGGGCGGCGGACATCTCGCCGCATGCTGGCGCGCGGAAGAAGTCGCGGAGGTGGCATGACCGAGGCGCTGCTCGAAGTCACCGACCTCAAGAAGCACTACCCTGTGCGCGCCGGCGTGTTGCGAAGGCAGGTCGGCACCGTGCACGCGGTCGATGGCGTCTCCTTCGCGCTAGGCACCGGCGAGACGCTCGGCCTCGTCGGCGAATCCGGCTGCGGCAAGTCCACGGTGGCGCGCAGCGTGCTGCGGCTGGTCGAGCCGACCTCGGGCCAGATCCGCCTCGACGGCGAGGACATCACGCATCTGTCGAAAACCGCGATGCGGCCGCACCGCCGCTCGATGCAGATCGTGTTCCAGGATCCGTTCGCCTCGCTCAATCCGCGCATGACCGCCGGCGACATCGTCGGCGAGCCGATCGCCGTGCACGGGCTCGCCACCGGCAAGGAGCTGGACGCGCGGGTCGCAAGGCTGTTCGAGCAGGTGGGATTGCGGCCGGACCAGATGCGCAATTTCCCGCATCAATTCTCCGGCGGTCAGCGCCAGCGCATCTGCATTGCCCGCGCACTGGCGCTGGGGCCACGCCTGATCGTCTGCGACGAGCCGGTCTCCGCGCTCGACGTCTCGATCCAGGCGCAGGTGATCAACCTTCTGATCGACCTGCAGCGACAGCACGGCTTCTCCTATCTCTTCATCGCGCACGACCTTGCCGTGGTCGCCCATATCAGCCACCGCGTCGCCGTGATGTATCTCGGCCGCATCGTCGAGATCGCCGACAAGGACGAGCTGTTCCGCAATCCCCGGCATCCCTACACGCAGGCCCTGCTCGCCTCGGTGCCGGTCGCCAACCCGCTGGCGAAGAAGCTCGCGCCGCTGGTCGACGGCGACGTGCCGAGCCCGGTCAATCCGCCGTCGGGCTGCGCATTTCACACCCGCTGCCGGTTTGCGATGGAGCGGTGCAAGACGCAGCGGCCGGCGCTGGTGGATGCCGGAGACGGGCATCAGGTGGCGTGTCTGCTCAATGACGGGACGGGGCGAGGCCGCTAAGGCGGACTCATAGAAGAAATGTCAGCTCCTGAGGGAGGAGCGGAAATCTTCTGCTCGGCAGAGCGTTACCGCTTTTGACCCAAAGCGGACCTCAAGGGGCTATATGGGATCATCCTCACATGGAAATGACCAGTAAGGGCGGCTCTCGAGATTTGCGGGCCCAAGCCGATGCACCTCGCCCGCCAAGCAGGCGTGACAGGGACGGCGGCACATCCAAAGGATCCGGACAAGAACCTTGAAGTAGCGCAAAAATTTTTGCAGGTCCTCTTGACTAGAAATCCGCGTATTCCTAGGTCGTTTGCCGCCCGGGGGCCGGTTCCGGACCCGGATTTTGGACATCGCTGAACCTACCCAAGGAGGATGTGCATGCATTTCCGCCCGTTGCACGACCGTGTGCTCGTGCGCCGCATCGATGCCGAGGAGAAGACCGCCGGCGGCATCATCATTCCCGACACCGCCAAGGAGAAGCCGCAGCAGGGCGAGATCATCGCCGTGGGGCCGGGCGGGCGAAACGAGCAGGGCCAGCTCGTGCCGCTCGACGTCAAGGTCGGCGACCGGGTGCTGTTCGGCAAGTGGTCGGGCACCGAGGTCAAGATCGACGGCGAGGAGCTGTTGATCATGAAGGAAAGCGATCTTCTCGGCGTGGCCGAGCAGGCCGGCACGCTGAAGAAGGCGGCGTAACGCTGACAGTCATCGAACGGAAAGGAGTTTAACAACATGGCTGCCAAGGACGTGAAGTTCGCGACCGAGGCCCGCGAGCGCATGCTGCGGGGCGTCGACACACTGGCGAATGCGGTGAAGGTCACGCTCGGTCCAAAGGGACGCAACGTCGTTATCGAGAAATCGTTCGGCGCTCCCCGCATTACCAAGGACGGCGTCACCGTCGCCAAGGAGATCGAGCTGGAGGACAAGTTCGAGAACATGGGCGCCCAGATGGTGCGCGAGGTCGCCTCCAAGACCAGTGATCTCGCCGGAGACGGCACCACCACGGCGACCGTGCTGGCGCAGGCCATCGTCAAGGAGGGCGCCAAGGCGGTCGCTGCCGGCATGAATCCGATGGACCTCAAGCGCGGCGTCGACCTTGGCGTGGACGCGATCGTCGCCGACCTCAAGTCGCACGCCAAGAAGATCACCTCTAACGACGAGATCGCCCAGGTCGGCACCATCTCGGCCAACGGCGACACCGAGATCGGCCGCTTCCTGGCGGATGCGATGCAGAAGGTCGGCAATGAGGGCGTGATCACGGTCGAGGAAGCGAAGAGCCTGCACACCGAGCTCGAAGTGGTCGAGGGCATGCAGTTCGACCGCGGCTACATCTCGCCCTATTTCGTCACCAACGCCGAGAAGATGAAGGCCGAGCTCGAAGATCCCTATGTGCTGATCCACGAGAAGAAGCTGTCGGGCCTGCAGACCGTGCTGCCGCTGCTGGAGCAGGTCGTGCAATCCGGCAAGCCGCTCCTGATCATCGCGGAGGAGGTCGAGGGTGAGGCGCTGGCGACGCTGGTCGTCAACCGCCTGCGCGGCGGCCTGAAGGTGGCAGCCGTCAAGGCGCCGGGCTTCGGCGACCGCCGCAAGGCGATGCTGGAGGATATCGCGATCCTCACCGGCGGCACCGTGATCTCCGAAGATCTCGGCATCAAGCTCGAGAACGTCACCGTGAAGATGCTGGGCCGTGCCAAGAAAGTGGTGATCGAGAAGGAGAACACCACGATCGTCGACGGCGCCGGCGCCAAGAAGGACATCGAGGCGCGCAGCCAGCAGATCAGGGCGCAGATCGAGGAAACCACCTCGGACTACGACCGCGAGAAGCTGCAGGAGCGTCTCGCCAAGCTCGCCGGCGGCGTCGCGGTGATCCGGGTCGGCGGCGCGACCGAGGTCGAGGTCAAGGAGCGCAAGGACCGCGTGGACGATGCGCTGCACGCGACCCGGGCCGCGGTCGAGGAAGGCATCCTGCCGGGCGGTGGCGTGGCACTGCTGCGCGCGCTCAAGGCGCTCGACGGCGTCAAGACCGCCAATGCCGACCAGAAGGCCGGCGTCGACATCGTGCGGCGCGCCATCCAGGTCCCGGCGCGGCAGATCGTGCAGAATGCGGGTGAGGACGGCTCCGTCGTCGTCGGCAAGCTGCTCGAGAACCAGACCTACACCTGGGGCTTCAATGCCGCGACTGGCGAGTACCAGGATCTGGTGCAGGCCGGCGTGATCGATCCTGCCAAGGTCGTCCGCACCGCCTTGCAGGATGCGGCCTCGGTGGCCTCGCTGCTCATCACGACCGAAGCGCTGGTGGCCGAGAAGCCGAAGAAGACGGAAGCGCCGAGCGCTCCCGCGATGGACTTCTAAGGACGGGCGAGCCCGGCCGAACGGCCGGGCTCGTTTGCCATGGATCTGTGACTGTGTTCTCGAACGAAAGGAGGATGAAATGATCAAGGATCGTGCTTTCTCCACTCGCGGGGAAACCACTCGGAAAACGTTGCGGCGGCTCGCCGCCTTGGCCGTTGGGGCTGGCCTCTCGCTGGTGCCTTTTGCGGCCTTTGGCGCCGAAAGCCCCGGCCCTGCCGCCAAGACGGCGGACAGTTTCGAGCGGCTCGCCTTGCCGCCGATCCCGTACCTGGACACGATGCCGTGGTCGAGCTGGGATCGGGGCAGCCCGACCATGAAGGTGGACACATTGCTGCCGGTCCTCGGGCCATCCGGGATCCGGCTCGACCTCACGCCGCCTGATCGAGACAAGCCGGAGCCCGCCACCAGCTGATACGGGGGAGCGGCCGGCGAGGCCGCTCCTCATCGTTGCAGCCACTCATCGCTCACGCGAAAGGAGGATCATCAGATGAGAGGCATTGTCCTCGCCGTCGCTTTGTTGGGCATGGCCAATGGGCTCCAGGCCAAGGAGGCCGACACGCCTCGCGCCGAGATGCGGAGCTCGGCCGAGCCCGCCCGGCAGCTTGCGACCAGTTCCGTCGGAGCGTCTCGGAGCAATCCTGAGAAGTCCGGCCAGACCGAGCGCAGGAGCCGGGAGTTTTCGCCCGAACGTCTCGTCCCCGATATTTGCAGAGGATGCTGATCGGCCTTGGCCGATCAGCATTCTTCTTCGCTCGCCTAACGCGACGTCGCAAGGCGCGCCTCATCGAGGCGCGCGAACATCTTCGCCTTGATCCGCTGCAACGCGCGCTGCTCGATCTGCCGGACGCGCTCGCGCGAGATGCCGAACTTGCCGGCGAGCGCATCCAGCGTCTGCTGCGGCTCGCCGAGATATCGCGCCTCGACGATGCTGCGCTCCCGCGGTGTCAGCGCAGCGAGTGCATCGGCGAGGGCAGCCTTGGTGCGTTCACGGTCGGCCGCGTCCAGCAGCAGACTCTCCGGATCGGGAGAGGGATCCACCAGCCGGTCCTGCCATTGGTCGCCTTCCGTCTCGACGCTGATCGGCGCGTTGAGTGAGATGTCGCCGCGCAGCCGGCCGTTCATCTCGGCGACGTCGGCTTCCCTGACGTCGAGATGCCTCGCGATAGATGTCAGCTGATCCGTCCGGAGCTCGCCATCCTCCGCAACGCCAAGCTTGTTCTTCAGCTTGCGCAGGTTGAAGAACAGCTTCTTCTGCGCAGCAGTGGTGCCCAGCTTGACGAGCGACCATGATCGCAGGATGTATTCCTGAACCGAGGCCTTGATCCACCAGGAGGCATAGGTCGCGAGCCGGAAGCCTTTCTCGGGGTCGAACCGCTTGACGGCCAGCATCAGCCCGACATTGGCCTCCGAGATGAGGTCGGCGATGGCGAGGCCATAGCGGCGATATTGCAGCGCGATCTTCGCCGCGAGCCGCAAATGGCTCGTCACCAGCCGATAGGCGGCGTCACGATCGCCGCTATCGCGCAATCGCCTCGCATAGTCGGCTTCCTCCGATGCCTCGAGCAGCGGAAAACGATGGATCTCCTTGAGATAGCGGGATAGCCCGCTTTCCCCGTGAAGGGCAGGAAGTGAGGCAACCAACATCGCGCCCTCCCTCACGAGCACCGTTCGCCCCGATCAGGGGCGCCTTGCCGATCCAAGCGATAATCTGAGTGAAGCGCCGAGAGCGGCGCGGTCCGAGCGCAGTCAGGTTTCATGGCCAAATCCTCGTTAGAGCAAGATGGTTGGACCACCGCGAACCTGATCCGCTGAGCCCGATCATGGCACCCAGACGCCTCAGGCCGGTGGGCGCCACTAGAATTTGGAAATGGCCGGAATGTTCCAGCGTGAACGGTCGTGACGGAAATTGCGATTGCCGTATGCCTTTGCCGCTGCAGACAGGCTCTTGAAACGCGGAGCCTTCATTCCAATCTGGTCCACGCAGGCGCCGATGAGGCTGCACGCATGCTTGGTTCGTGGGATGGATGACTATCGTGATCTCGTGAGCGCAGCTCTTGCGCTGTTCTGCGCCGGCTTGATGTTGGTGGCCGGCCATCTCCTGATCGAATGGCACGCCAGAAGCACCGATCCCGGCATTGGGATCGAGGCGCCGAAGCGCGAGGGCGCGCCCGCGCCGCTCATCTCGAACGGTTCGCCTCCGGACAGGCGGATGATCGAGCTTCCCGCCGAGATCAGGCGCAAGCGCGCCGCGTGAGTGGCCCTAGATCGCCCGCAGCCCTTCCTTGGGCATCTCCCGGATCAGCACATCGATGTCGCTCTGCTCCAGCGTTTCCTTCTCGAGCAGCTTTTTTGCGGCGCGGTCCAGGATCGGCCGCCGCGTGGTCAGGATGCCCTGGGTGCGCTGGAACACCTGGTCGACGATGGTTTTCACCTCGTGGTCGACCGCGGCGGCGGTCTCCTCGGCATAGTCGCGCTCGCGCGTCGGATAGGGGCGGTCAGGGCCGGCCAGGAAGTTGCCGGGATCGCGCTCATAGGCGACGCTGCCGAGACGCTCCGACATGCCGTAGCGCGTCACCATGCTGCGGGCGATATCGGTGACGCGGCGCAGGTCGTCCGCCGCACCGGTCGACAAGTGCCCGAACACGATCAGCTCCGCGGCGCGGCCGCCGAGCAGCACCGCCATCTTGTTCTCCAGCTCCTCCTTGGTCATCAGGAAACGGTCCTCGATCGGCCGCTGGATGGTGTAGCCGAGCGCGCCGACGCCGCGCGGGATGATCGAGACCTTGTGCACGGGATCGGTCCCCGGCAGTGAGAGCGCGACGAGGGCGTGCCCCATCTCGTGATAGGCGACGATCTCGCGTTCCCTGGGGTTGAGCAGGCGGTTGCGCTTTTCCAGGCCTGCGATCATGCGCTCGACCGCATTGTTGAAATCGCTCATGGTCACCGCCTCGGCGGCGCGGCGCGTCGCCAGCAGCGCGGCCTCGTTGACGAGATTGGCGAGATCCGCGCCCGTGAAGCCTGGTGTCAGCGCGGCAACGGCGTCTGCATCGACATTCTCGGCCAGGCGCACCTTCTTCATGTGCACCTTGAGGATCTCGATCCGGCCCCGCTTGTCTGGACGGTCGACCAGCACCTGGCGGTCAAAGCGGCCGGCGCGGAGCAGGGCAGGGTCGAGGATCTCGGGCCGGTTGGTGGCGGCGAGGATGACGAGCCCGGAGCGCGAATCGAAGCCGTCGAGCTCGACGAGCAGCTGGTTGAGCGTCTGCTCCTTCTCGTCATGGCCGCCGGCGAACGGGCCGATGCCGCGGGCGCGGCCCAGTGCGTCGAGCTCGTCGATGAAGATGATGGCCGGCGCCTTTTCGCGCGCCTGCTGGAACAGGTCCCGCACCCGCGCCGCGCCGACGCCGACGAACATCTCGACGAACTCCGAGCCGGAGATCGAGAAGAACGGCACCCTGGCCTCGCCGGCCACGGCCTTGGCGAGCAAGGTCTTGCCTGTACCCGGCGGGCCCACCAGCAGCACGCCCTTCGGCATGCGGCCGCCGAGCCGGCCATAGTCGGTCGGGTTCTTCAGGAAATCGACAACCTCGCGCAGCTCGTCCTTGGCCTCGTCCACGCCGGCGACGTCGGCAAACGTGACGCCGGTGTTGGATTCGACGTAGACCTTGGCCTTGCTCTTGCCGATCGCCATCAGCCCGCCGCCGATCCCGCCGCCCTCGGCCATGCGGCGGCCGATGTACCACCAGACGCCAAAGAACAGCAGCACGGGCATGACCCACGACAACAGGTCGCGCAGGAACGTGCTCTCGATCTGCCCGGTGAAACGGACGTTGTGCTTCTCGAGCTCCTGGGCGACGTCCTGGTCGACGCGCGTGGTGACGAATTGCTTCTGGCCGCCGGACAGCGGCTCCTTCAGCGTGCCCTGCAAGGTGCGGTCGGAGATGCCGACCGTCTCGACTTTCCCCTGGCGCAGCAATTGCTGATATTCGCTGTAGGGGATCACCGCGATCTGGTTCGCCGCCGAGATCAGATACTGAATCAGGAAGACCGCGAAAATTGCGGCGATGGCGTATCCGATATTGAAACGGGCATTCTTGTTCATGGGGAGGCCAGATCCGATCGTGTTACGCGGGCCGGGCTAACGTCGAGGCGCGTTTGGCGCGCTCGCTCGGGCCCGGTGCGCCTCCGGACCTGCATCTTAGCGACAGAACTTCTCCTGCTGCCATCGGTTCCAGTCATCTCAAACGCGGGCTCGGCAGCGCCGGACGCAGGCGATCGAGATGCCGGACAGCGATAAGGCCCGGTTGCGGGCCGGGCCTTTGCATCAGTTCACCAGGGATACCAGTAAGGATATGCCGCCGGATAATACCGGACGGTCCGGTAATAGCGGGGGCCATAATAGTATCGCGGCGGACCATAGACCGGCGCATAATAGACCGGAGGTGCGGCCGCTGCGGCCAGCGCTCCGGTGAACATGCCGAGCGCGATGGCCGGACCAATGCCTGGACCGCCCCAATGATGATGATGGCCCCGCCAATGGGCCGAGGCCGGCGCAACGGTTCCGATGAGGAGCGTTGCTGCCGCGGCGATTGCAAGAGCAAGCTTTCTCATGTGACTTCCCTCGACTTATGCCCGCGCAAGCGGGCTTCTCAATCCTTCGCATGAGTTTCGTTTTGCCGGACACAGCCGGCAGCGTCTGAACTTAGGATGGGCGGCGACGACTTCAAGCCTCTAACCGACAATTGACCAAGTGGAGAGAACAGTCAGATCGTGTCAATCGAAGAAGGGCTTCGAACGTCCCTGCTGGCGCGTGCCAATAGTGACTAAGTCCGTAAATTCAGCCTTTGGTCCATCTGCGAAGTTGCGCTGCGTCTCACAGAGGTCTGCTTATCGCGGCAGAGCGGTCCAGATTTGCTCAACCTGAGTTCTTCGCATTTTGACCCTTCAGCGACCTCCGGAGCCGTCCGCTTTCCCGCCGCTGTTAAGGTTGGGACCGCAGGCGGTCAGCTGCTTAATGAGGACACAGCCTAGGACAGCACCGGCGCGGCGGGTCCGCCTCTCCGTTGCCATTATGCCGCGGGCCGCGATGGAAACCGGCTCGGCGATTACGCGGTTGATTTGGCATCGAAACCTCCAATGGAGGGTGCCATGCAGAATTGGGAAGGGAATTGGACGAACGCAAAGTTTTGTGACGTTGCGAACCTGATCCTCGGCGCGATACTGTTCGTTTCGCCCTGGATATTCGGTTTCGATGCGGGGACGGTCTCTCAGAACGCCGTTATCACCGGTATCGCCATCGCGATCCTTGCGGTCGCGGCGCTGGCGGCGTTCGCGGTGTGGGAGGAGTGGCTGAACCTCGTCGTCGGCTTGTGGGCACTGGTATCGCCCTGGGTATTGGGCTTCCAGGGAACCACCGCGATGACCGTGCATGTGATCATCGGCGCGGCGGTCGCAATCTTGGCAGCGATCGAGCTCTGGATTATGTCCCGCAACCCGCCGCGGCTGACCACCGGTAGCTGAGAAGCTGGATCGTTTGGCTCGTGGCATAGCTTCGCCGTCATCGGAAAAACCTGTCCAGCCGACGCGGACGAAATTCGGTGCGGACCTGGGGCCGGCAGCTACTCAGCGCAGTCGGCCTTGGGTCAGCCGCAAGTGCCGCAGCTCGAGCTAGCCTTGCTGGACGGCTTACTCCCGGCGCCAAATTCCGAAAGTGCCGATGGAAAGGCCTTGCTCCGGGGCTAGGTTCATCGGGCATTCCGTTTGCGTCGGATTCCCAAATTTGAATGCCACGGGGCATGATTTTTGGGACCAAGCTGCGTTTGCCATCCAACGGCAGACCTCTCGGTCCCAGCTCGTTTTTCGATCCGGAAAAAACTCCAGGCTGGGGCCGATGTGGTCTACTCCGGGCGTAAGCCGCCCCATCAGTACCAGCCCATCTTGAAACAGAGACCAAGCCAACCAGCGAGCGCGATTAGAGCGGCAATGTTGATGTACTTCTGAGCGTCCTGCATCATTGCACCGCAATCAAAGGCGCCCCGCAATTCGGAGCAACGTTGATTTGTCACTACCCGTTCCGCCTCTCTGCCCTTGACCAGATCAACAAGGTTCCGGTTTCTGGCGCTCGGTTCATCGCGGGAGCTCGGGGTTCTCCATCTTATGTGCTTTGGCGTGTTCTTCTCGACCTGCGGGACCATGCGGGCGGGATCGGGACCGCCCGGAACGCCCCTGGGGCCGAGCAGCTCACGCGTAATGTCATCCTCGGTTCTTTCCGGCTCGACGC
>NZ_JADYVJ010000030.1:0-20570 GCF_020193715.1 Bradyrhizobium sp. IC4060 | reverse complement strand
TCAAGCCGTCGCACCGGCTCCGTGATAGCACTATGCACAGTGTCCATTCTAAGCCTAACGGTCCGAACAAACCGCAGACTCGCAGATCACCCCGTCATCCGGAAGGTGGCCGCTGAACAGCGCTTACCGCCTATCACTGTCCATAAGAACAGTTCTCAACAACACGCCTCATTCGGCAAGGCGGCCTTCACCGGACGGATACGTCGAGAAATGGGGCGAAGGCGGTCATGCGGCGCCTCCCGGAAAGGGGAGCGCGACCTCAGCGAGCTGCGAGGCCGCCACCTTCACGTACAGCGCCGCTGTGTTGATGCTCCGGTGCCCTAGAAGATCGGCGACCTCGTTGATCGGCCTTCGTCGCCCCACGAGCTGGGTGGCTAGACTGTGGCGCAGAAGATGTGCGCCTCCGACGCGACCGAGCTCGATCCCACCATGCTGCACACGTGGGGCGCGCCAGCTAGGTCAACAGGGATTTGATATCGATCGCGGGATCTTGAAGCGCTTCAGCTTCGGGAGCAAGGCGGCGGCCGATCATCTTCTCCGCTATGCGGATCTCCTTCGCGATCGTGCCCAAGCTGCCAAGGCCACATGCAGCCATGAGGCGTCCGTCGCCTGCAAGATAGAAAAACAGCTGGCCCTTTGCGCCGAGATTCCTGCGCACCTCACCGTGTTCCTTACGATAGAGGCCGGCGATTTGGAGCGTCTGATCGTACTGATCCGACCAGAACCACGGCACATCATCGTAGGTACGGTTCGCCCCCAGCATGTTGGCAGCAGCAACAGCACCCTGTCGCTGTGCATTGCGCCATGCTTCCAGCCTGATCCGGTCGCCATAGAGGGGATGCGGGAATGAACAGCAGTCGCCCGCCGCGAATATATCTGGATCAGAGCTAGCGAGCGTATGGTCCAGGATGATCCCGTTATCGACTGCGAGACCGACCGCCTGCGCGAGTTGAACGTTCGGCACTGCCCCCACCCCAACCACGACCAGATCAGCGAGAAACGCGCGACCGCCCGAAAGCACGATCTCTGACTGTCCTTCGATTGCGTTGATGCACTCGATCATGGCGCCGGTCTCGACGCGCACGCCCGAGCGCTCGTGCTTGGCCTTGATAAGGTCCGCCATGGGCGCTGGGACTGCCCGCATCAGCAACCGTGGACCGGCCTCCAGCACAGTCACTGAAGCACCTTTCGACGACGCGCTTGCTGCAACCTCAAGCCCGATGAAGCCGCCGCCGATGACGACCACCTTGCAACGGGCATCAATGATCCGGCGAATTGCCAACGCTTCCGCATACGTGCGCAGAGTTGTCATTCTGCAAGCTGGGGCGGCCGGAATGCTCAATTTTCGAGGACGAGCGCCCGTGGCCAGCAGCAGTCGTTCGTAAGGCCACTTTGCTCCCTCAGAGAGCGTGATCGTATGTGCCGAGCGATCTATCGATTGGACATTCCGCCCTAGGAGATGGTCAATTCCTAACTCGGCCATGCGCTCGGTTGTGACAAGCAGCGTGGGCCCAGGCTCCATCTCCTCCACCAGAATCGCCTTCGATAGCGGTGGCCGCTCATATGGCAGCATGTTCTCGTCGCCGATCAGAACGATCCGGCCTCGCCAGCCGCCCTCACGTAATGCGATTGCGGCGGAGGCGCCGGCGTGGCCCGCCCCAACGATCACCATTGCGCGTTCGTTGCTCAAGCGACCGAACCATGTTCGAGAGTAGCTTGTGAGTCCGCCGCGGTACGTGCAAACAGCTCGCGTACCAGGGACTTGATGAGCAAAGCTTCCTCCCAGCGGTCGGTGGTATCGTTGCCCTCACGATCGGTAATGGCATAGGGCCGCGGGCCAAGCTCGCATGCGAAAGACGGAAACGCATCCGCCCCTGCGCGCTTTCGCCAGCTTCTGAAACCGTATTCCGACCAGCGTAGGAACAGGCCCCGCCACACTTTGTGCTGTGGAAAAGTGATCTCAACCTGTATCTGCTCGCGCGAGGCGATGCGGTCGTGAAATGCCCATGTTCGGTCGAGCACCTGCTGTACAAGGGCTTCGTCCTGGTCAGAGACCGGAAACCAGAATTCAGGGCCCACCAGCACATGCGAGAGGTCCGGCAGCATTCGCATCTCGGGGACGGCATCCATGAGGTCGAGTGTGAATAGAAGGTCTGTGGTCATCCTGTTACGATGCGTCTCGAAATAAAACGGGCATGCCGGCCTCGCCAGCTATCTTGATCCAGCCCTCCAACAGCGGAATGCACTCAGCAATACGACGTGGCCAGACGTTGGGGTGCACGTTTAGATGCAAAGCGCCGAGCTGCCCGGCAAGGTCGATCGCCTCTTTCAGGTCATCGATCGTCCGTGGAAAACACATGCCCTCGACGACAAACCCCGTGCCGGAGAGCGCATGCGCGAGCAGGTCGACGCTCGAAAATGCACTGACGCCGTCGAATCCTGCATCCTTGATCCCCCCACGTTATGTTTGAGGGAAGGCTCAACTCTATCGGGGTGGCGCCGCTCCATCGCCCACAGTGACTGCAGTACGACAAGTCTTTGCGTCGACACTCGATTATCCCCGTGGTCCGATTCAGATCTTGACGAAGACGCTGTCACCCTCGACCTTGACCTCGTAGACCCGCAAGTCGATGCATGCGGGCAGCGCGCGTGCCTCGCCGGTCCGGTAGTCGAATGCACCGAAGTGCTTGGGGCACTCGATGATATGCCCGTCGACAATGCCGTCTCCGAGATGGACCTTCTCGTGGGAGCAGTGACCGTCAATCGCGTAATAGGCTCCATCCGGAGAGCGAACAATAACAAACGTACGCCCTCCGTGGTCGAACCGGAGCGCCGCTTCCGGCTCCAAAGCACCTGCGGCGCAGGCTACGACCCACTCTCCTTCGGCAATCAATTTCGCTTCCTCTGATTTAGGTTGTCGATAGCAGCCCGCATTGGCGATTAGGCCGCAGTCCCAGTCCTCCCGGGCAGAATGCGGCCAACGAGATGCACGACAATCCGCGCAATGGGAACTATACATCACGCGAACCTGCACTAGCCGCGCGCGTACTTCTTCGCCTTGATCCGCTTGTACATGGCTTCATCGGCTTCCGGCGAACCGTCATGCGAGGTGCCGAACCATTCGTCCAGCGGGATTTTCATGTCGGTGCCGTAGTTCACCTCAAAGTACTTGTGGTGCAGATAGCGGTAGTAGTGGTCGTTGCTGATGCACTTATCATCGCTCGTTACGATTCGATCGAACCCGGAATGGCCGCCCGACGGCGCCAGCGCCGAACGCGAAAGATAAAATACTGCGTGCACAGGGCTCGAGGGCAGAAGGAAAAAGATCAGCACGCCGGAAAAGTAGATGATGTGCTCGAGCGGATGCATGGAGAGGCCGGACCAGGGACCCGGATTGACGTTACGGTGATGAAGTTCGTGAACAATTCGGTATAGCGGGCCCATATGGATCAGGCGGTGGATTACATAGAAATGCAGCGAATACCACATCGGTACAAGCAACGTCAGCGCCATGAAATAGACCGGCTGCTGCAGGAACTCGACCGGGGGGATGTAGCCGTTGGCAACCATCCACCAACTAATCACCTCATACGCGGTCCAGATAGGCACGCCGCTGCACATTGTAAAGAACACATTCTCGACGTTCTGGCTTCCAAAAGTGAACGTTGAATTGTTCGTATCGGGCCACTTAGCATTGTATTTGAAATCTGTCTGCTGCCGCCGCTGGATGTAGAGCAAGGTGTGGAGGCTGCCATAGAACAGCAGAGCAAGAGCAGCATTCCGCAAAAGGATGAGGGTAATCCACCCGAGACTAAACTCCCGCATCGCATCTAACGAAGGCGTCAGATACCAAGAGACGAGCGCGGTCGCAAAGTAGACCGCGTTCCAAGGCCATACATAGCCTAGTAGCCATCGAAGGAATGCTCTCGGCTGCACCGGCCAGACGAAGATCGGAGCGCGCGTAGGCCGCCTGTGGGGCGTCCAGTACCCCCGTTTATCACGTGTGCCATACAGAGTATCATCCACATCACTCTCCATTGCGTTGCGGCAGTACAAGTGCGCGTGCCGGGCTCGCCGCAAAACGGTTGATCATTTCATCTACATTGTGGGCGAACGCCTTCGACAACACCAATACTCACTTCGAAGCACGTCGGCGTAGCACGGCTCAGCGTTTCGAGACGCGGATTGCGGTGACTCCGATCCGCCGACATACCGAGCAGTGAAGATAGCGACACCGCAACTTGGTTTATCGCGAATGACCTACAGTTGGCGCATGAATCCTGCGTTTTAGAGGCCCACTTTGATGAATCTCATCGCCTTAACTTTTGAACTCTCCATATGTCATATGTCGAGCCGCGCTCGGGCCTTTGTTCGGAGCTGGGCATAGCCCTTCGGCCGGCTGATCGTATCCTGTAGCAAATCGGGCTTAAGACGCCCACACCTGAGTGCGGTCAGTTCTTAGGCCCTATACCCGGATCACGAGCCAACTCACTGTTCAAGCCGGCAACGGCATCAGGAAGTCGGAACAGCCCCAGTGTCGTTCTGTGTCCAGCTCGGAAAGCGCTCCAAGCACACCCTCGTTCGTGTATCGGGGCGCGACGAGTCCGCGTACGCCGATAGCGAGAGCCTCTTGTGCCGTGGCAACACTGTCGACCAAGGCGAGCGCGCTGCCCCCCCTGGGCGACCGCTCTGCGCAACAAGAGCTCCGTCTTCACCCCGTACCCGAACTCCTCAAGGCTTGTACGCATTTCGCCGTCAATCGCAGTCACGCTTGGGAAGTTAACGATGGCCGAGCAGCCGACATTCTCGAGCGCCTTCAGGATGTCAGTGGCGGCGGAAAGGGTCCAGCGCAAACACGCCCGCAAAGAAGCGGAAAACAATCTATGTAGTCGGGACCAGCGACACCAAAGGCAGCGAACTACGGTATCTCCGCGACCGTATTCGAGATGCAGGTTGTCGTGCCGTTCTTGTCGATGCTTCGGTCTCTGACCTACAAAAAAAGCTGAAATATCGACGTTCGTCCCTCTGAAGTCGCGCGCTTTCATCCGAATGACCGAAGAGCGAAGACCTCAGAGATCGTGGCAAGGCAGTTGCTGCGATGTCCCAGGCGCTCGTGGAGTTTGTCCGGTCTCGACAAGACCTGGACGGCATCATCGGTGCTGGCGGCTCCGGAGGAACTGCCTTAATCGCCCCGGCCGTGCGCGCTCTTCCCATTGGCATTCCGAAGGTGCTCGTTTCGACGGTTGCCTCTGGGAATATTGCACCATACCCGACTGACATCAGCATGATGTATTCGGTAACCGACGTATCAGGCTTGAACCGGATGTCTCGGGTCGTCCTCGCTAACGCCGCTCACTCCTTGCCGGGATGGTGCTCAATAAGGTCGACCTCGCCGGCGACGACAGACCGGCAGTCGGCCTGACAATGTTTGGTGTTACAACTGCCTGGGTTCAGGCTGTGACCCGAGCGTTGGCCGAATCCTTCGACTGTCTGGTGTTTCACGGCACAGAACTGGAGAACAATCGTTCGAGAAGCTTGCAGGCTCTGGACTGTTGGCCGGTGGGATTGACGTGACCACCACCGAAGTGTGCGACTATCTCGTAGGTGGAGTCTACCCCCGACCGTTTCGGTGCATCGCGTTTTCGATTCTTGGAGGCGTTTCCGTCACGAAATGGCCTATCCGACCCTGATCGAGGGCGCGGTCCATCACCTCGACCTCATTGCGGATTTCGCGGGAGGGCACTGCACATTGATCTTTGCCCGAAGTTGGAAGCCGGAATGCGCGGAATACAAAGGCGACACCGACGTCATAGCGTTGTGGATTTCGCCAACGGCGCCCACGGCTCTATGAAGGGTCCGCGGCACAATCCACCGGGCTCAATGATTGGACGTTCGAGTATTTTCGGGTGGAAGCGGCATCCGGGACGGCTATACTCGATCATCGCGAGGTCGAAGTTTTCCATCGGGATCCAAAGCGTTTTCTAAAAACAGCCGCAAAGGCAAAGGGCAGCAGGTGTCCCTGCTCACTGGCAAAAAGTGGCAGAATTCTCTGCTGATCAAACAATTCTGCAAATGGCTCGATGGGGCCCGCCAATGGTACAAACGTTGAAGATAACCTGCAGTCAGTCGCGATGGTGTTCTCCGCGATTGAAAGTGCACGGGTCGGTCAGCCCATCAAAGTTCAGCAGTTCTTGCGATCGTTCCGAGAAAGTACCTGAGGCTTCGTAGTCGGCTTTAGGGCTCGCTAAATGGTTGATCTGATGATTCGTTCAGAGCAAACCACCTCCTCCGAGGTGCGCTGCCGTGCATACTCGATCAGAGATCGTCGCCATACTTAAAGCTACTCTCGCCAAGCCGAACAGCACTCTTGTGGGCGCAGCTATCGGGACCGGGCTAGCTGCCCAGGCGGCATCGAGGGAAGGTCTCTTCGACAAGGCGCACCTTCTCGTCGTACCTCCATCGCCGCCGACGCTCGGCTCCCAACACATTGACCTGCATTCCCGACGTGACCTTAAAGCTAGAGTTAAGGTCAAATCCTCAGGCCGCCTCGCAAACTACACAAGGCGGCCTTCGCCGGAGAGATACCTATCCCAGCGCTACCCTGCTGATCGAGAACGTCGAGCGCTTGTGCGTCGACGCCCAGGAACGATTGGTAGAACTCATTGACTCAGGCGTCTATCGGCGGCTCGGCGATAACGAGCAGGGCCGGTTCGAGGACCGCCTGATCCTGACTGCGACGTGGCCGCTTTCGCAGTTAACCGCTAGCGGGTTATTGATGCCTTCGCTAGGCTCCCTCTTGTCTCCCGCACACGTCTTCCTTCCGGATCTCCGCGATCGGCTTGAAGACTTGCCCGTTCTCGCAGAACACTTCCTTCAAGGGCTCCGCAAGGATCGTCGCAGTCGCAAGCTATCAGTTGACCACTCAGCGTATCGAAGCCTCATGACATACGATCGGCCCGGGACATCCGTGAGTTGCGGGCCCCTCGGCCTTTTCAAGCCCTGCTCCTTACTTGTCGAGTACCCACACCGTAAGCTCGGGCGCGGCATCGGGGACAAAGATCCGGCTCTTTGGATTTGTTCGGACACGGAGCACACAGTCGAACTGTCCAAAAGTTCCCCCTCCCACAGGCACCTCAATCATTGAGGTCAATGTCTTGTCCCTAGCCGCCTTTGGAGACAGCGAATAGCGAGATCGCTATTGTCACTAAACATTTTTATCCATCGAGCGGTTCGCGAGCCATGTCCTGGCAAATGGAGTTTCGATGATAAACCCAACCGATAAGATACACCCGGAGGGCTAACTTATGTCAAAAGTGATCGATCAGGAGCTCCAATCCATCATCTTCTCTGACGCCCTGCGCGAAGATTGGGTTCAGCGTGGAAAGACCTCACTTGAGAGCGAGGGCTCAACTACGACTATCATGGTCGACAGATCGACCTGGCAAGAGGAGCTGCGTGCCAAGCTGCCGGATACTGAACTGCTAATGGTCGGGCCGTGGATGATACCGGACGTTTTCATGAGCGAGGAACTGCTCGATCTGGCGCTCAAGCTGCGCGCTATCGCGGGCACCTTCGATAACCGCTTCACCAGCTTCGTTTCTATCGAGGCGCTGCAGCGCCGCAACATTCGTTTGATCGACACGTCGCGTTCCATGACCCCCAGGGTCGCTGAATTCGCGCTTACCCAAACTTTAAATCTTCTACGAGCTGTTCCCACCGCGATAGCCTGATGCGTGCCGGCGGTTGGAGGCGTCCTTGGGACAATTTGGGCTAATATCTATGGCGATCTCGCGGGTAAGAAGGTCGGGCTCGCCGGCTATGGCAGCATTAACCGTCGCCACCACGAACTGCTCGGGGCTTTGGGTGCCCGACTGCTGTCTATGATCCAATGCTCGACAGGGCCGCAGCCCAAAAGCTCGGATTGACTTATACGTCCTCGCTCGTTGAGCTCGCCGAAGCTTCTGAGATCTTCGTTGTGGGAATTCCGCCACTCAAATCCTCGCTGCGCCACGTGAATAGGGCAGTATTTGACGCGCTGCCATTGGGAGCCCTATTCATTCTCGTGAGTCGCATGGCAGTAGTCGATGAGCCTGCACTGTCGGATGCCGTGAACATCCGCAAATTGCGAGCCGCGATCGATGTATTTTCAACCGAGCCAGTTCCGCCCGATGCACCCTATCGCTTCTACCCAAAGCTGTTGACTACGCCGCATATTACGGGAGGTGCGGTCTACTGCTACGAACGCTGCTTCACTGATGCCTGCATCGACGCACTCTCGGTTATCGAGGGCGGCACGCTGCGCTTTGACGCCAGGCCAATCGACCTGTATATGGGTGTCGACCAGTCCGGGAACGCAAGCAAGCGTTAGCTGGGAAAATCGGAATCGCGAGCCACCACGTGCGCGGAATGACAATCAAGCCAGCATGGTCCAGCCGGTGAGCTCGCCGCAGACGGTAACCGGCCTAAGGGGAGCATCTACGCCGCTACGAGCTTGTCCATTGCGGAGTTTGTGATTTGCCAGGGCAGACGGCCCGAGATGTAGGTCGAGACGTGGCGGCCCTCTCACACCATGCGAGGTAAACCGATCAGCGCGCAGACGCAGGCGTGAGCACCTTGCGGGCACGGCCCATGTTGAAGTCTGACTTTCTTTTGCTAAGTTCTGTGCGTCAAGTTCAGCAAATTGATCATGGGGTCCGGTGAGCCATCCCCTCGGAGCCGCCGTCGCTCGCCTCACCCGGAAGCGCAGCGGGCGAGCGACGGCGGTGGAGAGGGTTGGCCCATCCCCTTGGCGGGCCTGAGCATCGTCAGGCCGCCTGGCGTAGCGCCTCCTTCTTGTGCTCCTTCAGGAGATGCATGTTCAGGTAGCGATGGTCCTCGAGCCAGGCTTCGTGGCGCTCGACGGTCAGCGCGCGGATAAGCCGCAGGCAGCTCTAGCCGTCGAGGAAGATTCTCACGACGTAGGTGCGCCGCCTGATCTCCTCGTTGAGACGCTCCAGCATGTTGGTCAACTTCATGTGCTTGCGGTGCGCCAGCGGCAAACGGAAGTAGGTCAGCGTGTCCTCGATGTACCAAGGCCTTCTCCGAGCGCTGATAGCGCTCGAACAGCTCGGTCGAGAACCGTCCCTGCCGGTCCTGCGGCACCTTCAACTCGATCTTGCCGACCCGGGTGATCAGCGAGCGTGTGTAGTAGCCGGACCGATAGCCGAGCCGAGCTTCGCTCCGCTCCCCCTTCTCCGCGCGGAGCGTCTCCGCCATCTCGGCTTCCAGCGTCTCCTGCACGGCGGCTTGGATCAGCGGCTTGAGGAACTCCTTGCCCGACGCCAAAAGCTGTTTGACGGCAGATACATCCGTCCTAATATTCGTCAGGGTCATGGTGGTCCTTGCTCCTCTAGCGGTGATCGTTCCGTGGCGCTCCGGCTTCAGATATTCACCGCGAAATGACACGGTGTCTAGACCGTGCCAGCCATTCCCAAGCTAACACTTAATGACTGCCGCTCGACAAGGGCATGGATCACGATGGAAGCCGCATTCTGCGTCGAGACGCTGGAGGATGCTCTCGCTCGCCACGGCCAGCCGCACATCTTCAACACCGACCAGGGCTCGCAGTTCACCGGCGCGGCGTTCACCGCCGTGCTCGCCAGTCACGCCATCGCCATCAGCATGGACGGCCGGGGCGCCTGGCGCGACAACGTGTTCGTCGAGCGGCTGTGGCGCAGCGTCAAATATGAGGAGGTCTATCTGCGCGCCTACGAGACCGTGTCCGACGTCCGCGCCTCGATCGGCCGATACCTCGACTTTTACAATGGCCGGCGTCCTCACTCGAGCCTTGACGGCGGCACCCCGGATCAAGCTTACTTCAACCCGCTGCCGTTCCGCGCGGCAGCTTAATTTTGGCGGAAGCTCCAATTATCGATGCGGAATTGCTGTTCAGACAACCGGGACCACCTCTATGGAGGCGCTCGGACGCGCGCTTGTATTGGAGCCGTATTTGCCGACCGTCGTGATTGGTGGTGGTTTCCTGGGACACGGCGGTTCGGCTGCACAGAGGGCCGAGTACGTACCAGCAATTATCGATGGATCAAAGACGCTTGCCTTCTCAGCTCGAGAGGAACTCTCGCTATGATCTTTACGACGTGACTACATCGAAGGAAAAGTGAGGGGGGTGATCGACGTGATAAATTGCTTGTTATCAACGGCGACAGCGACAAGACGCTGATCGTTACAGCGCGCAGCAAAGGCGCGCGGCGGAACAAGACCGGTATAGGTGTCTTCCTCATTCCATCCGAAGCCAAGGCATCGCGATAAAGAGCTATCCGACGCAAGACGGCTTGCATGCCACAGACGTCTCCTTCGCAAAAATCGAGATCGGTGACGAGTCTGTCCTCGGCGACCCGGAAGACGCGCTGCCGCCATGGCGGCATCGGAACGACTATGGAGGCCAGGATAGGTCATAATTTCGGGTTGACTATGATCGAGCGGGCGTTTGGGGATAGTGGTTACCACCTTCGGCGCGCCAGTCAGAGCGGACCGCTCGTGTGAGGGTAGTGGGAGCCGAGCCGACGCGACGCAGTGACCGTGACTGCAGCTTTGCGCTTCCGCCACCGCACCGAGACCCAGTTGCCAACTCTTGGGGGGAAGCTGTCGGACTCCCTCAACGCACGGCGCTCGCGAAGATAGACACCACTGCCGCGAATGCTATCTGAGAGCTGACTCCTAACTTCCAAGCCAATTTGCGCTTGGAGTGGATCCGTTCATGAAACCTTTGGAGTGTGATGAGCGGTTCTTGGGGACAAACACTGTGCACGAACTGTAGTGGATCAGGCAAAATTGCGGCCATGGCACCAAGCGCGATAGCCGGCGCCGAGGCCGGTGTCGCAAACAGCCAGATCGCAAGCGCGATACCAGCGCACGCATCCACTCCGATACTCACCAGATCGAACAGCAAGGCTCGGCTCAACTTTAGGCGCGGATGGTCAGCACCCTTCCCGAAGGGGGGTGACCGAAGTGAATAGTCCCAATGCGGTATGGCGTCGATCGCAAAGTGGCTCGCAAAGCCGGCCATGGCTGCCAGCGCTGGATTGGAAGGGACTAAGCTAGCGATTGCGCCACCGACGACCGCGTGTGTGCTCAAAATCATTTGCAAATCATCTCCGCGACTCGAATTTATCCCAAAGAGGCGGTCGTCGAAGCCACCGCCTTTGAGAATTACGTGTTCAGGCCAGCAATCTTAGCTCCGGCCGCGCAAGTAGGCGGCAATGCTGGCGGCGCCGGAAGGTTTGTCGCCCTGAAGGTGCAGACCTCGACTGCAATAGCGCGTTCCGGATCAGGTAGCTAAAAGGGGCGAGGTTTAGGAACCGCGATCTCAAAGTCGTGAAATGGACCCGCGAAGCGGGACCGCTTGAACCTCTTTGTTAGTTGGAAACTGACCACTCCTGATCCGTTTCTATCACGCAGCAAGAGTCTCTGTCTGCTGCAGTTGCTGTGGCATGTGGTCAACGCGCCAGCGTTGTCCACCATGTCAACAGCCTTCGCGGCCTGCATCCGTTCGCGCCAAACCGCCATCGGCGTGCGATAGCCGTGCGCCTGATGAAGGCGACGATCGTAAAAGGTGATCCAGTTCGCGCCCCCTTGCCTTGGCCTCGCGGCCGGCGGCATAGCCCTTGAGATAGATGTCCTCATGCTTGAGCGACCGCCACAGCCGCTCGATGAAGACGTTGTTCATCAAACGACCACGGCCATCCATGGAGATCTTGATCCCTGCGCCCGCCAACGCGCCGGTGAAGGCCGCACTGGTGAACTGGCTGCCTTGGCCGGTGTTGGAAATCTCCGGCGTGCCGTACTTCGCCAGCGCCTCCACGCAGAAGGAGACGTCCATCGTGTTCGACAACCGCCACGCCAGAACCGCACGGCTCGTCCAGTCGATGATGGCGACGAGATAAAGAAAGCCGCGGCCGATGGGCAGATACGTGATGTCGGCCGCCCATACCTGGTTTGGCGGTCGATCGTCAAGTTGCGCAACAGATAGGGATAGATCTTGTGGCCCGGCGCTGGCCTCGTCGTGTTCGGCCTTGGTCCCAGCGCCGCGATGCCCATCTTGCGCATCAACCGCTGCACGTCGTTTGCGATTGACCTGAAGCCCCTCAGCCTTCAGCATCGCGATCATTTGCCGCGAGCCCAGGAACGGCCAGGCGGTGAACAGCTCGTCGATCCGCCGCATCAGGGCAACGTCGTTGTCGTGGCCGGCCGTGGCGGCCGGTAGACCCCGCGCGCGATGCCAAGCAACATGCATTGCCGGCGGATCAGCGCCATGTCGGCGCGATCGAGCATTCCTCGGCGGTCCGGCGTGCTCATCTTCCGGACCTCCGCGCTAAAAAATCGCGCTCGACTGTCAGATTGTCCAATCTTGGCGTGCAGCTTCTCGATCTCGCGCTCGCGCATCCTCGCTCTCGCGCCCGGCGCCCGCCTCAAAGGCCCGGGCCGCCGTCCAGCAGTTGCTTCTTCGCCATAGATCTGGTTCGGGTGAACCTCATAGCGCTGGGCCAGATCGGCCACTCCCGCACGGCTTCCAGCCGCGATCTTTGCCTTCAGTGCCGCGTCGATCTTACGTCTCGTCTTCGTCGTCATCATGCCCTCCGTCTATCAAACGGAGCGGCCCCTTCCAACTAAGCACGTGGTCCCAAAATCGGGGTCCATTTCAGTTACGCTGGGCCGCCCTAGGCTTCGACGTCTCAGCTCTGTAAAGTTGAGGATTCAAGGAAACACCTCAATCTTTGCGATCCCCCAATGCAGATTGACAGTGAGGTTGGGTCGTGATGCTTATGATGGCGCCCTTGCCGGCCTCATGTCTATACGGTTCCGTGGTGAGGAGACTTACTAGTTCTTGGAGGAGAGTCCACGGCCCAGGTTGGCTATAACGTTCTTCACTTATGGGTCTCTTCTAATAATGATTACCCGCTTGCTGCTACCTGACTTACCCCCGCTAATCCAAACAGAGGTTGCGCCGTTTTCTCGTGGCAGGAGGCGGCTGGTTGTGTTCATGGCCGAGTGGATCAGCCATACAACGATTGCCCCTGACGTTATATTCTTTCGTTGCTTCGTGCCGAAAGTCGCTGCATCGGGCCTTCAATCCTGTTGCCGGAGCAGGCTTTCAGAGGATTTGGCGCTGTATTCTCTTGTGAGCCTAGCTGCGTACCGAGGCTCGCACTCCTCATCGCTCCAGTGCTGAATCAAGCACCAGCATAGAACGGGTACGGCGCACCTTGAGAACTTCATCCTTCGCTCTCATCGTTTTCTGCTCAAGCACGAATGCATTGGCGCAAATTATTTTACGCAAAGCGATGCTGATGCTTGGCACCTCACCGTCTATCGACACGCCACTAGCGGTCTTTTGGATTTTTATGGTTTACCTGTGCGCTGGCTTAGCTTGTTATGCAATCGGGATCTTTTTATGGCTAGCGGTGCTTTCTAGCAATGAGGTTAGCGTTGCCTATCCGATGTTGGCGATGGGATATGTAATCGCGGTCGTATTTAGCTCCCTCCTCCTCGGCGAGACATTACCGCTCGCAAGAGTTGTTGGCATTGGGTTGATCTGTGTCGGCGTGCTGTTAATCAGTCGGACAGCGTAGTCCGTGCGAACTCAGCGCGCTAGATGGTCAGGTTGGCAGCGCTCGGAATCGAGATGACGGCCGGTCGCTCAGGCCAAGTATGCGCAAAGGAGGCAATCCTCCACTGATTGGGCATGCTCGGCCGCAAGCCCCCGGTAAAGCCTTCACGCACTCACAAATGCGTCGAGCGCGATGCCAGCGTGCGCGAGAGCGCGCGCCCATGGCCGTATTGCCGGGAGGCGGATCGCTAACAAGGAGACATTTAAATCGCTTCGCCGTTCTGCAGGCACGAGTCGATCGAGAGGCGCATCCCTTCTCGCAAGGCGACATACGGAGTGTACCCAAGCACCTTTTTAGCCTTGGTGATATCGCATGCCATTGTCTTATTCATTTCAGACAAGACATGAAGCTTCTGATGGTAAATACCGACATACTGAAGAGACGCATCGAGAATCGTTGAAATTTCGGCGACCATACCTGGCAGACGAATCGTCCTGGGCCTGACCGTCATGCCGAAGTCCTCACTAAGAACCTGGCGGACTGTTTCGATGATTTCGTTCATGGTATATGGCGTTTCGTCGGCCAGCCAGAATATCTCTCCTGCCGCATCTTTGTGAGTTGCCGCAAGCAAGATACCTTGCGCCAGATTGTCGGTATAGGCCATTGAGCGACGGTTCCGCCCCGACCCCACGACGGGAAACTTGCCACGCTTAATCATCTTGAAAAGCAGCGTTTGCCTCGACGGCTGGTTGGGTCCGTAAAACCATGGCGCCCGGACAATAACAATCTCCATCGGGCTGCCAGCAGCAACTTCTGCACGTAGGGCCGTTTCCATCAGCATCTTGGAGCGGCCATATCCCATATACGGACGATAGGGGCTTTCTTCTGTAAATCTATGGTTCGGATGTGGATTGCAGCCGATCGGCGAATTCGAAGACATGACAATCGCGCGCCGAACGCCGATCTTTTGCGCCGCCGTGATCAGATTAATTGTGCCTTGCGCGTTTATAGCCTCAAATTGGCCGACGGTTTTTGGGTGAATGACTCCTGCCAGGTGTATCAGTATGGCACCCTCCGCCCCGGCGACGAATGCCCGGACGGCTTCCATATCTACGATACTGCCTGTGACGATTTCTGTCCCCTGCTCGCGCAGCTGTGAGACATCTTCTCCCGGAAGAACAAGCGCTCTCAGTCGGAAGACTCCATTTAAAAGGAGTTGTGTGTTGGGCAGCCCCGTCGTCAGCGCTGCCGCAATACGCCTGCCCAACCAACCGGTGGCTCCTGTTACGAGCACCAGTGGCGCATTCAAGTTTATCTTGACTGGCGCTTTCACATTAACGATCCGATCAAACCCTTTCTCTTGCCGCGGAGCGGGCACGTTCCCCACTGGAACGAGAGAGCGCAGCTTCTGCAACCCGAAACGCAAGAGCCATTATGGTCATTTGAGGATTGACGCCGGGCGCTTCCGGAATCAGGCTGGCGTCCGCGACAAAGAGGTTTTCGATGCCACGCACCCGTCCGTAACTATCCACGCCGCAAGCGTTCTCATGCTCGTTGAGCGGGCAACTCGAGAACAGATGCACGGTCATCAGATCTGTTGCACTTGGCAGTGGCTTGTTCCAGAATTCATACACCTGATCAGGGCTCGTCCACCCTTCATGGCCAAATATGCTAGGGAATACTTTCCGGGCACCCGCTGCAAACATAGCTTGGCCAAGACGCGTGAGAACCTGGCCCAGAGCAATCCAGTCCTCCGGAGTAAGCTTGAAGCTGACAAGCGGCTCTTTAGTGCCGGGAATCAGTCTTACCGCGCCCACTCCGCGCGCTCGTATCATGCCATAATATGAGCCGCAAAAGCGCCAATTCTGCATCAGATTGCCGCGATTATTCCAATCTTCCGCAAGCGAAAGGCCAAAAATCGGGGGCGTGAACACCGATCCACCAATGCGTTGTTCCGGCATGAACTCGGTAACCGCCGTGAGTGGAAGCCGCGACAGATGCGCATCTAACCGCTCGTTGAACAAGACCGTTGCCTTGATTGTTGGGTGAAGGCGCAGAGTATTGCCGATGCCTTCTCGCAGGCCGGAGTAGCGCAGAAGAGCCGGCGTTTGTATTGCGCCAGCGCAAACGAACACCATGCCTGCCCTTACTCTTACCGGCGCCGCTTGGCCCCCGGCGGGATCGACAGAGCGGCCAAGGACCTCCGTAGCTCGGCCCTTTTTGAATCGTATTCTGTCCACCCGCGTTCGAGCCAGCAACCGCATGCCGCGTTCTACCGCCTTTGGCAGAAGGGTTACGGCCATAGACTGCTTGGCGCCGGTGGGACAGATATAACTACAACGGTTGGCGCCCTTGCAGCCACGTTGCCCCCGTTTCAACTCCGACACTTTCCAACCGAGCGCGTCACTCCCCTGCCGGAGAATCTCAGTAGGACCGCCGAGTGGCCCAGGGGTCAGGCTTGCATTCACGGCCCTCTCCGCGCGCTCGAAATATGGTGCGAGACTCTCTGGCGTAAAATCCTTGATCTTATTGAGCTTGCGCCATTGCTCAATGAGATCGACGTCGGCTCGCTGCGCAATAGCGCTGTTGATTTCTGTTCCTCCACCGACGCAACGGCCTTCTGCATACGTGATGGCAGGGCGTCCGATCGCGGCGCTTATTCCTGCGCTACGCCAGGCCATCGAAAATGCATCCGTCGCGACTTGTGAAGCTGATGAAGACGTAATATGTTTACCTTCTTCAAGCATGACGACAGACAGACCGGCTGCTGTCAGCACATCTGCCACACTGGCGCCCCCCGCACCGGACCCGATAATCACCGCATCCGCCTCCAAGCAGGTTTCCTTGCTCGGCCAAAAATAGCCTTTCATGTCGGGCCTTTCAGTTCCGTGCAGCCAATAGCTTTGCCGCCACATTTGTCTGCTCATAAAATGCAAGCAGCGTTATCGATCGATAAAGTCGTAAGACGGACCTGATGGGGCCAGGTAATCTCTGCAGAAACGTGTAAAATTTGTCTGCGCGGAGCGCGGTTGCAAGCCGTCCGCCCGCGCCAACTGAGATCAAGAAGATGCAAGGTCTCAGAAGGATTGAAATGCTACGAGCTGCCAGACGGATGTGAAAGGGAGCGTTCGCAATCGCTCGGCTCACGCGTGGCGGGACGGCAACTACTACAGCTCGCATTTCTTCTTGATCTAGCAACGGCCACGCAGGCATCATTGTTACCACGATCGCTCCATCTAACAACATTCTAGCCTCCTCAAGTTGAAGAGTAATGGATGCCAGGACAGGACCAGCCCCGCCAATCCAATTGTGCATTAAGCGGCGCACCGGCTCTTGCTTAGCAAGTCAGTGAGGTCGGCTCCAGCTACGCAACGTATTCCCATGCTGGACCTCAAGCCTGCGGCAACACTGCGTTTAGAGACATCATGTTTATCCCGGAATGATCCGCAAGGCATGGGGAATCAGCGCCAGGATCTGCTTTCTAACCGGAGACTTGTGGTGTGATGCTCCGACTTCGCTTAGACATAACTTGTTAGCCTGATACCAGTTATAGGTATCGATGATCATCTCGGAATTAGAATACCTCGGCGCATAGCCAAGCTCTTTCTGCGCCTTCGAAATATCAAAATAGGTTGATCGGCCGTACGCAAGCAAATGGAAGGGACCTAAGGGGGAGAGGCCGAGCTTGCTCGCAAGATTCGCAATCGGGATAGTTGGCCACATGGGGATAGACTTGATCCGGCTCTGCGTCCCGGCGTGGTCGATTAACGCCTGCAGAAGTTCACGCATCGTGCCAAATTCGGCGGCGCCAATGTTGTATTCTGTAAATCCTTTCACACCCGATGCCGCAATGCATGCCCAAGCCAGATCGTCCGCGTGAACGAACTGATATCTGTTATTGCCGCCCGCCAAAACTGGGATGTCCAATCCCCGCTGAATCCAGTCGAACAAAATATGAGCTGTGCCAAGACGGCCGTGTCCAAGAATGGTACGTGGGCGCACTATTGCTATATCGAGGCCGTAGTATTTTGCTGCGTTCTTACAAGCATTTTCTCCCGCAAGTTTTGCGCGTCCGTAGTCTTCGGCTGGATTGGGCTTGGTGTTCTCTGTGATGGGATTTAGTTTCGGTGTACCATAAACAGCGGTTGAGGAGGTATATATTAACTTCTCGACACCTGCTGCAGCCGATTCCTCGGCAATGATCTGCGTGCCATCCTTGTTGACTGACCAAAACAAATCCAAATCTTTGGCCAAAGGGTTTTGAGCGGCGTTGTGAAATACCTTAGTCACGCCGGAAACTGCCTGCTTGACTGCATCGCGATCCAGAATTGTGCCTCTGAAAAATTCCAAATTAGGATGACTGAACCCAGGAAAGTTCAGGTCGAACATGCGAACGTGAATACCTCGTGCCAGCAACTGTTTGCAGAGCACCTCGCCGAAATATCCCGAGCCGCCGGTAACTAGAGCTATATTCACCATCTCTGACTACACAAATCTCAAGGCCTTCGACGGACTGTTAGTAGGAGAGGTATTCTGCCCACTCCTGGTGATCGTCGTGACGCAGTGTGCATGCATTAACATTCTCAACATGGGTGGCTCTTCGCGTCGCTGTATCTCTAATGGCTCGCCTATGAAGGGAGTTGAGAGATTGGGCTGTTGACGAGCCTGATGCTGTGAGGCATCCGAAGCAATGCAGTGATAAGCCCGTTGTTCATAGGAGTGGTCTCTTGGTTTGTTTATGACAACCGCTAGCGTTGGTGGCGCTTGTCGAGTTACCTGCTGATGATCCCTGGCTAGGTTAGTCATCACTAAACCTGGCATAGGTTTCTCAATTTGATCAACGACTAGTCCTGGCAGTAGACGGCGGCGCGAGCCTTTGTACAGCCAGACCTGCAATCGCGACGCAAGGTTCGTCGTACGCATACAACGGAGACCGCCTGATTGACGCATGCGCGCGGGGGCCGGGTAGCGCTATGATACCGTTGCGTGAAGGTTAGGCAGCTTGCTGATCGGTGGGCTTGTCGGCTTCGCGCAGGAGCTTCCATTCCCAAGGCAGCAGTTCGTGCAAACGCGAAGCGGGAAGATCGGCGATCCGGGCGAGGACGTCGGCGAGCCAGGCTTTGGGCCGACATCGTTAAGACGACAGGTCGTGATCATCGTCAGCATGATAGCAGCGCGGTCGGTGCCGCGCAGGCTGCCGGCGAAGGTCCAATTGCGCCTTCCCAAGGCGATGCCGCGCAACGCTCTTTCGGAGGCGTTGTGCTGAGGCAGATCCTGCCATCGTCGAGGAAGCGGGCAAAGTCGGCCCAGCGCCTGAGCATGTAATTCATGGGTTTCAGGACCTCGGGGACCGCGGAAGACGAACAGATGACCGCTGTGCGGTTATGTTGCACCACATAAGCGTTCTTATGTGTCGGACGAGATTATGTGGCGGAAGCGCTCTAACGCCAGCCAGGGCCGGCCACGGCTGGATTCCTCCGCCACATAACATTTTGTGCCCCTCGTGCGGACGCGGGATCCCCCTGCGCCGTAACGCCGGAGGGGCACAATGCTCGAGTTCTTTTTTTCGTACCGTGGGGTGCTTAAACGCCTTCGTGACGGGGCGCTCGGCGCCGAGATGGACGGCATTGCGGAGCACTTTTTCTCGCTCGGTTACAAGCAAGCATCCGCTAAGCTTCATCTGAGCCGGATCGCGCGGTTCGGCCGTTTTGCTGCAGCGCATTGCGGTTCACGGCCGATCGGCGAAGCTATCGTCGATAGCTATCTATGCGCATTCACGACGGACTCACCGCGGATTGCGGCAGTGTCTGCGCTCCAACACGCGCCACGGGTGGCGCCCGAACGATTCATTGCCTCGACACCCATTGTAGTCGATGATCCGGACGCTCCGCTTTTGCGCTCCTTTTCTGACTATCTGAGCAGGGTACGAGGCCTTGAGCCAAGGTCCCGCGATGGCGTTCTCTTGGGCGCACGGCGCTTTCTGGATTGGCTCCGTCATCGCCATCCTGGCCAAGGCCTCGAGGCGTGAAAGATCTCGACGGTGCGGGCCGTGAACCGCACCTCGACCTCGGCGCGCGCGAAGCGATGCGGAACCTGTAGTAATGCTTCTCCACCTCGACGTGGTAATCGAGAGTGACGCGGCGGATCCGCCACTCGGCGAGGACGTAGGGGGACACCGGCAACGGCTTGAGCGCCGGCCGGTCGACCTCCTCGAGCAATCGGCGGCGTGTCACGCCGAGCCGTCGGATCGGCCGTTCCTCGTTCAGCCTCGTGAGCAGTTCGCCGATCGCCGCATTGACCTCGGCCAGGCTGTAGAAGGTGCGATGACGCAGGCGACCGAGCAGCCAGCGCTCGACGATGAGGATGGCCTGCTCGACCTTGGCCTTGTCGCGCGGCTTGCGCGGCCCCGCCGGCAAGATGGCGGTGCCGTAATGGGCCGCCATCTCCGCATAGGTACGATTGATCTGCGGGTCGTACAGGCTCGCCTTGATGACCCCGACCTTGGTGTTGTCGGGCACCAGCAGCGCCGGTATGCCGTCGATCGCCGCGAAGGCGCCAACATGGGCGCTGATCCAGTCGGCGAGCCCCTGCGTCCACGTCGCCTGCGCGTAGGTGAAGCTCGATGCGCCGAGCACGGCGACAAAGATCTGCGCCGTTCTGCGCTCACCCGTCAGGCGGTCTGACCTTGCCCCCAAGTTTTATCTAGTCCTGAGTTCGCTCCGGCTGTTGGATTGGCCCGGTTGGGCGGTGGTAGCGACGGGAGCTGGCGCGGAGCCATCGGCATAGCGCAGCGCCAGATCCCGGCGCGGGTTGGCAGGTGACTGCGAACTCGGACGGGGTCTTCCATCCGAGCCGCGAGTGTGGGCGTGCATCGTTGTAATCGGCGCGCCAGCATCCGAGCACGACGCGGGCCTGGGCCAGCGAGGTAAACAGCGTCTCGTTTAACATTTCATGCCGCAGCCGTCC